>JAFAMD010000012.1 GCA_019233755.1 Acidobacteriaceae bacterium | reverse complement strand
ATTACTTGCTCTCTCTTGTCCCTGCTCAAGGCATTGCTCACGTTGACGGAGGGTATTCCTCCGCCTGGATCAATGTCCCGGATCAGACTGCCTATTGGCCGGTTTTCAGGTGATTATCGTTGGCCGGTTTTAGGTGATTCCCGAGGTCCTGGTTTACCAAACCGGGGTTCACGCCGCCTCTTCCTCCGTCAGCGGAAGCTGGCCTTGCAGCCGCCGACCGGCACGCTGCTCGGCCCAGAGTTCGAGGAGCGCTCCGGTTCGTAGCGCCGCAACTTGCGCGAACGATGCATTTTAGCGTGATAGCGGACGCGGAGCGTGATGAGCCAGGCAGGATCGCCCCCTGGGCGGCGGTGATAGGGCGCCAGCCGTAGCTTATCAGCAGCATGACCCAGGGCTGAAGTTCTTAAAGTTGACCCCTGTCTGGATTCTTTGAGATCGGATCGAAGATTCGAGGCACTTCTGCGCCGTGTGGCCTCCCACACTGAGTGGAGCACGAGGTCTACAGAACGAGCGATCCGCTCTTCGATCAGAGATGAGCATTTAAGATGAACCGCTCGAATCCTCTTCAATCCGCTAATCTCAGCATCACGCGCAAACCGTTCTCTTAACTCTGATCGGCGGGCGTTCTTTGCTCCTCGTGAGCAACAGCCTGGCTGGACCTGAATGCATCGTGCTGCAGCAAGAATAGGATTATGCGAAAGAGGATAGTGGAGACGCACCTCGCCGAGCCACGCGGCGAATCGGACCAAGGCTGGCTTGATCTCGAACAGATCGCCACCGTGGAGGTAACGTCAGAAGATCCCAGGTTTCCCATTGAATCTGCTTTCGGTCGGAAAGGCGGGCCTGGCTGGCGAGCTTGTCAGAAAGGTGAACAGCAGATCCGGATTATTTTTGATGAACCTATATCGCTGCATCGCATTCAACTTCGTTTTCATGAAGCCGGGTGCGAGCGAACACAGGAGTTCACTCTTCGATGGTCACCTGTTGCAGGTGAGCCGGCGAAAGAAATTGTCCGCCAACAATGGAATTTTAGCCCGACCGGCTCAACAACGGAAATTGAAGATTATGCGATTGATTTGAACGCTGTGTCCGTCCTGGAACTCGCGATTCAGCCGGATCTAGGCCGTCGCGAAGCAGTTGCGACGCTCGCCGCTTGGCATCTGCGCTGATCCAATCGCCGCGATGCGGCTGACCTGAAGAGGTAATGTAGACCTGGTCTGGCGAACCTGGCATCATTCCGCTGTGATGCTCAGTGCCAGAATTGGCAGGCCGAAGTCGGTTTGGATCAGATCAGCTGCTGCATTTCTCAGCCTGGCGCTCACCGAACTCATGCTCGCGGCGGCAACAGCTCTGCAAAGCTAAGCTCATGCCCGTCCGGATCAAGGACATGAAAGAAACGTTCACCCCAAGGTGCATCTTTCGGCTGCTGAGGCTCTAGCCCTTGTTCCCGCAATGCCCGATGCTGCCCATCCACGTCATCAACTCGGAAAATGACTCTGCCCCACCACCTGTGGTCGTATTCCGAACTCGCGACCAAGTTGACGAAAGCTTCGCCAGCATTCAAACTACTGAACCCCGCACGATCGCCGCCGTACAGCAACTCGAATCCAAGCTTCTCGTAGAATTCGATGGAACGAGCCATGTCACGGACGGCCAACGTCACTGCGCTGATGTGCTGGATCGCACGAGTCGTTTTCACAACACAAGTATGAACGAGTATTTAACGTTTCCTTGCGCCCCCGATCAGACTGACCAGCGGGCCGGCAGCCAACAGGAAGACTCGCCGACTATTTGGCCAGTGGTCTGGCCGGTTGATGCCAACATCATAGCCCGCGTGCTTCAGCAGTTGTGACTGCTGAATGGGTTTGTAACCTACTTGGGCGGACCGAGCGGCATTTGGGCGAAGTCGAAACAATCCGACATGTTGTCGGCCGAGCCGTCGCGCTGGTTGATCGACGGAACGCCGAAATTCTCTTCGCAGAACCTCAGAATGCTGACAAAGGAATGCAGCGTCTTCGAAATATAACCGCTTCTTGCATAAGGGCCAATCACCAGGCAGGGCACACGCGAGCCGTAACGGAACTGAGTTCGGTCGGTCCATTGCTCGACGTTGGGTGGCGTCACATGGTCATACCACCCGCCCCAGTCATCCCAAGTAATGAAGGTTACCGTCTTGTTCCACAAACCGCCTTGGACGATCGCATTCACCTGATCCACTGTCCATTGCATGCCGTAAGCCACGTTGTCGTTAGGATGCTCACTTTGGAGATGCGGCGCATAGACCCAGGATACGGACGGCAGCTTTCCGGCCGCAGCATCTGTGGCGAACTGTTGCGACGCTACAGTCCAGGGGCTGTTCTTGAGTTGGGCGATGTAGGAGAAGGCAACCCCCCCATAATTCCGCCAGGTGAGCCCCGCCGCCTGAAGGTTACTTGGCAACGACGGCAGACTGAATGAGGGTGTGGTGCCGGAACTCGGATTGTTAATCACCGGTGAGGCGGCGGCGATCAGCATCAGATGGTTGGGAGTGGAATCACTGGCAACGTCGGTGAAGAAATGGTCGCAGAGCGTGAACTGCTGGGCGTAGGCCCAGTAGGACGCGATGTCGGCCTGGTGGTATTGCTTGCGCACAGCTTTGGTAACGCGCGCGAGCCAGGCAACGTGATTGTTAGAAAAAGCCCCTGTCGGTGGGTCGGAAGCGTGCGCGAGAGTCGAGCTTCCCTCGGCGCCGGGAAAAGTCCCAAAGTAGCAGTCAAAGGTATGGTTTTCCTTAAGGATGATAACGACGTGCTCAAAAGAGCCTCTGGCGATGACGACGCTCGCGCCGGGCGGCGAGGACAAAACAGGTTGCGGACCTGGCTGGGGCTTAGAGAATTTAACAGGCTTGCGCTTATCCGAACCAAGGTGAGCTTGCTTCCGCGAACCGGGACCTCTTTTCGATTTCATGCGCCACCATCCTCCTGGAGCATTTGAATAAGCCGACCGTGCGATCCCGAGAAAACAATGTCAAATTCCCTGCCTGTTAGCGATTAAGCATATTAACAAACATTTCCATTTTGTCACCTGGGTTCCGAGCCTTTCAAATCCGGCGTCTTTGGGCAAGAGAGCGAACTCCTGGGTGCCGGAGGCGACCAGGAGGAACATTCGCATACGGCAACGAGATGCGAAATTTCCAGACAGGTGCGCGGACGCGCGTCATGGGTCCGTTCAAAAAGAGTGAGCAGATTTATGAGGAAACCACAATGCGTGGCAAGGACATGCACCGTGTATGATTGACTCGATTTGGTCTGGAGAGACGAACCCAAGCCGTTCGGCAAGATCACTCATAGTACCGCCTTCGATTGTACGCGCCGGTTGAAACTTAACGAGTATCGGGCAGTTAGGCCTTGGAACAGCCGCAGTGGGGGCAGCGTACCGAGGCACCGCGGCACCTTTAGTGCTACTAAGCTACGAAAAACTCGCTATACTTTCCGGTGCAGTCGCAGCCGGTGAGCGGTAAGCGTTTCCCGGCTGATAAAGGATTAGTGCCGGGACACTTTTATAAAGATGGAATCTCAGCCGGCTATTCTAGGTCGTAACCTTGATGTGAAAACGGTAGGCACATTCTGAAGATTCATCTCATCGACGGCACCTACGAGTTGTTCAGGCATTATTACGCATTACCTTCCGCAAAGGACCGGGACGGTTTTGAAGTTGCTGCAGCGCGAGGCGTACTCGCCTCGGTTATGGGCATGCTCAAGAGCGGCACCACCCACATCGGCGTTGCGACCGATCACGTGATCGAGTCATTCCGCAATCGAATGTGGCCCGGCTACAAGACGGGGGAAGGCATTGATCCTGCACTCTTGGCTCAGTTCACTTTGCTCGAAGAGGTGCTCTTGGCGGCCGGCATTGTCGTGTGGCCGATGGTGGAATTCGAGGCGGACGATGCGCTCGCTGCCGCAGCTGCGGCGGCAGCCCGCGACCCGCGTGTCGAACAGGTGGTCATCTGTACCCCGGATAAGGATCTCGCCCAATGCGTGCAAAGTACGCGCATCGTCCAATTGAATCGCCGGAAACGCGTCCTGATCGATGAAGCTGGCGTGATCAGAAAATTCGGTGTACCTCCGAGATCAATTCCGGACTATCTTGCTCTTGTGGGCGACTCGGCCGATGGTTACCCAGGCCTTCCCGGATGGGGTTCGATATCGTCAGCGGCCATTCTTGCCAAGTATTCTCATCTAGAACTCATTCCTAGGGATTGGCGCGAATGGCATGTAAACGCTGCCAACGCGAGTGCTCTCGCGCATACGCTATACAGCCAGTACGACCGAGCGTTGCTTTTCCGCAGGCTCGCAACCCTCCAAACGGACATCGCCCTTTTCGACGACGTGGAGCAGTTACGATGGAACGGTCCGAAGCCTGCCTTCGCCACGCTTGGGGCACGACTTGATGCCGCGGTCACTGTGCAATCGATCACACAAAGGGGGTTCGCTACGTTTTCGGGCAGCAAGACCCAACGATAATAGCTTATGCGAACAGTGAATTCACGAACACATCTCCGGCGTTCATCGTTGAGCGGGTGTTCCTGCTCGCCATTGATTACGATAACCTGCGAGAGGAGCTCGAATGGCGTCCCGATTGAATTGCCACAGCACACTCCTGATCAGTCTACTTTTTTTGGCCCCCCGAATCGCGCTGCCGGCGGGGGACACGCCGCCGCAGGTCACGTTTAACAAGGATGTCGCTCCCATCCTCTACGCACATTGCGCGGTTTGCCATCACCCGAACGACATTGCGCCCATGTCGCTGCTCACTTACGGGGAAGTTCGGCCTTGGGCAGCTGCAATCCGTGAAGCCGTTGTTCAGCGGGTCATGCCGCCGTGGCACGCTGACCCGCACATAGGCGAGTACATTAATGATCCCCGTTTATCCGAGCAAGACATCGCGACAATCGACGCCTGGGTGAAAGGCGGCGCGAAGGAAGGATCGCCGGAAGACCTGCCTCCCCTTCCGGAGTACAACAACAGTTGGCATATCAAGCCTGATCTGATTTTGGCTATTCCCGAGCAGACCGTAGCCGCCGCCAATCAGGATGACTACGAATATATTTATGTGCCCACCAACTTCAAGGAAGATCGTTGGATTCGGGCAGCTGAAGTAATTCCGGGCGACCGGCGTGTGGTGCATCATGCGACGGTGAGCGTGATTGCCGCAGACAAGGTTCCGACCGGTAAGAAACCCGGAGAGAACCTCGGGCCATTCGAATTTCGCACCGGCCAAGTGAATCACCTCAAGCCTGATGCTCCCGTGTCGGATGACGGTTGCGCACCCAGCACGGTGCCTGGGTTAGAAAGTTTTTCGCAAGGGTATCTAAATCACGTGGCGGGCATTTATCTTCCAGGCCACTTAGCAGAAGTTCGTCCGCCCGGCTACGCGCTGAAAATTCCGGCGGGCTCCTATTTGCAATTTCAAGTGCATTACAGCAATCGTTTGAAGGAACCCGTGAAGGACCGCACCAGCATTGGTCTTGTCTTTGCGGAAAGGCCCGTCGCCCACGAAGTTGCGCAGTACGAGATCTGGAACAACTACTTCCTGATTCCACCGGGCGATAATGCGCACAAAGTCACTTCCTGCTTCACCCTGCCAAAAGATCTTACCGTTGTGGCTTACACTGCACACATGCATTTTCGTGGCAAGAGCATGACCACAGAAGCCATTTACCCAGATGGTCGCCATGAAATGATCTTCAATGTTCCGAAATACGATTTTCGCTGGCAGGAAACTTATTTCCTCAAGCATCAGTATGTGATGCCGAAAGGCACAAAGCTGGTCACCACCGCCTATTTCGATAATTCAGTGAATAATCCGCTAAATCCGGATGCGACGAAAGCAGTCCGCTGGGGCGAACCGAGCAATGAAGAGATGATGGGCTTCTGGCTGGCTTTTGCCGATGATGTGCCGCAAACACCCAAGCAAGAAGTAAACCGTCTCGATGCGACGCAGTGACAGCGACGTGACTCGACGAACTTGTCTGTCGCTGCTGAGCGCAAGGTCGTGCGCATTACGCGCTGAGCAAACCACCGACCCGGGCGACAACCGTGATTGGGTCTGCCCGATGGACCCCGATTGCCATTAATCTCAACCTGGCAAGTGTCCCAAGTGCGGTGTGAGATCGGTGCTCGGAACTGCAAGTCCTGGTTTGACGGAGCCGCAAGTGTTGCAGAGTACATTTCTTCTGCCGAGAGGCACGGATTCCAGTATGTATGACAGCCGACATGCCTGTTCTTGCTAACGAACACCGAGCCTGCCACCCCGCGCGAATAGCGCATCATCACCAAGGCACTCACCGATGTCGCTTACTCCCAAAAGTCCACTTCCCAAGTGCGATCTTCATGAACAATCAAGGTGACGTACAAGGGGCTAGTGTCCAATCTCTGCAACGCCGACTCCCGTCAACTTGGATCAGCGCATGATAGCGCGTTTGTGAGGACTCATCTCGCCTCGTTCGCGAACAGACGAGCGCGTGTCCCTCCAAAATATTCCGATCTGCCTGCAATCATTGAGCTTGATCAAATATTGCGTGCGCTTGAGGTTGGCCGGCCAACAACTGCTTAGAGTGCTGGGCGTTTTGTCCTCGTTGTGCAAGACCGCGGCAGAACTGCGGCTCGAGAACCTTGCCTTGAGGCATCAACTCGCCGTGCTGCGTCGCTCTGCGCCGAAACCGCAAAAACTGACGCCGGCTGATCGGATGTTCTGGGTCTGGTTGCGTCGTGTTTGGAGTCACTGGAAATTTTCCCTGCTGATCGTCAAACCAGCAACGGTCATTGCCTGGCATCGGAAGGGGTTCCGTCTCTTGGAGTTGGAAAATCCGGCGCGGGAAGCGCGGGCGTTCCGCTGTCCCGAAGGAAATTCGTGATTTGATCCGAATGATCAGCCGTAATAATCCGCTGTGGGGTGCACCGCGTATCCACGCGAGTTTCTCACACTCGGAATCGAGATTACCGAGCCGACCGTCGCCAAATACATGCTACGCCGGAGAAAGCCTCCTTCACAGATTTGGCGAACATTCCTGGACAATCACGTTAAGAGCATGGTGTCGGTGGACTTTTTCACCGTGCCGACGCTCCGGTTTCAAGTGCTCTACGTCTTCCTCGTATTGGCACACGACCGTCGGCGCATTCTCCAGTTTGGCGTCACCGCTCATCCCACAGCGGAGTGGACGGTACAGCAACTTCGCAATGCCTTTCCGTGGGACAGCGCGCCACGTTATCTGCTGCGCGACCGATCGGAGCTTTGCGAGGGAGTTTGTTGAACGGGCATCAAACAAGTGCTATCGCCACCGCGCTCCCTGGCAACGTGCTTATGTGGAGAGGGTCATCGGCTCGATTCGCCGCGAATGTCTCGATCATGTGGTTGTGTTCAATGAGAGCTCTCTGCGTCGCATCCTGTCGGCTTATTGTGCGTATTCCCTTGATTGGAGAACTCATCTATCGCTGGACAAAGACGCCCGGAATGACGAAGAGTAAGCCGCTCACCGACGGTGAAATTATGGAGGCGGCGGACGTTGGCGGCCTCCATCATCATTACGGACGTCGGGCTGCGTGATCGCGTTTCCCCTCTGAGCAAAGAGCGCAGGACTTAAGAATGGCCACTCCTGACCCGGTATCGTGACAGCTCTAACTCGACTTCCCCGATTCCGATCGCCTGGCGATCAAACATCCCGCGAATAGGAGCGGACGCATCGATGAATACGCCCTCGCGTTTGTCGCTTGTCGCCACACTCTCGACTTTTTTTGCAGGGACAATCGAATCGCGCTGCGGGCTTGCCAAAGCATCGGCCAAGCAAGGTAACGCCGAAACGCCTTTTTTGAAAACCAAAAAATTAATCTGGCTCCCTAAAGATTGATGGCGAGAACTTTTATTCCCAAGCGGAACGGCACTCATGCGGCAGTTCCCTGCAAATGGATAACGGGGAGTGATCGATTTGTTAGGCGGGCGGGCCAGAATGTCCAGCAATCTCAGAGCTAGCAGTCGGGGTGCTTGGCGAGACGATATCGCAGTCCCTTGGCCCAATGCTCAATGGGCAGTCGCTGGCGCGGCAGATTGAGCTAATCGTCCAAGCGCACGGCACGCTGCTTTCAAATTCTCGCGAAACACCAGCCCCGGTCGAGCTGGCCATCGCCATGAGCCAAGCGGCTCGCCCCGTCCAGATATCTCCCAGGCGTGCTCCGGCTCCTGAGAGTGGAAACGGTTTGCAGCGATGCGGAGCGGCCCTGCTGGGCCTCCAAAAACCGAGATAGAATCTCCCCATGATCAAGGGCATTTTCTGTCCTACGGCAATAGCTTACCTACTTGTTTTAGGAGCTTGCGCCCCGCGGCTCCACGAACCAAATGAGAGCTATGTGCTCGTTGCGACCCACACCAGGATTCCTTACTGGCAGGAGGCGTTTGCTGGACTCCGTCGGGCCGGAGCAGAGATGCATGTGAAAGTAGACATGGTAGGCCCAACCCGATACGACCCGAAAGGGGAACGGGAGGCCTTCCAAGGCGCCATAGCGGACAAACCGTCCGGAATCTTGATTTCCCCTGCTGATCCGAATCTGATGGCCACCGATATCGATTCGGCTTTGCAGCAAGGAATACCGGTTCTGACCATCGACTCCGATGCACCTACAAGCAAACGGCCTTTCTTTATCGGTTCAGATAATTATGCAATTGGGAGATTGGGCGGACAACTTCTTGTCAAGTTGCTAGGTGGGAAGGGGAACGTCGTCATGTTCACCTATCCCGGACAAGCCAACTTAATGGAGCGGCGGCAAGGGTATCAGAGTGTGTTCGAGAATTATCCGGACATTCACATTATCCAAGCGGTCGATATCCAAGGAGATCCAGCTATCGCGTACCAGACAGCAAAACAGTTGCTCACGTCGAAGACGCAGGTTAACGCTTTCGTATGCCTGGAAGCGATCGCATGCCCGGAAGTAGGCGAGGCCATCAACGAGACTAATGCGACAGGTAAGGTGACGATTATGGCGATGGATACCGATCAGCGCACTCTGAATTGGATCCAACAAGGTTTAGTCGCGGCCACGATTGCCCAAAGGCCTTACACGATGGCGTATCTCGGGGTGAAACTCTTAGATGACATACACCATCACAAGCGGCCTTCCCCAGAGACGAATTTCAAACAGGATCCCTTCTCCCCCTATCCAACTGGTGTCTACACAGGGACGTTCCTAGTCGGAAAGGACAATCTAAAGACATTTACCATGCAGAAACAGCCACAAGCGAATGGGGCGACAAAGCCATAGTGCTTTGGCGGTGTTGCAGGCAGCCCATTTCCACAGGGTATTTGCCCATAAGTAGTAGTATGGGGACGCGTTGATAAACCCGTTAGCTTAGGGGCAGTTCCCGAATAGCATTTGTGCTTCCGCCCACTATTCGAATAGCAACAGATCCGGCCAGCTGCCATCTGTCCGGAGCGCAGCACATTGCTGATCCCGAGGGCAGAACAAATTTTGTAGTATCTACCAGGTGTTTATGGAACGAGGACGCCCGGAGTATATACCCATCTTTCGTGATGGCACGTGTCACCTCCTTGAGCACGGACGGTTACAAGCGTCGCGATTCCTAAAAGTGTAACCGATTAACGGCGGACCGGATTAGTCCGGCCCGCCATTCGCTCGACACTTACTGGCGTTGCAATACAATACTCAAAAGCGGTCCTAACAGTAAGCTGCCGCATCGAGGCTGCGGGCGCGCCTAAAAGTACAACTTCGCGCCGAGCTGAATAATGCGCGGGCTGTAGTCGGCTGTGAGGCGTCCGAAAGTCGAGCTGTCGAGATTCGTACTCACGGTGGTGAAGTTCGTATGATTGAAGGCGTTGAAGAACTCGCCGCGAAGCTGGAAGCGCACGCGTTCTCCTATTTGGACGTTCTTAATTGCCGCCAGGTCCCAGTTTTGCAGCCCGGGGCCCAGAAACAGGCCGCGTCCTTCCGTGCCGAAGTGACCGATCGCGTGTGCGAAGGCGTTGGTGTTGAACCACTGTGCGACAGTACCAGCTCCCGTGAGCGACGCGCCTGACACGACATCAGCACGAGGTGAAATCGGGCTTGGGTCAATTCCGATCCCGCCAGGGTAGACGCCGGGCGTACCGGCGACCCAATCGCTCGCTCGGAACGGATCCTCGGATTGGGTGACCGTCAGTGATTGACCCGACTGCACGCGTGTTATGCCAGAAAGCTCCCATCCTCCCAGCACGTGGCCGAAAAAGCCCTTCTGGGAGCGGAAGAATGGCAGGTCATACACGTAGTTTGCGATGAAGATCTGGGGTGTGTTGAGCGATGCCGGTCCATAGCTCAGGCCGAAGTTATATGTGTCGTAAACAGGGGAGTCGCGGTCCGCCGGGTTGTCGCTAAGATTCTTCGACCAGGTGTAAGAGAGCCCGAGATTCAAGCCCGTCGCGACCCGGCGGTTGAGCGAAACCTGCAGAGAGTTGTAGTTGCTGTCGAATCGCGGCTCTCTTGTTTTCATGTAAGAGTAGCCAACGTACGGTCGAATGGCATTGACGTCTACCGTCGGATTTGCCTCTCGCGCCGCCAGCGTAGGCTGATTCAGATCCACCTCGCCAAGGAGATGCGTTCCCTTGCTGCCTACATAAGCAATCTCGAAGACCGTATTCGAAGTGACTTCGCGCTGGATCGAAAAACTCCAGTTCTGGTAAGAGGGTACTTTGAAGGTTGGATCTCCGGTCGTGTCGAAATGCGCCGGTCCGAGAGGCACTTTGGTATTGCCCGACAAAGGGTGGTCAAAACTATCGTATGTTGTATAGCCAATCGTAGTCGATTGCACTAACGGCGGAATAGTAAACGCGTTCTGCTCCCAGATGCCGTTGAGGCTCCGGTCGTAAAAGATCCCATACCCGGCGCGGATGGCCGTTTTGCCATTGCCTTGCGGATCGAATGCCAGGCCAACCCGTGGTCCCCAGTTGTTGTTTGAGTTGGGATTCACAAGATCGCCATAGGGCGAGCACGCGACTGACGCGAGTTGTTTCGCGGCCGGGCAGGCATTGTTGGCGAAAACGATACCGTTTACATAGGTCGCGGGGACAACTCCCTGGCCGGCCACGAAATTGCCGTTCGCCGGATTGATCACCGGGGCCGCTGCAGGATTGTAGAGCAAGGGATCGAAGTTATTTAAGACCTTATTCGAATCCTTCGGTGAAGGGAAGTAGCTGTAGCGGAGGCCGAAATTCAGCGTCAGCCGCTGCGACGCCTTCCAGTCGTCCTGCACATATGCCTCGAAATTCGTGTAATCCAGGTGCGGAATCATGTCGCGGCTCGACTGGGAGAACGTAGATGCGTCGCCCAGCAGAAAGCTCGCGAATGCCGAGCCTGGAATGCCGTTGATGCTCGTAAATGAGAAGCTTCCGTCCGTAGGGTTCGGACCATTTTCCGTTTTGGTCATCGATTGAAGCGTGAATCCCGCTCGAATCGAGTGATTACCCGTCACTTTCGAAAAATTGTCGTAGATATTCTTGTCGATGTTGCGCTCGAAGTAGGGTGCCGACGGTATCGCGACACCGCTGAAGCCGCTGATAGCGACGCCGGGAACTCTCCCGTATGGGTCGCTGTAGGGAAGCCCTCCTGAAAGGGCGCCGAGGAATGCCGGCGAATTGATCACCCCCGTCAGATTGCTGTTGATTGCACCCCAGGAATAGTTGAATGCCGCTTCGTTTACTACCGTCGGCGAAATGGTCCAACTGACGTTCGCCACAACATTCTTTCCCGGAGCGTTGGTGGCGGTAGAGGAAATGCCGATCAGCGGGCTGCTCGCAAACAGTCCGCCGGGCTCAGTGGTGGGGACGATATCTTGCATGAAGCGCCCAAACACATGCACTTTATCGGTGATGTTTTGGTCCAGGCGAACCAGGTCTTCCCGGAAGTTCTGCCTGGCGACGGAATTCGTGATGTACTCAGTCCCATTGACCGCATTTCCGGCGAACTTCGAATACACGTTGCTTATATAAGCCCTTGCGTTTTGGCTGAAGCAGGAAGGGTTGATTTGGGATGTTTTCGCGCCGGCGTTGTATGTCACGCAGCCGGCAGGGGCGGCTGCCGAGCTCAAATTACCTGTGAACGTACCGGATAGCTGAGCCGCCGTCGGGACAAGTGCAGTTGTGGTTGACGGCTGCCCGCTCTTCCGCCACTCTTCCGATACGAAGAAGAACGTTCTCGATTCGTTCTTGCGATAAACGTGCGGGATGAAGACCGGGCCGCCCAAAGTGAATCCAAAGTTGTTGTAGTGGAAGGGAGGCCTTGCCCTGCGGGCGGAATTTGAGAAGAAGTCATTGGCGTTGAAGGCCGTATTGCGAACGAACTCGTACGCGTCGCCATGAAACTGGCTCGCTCCCGACCGCGTCGCGACGAGAATCTGACCTCCGCCGCTGCGGCTCGTTGCAGAGACTTCGTTAGCATGACAGCACCCTGCGTCGGCGTTAGGTCAAAAAAGTCGAAGCTGGTCTTGGTCGAGAGACTGTATAGACTCGGCTTCGCCGATGCTCTGGATACGACGGATTCGGCCTTAAAACTGACGGCATCAAGCCCCTAGTCGCGAACGCAGCCTCGCCTGATTCGTGTTCACGGACAGACTCACTGCCACCCGACAGTTCTCCTGTTTTGCCTACCTGCCCCACAGTATTGCCGCACCACTCCTACCGAATGCGTCCCTTTCTTGCGAAAACCCATCTCATCCACGATCCACACCGCCTTATCACTTTCACGGAACGTCGGCCACCATCTGGTGCAGTGATTGGTGGATCCGCCGCACGTTCTCTGGCGCTAGACGCGCAGCATCGGCTCCACGCTTTTGGGTTCTCCCGGCTGCAGCCCAAGCACAGTCCTGTAGCGATCATCAAGAATGGTTCAAATGGGAACAGTTAGTTCTTTTTCTAGGTCAGCGATTGGCGTCAATACACGAACCTTGTAGATCAGTTCTGGTTGCGCTTCTGAGATGTAACATCGTTCGAAGGTAACAACCTGCTGCTCCTTCAGGTAGAACGTACTTAACCTATTAAAAACTACTCCCTCGAACCAACTGCAGGTAAAGCTTCCTGATTTACCGCGGGAAGCGGACCAACTGCAGCGGCCTTCCCCGATCTTATTGAGATCGATTCCGAGACGTGTCACTGTATCGCCGATCGAGCGTGTTATCATCTCCGCCTGCCTCGCGCTGTGTCGAGCCAGCGCCTGTTGCCTCTGTTCCTCGATCTCGGCTGCTGCTTTGGACCCAGGCGGCACTGGGTCAAAGACTATCTGCTGTGATGCAGGCGATTCCAGTGGATGCAGGAAGCGGTTTATCAAGTCGACAAGGGGATCGATGTCCTCTTCGCGAGCTTGCTCGACCTGATAATGCAGCGCCTTTCTTTGGTCAGTCATGATGGGCGGATTCGGGAGTCGCAGAGCGCGCACCGCAGGCGGCCTGCGAGGTCGCCGTAGGGCACGGCCCTGCCCCACACGAGCGGTTTTGCTCAAAGAGGTACATTCAAATCTGTCTCTGACTCAGCCTTGGCTGTAAGCACCCGCAGCTTGTAAATTACTTCCGACCCGGAGTTCGAAATTTCAGCTTTATCAAACGTAATGAGCTCCTGATTTTCAACATGAAACGTGTTTAGACGGCAAAAAGCAGACCCTTCGGACCAATGACGCGTCATCTTTACTAAGTCACCCGTACCGATCGAACCACCGCCTGCGGCAAACTCGATCCGTGCCGGGTCAATTCCTAGGCGTTTCGCGGTGTTGGCGGTATGCCGCCGTTCTAAATGAGTCGATCTGGCGTGCATGTGTGCTTCCAAAACGAGTTCCTGCCTCCTTCGTGCCGGCCCAGTTTGGGACGAAGCAGCGCTTACCGGTTGCAACGGGAAGTCGAGCGGACGCTGAAATCGGGCAACCAGTTCGCGAAGCAAAGGGAGATCCTCCTCGCGAGCCTCTTCAATCAAATCATGCAGCGTTTTTCTTCGATCGTTCATATCAAGCAGGTCGCAAGTGGAAACCTTGACGCGTATATTTTAGTCCCCTTTTGCGTTGTCCGCCTGAAGCTGGCGCCGGGTGCGCGCCGATGTGTGGATGAAGAAATCCGCGCCCGATTCGGCTCGCGATACGGTTGTAGGAGCGAGTGCAGCTACCGTATCGAAGGTGGAAAAGCCGTAACTGATAGAATCAGCGGTCCCAAATTCCCAGTCAAGAGTCGGGGCGCGTTCGGCCGTTCGCAAATAGATCAAATATCATTCGCATTTAATTTCCGAACTGACATCCGAGGAGGAATTTCGCGCGATTTTCCCATCTTGCCCAGCGAGTGTTCCGTCCCAGCGAGACCTGTAGACCTACTTGCTGAACCTCACAGCAGTACCGCATGGGTATCTGGGCTACACTACGCGTCCTCTGAACTGGGAGACGCCTCATCAGGTTTCGTAGGGGTGAGCCGAATCCCGTATGTAGCCACTGTCATCTTCAATGAGGCTCCAGAAGAGGCGACCTTTACTCAATCGCTGCTGGGGGTCGTAGAGGAACAGAGGAACGGAGCGTCGATAACGAAACCCACAGCGGAGAAGCGCGTTGCGTATGAGAGGTGTCACTGATGTGGCAATGACTTCGTACGTGTCAGGATCGGCAGCAGCAGCCGAGTTTGCCGTTGCGAAGGCGGCCGCCCATTCTTCTTCCGCACCTTGTGCACGCAGGTCCACGATTCGGGTTTGATGGCCCACCCGAGAGAGTACGAAATACCCGCGCACCTGCCCTTGCTCCTCAAGCGTGAAGCCCGAGGCGGCAACAGCGGGATTCCGAAGCCAATAATTCAAGAACCTCGTCGTTCGCAACGGTACTCCATCGGCTTGCGGTTGAACGAGTGCATCCGTCCCAAACTCACGGGTGCGACGGGCGTTCCAGTCGCTCGTGACAGTGGTGGTTAGAGTCCATGCCACATTTCGTACTAAGCGCAGTGCATCACGGCAAGAGGGCCCGCTAAGCCGACTGCGGAATTGACACCAGGGTCGAAGAACCTTGGCGAATATTTCGAGTTCCCCGGTTTGAACGAAGCCTAGGCGAGGAATGATCCTCTGCGTGGCCGCAGATCCTCCTGCCACGATGGCAACATCCACGTTAGCCAGTACTTTGCGGAGGAGCAGAGTGCCCAATCCAGGCGCGTCATGTCGACTTACCCAATCCATCAGGCCGATTCCTGAGAGTCGGCCTCCCCTCGAGGCGAAAGCTGCAGGACAGATGCCAAGATGGGCGCTAATCCCGTTGCTCGTCCGCATCACGTATCCCCGCGATCCCTTCCACTCAGGCCCTTGCGCGAAATATTTCCAGTGAAATAAACCGTGGTTGTTAAAGAAAACGTCTCGAGAGGCGTTGTAGACGTCGAGCATGAGCTCCATGATCGCGTGTGCGTCATCAGCTGTGCTGCGCTGAAATTCAACGGCCATCAGAGCATGCCGCCATACAACCCCAGCACCTGTCCGGAAACGAAAGAGGCTTCGGGTGAGAGCAGAAATTCGACGGCTGCGCTCACATCTCGCGGCTCACAAAGACGCCCCGTGGGTACCATTGCAGCCTCGCGCAGACGCACGCGCTGGTTGCGGTGCCTGTTCATTCCGACTGGTATAAACGACAGGCTCACAACGTTCGCTGTAATTTGTTTGCGGGCCAATTCCGGGGCCAGAAGGAGCACCGTCTGCTCCAAAACAAGCTTGCCAAGAGAATAGCTGGCTATTTGAATCGCCGGTTTCTTGGCGGCAGCGACAGAACCTAGTGCGATAAAGCGCCCACCGCTTTCCCCGGAATGTGAAAGAAGATATTGCGCGAGCGCTACGGTGCGTGATCCACCGAATAAGATCTGTCCCTCGATGTCCTGTTCTGTCAGTTCGAGCAGACTACCTTGAGGGCAGCCCGGCCATGCCGCGTGCACAATTCCATATAGCGAGCTGCCGGAAAGCGCAGCATCGACTTCGCACTGCCAATTGGCTGTTTCCAGATCCGACTCGACTATCTGGGCATTGCAATTGACATTCAATAATGCCTCGACTTTCGCGCGATCGCGAACGAGTGCAAGTACTCGAAACAGGTTACTAAGTCTTGATACGAGCTCAGAGCCAATGCCGCCGGAAGCGCCCGTTATCAGAATCACCGGGCGATCCGAAACGGAGGGGCTTGCACGAGCGCAACTCTCGTTCGACGGAGTCTCACCACCGGCATCTCGGAGAACAAAACCCAGGTGAAACTCTGCTGTGGTTATTTTGGAGGATTTCTCGATGACTCTGGCGCGAATGCTTCCCCTGCGGGCTGACCGATTCCAGGATGCGACTTCGCCTACAACTTGTACATCATTCGGGTAATAAAGAGGAGAGATGAAGCGCGCCTGAAGCGATATCAATAATACGTCCCTGCCTGGAAGCTGCGTACCAATCAAGGCACTGGCTAAACCTATTTGAAAGGCGCCGTGAACAATTGGCCTTTGATAGCCGATTGTCGCTGCGTAGGCAGCATCAACGTGCAATGGATTTGCGTCGCCGCTGGACCGGGCGAACTCGAGGATATCCCTTTCGGCGATGTGTCGGTCGAATGAAGCCCTTAGGCCGACCCGAATTTGTTCCGGTGTCAGGGCTACAGGTTCAGGAAACACCGTTCTGACTCCGCAAATAATCGAGAATCAGATTGAACGATAGAAGCTGGTCGAGTTCCTCTGGTGGGAGCGAGACACCAAACTCTTCTTCGATCACATCCATCAGGATCAACGTAGAAACTGAGTCCCAGGATCCAACTGAGGAAGGGCTGGCTTTCTGAATCTCGTTTTCGTTCAACTGCGGGAACACCGCTGAGAAACAATTAAAAAGCCTCTCTTTTGCCGTCCTCATTGACTGCTGTCATCCAGTATAATATCTGCCGAACGTGAGATAGGGTCCTTATGCCACGATACCCAATCCTTGTTCACAACCTCTTCCACTATTGCGGCGGAATGCAGATGGTTCGGTGGTTACAGCGCAACGGAACGTGCATACTTATGTATCACACGTTCCCTCCTGACCGATCCATGCTTGAGGCGCAGTGCGAGTATCTCCGACGACACTATCACGTGATTTCGATGACCGAGTTATCGAAAGCTCTGCATGGAAATGGCGCACTGCCAAAAAGGTCTGCTGTGATTACCGTCGATGATGGACATAGGGATTTCTTTACAAATGCTTATCCAGTGTTTGCACGATATCGCTTTCCGACCACCGTCTACCTGGTCACGGGACCGTTGGACAGCCGAAGCTGGCTTTGGTTCGATCGTGTAGCTTATGCTTTTCTTACTTCGTCACTAGAAAACGCGGACCTGCCGAATCCCGAAGCTCCAGAGGGCACTCCCGATCTGGTGGAGTTGGGCATGGAGGACCGGCGGATGGCGTTAGCGACGCGATACATGGTTTGGGTAACCATCCTCCAGAACAAAAAAGGTGTGAATATCTAAAACAACTCGAACGAGCTTTGCAGGTCGATGTTCCACAATCTCCGCCCGAACGTTACGCTCTCTTGACTTGGGAGGAAATAAAGGAAATGGCCCGTACGAAGATGGTGGAATTTGGCGCTCACACTGTAACCCACCCTATTCTCACACGAGTGGAGAACCAATTGGAGTTATTTGAAGAGATTCTAATTTCTAAGAATAGGGTCGAGAGCGAACTGAATGAGTCTGCGGTGCATTTTGCATATCCAAGTGGACGTCCGCAGGATTTCTCGCCAGAAATTGCTGCAATGGTCCGGGATGCAGGCTTCGAGACATCAGTAACCACGAATAGAGGTCAGGTTTTATCGGGCGATAATCCCTTCTTCCTAAAACGAATCTCATTCTCCGTAGAAATGCCCGGTCATCGATTTCGACAGTTCGTTGCTGGATTTCGTCCTTGACAAGAGCCAAGCTGGTGACCAAACCGAAACGTCACGTTATCCTCATTGCCTATTATTTTCCTCCTTCGGAGAAGATAGGTGGCAACCGAGCGTTTCGTTTTTACAAATACCTGAAGCGGATGGGGTATTTGTGCCATGTAATCACGGCCTCGGAGCAGAGCAGTAATTGCCCACCGGAAATCACCTGTGTAACTGATCGCTTACAACGGAGGTGGGAAGGTGCCGCCCGGCAGCGGTTCTCCTTTAGTGCTTCGGTCGAGTTGTTGGTCCGTAAACTTGCGTTCCCTGGTCAAATCGGAATCATGTGGTCGATTGCTGTGGCTGCGCGCTGCCGTCAAATCATTAGAGATAATCCGGAGCACGAATTTGTAATCGTATGCAGCTACCCGGCTTTAGGAGTCCTTCTGGCTGGCCTGATCATTGCGGCTGTAGAGCGAATTCCATGGATTGCCGATTTCCGCGATCCGATCGCAGGTCTCTTGCTGAGCCATACGCCTGGCTATGCGCGCTTTTGGGATCGCGTTGTAGAACGCGCTGTGTTCCGATCAGCCGCCGCGATCGTGGCAAACACCGAAGGTGCGGCAACGATTTGGCGATTTCGCTATCCGTGCGCTCACTTGAAATTGCACGTGATCCCTAACGGCTTCGATCCGGAAGATGCACCACAGCCACTGGAAATACCAACCCGCCCAGAGAAGTTGATCGTGCACGCTGGGACTCTCTATCATGGCAGAAATCCCAATGCTGTTGTCCGATCGCTGTCTAGACTGCGAGACAACGGCGTTCCTGAGGCATCGGTTGTGCGTATTCTCTTAACAGGATCAATAGCCTCGAACTCAGGTCTCGATTTAGTGCTGTGTGAACAAGCGAGGCGTGATGGGTGGTTAGAGTTGAGAGAACCCGTGCCCAGGGAGGAGTGCTTACGCATTCTTGCAGAGGCCGACGGATTCCTGATGCTGCAACCGCAGTCCGGCATTCAAGTGCCCGCCAAGCTTTTTGAATATATTTGTATCGGCAGGCCGATTTTAGCTTTACTTCATCGCTCCTCATCCGTGGCGGAGATTCTCAGAAATTCGGGGGTACCCTATGTCTGCATTCATCCAGAGGACGAACCTGAATTGATCGACCACCAGTTCACAGACTTCCTCCGGCTGCCCACGTCGCCGACGCCATCTAGCGAGTGGTTCAAGAGCAACTTCAGTGTGGAATATCAAACACAGGCGCTATCGTTAATAATCGAGAGTTTGGGCTAAGTGTCAGGTTCCAGGCGCTCGGGGGGAAAGGTCGAGAAACTCTACGGTATAAGCCGCTACCAGAATAATCGAGTAACTGCTGGATGCCCAATCGCATCGACGTTAGTTGTCCGCCGGCGCTTCCCCCAAAGCGCTTGGATTGATCGATTCCAATGTTTTTGGAGCCGGACATCATCCGACAACAGCGTTGTGCATCGAGACTATTGAAGAGATCTTGACCATCGAGCGTGTAGAAGGAGTCCTGCACGTTGGCGCGGGATCGGGCATTCTGGCGCTAACCGCGCCTGCTGTAAGATAGCGCCGAGAACGCGCGGCTGAACAAACTCGATGACCGGTTGCCGGCTATCCATGGCGCCCGAGGGTGGTGGATGGTCAGTGGCCGCTGGTAGTCGCGAATGTGCTCGCCGCCCCCCTGATTGAAACAAACGCCTGATCGGAGTGAACTAATAGATGAAACTCATCCATCTTTGATGGTTTAGCGGAATACTTTCTTATTTTTGCCTGGACGCAGTTTCTTTCTTCTTGACCGCGATGATCGCCTCAAATTTGGCACTTTTGACTTCTGAGGGGCAATATCGCCGGAGAGGTGCCGATCCGCGAAATGAGCTGGAAAAGTTAGCCGGACTGTTAGCCAGCCCGTAAGCTGTTGCCTCTAAACGGTTTACTCGGAGGCCGGGCTCGAATCCACCCTTGTCCCGGTCCTTCGAAATCAACCATCCGACGGATGGAAAGGGACGTGGATTCTGAGCGAGAGCCTTCCCTGCGAAAGGGCCCGATTGGGAGAGTTACCTCGGAAGATCGGGCTTAGAAGCGAGCCGGCAGTACCAAGGGTTATATAGTACTCCTGGTACTGTCATTTACTGAAATAAACTTGTGATCGGCGCATCTGACCCGACAGTTCACCAGATGACTTTTGTCCCTTGTATCCAGCGCCGGTGCAGACAGCCAAAGTCGGCGTCCTCTTGCAACCTTCGCGCCTGGCGTTTCACTTAACTTGCGGAAAGGAGCCAGCGATACGTGTCGAGGACCGTCGTCCGATATAACTATGTGCCCCAGTTCGGCCGTATCGATGAGCTCATGTCCGATCTGCGTCACATGCTTCTTGAAGGACGCTATGTACTGAGCTGTGAAGTATCCAACTTTGAATCAGCGTTCGCCAGTTACTGCGGCTGCAGGTACGCCAGCGGAGTCAACACGGGGACGGATGCTTTGGTAATTGCACTTCGCGCTCTCGGAATTGGCGCCGGCGACCGAGTCATCACACAAGCAAACACATTTCATGCGACCGTTGCCGCAATCGAGCTAGCCGGAGCGCGTCCGGTTCTTATCGATGTGGATGAACGCACCTTTCTTATGGATCCGGACGCACTATCCAGCCAACTTACTAAACGAGTGTGCGCTGTGATTCCGGTTCACTTATTCGGCAAGCCCAGCCCCATGCCGGCAATCATGAATCTCTGTGGGGCTAAGCACGTGAGTGTCGTGGAAGATGCCGCGCAGGCGCACGGTGCAACCATCGGGGGAAAGCGCGTCGGTTCTTTCGGCGTGATGGGGTGTTTCAGCTTTCATCCGAGCAAGAATTTAGCCGCAGCCGGTGACGGAGGCGCTATTGTGACCGATGATGAGGTGCTTGCCAAACGTATCGAACTTCAGCGCTCGCTCGGGCAGCGCTCCCAAAACGAGCATGTCGCAGTTGGCTTGAACAGCAAGCTCGACGCAGTACAAGCGCGCATTCTGAGTTGGAAACTTCCCCATCTCGATTCCTGGAACGAGGCACGGGCGAGAGTTGCGGAATGGTACCGCTCTGAGCTTTCCAGCTTGCCCGTCACGTTTCAGGCGCTTGACGCTGGTGAGGTCCATGTCTACCACCTTTTGCAAATTCGAACGGCGCGGCGAGACGCTCTGCTGGCGTTCCTGCGGGCGCAAGGCATAGACGCCGTCGTACGATATCCGACGCCCATTCACCTGCAGACAGCATTCCAGAAATGGGGTTGGCACTCCGGCGAGTTTCCGGTTGCAGAGCGCCTTTCGCGGGAATTGCTGTGTCTGCCGATACGACCGGATATGGATGAGGCTGAAGTGGGAATCGTCGTCGAAGGAGTGCACGCGTTCTTTGAGAGCGCTTATCGCGTTGGAGCGAAGACATGAAGGTGTTCACTTCATTAGATGCAATAGCACCCATAGAACGGTGGAACGATCATGGCGGCCGCGGAGTAATTTTCTTTCGGCGCGTGTTGGAGTGGTCAGACTTTCGGACTTCAATTGATTTTGTTGATTACACTGTGATACCCGCAGGTAGCACGATCGGCAGGCATGAACATCACAGGAATGAAGAGATTTATTTCATCCAGGGAGGATACCCGCTCATGGTTGTGGACGGCCAGGTACGCCGCATGGGCCCGGGTAGTTTCGCTATAGTTCGCGACGGGGGGAGTCACGAACTTATTAATGACACTGCGGAGCATGTCGAAATTCTCGTTATGCAAGTCGGCATGAGGTAAGAGTGGGCGGGGATGAATGTTTGCGGCGTTATTGTAGCCGAGCATAGAGGGCCGGGTATTTGGAGAATCTCGGGTAGGCATCCGCAGTTTCGAACCATAGCAGCCACGGTTGCCGATGAAGAGGCCGCTCTCTGCTGCTTTGCCGAAGCTCTTGCTGTACGATCTGGCGGAGCAAGTATTCGTGTCGTGGTGCTGGTGATGGATGAAGTCGGTCCTGAGCCGGTGATCTTGGCAAAATACCCGCGTTTTGTGTGCCGGCTCACCAGACGGCACGCGCTCGCTTACTGCGCAGATGCATTGTGGAGCAAGTTCTTGGTGATATGTGGGGGGCGCGTACCAGAGGTCAGCGTGTTCGCACGCACTCAAGCCGGCTTCGTCGAGCAGGCGCTCGAGTCATCGCGGTGTGGCGACGCCGGAATCTTGGCTCACGCCCTCGAAATCCGGCATTGCCTGCTTGCAACGGACGACCAAGTGTCGCCCGCTTTCATGCAGCAGATACACGAGGCGTGTGAAGTTCGGCGCCTCGATGGGGCGGCAGTCGCTGCGGGAGCTTCTGCATACGCATTAGTTCTGGCAGGCAAAGACGGTGTTTCGACTAATATCGGCGACTCGGTGGTAATGCGCACGGTACGAAGAGTCGAGTACTCTGTGCTGCATCCGGAGCGGGCTGTTTTTGACGCAGAGGAGAGCACGCTGGACCATGTCGTGAGCGGGCGTAGCGTTCTGCTTGTCGCGGACGCGAAAGTTGCCGAATTATACGGTCCTCACTGGAACGACTACGCGCGCCGCCGCTTGCATCTCTCAGGGGAAGTTCTCCTTCCAGTCTGCGAGCGGTCGAAGGAGTTGGCGCAGGTAGAAAAAATCTGTGCCTTTGCCGCATGTGCCGGACTTCCTCGAGACGGTTTGATAGTAGGTCTCGGCGGCGGAGTGACGCTTGATATCGCGGGGCTCGCCGCAGCAGTTTTTCGGCGCGGAATTGGCTATATCCGAATTCCGACCACGCTCGTTGCTCTGGCGGATGTGGCGGTAGGAATCAAGACAGGCGTGAACGCGTATGGGAAAAAGAATCTGATCGGCGCTTTCCACCCTCCTGTCGCGAGCATTAACGATTACCGTTTTCTCCGAACGCTCCCGGCCGACGAGATCGCGTGCGGAATGGCGGAGATCCTGAAGGTGGCGTTGATTCGTGACGCCTTCCTCTTCGAGCTTATCGAGAAACACGGACAAGAGTTGATTCGTTCCAGTTTTGGGCGTCCCGCCGAAATCGCCAGAGCAGTGGTAGGGCGCGCGGAACTGCTCATGATGGAAGAGCTTGCGCCCAACCTGTTTGAAGATACCTTGGCGAGACTCGTCGATTTCGGACATACCTTTAGCCCTGCATTTGAGGTATGTAGCGAATATGAAATGAAGCACGGTCACGCTGTTGCACTTGACATGCTGTTATCTACGTCAATTGCAGTCGTCTGCGGTCTTGCTGATGTCCGCCTTCTGGACCGGCTGTTTGCCCTTTTCCCGAAACTGGGCTTGCCGGTTTGGGATGAACAGATTTCCGAAGTCGACGTGCTAATGCAGGCCGTTGAAGATACCAGGCGGCACCGTGGTGGATCGTTGAATCTCGTGGTAGTCACGCAACCAGGATCTGCCATGTTCATACAGAATGTTTCCCTGACTCAAGTGGAATCGGCCGTAAATCTGGTACGCCGTTGTGCGCTGGTGGCTCAAAGTGCCGCATGTCAGAGGTTCGAGGGCTATGCACGCGCTGCTGTTTGATCTTGGCGGAACATTCCTGCGGGCGGGTACCGTCACTGATAGCGGCAAGATCGAGTACACGACCAAAGCGCGGATCGGCAGCATTACGGATGGGCTTGACGCCCCCTTGATCTGGGAGCGTGTGACTGCATCGATTCTTGCCTATGAGGCGAAGTATCGCAGACTAGTATCAGATGATGCGCCGGTGGTGATTTCGTTTCCCGGGCCAATAGCAGGCGGCGTCACGGTCTTGCAGGCGCCCACACTATGTGGACAGGCAGGGCCATTCGATCTGGCAGGCGCTATTAAGCAGGGTACCGGAAGGCAGACCGTGTTGCTGAACGATGTATCCGCCGCGGCCTGGCATCTTGCGGAAGTGACAACTGCACGAAGCTTCATGGTCACAACCGTAAGTAGCGGGATCGGAAGTAAGATTTTTTATCGAGCTCACCCGTCGGGTGTTCTCGATGAACCACCTTATGCCGGCGAGATCGGCCATATTGTCGTGAATGACAGCGTCGACGCGCCCGTGTGCGACTGCGGTGCGCGGGGGCACCTAGGGGCCATCGCGTCCGGTCGAGGAATCGAACGCCGTGCTCGGCAAAAGGCGATGCGGAAAGAAGCGGACTTCCAGAAATCACTCGCCGCCAGCGGCCTTGGCGCTACGCCTGAGACATTGAACAATGAGGATCACATTGTACCTGCCGTGCTCGCGGGTGATGCCTGGGCGACAAGCCTTGTTGTCGAATGTACGCGCCCGCTGGTTCTCACACTGCTTACCGTGGCGATAGCCGCTGGTTTGGAGCGAATATTTCTGATCGGCGGATTCGCGAACGCACTGGGTTTCCGATACATCGAGATACTCCGCCAATTGGCGGCCGCCGCCAGCCAGTATGAACCTGTCCGTGAGAAGTTAGATGGTTTGTTTGAGGCTGCACCATGCAAGGGTGAGACATGCTTACAAGGATGCGCTGCATTTTTGCGCCATAGGAGGAGATTGCCTTGGTTCCATGACGTCGGCGAGAGCGTTGAGAGTCTTCCTTCGCTGGCCCGGTAGCGGGCATTCGAAATTTTTTTGGAGTGGCGGGATGGCTGAACTGAATATAGGGATCATAGGCTGCGGGCGAATGGGTCGGGAACGAGCCAGGTGTGCGCAAGCGCTCGGGGCGCGCATACGGATCGTCTTTGATCCCGATCACACGAGATCCGCAGATCTCACGACTAAGTACGGCGGCAGGGTCGGCCAAAGTGTGGAGGAGTGCTTTCACCTAGGGCTGGACGCAATACTGCTGTGCACGGCGCCGGGCACTCGCCGGCCTGCGGAGATCCTCTGCCTGGAAAACCGAGTGCCGTTCTTAGTGGAAAAGCCGGTTAGCACTTCGGCGGCACAATGTAGAGACCTCGTGGAACGATTACAGCAACAGCCGGTCATCAATGCCGTCGGTTATATGAATCGTTATCGCTCTTCCGTTCAGCAGGCGCGCGAGATTCTCCGGCACGCCGAGATCATAGGGCTCTCTGCCCACTGGATTTGCAAGCCATACAACGTGCCCTGGTGGAAGGATGACCAGTATTCGGGGGGGCCGCACAATGACCAGGCAACTCATCTTTTCGACTTGAGCCGCCTTCTTGTGGGAGAAATCACCGAAATCCAAGCCAGGTTTCAGGGAACCGCGACTGTGGCGACCATATTGCGTTTTGAAACGGACGCCGTCGGCACCACCCTATATTCCTGCGATGGGCACAGCAAAGACATCGGCATCCGCATATTCACACAGCGAGGCACCATTGCACTGACGGGATGGGACTTTCGCATGACCGAGAACACTATCACGGCGATTCTTGCGGACGCCTGCGAAGAAGACATTTTCCTGTCTGAAACGAGTGCATTTTTTGAGGCTGTACACTCCGGACGAAAAGATCTGATCCAAAGCGATTTTCTAGATGCCGTGAGAACACAGCGAGTGCTGGACGCGGCCCGTCAGAGTTGGGAATGCCGCAGATCCGTGCCTGTATTTCCGAACGGGAGTTTGGGAAGTGGGGCATAATACCTGGAAAGTAATTTCTTCCTCCGTCCGGCATAGTAATCCATACTTCACCGTGCTGCAGCACGATGTGACTGATGCAGATGATACTCACCGCGATTACTACACCATTGCGTTCCCGCGCCCGGCCGTCGGCGTTGTGGCGCGCCACGGCACCGATATTCTGCTCATCCGGCAGTACCGGTTCATCGTGGATGAGTATGTGTGGGCGATTCCATCCGGTGGTGTGGACGAGGAAGAGACACCAGTCGATGCCGCCCGCCGTGAATTGGAAGAGGAGACCGGATATACAGCCAAGCATATGGATCCGCTCATGCATTGTTATGCGTCTTACGGGTGCAGCAATCAACGTTTTGAGATTTTTATCGCGAACGATGTTGCGCCAATTAGCTCCGGTTTCGATCGCAGCGAGGTCCTTCAAGTCCGTTGGTTTCGTCGGAACGAGATCGTCGACCTGGTAAAGCGGAATGGAATCGTCGACAACCTCTCTCTTTCACCTATCCTGCTTACCTTAATGCGGGGTGGCCAATGCTGAAATGCGCAGCGCTTATCATGGCTGGCGGACGCTCGCAGAGAATGCGTTCCGGTGGTTGCAAGACGCACAAGGCGCTTCGTGAAATCGGCGGAAGATCACTCATCGAGAGAAATCTCGATACGCTTTGTTGCTCGGGGCTGCGCCACGTCTGGGTAGCCGTCAGTACCGACGAGCATGAGCTGCGCTTTTGGGTCGACACCACCGGGAAGGCAATCGCCTCACGAAGCGGTGCACGCCTGGAGGTGCTGGTTGAGGCATTGCCGCTTGGCACCATTGGCAGTGCCAGATGCCTTGCAGACATAGCCGAGAACATCGTAGTAGTGAACGTGGATAATCTCACTGGTCTCGACTTGACAAAATTTGTTGCTTTCCACATCGGCATGAATGCTGCTCTATCCATCGCGACTCATGACGAGCTCTTTCGGATTCCTTTTGGACGGGTCAACACTGTCGGTGAACGTGTAACTGAATATCATGAGAAGCCGAATATCCCCGTGACGATATCGAGCGGCACGTACGTGCTCCATCGCAGGGCAATGCTGATGATTCCCGAATCAGCCCGCACCGACATCCCTGTTTTGGTTCAAACCTTGTTGGAAGCCAACGAGATCGTCGCCTCATATCGACATGATGCTTGGTGGGTCGACGTGAATGATGAGCTGGCCTTGGCGCGTGCAGAAGCAGTCCTCGAGTTACAACAATCACTAAGCTCGGTTCGCCGACAGCCGCTCGCGGGCTAACAGCTTGAGGCTCTAATGCAATCTGAAGACACTGCGAACCGTTCCCTCAGTCGGGTTGCGGTCACGGGTGCGAATGGTTTCCTCGGCTCGGCAGTTGTCAAGGAACTCGTAGAGCAAGTAGTCGCCCCAAAAACACTTTGCGTCGCCCCGGCATTGGGCGCCTGTGACCTGGAAGCAGGGGGAAATGCGATCTACGCGGACATATGCGATGCGGACGCTGTTAGATCCTTGGCAGAAGATACAGAGGTTGTCATACACATTGCCGGACCGCCCTCGGTCCGCTTATCGTTCGACGATGCCGCAGAATTTGTGCGAGTCCATGCGGCGGGAACTGCCTGTTTGCTCCAGGCGTGTGCGCGGTGTGGAGTTCGGCGGTTCATATATATCTCTTCGGCAGAGGTATACGGACGTCCCCGCGTTGACTTTGTTGGAGAGGATCACCCACTCGAGGCTCGCTCCCCATACGCGGCCGCTAAGATCGGCGCAGAAACGTTGGTTGGAGTGTATCAACGCATCTTCGGTCTAGAGACGATTGTGTTTCGGCCGTTTTCTGTTTACGGGCCAGGAGCATCGCGGGAATCAGTTGTCAGCCGGATTATCAGCGCGGCTCGCGCAGGCGAACCCATTCAATTGGATGATTTTCGGCCCGTCCGGGATTACTGCTTCGTTAACGACATTGCAGCAGCTATCGTTCGAGCTTGTGTGGCGCCAGCCGCAAATCAGGTATTTAACTTGGGAACCATGCGAGGAACTAGCGTTTTTGAGCTGGCACAAACCGTTCTGCAAGTGCTTGGCAGACCGCTGGAGCTAAGAGAAAACATTGAGGACCGGCGGCCCCAGCGTGCCGACATCCAGCGGCTGGTGGCGGATAACCGTCGCGTGGTGAAAGAACTTGGCTGGTCTCCACTCACAAGTCTCGAAGCAGGGCTGGAACTGACACTGAGGGCCGGTTGATGAGAACGCGATGGTTGATTACCGGTGCGCAGGGATTTGTCGCTCGCTATGCAACAAGTTGTATTCTGCAGTCCTCCCCTGACGCTGTTGTGCTCGGGATCGGCCGTTCAGAGCGGTTGGACGGCTGGTTTTCCCACCGAATTTCGAGCGTTACCGGCCGTATCCGTGCGCCCTTGCCGCCTGAAATCTCTCATGCGCTCGATCAACGCTACGAATATAAAACGGTCGACGTGCGCGTCAAGCAGCAGGTCCGTTCGATTCTTAGTGATTTCCAACCGCAGTTTGTTCTTCATCTTGCCTCGTGCCTGCGTGGAGATCCTCGGCCGCAGTTACTGCGGAGCAATATTGAGGGAACCGTAACTCTGCTGCAGGCTGTGAGCGAGGTGCGAGCCGAACATCCGAAGGTTGTGGTCGGATCGTCAGGTGGGGTTTATGGCGTGGTTCCGTCCGAGCGATTACCCATTCGCGAAACCGAGCCGTGCGAGCCAGTGGACGAGTATTCGATCAGTAAAATGGCCGCTGAGCACTGGGCACGACTGATGGCGCGAAAGGCTGGAATCCGTTTAGCTATCGCCCGAATCTTTAATGTGATAGGACCCGGTCAAGACGAGCGCCATATTGCAGGTCAAGTAGCTGCCCAGTTGAGCGCATTACACAGACGCGGAGGAGGCGCCCTGAAACTTGGTGCGCTGGACTCGACGCGCGATTTTATCGATGTGCGCGATCTGGCCGCCGCGATTGTGACAATTGCGAAAAGCAAAACATCCGAGGGACTTATAAATGTCGGAAGCGGCGTTGAACGCCCTGTCTGGCAGCTCGTGCATGAGCTTCTTTCCATTACGAAAATGGACGTTCCTATCGAAACGCGATCAGATGGACGCATCGATGTGCCCCGGCATTACGCGGACATAACACGTTTACTCGCTTCAGGATTCGAACCTTCCCATACGTTCCGGAACACGCTTACGGACATTTGGAATTATTATCAGCGAGTTTGGCCCACCTCACTTACAGGCTCCGTGCCGGAGGGACATAGTGCTATCCGCACCGGCTAGACCTCTGAGAGTCCTGATTTTCGTAGAGGCCACCTCAATCAATGGTGTCGCAAAAACAATACTGACCTTCTGTGACCATATCGCCGGCCTGCATAGAGGAGATCTCCACGGCGTGCTCGTATCGATTGTCACGTTCCATAGGGATGCGCCAGGCTGGAGCCATTCGCGCAACGAATTCGTTCAGGCCGTGCGGAAGCGCGGATTGAAAACATACGTGATCCCCGAACGAGGTCGATTTGATCTCAAAATATTTTCGTCGATTCATCAGACGATTGAGGATGCCATCCCCGACATCATTCAGACCAACAGCGTCAAATCACATTTTCTAATCAAAGCAGCCGGCGTTCACCGGAGCCGCCCCTGGATCGCTTTTCACCACGGATATACCGCGACCGACTTAAAAATGACTTGTTACAACCAGCTGGATCGCTGGTCATTGCGCTCTGCGGATCGTGTTGTGATCCCTTGTCGGGCCTTTAAGAGTCAGTTGCTCGCTGCGGGCGTCAGTGACGAACGCATCTGCATTCTCCACAATGCAGCCGATATCGTTACCGGCGAGCCTGCGGAAGGTGCCATGAGCCTAAGGATGAGATTAGGGATTGACCGAGACGCGCGATTTCTGCTGGCTGTGGGCCGAATGTCGTACGAAAAGGGCCAGATGGATTTGATCCACGCGGTCTGTCACATGTGGCGGTCTAGCCCGCAATTGAAGTGGAAACTGGTTCTGGTCGGCTTTGGACCTGAACAGCCTAAACTGGAAGCCGAAGTCCGTAGACTTGGCTTGCAATCTCGAGTGGTGCTCGCCTCAAACGTACCCGATGTCCTCCCCTTCTACTGCGCCGCAGACATTTTCGTTCTGCCGTCGCATAGTGAAGGCTGCCCTCATGTGATATTCGAAGCGATGGCGGCAGGCGTCCCCATCGTGGCAACTTGCGCCGGTGGAATTCCCGAGATTCTCACGCATCGAGAAACGGCTGTCCTCACGCCTCCCCGACAGCCGGACCTTCTGGCAAGTGCGATCGCCA
The DNA here is from genome assembly GCA_019233755.1 of Acidobacteriaceae bacterium. Lineage (GTDB taxonomy): Bacteria > Acidobacteriota > Terriglobia > Bryobacterales > Bryobacteraceae > Bog-105. The sequence continues at coordinate 56,599 of JAFAMD010000012.1, read as the reverse complement.
GCCTGCTCGAGTCACCGTTGATAGCCCGTGCGTATGCCTGTAAGGCGAAAGAAATGTTGCGGAGCCGTTTCTCCCTCGATGCTTACACGCGGTCCCTCTTAGGGATCTATCAAGAGGTTCTCCGCTGAACGGACGAACAGTGCCTTGCATTTTGAGCCGCGCAAATGATATCGCGCACTGCTGAAATCACGCGGAGCACGTCTCCGTCGGACATTTTCGGGTACAGCGGAAGAGAAAGAATTTTTGGGAAAAACGCCTCCGCGACAGGGAACGAAGTGGCCGGATATTCATACTTGTCCCGATAATAAGGATGCCGATGCAGCGGAATGAAATGAACGCTGCTGCCGATGCCGGCTTTCTTGAGCTGCTGAATGAACGTATCGCGTTGTAGTCTGCATCGCTCTGCAACAATCCGGACAGTGTACAGATGATATGCATGAGGGCGGCCGGGCAAATCGACTGGTAATACAAGCTCCGGTAGGTTCTTAAAAGCATCTGAATAGATTTGGGCAATCTCTCGACGTCTTGAAATAAAGCCTTCAAGACGTCTCAGTTGGTGAATACCAATCGACGCCTGAAGATCAGTCATTTTAGCTTTGTAACCCGGTTCATAAATTTCGTACAGCCATGGACCAATCTCCTTGGAAGCAGAGTCGCGTCTTATTCCGTGTAGCGAGAGCACGCGCAGCCTTTCCGCAAGTCGATTGTCGCTTGTGGTCAGCATCCCGCCCTCCCCGGTCGTCATGTTCTTGGACGGATAGAAGCTGAAGGCCGTCACCAAACCGTCGGCACCGATCTTTCGTTGATCGTATTCCGTACCGACACTGTGAGCGGCATCCTGAATCACAGCGACTCCCTTGCGGTTTGCGAGTTGTAGAACGGATTTCAGGTCGCACGCTTGGCCGCCGTAGTGAACCGGTATAACAGCTCGAGTTTTGTGAGATATGGCTCTTTCGACTGCTTCAGCGTCGATTTGGAGATCTTCTCCCACATCAACGAGAACGGTGGTGGCCCTTCGGTGCTCGACGACGTTCGCAGTGGCGCAGAAGGTCAACGTGGGTACAATTACCTCGTCTCCCGGCCCTATGTCGAGCGCCGCCAGCGCCAGTTCGAGAGCAGCAGTGCACGAGTTGACGGCAATCGCATGTTTTGTACCAATAAAGTCCGCAAACTGCGCTTCGAAGATCTTCACCTTGGGCCCCGCGGTGAGAAACCCGTTACGCAGGCTATCAATAACTTCCGCGATCTCTTCATCGCCGATGTACGGCACCGAATAGGGAAGAAACGGAGACCTCATATGACGTTTCGCGACTGCGTGGTTTCCTGATTACTAGATTCGCTTCGGCCTAGTCAACAGTCGCATGAATGAAATCGTATCTCCTCTCGTCAATCGGGCTTAGAATGGGACGTCGCTCGAATAATGGTATTAGTACTTCTTCGTACTTCCGAAGGAGTTTAGCTTGGCGTTACCATTAGAGGTCTTGCGGCGGCACGGCTGTCTCACTGCCGCTCGGTATGGCTCGGCAGCGCTGTCATGAGTCAGGGGTTGAAAGTTCTGGTCACTGGAGGCGCGGGTTATCTAGGATCCACCGTCGCCGGACTTCTGCTGAGCAGCGGACATACGGTGCGAGTTATTGACTGTCTGTCGTACGGCGGACACTCAGTTTTGGGTTTCTGGAATCATCCTGCTTTCGAGTTCGTCCGTGGAGACATCCGTGATCAGCGGATGGTCAGGCGTTCACTGAAAGGGATCGATGTTGTCATACACCTGGCCGCGATTGTAGGTGATCTCGCGTGCGCCAAACAGCCCGTCGCGGCGCGTGAGATTAACTTAGAAGCCTCTCTGAAACTGCTCGACGAGTGCCGACGCGCACAGATAGAACGTTTTATCCTTGCCTCTAGTTGCAGCAATTATGGAAGGTCACTCGGTTCAGACGAATACGTTGACGAGAGATCCATGGTGGTGCCCCTGTCTCTTTACGCCAAAACAAAAGTGGAGTGCGAAACAGCTCTTCTCGAGATGGGCACTTTTGCGCCGCTATCTTTCGCAATCCTGCGTTTTGCCACGTTGTTTGGCGTTTCGCCCAGAATGCGCTTCGATCTGACGGTAAACGAGTTCACACTGCGGATGCTCACGAGGAAACACTTAGTTGTGTTTGCCGGCCAATCCTGGCGACCGTATGTCCATGTTCGCGATGCCGCCCGGGCGGTGGAGATAGTACTTCGCTCGCCGAACAATAAATGGGGACAGGTATACAACGTAGGCTCAACAACCCAAAACTTCAAAAAAAGGGATCTGGCTGAGTTCGTTCGAGCACACGCCGCGGATGCGCATATTGAGTACATCGACCAATGGGAAGACCCACGAGATTATCGCGTTTGTTTTACAAAGATCTCTCGCGACCTCGGCTTTTTACCAACAAGAACCGTGCAAGATGGGATCGCCGAAGTAGCGCATCTCATCCGCAGCGGGGCGATCCCGCGGTTGGATGATCCGTACCTTCGAAATGATCCGTCGCCGGTCTGTGAGGCCGCGTCAGGCCGCGCTTGACGAGCTGTTTCTTTCCCAGGATTTGTCGTGAATGAAAGAATCAGAGTGCTGTCCGTCATCGACGGACTTGGGTTTGGGGGCGACGAGACGCGTTTGTTGAGCATGAGCCAGACGCTCGACCAAACTCGTTTCGCGCACTCTGTTTTGACGCTTAACCCCTCCGCTTATGGAGCCGCCGGCGAGTTTCAAGCGCGCCGTCAGCAATACTTGAATGCTGGCGTGGAGGTAAATGATCTTTCGGAAGCAGAACCGGAGCACGCTTGGAATGCGGGCGGACTGCCCTCTCGGCTCTACGCAAAGCTGGGCATACTACGAAGGGCCCGAAGACTGGCGCGCGTGGTCCGGAAGTGGAATGTGCAACTGATCGACGCCCATTTGGAATCAGCGGGTGTGGTCAGCGTGCTCGCCGGGCGGCTATCGCGCACCCCGGTCGCGATCACACTGTATGGGGGCTACAGCGGAAGTGATGTACAGTGGCCTCTGCCCACCCGAGTTGCGCTGCGCCTGGCTGATACAGTTATCACCGATTCACAGATCAGGGCTAACCAAATGCGCGCCTTGCTGCAAAAGCAGGCGGTGAAGGTCGCGGTTATTCCTAACGGGATTCCCCAGCCGCGGTCGCATCGATCAGCAGAGGAGATGCGTCGAATGTTTGGATTGCCCGATAGTCGGCGTGTCCGGGTTATCGGTCAGGTCGGGCGTCTGATTGAGTATAAGGGACATGAGGTCCTTCTTCACACGGCGCGCAAAGTCATCCAGCAGGAACCAGACACTGCTTTCCTGGTGGTAGGGTACACCCGCAACCCAGCGTACAAAGACTACCTTCGACGGCTCTCCGCGAATCTTGGAATCGCCGATCGCGTTGTGATCACGGAGTATCAGGCCGACATTGCCGATGTCTGGAATGCGATCGACGTGCACGCACATGCCTCGCTTTTCGATTCCCTGCCCATCTCCATCGCCGAGGGCATGTCCCTGGCGAAGCCCGCCGCAGTTACAGCGGTGGGTGGTATCCCGGAGATCGTTCTTCATGGCCGGACCGGACTCATCGTTAGTCCAGGGGATCCCGATGCACTGGCCGATGCACTGCTGTCTTTGGTCCGCCAGCCCGATCTTGCCAGCCGTTTGGGTCGCTGTGCCAGGGAACGCTATGAAGAACTATATTGTCCCGAAATCATGGCGAAGGCATTGGAGAGCCAATTCGCAAGCATGCTGGACCCAAACAAAAGTCGATCTTTCCTTTAGCACGCGAAGAGATGCTTGATTGAAGTCAAAACGTTGTTTGGTGTTCGAGGTCAATGGTATTGTGCGTAGCCAAAGCGTTAAGTTGATAGGCACACGATCATCGGCCATGGCATTTCGAGCAGCGACGCTCCAGCCCTAGCGATGATGGAGACCTCCGAGCCGAGCGCTCGATGTTTTCGTAGCCGCTGGTGACGGTCTGTCCTCCACTGCAAGCGTTTTTTCCAATCCCCACGCTCGGGCGTCCGCCTGTCAATCAGCGGTTTGCATGTGTACAGGCCGGTTGATGGTCAAACAGCCTGGGTAAGATAAAGGGTCCAGCGATGTGCCAGAAGTCCATAGAAGTGGCGCTCGGCCAAATCCGCACGATCTGTTCCAATTGCAGTTGCTCAAACACACGGTCCAATACGCCGTTTTTCGCCCACCGGCTCATACGCATGTAGATCGTGTGGCAGCGGCCAAACCGTTTCGGCAGCCACGCCACTTGCGACCCTGTTCCGCCACAAGAGAATCGCGTTCAGCACCTGCAGGTTGCTCAGACTTACGTTGCCGCGCTGCACCGGCAGGCTATCTTTGATGCGCGCATACTGCTCTTCCGAGATCTCCATCCTAAAACATTTTACTAACTTATTGTTCTAATAGTGTGAACACGCCCTAATTGTGAGCGGTTGGTCGGCAGGTCGAAACCTGGCCAGAAACGACGTTCGCGCAGATCACTATCTTGCAGCTAACGCCGGCTGGCGCCCTGTCTCCTACTGTGCCGGCTTGCGCCTTCCTTTCTCTCGGCCCGGTTCCTGGTTCTTCGCCGTGGGGGCGATCGCAGCCGCGCGCAACCTTGCGATCCGGCTGATTAGCTTAACCGGCACGGGTTCGGTGAGTGGGAAGTGAATTGTGCCCTTTCGCAGATCATAGCCCTTGAGCTCATCTTCGAGCGCCGCGAAGAACGTCCCCGACGCGGCAAATACTGAATAGTGTTCCTTGAAGCCGGCGAAATACAGCATCGGCTTTCCGTGCAGCTTGTATCCGGGCATACCGTACCCGATGCCCTCCAGTGCCTCCGGAACGGCCTTCCTGATCGCGATCCGCACCCGTTCCAGCTTCGGCCGCACCGCCTCAGGCTGCGCAGCAATGTACTCGTCAACCGACTTGGGAACGTCTTTTTTCATACCCGCCATTCTATGTTTTGGCACCCGCTTTTTTCTCGCCTAAATCCGATTCGTACCGGGAGGCCGGGCCTCACATCCACAGCACACACTTCCGCGATTCGCGGAGGCTGTCTGATGAAGTAAAATCTCGAAGTCGCATGGAGAATTAAATCGGATGAGTGTCACCCAGAAGGAAAAGGCAACTCGCTTTCGTACTCTTCATGATCGTCCGGGCATATTCGTCATCCCAAACCCCTGGGACGTAGCGTCCGCCCGCATTCTCGCCGGACTTGGGTTCGAAGCACTAGCAACGTCGAGTGCCGCTTCCGCCTGTGCCCTGGGCCGAAGAGACGGTGAGTTGACTAGAAATGAGGCGCTTTCGCATGCACGGATGATTGTGAACGCAACGGATTTGCCGGTATCCGCCGATTTGGAAAGCGGATTCGGCAATGAACCGGACATTGTCGCCGAAACCATTCGGCTCGCCGCCGATGCCGGTTTGGTGGGATGCACAATCGAAGATACAACCGGCAATCATGATAGGCCGCTTTACGACTTCAATCTCGCTGTCGAACGAATCACTGCCGCCGCGCTAGCGGCTCGCTCTCTAAGTTTCCCCTTTGTTCTGACTGCGCGAGCGCACAATCTCATGTATGCCAACCCGAGCCTGGATGAGACGATCAAGCGCCTTCAGGCTTTTGAACGAGCGGGAGCCGATGTGCTTTTCGCACCTGGCCTTCCTGACCTTGACGCCGTGCGCGCAACCTGTACGGCTTTATCGAAACCAGTGAATTTTATGGTGGGCATCAAAGGGAAATCGTTTTCGGTCGCTGAACTCGCCAGCGCCGGAGTGAAGCGTATCAGCCTCGCCACATCGCTTTATCGGGCGGCAATGACCGGGTTTCTTGAAGCTGTATCGGAGGTGAGAAACTCAGGCCAGTTCCTTTTTCTCGATCGCTGCGCGAGCACGCAAGAGCTGCTGAACATGATGCGAATCTGACATCAGGCGGCAGTATTACGCTTCTGAATTTGAAACTCTCTTCGGCTCAAGAAAATATTCCGCACTAAATTTAATGCAATTGGCAAAAACGCTACGTCAGGTCTAGTCGTCTACATTCGTGCCGGCGGTCCGCGGCCTATTCGGAGCGGCCGGACTGATGACGTGAGACTTACGCGTCTGTTTTTCCTGAAACAGAGATTGGAAAATGCCCAAGAATTTGCACCCCAAAGCAACGAAACGTTCTGCGCGGAAGCATGGGAAGCATGCAGGAGCCACGGGTGAACCTGTTTTCGCCCAGCCACAGCCTTCGCCTGATCCGACCGGATTTAAGAATCCAGTCACAGATCAAGGTGAAAGCCAACTGAACCTTCTGAGCGCGGTTCCGGAGCCGCGGGACGGCGCAACCGAGCCGATTTTGACGCTCGAGCAGGTTTATGGCAGCGCGGGCGCGGCGAAGATGCAAGCCATTCAAGCAGCCGGTCAGATTGTTTTCCACTCCGTCGGCGATACAGGCAGCGTGGTGGGACCGGCCACGCAGTCTTTAGTCGCGGACAAGATGGTGACCGACTTCAGCGAACCCGACACGGCCGATGTGCCTTCGTTCTTTTTCCACTTAGGAGATGTTGTCTACTACTTCGGCGAGGGGACCTATTACTACGATCAGTTCTACGAGCCGTATCGCGGATACCCCGCGCCGATTATCGCGATTCCCGGTAATCACGATGGCGTGGTCTATGCGAGCGACCCGGCGCCATCTCTCGAAGCCTTTCTTCGCAACTTCTGCACTGCCCGTCCCGCGCCATCACCGGATGCCGGAGGGTTGGTGCGTACCACGATGATCCAGCCGGGAGTGTATTTCACGCTGGAGGCGCCCTTTGTTCGCATTCTTGGGCTCTACAGCAATGTGCTCGAGGACCCCGGAGTGATTTCGAGCGAGAACGGGCAGAACAAGGTGCTTGACGACCGGCAAGTGACATTTCTTCAAACTGCGCTGGGACGGATTAAGAGCGAGAAATTCACAGGAGCGGTCATCATCGCTGTTCATCATCCGCCTTTTACCGGCGGAAGCGACCACGGCGGCAGCCCGCTCATGCTGCAGGACATCGACAATGCCTGCCAGGCGGCACAAGTTTGGCCACATGCAGTCTTCGCAGGCCATGCGCATAACTATCAGCGGTATACACGTACGGTGAACAATCTCCAAATTTCGTACCTGGTCGCCGGTTGCGGTGGTCATTCCCCGCTTTCCAAAATGCGGGCTACCTATCGCACTCCGTACAAGATCGATAACACGCTTACGCTCGAGAGCTACGATGACACCGACTATGGATATCTGCGCATTGTGGTAAATACCGAGACCATGCGAATCGAATTCCATCCGCAAAGCGACGGCGGCACCGTCAAAACTCCAGATGATACGGTAACGATTAACCTCAGCGCGTACACGATCAGCTAAAGGCGCCTTTATTGCTGTTGAGTACGCGCTGCAGAACACGTTCGAGGAAAACGGCAGGCTGAAGGCCTGCCCCACGGAAGGTTTCTATCAGGCGCTTTGGCAAGATATTGGCTCCTCAATTAAGGGACTCGCAGAACAAGACAGGTAATGTCATCATGCTGAGGGGCTAAGCCGACAAACCGATCTGCGGATGCCATGATGTCCTGGAGCACTTCACGGGCTGTCCTGGCGGAGTGGGTGCTCAGCATAGCCAGCATGCGGCCTTCGCCGTACTGCTCCTCTTTATCGTCTTCCGCTTCAACTAAACCATCGGTGAAGACAAGCAGGAGATCGCCGGGTGCGAGGCTGACTTGACCGTACTCGTAACGAGTGTTACGCATAAGGCCAAGGGGAAGGCCTCCGGTTTCCAGGCGCTCGATTGCGCCTGAGGCGTGCCGCAGTACCGGCCAGTTGTGTCCCGCATTAACGTACGTGAGTTGGCGGGTGACGGGATTGAAATCCGCGAGGAAGGCGGTCGTGAAGCGTTGTCCTCCGACGTTTTGTTCGCAGGCGTACTGGTTCAAACGCTCGATCAATTCCAGGGTTGAGGTGCATATGGCCGCAAGAGTGCGAAGGCTTGCCTGCAGGGTCGCCATAAGCAGGGCTGCCGGGACGCTTTTTCCGGCTACGTCGGCTACCACCAGAAGCAGGGGCGCGCAAGCCGCAGTTGAGTCTGGAGCGCCCGGGCGCAAGAAGGCATCGTAATAGTCGCCTGCGACGGTGTTGGCCGGGCGAGTTGCGAAGGCCAGCTCAACGCCCGGGACCGGCGGAGGCTCGGCAGGCATCAGCCAGGTTTGAATTTCCTTCGCGATTTCGAGGTCGCGCTTCATCATCACACGGTCGGCGAGCTCGAGGGCTAGCAGAATCAGCAGCGCGATCGCTCCAAAGAACGAGAGGTTGGGCATCTGAACTTGTACGTCGCGATACCGGAAATCGAATCCGGGAAAAACGAGCAGCGCAAGCGCGAGCACGAACAGGACACGACGGGCGGGCGAAAGTTTCAAAACCATCGCCCAGAAGAGCGCACTCGCGACACGCTTGAATCTTTGACCGCGCGTTTCGTCCTGGTTACGGCGCCAGTCCACCTCCTTCGAATAGAGGCGATAGCTGACGCGGGCCTCGCTGTGGAACTGCAACCAGAGTTGCTGGATGGCAATGCCGTCGCTGATTTGCCGCCAGAAAGTCTGGCCGCGTGTGCCGATGTTTTGAGTTTGCACGGCTGTAAATGGGGAGACGAAAAGAGAGGGCTAGCTGTTCAAAGTGGCCGAGCGATTGCACGGTTTTTTTCTGTAGAATATCTACGAGGTTACGAAAGGTTGAGGCAATTCATGCTTCAGTCCCGGGAAAGAGCGGTGCAATTCCGGAGTAATAACTAAGAACCGCAAAAAAAATTTCTTAAAGAGGTCAGGTCGCGGGTGTCAGACCGAACTACGTCATGTCAACCAAACGGACACCGCCGATGCCGACGAGAAGGGCTTCTCCTCGTCAACAAGATAAGATTTTCCCAAAGACATTCACAAAAGACGAACCGCTTTATCGTTTCATTATGAAGGCGCTAATCAGCGGCGTTCTGCTGGGTGTGGCTGTCTACATAATCGCTTTCGATCATTCCTCAACTGACGCAGCTCAGAAATGGGCGTACGGCATTATCGGCACCATTGTCGGATATTGGCTCCGGCGCTAGCCCAAGGATTCGTCGCGATTTGCCGGAGAAGCGGACAACATTTCCGATTCTTGTTGCGTGGAATTTCCGATCCGGTCGAAAAAAGGCATCCACAACTGTTTGGTTTCGCCTGTACCGTCATCCACTGAAATAATGGATCGTCCGTTTTCGAGCTGCTGAATTGACCACTGCAGCAAGGTTGCCGCGTTGTTGAAGAGCTCGGAATAGCTCTCAAAACCGGCCTTCGCCAGCAGGTTTTTGACATTTTCGGATTCGGCTTTGCTCAGTTCAAGCGGAATTCGCATATCAGCCCAAGCTTCGTGGCGGCCATTGATGATGACTATAGCTCAGGACAAGAACAAGAATTGCCATTCCTTGTCTTGAGTCTTTGGCAAGGATAGCACTCCTGTTTCAGCCAAGAGCGGCCTACCTGTCCTCACGATCTCCCTCTCCGGTCATGGTTTCGTTTTCGGTCGACCTCTCGCGGGGCTCCGCAAGCATTTGGATGCTGCGATCGGGGTGCAGGGTGATCAACGGCTTGAGGCCGACGGGCTGATCGTCGACAAGCAGGAAGCGCCATTTCTGGCAGAGGGTGGCGAGCACGAGAATCATTTCCATCCAGGCGAAGCGCTCGCCGATGCAGAGACGGGCGCCACCGCCGAACGGAAAGTAGGCAAACTTGGGACGGCTCTCGCGTATATCAGGATGCCAGCGCTCCGGATCGAAGCGTTCTGGATCAGGGTAAAAGCGCGGGTCGCGATGCATGACGAACTGACTCATCAGGCAAATGGCGCCTTGTGGGATTGTGACACCAGCAAGTTCGAACGCTTCTTTCGGCATGCGGCCTATGGTCCACACGGGCGGATAGAGGCGCATGGATTCGGCGAGTACCATTTCGGTGTAGCGCAGGCTGGGGATGTCATCGAAGCGCGGCGCGCGCCCGTGCAAAACTCCATCGATTTCGTCGTGCAGACGCTGTTCGCAGTGCGGATTTTGGGCAAGCAGGTACCAGGTCCAGGTGAGGCCGATCGCGGTGGTTTCATGGCCGGCGAGAAAGAGCGTGAGGACCTCGTCGCGGACCTGTTCGTCGGTCATGGCGCTCCCTTCTTCGTCGCGGGCTGCGAGCAAAGCCGAGAGCAAGTCGGCGGAGGCGCCGGAAGCCGCGCGGCGTTCACGGATGATGCGGTAAACCGTGCGGTCAAGAACGGCTTTGGCCCGCTCGAAGCGGCGGGTGGGCGGCAGTGGGAGCCAGGTGAGCAGATCGGAAAAGGGCAACAACAAAAACCGGAAGCGATCTTCGACGTGGTCGAGGGCTTGCGAGACAGCGGAGGCATCGCCTTCGGCGTCTGTGCTGAACAGGGCTTTGGCGACGATGGAGAGGGTGAGGCGCATCATCTCATCGAGGATGTCGAGTTCGGTCTGCGGCTCAAAGCGTTCGCGCGCACGAAGGGTATAGGTAGTGATGATCTCCGCGTAGGATTGAAGGCGTTGATGGTAGAAAGCGGGTTGCACGAGCCGGCGCTGGCGGAGATGGCTTTCTCCTTCGTTCGTGAGCAGTCCTTCGCCAAGCAGCAACCTGGCGCGCTGCAGAATGCGGCTCTTGGTGAAGTTGGCCTGGCGCGTGACCAGGATTTCGCGGACGTAATCGGGGTGACCGAAGAAGAACGCCGGGCAGCCCATGAGACGGAATTCGACCAAGTCACCGCAGACGCGCGCGAGGTGCAGCAGGAATCCGGTGGGGTCGCGGCGGAATTGGAGCGAGGCTCCCACAAAGGGAAGGCCACGGGGGCCGACGGCTGGGGGCTTCGGGCCGAGTTGTTCCGCGGTGGAGAAGGCCATCAGCTAGCAACGTATAACAGACACCACGAGGAAAGAGAGATGAGACAAAAAAAATCTGGTTCGGCACACCACGAGGGCGAACCGAACCAGATTCAGCCAATACTGCGCTGAAAATTAGAACGACAAACGCAATGCGAACTGCATTATGCGCGGATCGCTGGCGAGCGACGTGATGCTGCCGACGGCTCCGGAACTCAGGTTGTTGTTGGGTTGTCCGAAGATCGGCGTATTCGCCAGATTGAAGACCTCCCAACGAGCTTCGAGGTTGGTCCGCTCACTCACAGCGAAGTCCCGCATCAGAGCGAAATCGAAGACGCCAATGTGAGGGCCGCGGAGGATATTGCGGCCGGCGTTTCCGAACTGCCCGAGCGGCTGTTCAGCAAAGGCGTTGACACCAGCGGGATCTGCCGCGGCACAGGCCTTGCTGGTGGAAACGTAGAACCAGCAGTTGATGTTGCCCAGCACCTGCGGAGTACCGATGACGTTCGGGACCGCAGTGGCAGCACCGTAAGGATCAATGGCCGTGGAGTAGTTGCTACCGGAAACGACAGTGAATGGCCGTCCGCTAGAGAAGGTGTAGACGCCGGAAGTCTTCCAACCGCCGAGTACCTTGGAGGCAACACCGCTGGACAGCCAGGGTTTCCCTTTACCGAAGGGCAGCTCAAAGACGTAAGACGCAACAAGGCGCTGGGGAATATCGAAGTCGCTCGGTCCTCGCCAGGCGTTCTGATCGCGGCCGTTTTGCGAACCGCCCGAGTTGCTTTCGAGTTCCTCCGGCACATCATCGATGCTCTTTGACCAGGTGTAAGCAATGTCCACGGAGAGGCCATTTGCGAAACGCCGTTTCAATGATGCCTGGAGGGCGTTGTAGCTACCGTTGCCGATGGCCTGCTGGTATTCGAGATAGCCAAAGTTGGGATAGGGCTTCACGCCGCCAAGGTATTGATTCAAGTCGGACAGGACATCGAGGTGGGTCGATTTCGAGCCGACGTAATTCACCGAAAGAACCATGCCGGCGGGCAACTGGCGATCAACGCCGAGGCTCCATTCCTGAACGTATGGCGTGCTGGAATCAGGGTTGGCGGTACGGATGTGCGTGAGCTGATAGTTGATGTCGGCAGGATTGAGCCAGGAGCCCGGAAAGCCATTCTGCAGAAGGAACAGGGGCTGCGTGGACTTGGAGGGAATGGAGCCGTTGCTTTGCACGAGGAAGGGTGGATTCAGCGCCAACTGATCTTCACTGCCGAAGCGCTCCAGCTCGAGATAGAAAATGCCATAGCCGCCGCGGACCACGGTCTTCTTGTCGGGCGAATAGGCGAATCCGACGCGCGGGGCGAAGTTCTTATCATTGATCTTCACCAGGGCGCGGTCGCCCAACGATCCGCCACTGGCAAGCTGGAGTGAACCGCTGCCGGCGGGGTCGAAATTAGCCAGATTGTTGTTGGCGGAATACGGCGGTGTGGCGAAATCGTAACGAAGACCGAGGTTCAGAGTGAGGTTGGGCCTCAGTTTCCAGTCGTCCTCTACGAAGCCCGAGTACATCTGCAGCCGCTGATCAACCCTGTAGACGTTCGACAGGGTTGCACCCTGTACGTAGCCAATCAGAGCGTCGGCGTATGGCAGACCGGTGCCGGACACGCACTGTCCATTGGCGCCGCGCTCGCAGGTGAACTGCCCGTTGAACTGGAGATTGCCGTGTACATCGGCTTCATCCTGGAAGATGTTGCGCATGGGCGCCAGAATGTCGACGCCGAACTTGAGCGCGTGGCTACCCTTGTTCCACGAAAGCGTGTCGACGAACTGGTATTGCTGGGGATTCTGCTGCTTGGGCAGGTAGTCAGGAGATCCTAAGAAGGTGTAATTGGCGAAGGTGATGGCGGGCAGTCCACCGCCGCTCGCTGGGTTATAAGGAATGCCGGGAACGTATTGGTTGGCAGGAGCCAAATTGAACGGCAATTGAAAGTCGATTGCGGTGTTACGCGAAAAGCCAAGGCGCAGATCGTTGACTATCGTAGAGCTAAAGACGTGGGTCAAACCGATGGCTCCGTTGTAGGAGTTAAGAGTGGAGTCGCCCCACGCGGAGGTGCCGGAACCATCAGCGAGTCCGCCGAAATTGCCCGGGACGATGCGATTGCGGCTGGAACCGGTGTAGCGGAAGAAGATCAGGTTCTTCTCGCTCTCATTCCAATCGACGCGGGCATCTTCCGTGTTGCTGTCATCGAGGAGGGAGCCGGTGCGGGCATAGTTGTTCAGCTCTCCCGGCAGGTTCGGCATTGGGAAAAGATTCAGCAGCGCGAGCGCATTCGGGCTGAGGGCACCCGCGGGAATCTTATTGTTGGGATAAGGCAGACCGGTGGTGGGATCGTAAATGGTCGGGTACTTGAGACCGTTCGCAGCGGCGGCCTGCGGGCTGAAATCACCGATGCGCTCATTGGGAAGCGGGACGGTGGAGATACGCGTGATGCCGCGGCGGATGCGGGTGCCCTCGTAATTGAAAAATCCGAAGAGCTTGTTTTTGATGATGGCATCGCCGACGTTGCCGCCGAACTGATTCTGGACATTCTCGGGCTTCGGCAATCCAGACCGATTCGAGAAGAAGTCGTTGGCATCGAAAACACGGTTGCGCAGGTACTCAAAGAGCAAGCCGTGCAGTTCATTCGTGCCGCCCTTGGTGGTGACGTCGACGGCAGCGCCGGGGCTCCGACCGTACTCCGCGGAGTATGGATTGGTGACGACTTTGAACTCCTGAATCACATCGACGGATGGCCGCGTTCCTTCTGTGCTGAATTCCTGCACGTTCTCCGAAAAGGTATTGTCGTCAATACCGTCGAGAATGAAATCGTTCTGAAGAGAGTGGACGCCGTTCACCTGAAAATCGCCTGTGCGTCCGGAAGCGGTGGCGCCGCTCTGTTCCGTATAGCGGTTCTGCTGAACGCCGGGGACGAGGCGGATAAGATCGTCCCAATTTCGCATAAATAGCGGAGTATTCTGGATCACCGGATTCTCAATCACGGTTCCAAGAGATGCATCGTCGTGCGAAAGCTCACTCGTGGTGTCTTTCACTTCGACGGTTGTGCTGGTGGTACCGACTTTCAACTGGAAATCGAGGCGCCCCTTCTGAGAGGGATCTACTCGGGCGGTACTGGTTGCGCGATCGAAGCCGGTTTCATCGACAACGATGTGGTAGCTGCCTATTGGGAGGCTCGGAAAGTTGTAATACCCGGAAGCGTCGCTTTCAGTGGTTCGAGCCACTCCAGTGGCATCGTTGGTCGTCGTAACGCGCGCGCCGGGAATTGGGATTGACTTTCATCGGTAACGAGACCGGTAAGACTTCCCACGTCGGTTTGAGCGTAAATGCAACTAATACTTATAAAAATAAAGGAAAATAGTAATTTATCTAATCGAAATTTGTGAAGCATAGACTAGCATAGACAAGACTCTCCCCGCTCAGATATTGCGCTAAGACGGAGAGGAACTAACGAGGAACTAACAGATAGTAGCCTAGCCAATTAAGCCTACTGATCGGTTACAACCGTGTGACGAACTGGTTACGCCCGACAAATTGATTACGGCTGAATACAAATCAATAATCGAAAACGAGCACTGATTAAAGTCAATACCTTAAAGCTAGTACTAACCTTTGTGGATAAAGAGCGATAATATTAAACTTTCATGAAGTATATCCCGGCTTTTGCCCGCATCTTTCTCGCTGCCGCTTTGTGCTGCAGGCGAGGGGTCTTTACTGGTACGTGCCCAGCAGCCGCAACTCGAATTTCTGAACCACAATCGACCCGTGCTGGATGCACACAACTGTTATCCCTACGACGGGCAATGGACGGATCGCATCAATCGTGCGCTCAAAGCAGGATTTCCCGTAGCCATCGAGCAGGACTTGGCGTGGTATGTCGACCCGGCATCAGGTAAGGGCCGCATCGTTGTTTCGCATACGCCGAAGGCAACCGGTTCCGAGCCGACGCTGCGCGATTACTTTTTCGAGCGGGTGCGTCCGATTGTGGAGAAAGAGCTGGCTTCGGGCGACCGTTCGCGATGGCCTCTCGTTGTCCTGCACTTCGATTTCAAAGATAGCCAGCCGGCGCTGTTGCATGCGGTGTGGCAGCAACTGGGAGAGTACGAACCGTGGATTACGACTGCCGTGAAGACCGTGGATGCGCATGAGCTCGCTCCTCTGGATGTGAAGCCTCTACTGGTTACTACAGAGGACTCGGACGCGCAGGAAGAAGTCTTCTATAAGGAGGTGCGCACCGGAGCTCGGCTGCGGCTCTTCGGGTCCGCGCACACGCATTTGCCTGAGGGCGGAACGAAAGAGGAACGGGATCATGCGCTTGCAACGCTGGCTCCGGAAAAGCTCCTGAGCGAGCGGCCGACAGATTATCGGCGGTGGTGGAACAACTCCTGGTATGAGGTGGAAGAGGGTGGCGAGCCGCGTGCGGGCGCCTGGACGGCAGCCGATGCGGCCCGCCTGCATGCACTGGTAGATTACGCTCACCAGCTCGGGTATTGGATCCGCTTCTATACCCTGGACGGTTTCGACCCTGCGGCCGGCCGTGAGAACGGATGGTTTGAAGGGTACAACTTCGGATCGCTCGAAGCTGCAAAGACGCGGTGGAAGGCAGCGATCGAGGCGGGGGTGAACTTCGTCGCTACGGATCAATATGAAGATCTCGGGGCGTTGATGCACCCGGGCGAAGCAAGAGCGCGTTAAGCGCTGGTGCGTTTTGCGGGCTGGAAAGCGGGGCCTCAGGGTAGAACTGAGATGCTGCCCTGGGCGACCTCATAGCCCTCGTCCCGGGCAGTCTTTTCAGCGGCGACCCGCAGCTTTTCCTGATCTACATTCTTGCGTTCGCCGCAATAGCGGCGAATGACCTCTTCCCCGACGTGAATTCGTATGAGCCACTTGTTTTTCTGAGCGTCCCAGGAGACTTCCACGCGGTCAGCATTCATAGTTGCAGGATCGCAAATTTACGTGTCATCGGGCACGGGCTGCGCGGGTGTAATTCGAGTTTGATAGTTTTGCATGGGAGGTAGGATTTTGCAAGAGGACTTAGAGAAACCAGCGCGCCGTGAGTTTTTGAAAGCGACAACGGCTGCAGCCGCGAGTCTGGCGACCGCCGCGTCGGCCAAGCAGGTGCGCGGAGCCAATGACCGGATCCGCATTGCGGTGATCGGAGTGCGGGGGCGCGGGTGGGATCACGTCAGAGGGTACCAGCATATACCGGGCGTGGAGATTGCGTACTTCTGTGATGTGGACGAGAACGTTCTTCGCAAAAGACTGGCCGATGCCGAGGAGATGGGAATCAAAAAGCCGCAGACGTACATCGATGTGCGGAAGCTGCTCGAAGACAAGAACGTCGATGCAGTCTCCATTGCGACGCCGAACCACTGGCATTCTCTGATGGGCATCTGGGCCGCGCAGGCCGGCAAAGATATCTACATCGAGAAACCGTGTTCGCACAACTGGTGGGAAGGCCGACAACTGGTGAAGGCGGTAGAAAAGTACAAGGTGATCTGCGAGCACGGGAGCCAGTGCCGGTCAAGCGCCGCCATCCTGGAGGCGATGGACCAGATGCGTTCCGGACTGATCGGAAATGTCTACATGGCGCGCGGGTTGTGCTACAAGTGGCGCGACACGATTGGGCATGCGCTTCCGGAACCGGTGCCGCCGGGAGTTCATTACGATCTATGGACCGGGCCGGCGCCGCTGAAGCCGTTTACGAAGAATCGCTTCCATTACAACTGGCACTGGATCTGGGACACGGGCAACGGCGACCTGGGCAATCAGGGCATCCACGAGTTGGACCTGGCACGCTGGGGGCTGGGAGTGGGACTGCCGAACAAGATCACCGCGATCGGCGGACATTTCCTGTTTGACGACGACCAGCAGACGCCCAATGTGGTCACGGTGGCGTATGAGTTCCGAACTCCGGAGGGCATCACGAAGATGATGAACTTCGAGGTGCGCGGCTGGATGACGAATCATGAAGCGGGCATCGGCACCCGGGAGTTTGGCAGCGGCGATGTGCCCGAAGCCGGACTGACTGCAGCGTCAAAGGCGCCAGCGAAGGCGAGTAAAAGCTTAGGTCCGGCGTCGGGCAAGCCTTCGACCATCGGCAACCTATATTACGGGTCAAAAGGGTATCTGGCGATATCGAATTACGATTCGTACCGAAGCTGGCTGGGCGCCGAGGGCGAGGCGGGGCCGCAACAGCATACCCGCACGGGGAACGAACACTTCGTCAACTTCATAGAGTGTGTGCGCAGCCGGAACGCGGCGAACCTGCACGCGCCGATTCAGGAAGGTTATCTCTCGACGACGCTGGTGCACCTGGCGAACGCTTCGTACCGGCTGGGGCGGACGATCCACTTCGATCCGGAGACGGAATCGGTGATCAACGACACGGAGGCGACGGAGATGTTGAGGGGGACGTACAGGGCTCCGTTTGTGGTTCCGGAGCAAGTGTAGCGGCGAGCAGCGCGACGCGAGGGCGAGTCGTGAACGTTCGCCTTCGCGTGAGATGGCATTTGCGAGAGAGGTGTCTGACGGCGGAGCGAAAGGAGCATCCAACCGGGCATGAGCGACACAACGGTAACGAAAGTAGATTCGAAATTTTCGCCACACGGCAAGCTTGGGCAGAAATATCTTGCTTCAGGGAAGTTCGTGGCGATGCGGTTGTGGGATGTGGAACCGGGGCACCAGAAAGAGGACCACGCACGGCGGGAGTACGAGACGGTCGGGTATGTGATTGAGGGTACCGCGGAACTGGAGATAGAAGGGCAGACGATCCAATTGAAGGCTGGGGATTCATGGGTGGTGCCCAAAGGCGCGGAACACACCTACCGGATCAAGGAGCACTTCAAAGCGGTGGAAGCGACAGCACCGCCGGCGTATGCGCATGGGCGGGACGACTAGCAGGGCGCGCCACGAGTTCACGCGAGTGGGCACGAATCGGAGACGGGCAGCTTTATTGTTCCGGTGAAGCGCCTGCGGCGTAGGTAATACGCGACTCGGTTTCGAACTTCCGGTAGCTCTGGAAAGAGATTTCATTGCGGATGTTGCTGGAGTCGGTGGTGAGAGCGACCACCGCGGTGGCGGGCAGGAGATATCGCCGGCCAGCGATGTCGACTTCGGCATAGTCGATGGTGGTGCCGATACTGCGGGTCTGGACCTCGGGCGGGATGTCGTCGGCTGCGTTGGTGATGCGGCGAATGGCTCCGGATTGGGGATCGGCGTAGATGGAGCCGTGATAGGCCACGACTGCTCTGGCTATATCGCTCAGGCTAAGGCTGAGCGTGGAGTGGTCGCGGGCGATGGCGTAGTCGAACACCGCCACGGATTGGCCATCGATGGTGTCCCAGCGGTTCCAGCTAAAGCGGGCCGCGCTCGAGTCACCGAAAACGGTTTCGATCAACATGCCGAATTCACCTTCGCTGGTGAGGGGAGCACGCCAGTAGCGGAAACCGGCGCCCCGGACCGGCCTATCATTGACGAACTCGACTGTGCGCTCTTCCCTGCCCTCGTTGAAGACGAGCTTATAGGCGAGAGTGTCGCCCTTGTGCCAGTGCTTCGCTTTGCGGCCGGCTTCAAATTGATGCGTGACCTGTTGACAGATGAAATTCGGAAGGTTGGCGACGTATTGGGATGCGTAGCGGTGCATAACCGCCAGCAAACGCTGCTGCTCGGCGCTGTCCGGAACAGACTGGGGTTCCTGGACGGGGTTGGCCCGCGATAGGATCGCGCCGAGGATAAGGCAGGTGGCGAGAGCGGGCGCCGTACACTTCATGGCAAGTCCAAAGTAGTTTTATCACGTTTGCTATCTATCTAGCCGCATAACGTGCCAGCCGAGCGGCGCGTGGGTTAGCTAACCCGTGTATAACGCGCCGGCTCTAACGAAGAATGACTGAGAAGGGCAAGCCGCATTGCAGCGGGCTGCCCTTCTCGCTTTTTCCGTTAGGCGTGCTTTAGGGAGCGGCGGTAGCGGTTTTCCGAGGGGGATCGGAAAAAATGTGCGACCGTCCCCATTTAGGGATTAATTTAGGGATTATTGGCCGCCGGTTGGGGGCTGCTGGGACAGGCCGGCCACGTTCTGTTTGTTGACCACGAATGTGCCGGTATCTACGAACGTTGGAAGCGGAGAGAACACGTTCTCTTTCCAGTTACCGGCAAGCGGCTTCGGCGGGTTGTGGTGAATCTGATCGACGAGCTTTGTACCGTAATAGGCCATCGTCCAGGGCCGCTGGGCGATGGTGGCGGAAATCACGCCTTTGTTGACCCAATCGACGGTGCCGGGATCCGTATCCATCGCGACGATGGTAACTTTGCCGCCCAGGCTGGCGCGGTTTACTACATCGGCGACTGCCGGGCAAGCCAGCGCTTCGAGGCAGATAAAGGCATCCGGCTTATCCTTCGAGTCGATCAGCTTTTTGGCTGCATCGAAAGCAACGTCGGAGTTGCCATTCATATCGACAACCTGCTTAACGGTGATCTGCGTATGATCGGCAAACGCGGCCTGATAGCCGGCCAGGCGGTCTTTCAAATTCATCTGGCTAGGGATAGTGAAAATGACAACATTGCCCTTGTTGTTGAGCAGCTTGGCAGTCATTTTTCCACCGATCATGCCGGCGTTGAAGTTGTCTGTTCCGACAAAGAACAGACGCTTGCTTTCAGGGGCGTCGGAATCGATGGTAATAACCGGAATACCCTGCTCGATGGCGGAATCGATATCCGGTCCCAGAAGGCTGGAATCAGCGGCAGAGACGAGGATGCCCGAAGGCTTCTCGGCGACGGCGCGCTTAAAGGCGTCGCGTTCGCCCTGGGGATCATGCCCGTCAGGTCCCTGAATCTCCGATTTGACCTTCATCTCGGCAGTGGCATGCTGCAGACCCTGCAGCGCAGTTTGCCAGTAAGGAATCTTTGTATTGTCGGCGACGAGGATGTATTTCTCTGTGGGCTCATGGGGAGAACCAGCACACCCTGTCATAGAAATAATGGCCGCGGGAAGTGCGGCGGAAAATAGCAAACACCAGGCTCTTCGCATGTAGTGTACCTGCGGGAGTATATCACGGACGTTGCTTTTCATCGGGATGCTCTTCTTCAGGATGCGGACACATCCAGGCGGAAGAAAACGGCCGCAAGCGGAGGAAGATCGATGGTCAGCGAATAATTTCGGCCGTGCAGAGGAATAGGCACGGTTTCGACGCCTCCGAAGTTACCGCGCCCGGTGCCGCCGTACTGGCGCGCATCGGTGTTCAAAATCTCCTTCCAAAAACCTTTGGCCGGCACGCCGATTCGATAGTTGGCGCGCGGGACCGGGCTGAAATTGCAGACGACGGCGATGCGTTCGTCCTCGCTGCGGCCCTTGCGCAGGAAGCTGAGCACGTTTTTCTCGGCATCGTGCACGTCGATCCATTCGAAGCTGGCGGAGGTGTTCTCCGAGGTGTGGAGGGACACTTCGGAACGGTACAGATTGTTCAGGTCGCCTACCAGGAGGCGGATACCAGCGTGTGTATCCCACTGGAGCAGATTCCAATCAAGGCTGCCATCGTGCTTCCACTCACTCCACTGGCCGAACTCGCCGCCCATGAAGAGCAACTTCTTGCCGGGCTGGGCACACATATAAGCGAACAGCAATCGCAGGTTGGCGAATTTCTGCCAGTCGTCTCCAGGCATTTTGTTAATGAGCGATCGTTTGCCGTATACGACTTCGTCGTGCGAGAGAGGCAGTACAAAGTTCTCGTTGAAGGCGTAGACGAGCCGGAAGGTCAGTTCGTGGTGGTGGTACTTGCGGAAGAAGGGATCCTGCGAAATGTATAAGAGCGTGTCGTGCATCCAGCCCATGTCCCACTTGAAGCCGAAACCCAGGCCGCCGATGTAGGTGGGTTTTGAAACCATGGGCCAGGCGGTGGACTCCTCGGCGATGGTTTGAACATCGGGATGCACCCGGTAGACGTCCTCATTCAAACGGCGAAGGAAGGCGATGGCATCGAGGTTTTCGCGGCCACCGTACTGGTTCGGCACCCACTCGCCCGCCTTGCGCGAGTAGTCGAGGTAGAGCATGGAGGCAACGGCATCCACGCGAAGGCCGTCGGCGTGGTACCTATCGAGCCAGAACAGGGCACTGCTAAGAAGAAAGCTGCGCACTTCGCCGCGGCTGTAATCGAAGATAAAGCTGTTCCAATCCGGATGGATGCCGCGGCGCGGATCAGCGGGCTCGTATTCGTGCATGCCATCGAAGAAGCCGAGGCCGTGCTCGTCTTGCGGGAAATGCGACGGCACCCAATCGAGGATGACACCAATGCCCTCCTGATGAAAGCGATCGATGAGGTACATGAAATCCTGCGGGGTTCCATAGCGACTAGTGGGAGCGTAGTAGCCGGTAGTCTGATAGCCCCAAGAGCCGTAAAAGGGGTGCTCCATGACGGGCATGAATTCGACATGCGTGAACCCCATTTCCTTCACGTAAGGAATCAACTGGTCCGTGAGTTCACGGTAGGTGAGGGGGCGATCGCCTTCCGCGGCGACGGTGTGCCAGGAGCCAAGGTGGACTTCATAGATCGAAATCGGAGCGGCGAGGCTGTTGGCGGCTGCCCGCCGTGCCATCCATTCCTGATCGTGCCACTCGTAACCCAGGTCCCAGATGATGGAGGAGGTGCGCGGCGGCGTGTCGTGAAAGAAGCCGTAGGGATCTGCCTTATCGACGACGTACTTATTCTGCGACACGATGTGGTACTTGTAATGCGCTCCCGGGTATGCGCCGGGGACGAACCCCTGCCAGATCCCGGCAGCCTCGCGTGAAAGCGAATGGGCGTCTTGGTTCCAAGCGTTGAAGTCGCCTATGACCGATACAGAGCGGGCATTGGGGGCCCATACCCCAAATTGCGTCCCGCCCTGGTCGCTTCGAAAGTGCGCACCGAGAACCTCCGCCATTTTGGCGTGGGTACCTTCCTGGAAAAGGTAAGCGTCGTTTTCATTCAGAATTCTGGTCGAGGTTGCCATGGGGAATGAGGTTGGTCAGAAAAGAATGATGCGAGAGCCCGGTTGAAAATTCCATCATCGGAGTGACCGCATGAGGGTCAGGATGCCGCGCAGCGGGATGCGGACCCAGTCCGGCCGGTTGTTCAGTTCGTAAGACACTTCGTACAGTGCCTTTTGCAGAACGAACGCATCGAGCTGAATGCGGCGTTCCTCCGCGGAAGCCGGCACAAACGGAAGGTTCTGCGATTCCGCGAAATAGGAACGAAGGTAGGCAGCGCTGATGAAGCTATTCCAAAAGGCGGCCCAACGCTCGACAGAAGCGAGCGAGGCAGCATCAGACGGCACGCCCTCGATCTGCCCGAACAGCGCGGCAAAGGCCGCGTACTCAAAAGAGCGCACCATGCCGGCGACATCGCGAACGGCGAGGGCTTTTGAGCGGCGCTCGGAAAGCGGCCGTGCGGGTTCGCCTTCGAAGTCGATGATCATGAAGTCCTCGCCCGTAAAGAGCACTTGCCCGAGATGGTAATCGCCGTGATGACGAATGCGGAGGGTGCTCAGCGGAAAGTCGCGAAGGGCGAAAAATCGCGCGGTGATTTCAGCTTCGAGCTCTAAGACCTGGCGTGCGCTTTCGGCGGCGGGACCGCCGAGCGAGGGTTGCTTGCGACGCAAAGTTTCGAAAGAGTTCCGGGCTTCGCCCAGCATGTCTTCGTACACGCGCTGCCGCTCGTGGCCGGTCACAGGCTCGGGCGCGAAGTCAGGACCGCCGCGGGGATCCGCCAGGTCCGCGTGCAACTGCGCGGTGCGCTTGCCCAGCAGTTCGGCGGATGCAAGATAGTCCCCCAAGACGCCGCGCGCCTCGCGAGAGAGCGGCTGATCCATTAAGGCCAGCGGGTGCCGGTTGGCAAGTTCGAACAGCTCCGGCTTATCGCCGAGCGCAAGAGCGCGGCTGAAGAAGGCATGGAGCGAGTCGAGGGTGTATTTCCAGGCGTCGCCTTCGTTTTTCACAAACTGCTGGAGAATAGCGACGGCATAGACGGCACCGTTATCGCGGGTGCGGTATTCACAGGCGCCAAGAACGGCAGGAGTGTGCCGGAAGCCGTGTTCCGTCAAGAAGGTGCCGATTTCGATATCCGGATTGATGCCCGATTCGATCTTGCGAAAGAGCTTCAGGATGAAACGGTCGCCATAAATAACGGAGGTGTTGCTCTGCTCCGCGCGGGAGACGAAACTCTCAAGGGGCGGCAGTGTATCGCCGCAATATTCGCCAAGAGCGCTCGTTTGAGAGGTCTTGAGCACGCCGCGCGGGCCTTCGTAGACTGACTGGCAGGCGATGGCCTTCAGCATCAGGTCGCGAAACCGCCGGCCGTCGAGCGCATTGATTACAGCGCGCTGCTCGCCGCCGGGGCCGCGCAGAAAGGCAAGCACCTCGTGATCCGCCGGATCTGGTTCGAGCGATATCGGGAGTAGATAAGTGCTACAGGAATCGCCGGAATAGCGAATATCAATTGCCAGAACAAAATCGGAAGATGTGACGGGGATCACGTCGGACACTGAGAGCTGTTCAATGGTCTGGGCCTTGGCACGATACCAACGCCGGCTCACGATATAGCCGGGGAGCAATTTCTCGAGCTGGCCGACGACGGTTTCCGGCAGCGGTTGGCTCCAGGATTCGACCTCGATTCGCGGTGTTTCGCTCGTCATGACAGATATCGACCCTCCGGAAAAGGAGACGCTTCAGAGGAAATATTCGAAATCGGTTTCGACGCGGAGGCGCCGGCGGATGCGAAGAATGTGGCCAGACACGCTGGCCGGGTCCAATTCCACATAGTTTCGCCTGCCTGTCCAAACGTAGCGCGCGCCGGTGAGGAGATCGTTTGCCTGATAGGGATGTTTTTCGTCGATTTTGAGCTGGTCGAGAGGAAGATCGATAAAGCCACCCTGCTTGTAGTGCGGATCGAGATTGACCAAGGTAACGATAAGGTTCGAGCCATCCTCGGAACGCTTGCTGTAGCAAATGAGCTGGTCGTTATCCACCGGATGAAACTCGAGAGACCAGTCGTTTTGCAGCGCCGGATTTTCGCGGCGAATACTGTTCACGAGCGTGATGAGCTCACGCAGGCTGTCGGCGCGGTCGAGCTCCCAATGGCGGATCTGATACTTTTCGGAATCCAGATATTCTTCGCTGCCCGGCCGGACCGGACGGCTTTCCATCAGCTCGAATGCGGGGCCATACATGCCGTAGTTGGCGCCAAGTGTGGCGGCCAGCAGAAGGCGGATTACGAAGGCGGCACGGCTGCCGATTTGCAGAAATTCAGTCAAAATATCGGGCGTGTTCGGCCACTGATTCGGGCGGAAATAGTCACGAACCTGGGTTTTGGTGAGCTCCGTCAAGTACGCCTGCAGCTCATATTTGGCGTTGCGCCACGGGAAATAGGTATAAGACTGGCTGAAGCCGAGCTTGGCGAGCCGGTACATAATTTTGGGCCGCGTGAACGCTTCCGAAAGGAAAAGAACGTCGGGAGCTTCGCGTTTGAGCTCTGTGATGCACCATTCCCAGAAAGGGAAGGCCTTGGTGTGAGGATTATCGACGCGAAAGATCCGCACGCCCTGATCCATCCAGAACTTGAAGATGCTCTTCAGCTCATGCCAGAGTTCGTGCCATTTCGGAGTTTCGAAATCGAAGGGATAAATATCCTGATACTTCTTGGGCGGATTCTCGGCGTACTGGATGGTGCCGTCCGGCCGACTGCGAAACCACTCTTCGTGCCCATTGACGTAGGGATGGTCGGGAGAGACCTGAAAGGCGATGTCCAGGGCGATTTGCAGGTTGAGATCGGAGGCACGCTTGACGAGGCGGCGGAAATCGTCGAGGGTGCCGAGAGCGGGATGGACAGACTTGTGCCCACCCTCGGGCGCCCCGATCGCCCATGGACTGCCGACATCGTCGGACGCGGCCACCACGGAATTATTTTTGCCTTTCCGAAAGGTGGAGCCGATGGGATGGATGGGCGGAAGGTAGACGACATCAAAGCCCATTTCCGCGATGTCGGGCAGGCGCGCTTCGCAATCGGCCAGCGTGCCATGCCGGCCGGGCTCAGGCGCAGTGGAGCGTGGGAAGAGCTCGTACCATGCACTAAAGCGCGCGCGCACGGGATCGACCACGATGATGATCTCGCGGTCATATTCGGTCGCAAAGCGGCGGTCGGGATAGCGAAGAACCACTTCATCGAGAGCGGAATCGGTTGCGAGGGTTCGACGCGTCTCCGAATCTTTGTCAGTGCGTAAAAGGCCGGCTTTCTGCTCGAGCCAATCGTGATCGGGCCCTTTCGCGCGTTCGGCTGCCTCGCTGATGAGATTCGCACCGATCAGGTAGTCGACAGGCGTATCGCTGTTGGCGGCAATGCGCTTGAGAAGATCACGCCGCCAAGTCTCCCAATGGTCGACCCAACCATGCACGGTGAAGCGATAGCGGCCCAGTTGAGACACCGGAAACTCGCCGGCCCAGCGGTCATTCACCAGCGGCTTCATCGGCCGCTCAAGCCAGGCGGGCGAACTTTCGTGACGGTAGAGGACGGCTGCCGCAATGGAGTCATGGCCGTCGGTGAAGATGTCGGCTTCGATGTGCACCGTGTCGCCGATAGTCCGCTTGGCAGGAAATCTGCCGCCGTCTATCTCCGGGGAAACGCTTTCGATGATGACTCTTCTGCGTCCGTCCTGCTGTGTTGGCATGTGTGGCGATTTTATCTTTCTCAGTGTTCAAATCAGCTCAGTCTTCAAATCAGGAGGATGGCCGGGACTTTACCTCATCGATGAGGCGTTGGTAGAGAGCGATGGTCTGGTCTGCAATGGATGACCAGCTAAATTTATCTTCGACGCGTTTTCTGCCCGCATCGCCAAAGCGCCGGCATTTCTCAGGATCTTCGAGGAGTTGGGAAATCCGGGCGGCGAGATCCTGGGCGAAGCGGTCGGGATGGATGGGAAAGCTGGTGACAGAGTCCTGTTCAAAGGGAACGAGATAGCCGGTTTCGCCGTCGACGACCACTTCCTTAATACCGCCGGTGGCGCTCGCCACAACGGGCGACCCACAGGCCATCGCTTCGAGATTGATAATGCCGAAGGGTTCGTAGACGGACGGACAACAGAACACGCGTGCGTGGCTGTAGAGCTGAATCACTTCCGGCTTACTCACCATCTTCTCGATCCATACGATGTTTGGATTGTGCCGGCGCGCTTCCTCGACTTTGCTGCGCATTTCGGCGGCAATCTCCGGAGTGTCGGGGGCGCCAGCGCATAAGACGACCCGGGTATCGCGAGGCAGGTAACGAATGGCGTCAACGAGGTGCGTGACGCCTTTCTGGCGCGTTATGCGACCGACGAAAAGAACATAAGGAACGTGCGGGTCGACAGCGTGAGCGACAAGCGCTGAAGTCTCATTTGTCTTGCGGTACTCGTTCAGGTCGATGCCGTTGTAAATGACGTGGATGCGTTCGGGCGAAACGGCGTATGAGCGCAGAATGTCTTCCCTGGTGCCGTTTGAGACAGCAATGACTGCGTCGGCATCGAGGATGGCCGTTCGCTCCATCCAGGAGCTCATGGCATAGCCACTGCCAAGCTGCTCGGCTTTCCAGGCGCGCAGCGGCTCAAGGCTATGAGTGGTGAGCACGAATGGAATGTTGTACAGCTTCTTGGCGAGGAAACCGGCCATGGAGACGTACCAGGTGTGAGTATGGACGATCTGGATACCGGCGAGCGCCTTGACTTGCGTCAGATTCAGGCTGAGGGCTTCAAGAGCAGCTTTGAATTTGGCTTCGGTGCCGTTGCTGATTTCGCTCCAAGGCTGGGCGCCACGAACGTGGAGCTTGCCGCCGTCAGACTGCTGATCGCCCCAGCAGTGGACCTCCACCTCAATTTTCTTAGCGAGCTCACGGCTCAGGTATTCGACGTGAACTCCGGCGCCGCCGTAAACGTAGGGCGGGTATTCGCGGGTAAAGAGTCCGGCTCGCAAGGCAGCCCTCCACATGAGAAGCTACCACGTGCGGCTATTTTGTCAGAGCCTGGTCGATTGCCTGCTGCGCTAGAGGAGCCATCACGTCGTAACCGGCTGGGTTGGGATGCAGGCCATCGTAGGTCAAATCCTTCTTCAGGAGACCATGGTCGTCGGCCATGGCGGCGTAGTAGTCGAGGTAGACGATGCCGTGGCCGGCAGCGTAGTTCCTGATCCAGGTATTGAGTGCGACGATTTTGTCGGGTGGGCGTCGGGTGGTCTGATCCTTGAAGCAATCGCAGACGGGCATGACGGAAGCAAGGACCACGCGAATGTTGTTCGCCTGCGAGAGCTGTGCCATGGACTCCAGGTTGCCTTCGATCTCCTCCAGCGTCTCGGGGCCGGTGTTGCCGGCGATATCATTGGTGCCGGCGAGAATCACCACTACCTTTGGCTGCAGCTTAATGACATCAGGACGGAAACGGATCAGCATCTGGGGGGTGGTCTGGCCGCTGATGCCGCGGTTTATGTAAGGCTTGCCGGGAAAGAACCGGCCGACGGAGCGGCCCCAGGCATCGGTGATGGAATCGCCCATGAACACGACGTGATTCTCGCCCGGCGCGGGAGGCGCGACCTTGGCGTTGTCGGCTGCATAGCGGGCGAGATTCGGCCAATCCTGATCGGCGGCAACGGCCGGGGAGAGAGTGAGTGCCAGCGTGAACAGCGATGCGGCAAGTGGCTTTGAGTTCATTCCTTATCTACTGTATTTGAGGCTTGACGCGGGCTTATCAAGGCCGCGAGTTCGGTGCGGAGCCTGAAGCTTGAAGCGAGCTTAGGGGAATGGAGGCTTCCGGTTTTCCGAGGAGAATCAGAAAAAATGTGCGACCGTCCCCATTTTGAGAGAGAGTAGAGTGCACATTTAGTGCATTCCATTTAGTGCATTTAGTGATTTGGGCGGCGCTTTACGTCGATGTTCAGGCGCTTGATCTTCTGATTCAATGTTGAAAGCGGGATACGCAGAGCTTCGGCGGCTTCGGTCTGACTGTAGCCGGCGGCTTCCAGCGCTTCGATGATTTTGCGGCGCTCGAAGTCGGCGACGATTTCAAACAGCGAAGCGTCGGAAGCGAGCATGCCGTTATTATCGCGCGATATGCGCATACCGCTCGCCGTCTGCAAGTGGTCCGGGAGTACGTGGGCCGGAACCGAAGTCGAGGTCGTCAGCACTACCGCGCGCTCGACGACATTTTCGAGCTCGCGCACATTGCCGGGCCAGGAGTGCTCTATCAGGATCTGCATTGCTTCGGGCTCAAAGGCGAGCACCGACCGGCCCTCGCTGTTCAGGAACTTTTCATTCTCGCGGCAGTAGCGGGTGAAGAAGTAATCGACGAGGAGGGGGATGTCATCCTTGCGTTCGCGCAGCGGAGGGAGATTGAGGTTGATGACATTCAGGCGGTAAAAGAGATCTTCGCGGAATTTACCCTCGTCGACGAGCTTGCGGAGGTCGGCGTTGGTGGCCGCTATGATGCGGACGTCCACGCGGATGCTTTCGTTTGAACCGAGGGGCATGAATTCGCGGTCCTGAAGGACGCGAAGCAGCTTGACCTGTATTTCGGGACCGACGGTACCGATTTCGTCGAAGAAAATGGTGCCGCGATTGGCGGTTTCAAACAGGCCCTTCCGATTGGCGATCGCCCCGGTGAAGGATCCCTTGACGTGCCCGAAGAGGATGGATTCGAGCAACTCGGACGGCAAGGAGCCGCTGTTAACGGGAACGAACATCTGATCCGCGCGGGCAGAGTGCGCGTGAATGGCTTTGGCGATGAGCTCTTTTCCGGTGCCGGTCTCGCCAGTGATGAGGATGGTGGCGCGGCTGGGCGCGACCTGCGCGACCTGATCGAGCAAACGAATCATGCGCTCGCTCTTGCCGACGATGTTCGGGAAGGCGTACCGCTGTTTCAGGGCGCGCTTGAGCTGCGTGTTTTCCCGCTCGAGGCGTCCCTTCGAGATCATTCGATCGATCTCAATGAGGAGCTTTTCGTTATCCCAGGGCTTGGCGAAATAATCGTTCGCGCCCGACTTGAGCGCGCGCACCGCGACTTCGACGGAGCCGTACGCGGTGAGCATAAACACCGGTGTATCCGAATCCCGCAGGCGGATGTCGGACAGAACCTCCATCCCGGACCTGTCGGGCATCATGAGGTCGAGGAGGACGAGATCATAATTGCCGGACTCGAACTTATGGAGACCCGTGGTGGCATTCTCGGCGAGCTCGACGTGATAGTTTTCTCCGGTGAGCAGCAGTTCGAGGCTCTCGCGAATGTCGGCCTCGTCATCGATGACGAGAATTCGCCGGCGCTCGGGCGGACTGACACGATCCGCCGGCAAATCTTGGTTCGTGAACGGCACTACAGTGGTTGTATCAGACATCCGGGTATTTATTAGAAGATAGATCGCGCGATCACGCGGGCAGGGCTTCGCGGCGATGTGCGGCGGGCTTGCCGGAAACGCCGGAGACGCCCGGGAACTCCAGCCGGAAGCGGGTTCCGTGCCCGAGAACGCTATCGACTTCGATGATACCCTTGTGCTCCTGCACGATTCCGTAGGTGATCGAGAGGCCCAGTCCGGTTCCCTTCTTCGCACCTTTGGTAGTGAAGAACGGATCATAGATGCGCGCCAGGTTTTCGGGAGGAATTCCCTGCCCTGTATCGGCTACCTCAATATGTGCGAAGCCGCCCTCGCTCCAAGTGCGAACGATAAGAGTACCGCCGCCCCCGGACATAGCGTCGCGGGCGTTAATGAACAGATTGAGGAAGACCTGCTGGAGCTTGCCGGAATTGCCGCGGACAAGAGGTAATTGATCGGCCAGGTTCAGGCGGGTGCCGACGCCGGCTTTGTCGAACTGGTGCTCCACCAGATTGGCGGTCTCGCGTATGACGCGGTTCAGGTCCACTTCGACGAATTCGGTCGGCGACGTGCGCGAGAAATTCAAAAGCGAGTTGACGATTTCGCTCGCGCGGAAGGTTTGCTTGGCGATCTTTTCAAGAATCTTCGACTTGTGATCGTCATCGGAGACCTGCTTGGCGAGCATTTGCGCATAAGTGGAGATGACGGCAAGCGGTGTGTTGACTTCATGGGCGACACCGGCAGCCAGGAGGCCGATAGAGCTGAGCTTGTCGGCCTGGACGAGGCGGCGCTCGAGTTCGTCGCGGTCGGTGACATCGTCGAAGATGATCAGGCGCCCGATCTGTTGAAAGTCTTTGGAAAAAAGCGGAGCAATCGCAAGGTTTACGATCGACTCGCGCGGAGGCGGCGGGGCTTTCGTGAGCTCGAGCCCATGGCGCCCGTTCGGCGTGGGCTGCGGCTGCTCGTCCAGCTCACCGAGACGCGGATGAAGGACCATCCTATAGACGTTATGTACTCTCGAATCGCCGCGGACCTCATCGAACTTCTCGCACAGCTCGGGCGGAAAGAGATCAGAGAGCCGCCTGCCAAGCGCTTCGCGGCGCGGGATGCCGGTGAGCTTCTCGATCTGCGAGTTCCAGCTCTCGACGCAATCATCGAGGCCCGCGGCGAGAATGCCGACGTTGATGGATTCGACGATGTTCTCGCTGAACTCTTTCAGACGCTCGTATTCATCTGCTTTGCGCTGCAGGGAGCTGTAGAGGCGTGAGTTCTCAATCGCAATCGCGACGTAGTTGGAAAGCGTAACAAGCAGCTCGATATCGTCGCTTGAAAGGAAATCGCCTTCAGTAGTGCGGCTGACGCCGAAGAAGGCGATTGTTTTGCCGCGCGATTTGCACGCTACGTAGTAAGTGAAATCGAGCTCGGAGATGGTGTCGCGGACGGATTGCGGCAGTTCAGCCGATACGATGTCGCGAAGGTGTTTGGGACGCTCAAAGAAGAGGTAGGGAGCCTGCAATTCGCTTTCAAGGAAGCCCAGGTCAAGGGGGTGATGCAGTGTTTTCGCCGTTTTCGCAGATTTCTGGGTGAGGGAATGGAGATGGAAGCGGCCGGAGCCCTCATCGAGGAGAAAGAATCCAATCTGTTGGATAGAAAGCGTGCGGAGGAGCCGATCAGACACCTTGGCGAGCATTTCGTTCTGATCGGTCTCAGAGCTGAGCTCGCGGGCGAATTCAATCAGGGTGAGACGCGAGTCATAACGATCGCGATAAAACACCCAGCGGTCAAGCTGTTCCTGAATCCAGCGGCGGATGGGCTGAAAGACGAAGGTGGCGAAGGCGATCAGTACCACGAAGGCGGGTGCGCTGATGGTACTCGTGTTGAAGATCAAAAAGATGAGAACATAGAACGTGCCGATGACCGCCAGCGTGGCGAGGGTGTATACGTAGCCCTGCTGGAAGATGATGTCGACGTCCATGAGCCGGTATCGCGTGATGGCGTAGGCCCACGCGAGGGGTATGAGCCCCATCGACAGCACGCTGAGGTTCATGATGTGGCTCGGAACCGCGCCGGCGACGTAAGGAAGAGCGTAGATCGCCGTGAATGGAACGAGCCCAACGAAGGCGCCGTTGCGAAGGTACTTCAACTGCCGCCGCTGGGTAGGATCTTCGGCGCGGGCATAATCGATACTCAAGGCGATAGCGCCTGCGAAATACAACAGAACTGAGTAGCCGAGCGTCACGCGATCGAGCAGCCAGCGAACTTCCAGCAGCGGCGTCGAGAACTTCACCAGCCCTTCAGCGGCGAGGGCAACGATTCCAACCAGGAGAACCGAAGGCAGATAGAGAAGCAGCCAACTGCCGCGGATCTTCAACCAGCGGGGTACTGTCTGGAAAGTGAGACAGAAGTGGAGGAAGATGGCGGGGGCGATGAGGCCAGCCACCAGGTTGCCCCAGTACATCACTTCATCGAAGGTATTGAGCTTGCCCGAGTAATGAAAACAGGAGGCGACGAAGGAAAACAGGCACAGCAGAAAAAACAGCAGCGACTGGGCGGCGCTGGTGCGGCGGTAATAAACGAACAGGCCGATTCCCAGGTAGAAAAAGCCGACAAAGTACTGGTAATAAACAGCGCTGTCGCGGGGTGCGTCCTGAATGAAGATGTTGTCTTTCTGGAATTCGATCCCGTTCCGGCGAAGGGTATAACGGGTTTGTCCCATAACCGGAATCTGCCAGAGCGCCTGCGGCACATCCAGGGCACGCTCAATGGGTTGCGGACCGATTTTCAAGACCTGGTCGCCGAGACGGATGCCTGCTCGGTCACCCGGGCCGTCCGGCGTAATGTAGGCGGCGACGACAGCGGTCCGGCCTCCCGACTGGGCGCGATCAACAGCTTTATCGACCCAGGTAACCCCGTCATCATGAAGAGGATAGGCGCGGAGATGCTGCAGGCTGAGGACAGCCGCAACGGCCGCCGCGACCGTGAGGATCAGCAGCAGCGTTCCCGCGAATTGGCTTCTAGATTCGCCCACCAAGCACCCGGGCGGCTAGTGTATTTCGCCGCCACTGTATAGATTACGCAAGCTCCCTACGAGAGCACGTATGCGGCCAATCGGCCCTTGCGCGTATGTTATTGTTATTGCTGACTATTTCATACTAACGTTGATGAGATTACAGAGGTTTCAATCTTCAATTCAGAAGTTCGCCTACTGAATCCCGTAGAACGAAATCCGCCGCACAGCACCTCGTAAAGGTGTATACCGGGAAAGGCAACGACCAGGGCGGCGGGGCCGGGCTGTCGGTTCACTCGGTAGCTCCTCTTGTAACCCTTGGGACCTATGACACGTCCCGAGGCGTTGACGCAACAAAAAAAGACACTTAGACTGGGTTTGTAGCCCTCACAAATACAGGTGGTTTTCCGTATATGAAGTTTCCCCCTGCCTTCCTGTTCCGCATCTTGGTTGGCACCATGGCAGCGGCGCTCATCGCGAGCGTTGTTGTTGCACAGGATAAGAACGCTCAATCGAGCAGCTCGTCCTCCGGCAGTTCATCCTCCAGCAGCTCGACGAACGACACGGTTTCAAAACCGCTGACCAAGAAGCAGATTGCGAAGAAGCAAAAGGAGCTCGAAAAAGAGCTGGCGGGTCCGTGGAAGAAATGGCTGAATGAGGACGTCGTCTACATCATCACCGATGAAGAGAAGCAGGCGTTCAAGCGGCTGAAGACGGATGAGGAGCGGCAGCAGTTCGTAGAGCAGTTCTGGC
The DNA here is from genome assembly GCA_019233755.1 of Acidobacteriaceae bacterium. GTDB lineage: Bacteria > Acidobacteriota > Terriglobia > Bryobacterales > Bryobacteraceae > Bog-105. Next base: position 23,527 of record JAFAMD010000012.1, on the reverse strand, counting down.
TGCGCCGCGATCCGACGCCTGATACGGAAGAGAACGAGTATAAAGAAGAGCATTACCGCCGTATCGCGTACGCCAACGACCATTACGCATCCGGTATTCCAGGCTGGAAGACCGACCGCGGAATGATCTACATCAAATACGGTCCGCCGGACGAAATCGACTCGCATCCTTCGGGCGGCAGCTACGAGCGGCCCATCGAAGAGGGGGGCGGCAACACATCGACCTACCCGTTCGAGGACTGGCGGTACCGCTACATCGACGGTGTGGGGACCAACGTCATCATCGAATTTGTCGACACCACGATGAGCGGCGAGTACCACATCTCTCTGGATCCGGAAGAGAAGGACGCGCTGCTGTACGTGCCGGGAGCGGGTCTTACGCTGTCGGAGCAGATGGGCATGGCGGATAAAACGCAGCGGTTCCAGCGTACCGACGGAACGCACCTTGGCACGGGCGGCCAGCCTCTGCCGGAAAGTATGAACGAGTTCACGCGCCTGGAGCAGTACGCCAACCTGATGAAAGCGCCTTCGATCAAGTTCAAGGACCTGGACGCGATTGTTAATTCCAACATCCGGTACAACACGCTGCCGATTCAGGTGCGGACGGACTACATTCGCGTGACAGACGCGACCGTTTACGCCAACATTTCAGTTCTCTTCAAGAACAACGATTTGAACTTCGCCACAAAAGACAAGATCGCCAAGGCGACGGTCAATATTTACGGCCGGATCACGACGTTGACGCGCCGGTCAGTGAACTGGTTTGAAGATACCGTGAGCGCGGAAGTTCCGGCCGAGATGCTGCAGCAGGCAATGAATGGATCGCAGATCTATTCCAAACGAATACCGCTGGCGCCCGGTACTTACCGGTTGAATATCGTTGCCAAGGACACGGTGGGCAATACCGTGAACAATTTTGAATGCGCGCTGAACGTGCCTCATTACGATGAAGACCAGCTAGGGGCAAGCAGCGTGATTCTGGCGGATCAACTCGAGCGCGTGCCGACCAACAGCATCGGGGCCGGCCAGTTCGTCATTCGCAGCTCGAAGGTGCGACCGCGCGTGAACGATGTTTTCAAGCAGGACGAAGCCATGGGCATTTACACCGAGTTCTACAACCTCGGGATGGATGAGAAGACCAAGAAACCGGAGGGCACGATCGAGTACGACATCGTGAATGTGGCGGACAACAAGACGGTTCTGAGTTACACGGAAGACATCGCCAAAATTCAGAATGCTTCGCCGTTCCTGGTAACGGTGGAGAAGAAGCTACCGCTGAAGACGTTAGCTCCGGGGAAATACAAGCTGGAATTGAAGTTGACGGACAAGCTGAAGAACCAGACACTGAGCCCGTCCGCCGATTTTACGGTAATATCGTAGTCAACCGCGACTGTTGAGCCGCGGCAAAAAAAAGGCAACCTTGCAGCAGGGTTTCTCGAAGAGACAGTTCGCCTCCGTCATCGCCTTTGCAGTGCTGGCTTTCGCCAGTCAGGGGAGTGCTGCGGACTTGTCTCTGCCGGTCACGGGAAACCTTCTCGGAACGGTGGTCGACTCGGGCGGAACTCCGCAAATGGGTGCGACCATTCAACTGTTTAACAAGTACCAAAGGCTGCTCGCAAAAACGATCACGACGCCGGACGGGCAGTTCGCGTTTGCTAATCTGCCGGCCGATATCTACTCCGTCAGAGTTTTACTGGCGAGTTTCCTGCCGGTCTCGCGGGACAGGGTCGCGGTGAAGGCCGGCTTGAACAGTGTGCTGCAAATCCACGTCGCGACGCTGTTCAGCAATATTGAACTTACTTATACCGTTCCTAACGGAGGGATGACCGACGATTGGAAATGGGTGCTGCGCTCTTCGCCTGCTACGCGTCCCATCAACCGCATCTTCGCCGAGGAAATGCCACCGAAGCGAGAGAGCAAAATGCGGCCGCAGATTTTCTCGGATACTCGCGCCATGTTCACGGTTTCAGGCGGAGATGGGGGGGCGATTGATTCCGATACGGCTGTCTCCGATCTGGGCACCGGATTCGCACTCTCGACAAGCGTACTCGGGAAAAACCAATTGCAACTGGCGGGTAACTTTGGATCGGGCGCACAAGCCGGGCCGGTCGCCATGGGGTTGTGCGCGATTTACTCCCGGAGTGAGAGCGCGGGGATCACGGCGCCCCCCGAAGTCACGCTCACGATTGAACAACTGGGGCGTTTTGGAACTTTGCCTGCGGGCGCTGAAGTAGCCGGTCCGAATACGCTCGAAGCCACATTGCCCGCCTTGCGAACCATGTCGCTCAGTTTTTATCAGACGGCGGATCCGCTCGACAACGTGCACCTGGAGTACGGCATGACGGGCGAGTCTGTCGATTACCAGCAGAATGCGAGCCGGATCAGTCCCTTTGCGCGCGTGACAGTAGATATCGGATCCGCAGGACAGGTGCTGGCCGCATACAGCGATGGAGGACGCCCCGACGGGCTGACCACGCATCAGGGTTATCGAGCGGTTGAAGCAGACGCGCCTACCGGCGACCTGATGAGCGCAGTAGACGCACTTTCGCGATTGCCGCAGATCTCAACCCGGAACGGGCAGCTCGAATTACAGAGAACGGCGAGTTATGAGATCGGATACAACAAAGTGATCGGTTCGCAGACCTATGCGGTAAGCGGATTTTATGAGAACGTCTCCAACGGTCGCATTAATGTAGCCGGCGATCTTTCCGAGGTCTCGCCTGGCGATTTGTTGTCCGACTACGGGTCGATGACTGCGTCGTATAACATCGGCAACTATCGACGGACGGGTTACCTGGTATCCGCTGCCCAGCGAGTCAATGATTCAGTCGACGTCACCATCGCCTACGGACGCATGGGAGGATTCACGGCAAACGCAGGGGGCCTGGCGCAGAGTTCGGGCGTGCAGGAGAAGTTTCTCAGCGAGGGCGGACATAATCTTGCGAGTGCCAACGTTCGGGTTCGGACGCCGGTGACGGGAACCCGGCTCCTAGCCTCTTACGGCTGGATGGACCCGGGCGCGGTCATTCCTACCCACGCATTCACGACGCAATGGGCCTATGTGTCTCCCGGTTTGAACGTCGTCGTCCGGCAGCCGCTGCCTTCTTTCTTCGGCATGCCCGGGCACCTGGAATTGACGGCCGATCTGCGCAACCTGCTAGCGCAGGGGTACATTCCGCTGGCTACAAACCCTGGAGAGCACATGCTGATTGTGCAGGCTCCCCGGGCGATCCGCGGCGGGTTGAGCTTTATTTTCTGAGAGGCGTTCCGCTACATGCTTAAGCAGGCCTGCTTAGCACGTCCAGGGGGTCCGTCCGTGTTGACGCTTTGCCTGGCAATCTGCGCAGCGGCGTTGAGCTTTCCCATTCGAGGCGCGCAGATTGCAGGCGGGGCGGACGGGGACGGCGTACTGGACCTCAAGGGCAAGCCTGTCGACCTGTTCGCGTCTCCGGCCGCGGTGCAGGTGTTGCTGTTCGTCAGAACGGACTGCCCGATTACCAACCGCTACGCGCCGGAACTGCAGCGGCTGCACAGCGAATTTGCATCGCGAAAGGTGAATTTCTGGCTGGTGTACGCAGATCCGGCGGAAACGGCGGCCGGGATTGAAGCGCATGTAGCGGGGTATCGGTTTCCGGGCGTACCGGTCAGAGACCCTCATCACATGCTGGTAAAGCGCGCGCATGCGACCACGGCACCCGAAGCTGCCGTTTTCGATGCTGCGGGAACGCTGCGATATCACGGGCGCATCGACGACAGGTACGTGGACATCGGCAAGGCAAGAGCGCAGGCCGACATTCACGATCTGGAGAATGCGATCTTGGCCGTACTGGCGGGTAAGGCGGTAGCCGAGCCGGAGACACGCGCCATCGGGTGTTCGCTGGCGGATGTGGAGTGAAGCGGAGTTTTGCGGCGCTTAGTGTGTTATTTGCCGCGCTGCTGACGGGCCTCGACGGAGCAAGCAGGGAAAATAGTTCTCCTACCTTCGCGCGGGATATCGCGCCGATTATCTACCGGAATTGCTCCGGATGCCATCATGCCGGAGAGGCCGGTCCGTTTCCGCTTTTGACGTATGAGGACGCAAAGAAGCATGCCCGGCAGATTGCGGCTGTGACGGAGCGCCGCTACATGCCGCCGTGGCTGCCGCAGGCGGGACACGGAGACTTTGAGGATGAGAGAAGGCTGACAGACCAGCAAATCCGGTTGATCGCGGGCTGGGTGAAGGTGGGCGCGCCGGAAGGTGATCCAGCGGAATGTCCCGCGCCACCGAATTTTTCCGGAGCGTGGAAACTCGGCAAGCCGGATTTGATTCTCAGGGCAGGGCATGCATTTGCCATGCCGGCGAGCGGGCCAGATGTCTTCTGGAATTTCACTTTCAGGCCGGACACCAAGAGCACTCGTTATGTCCGCGCGATTGAGATATGGCCGGTTGGCGAGGGCAAGGAAGCATGCGAGCAGTGCCCCGATCCGCTTTCAGCGGCCCGCATAGTACACCACGCGAACATGCTTGTCGACCGCACGAATTCTGTTCGCCGGCTGGAAGAGGCTCCCGGCAGCGGATTTGCGGGCATGGAGTTGACGCTCGACCGGAATCCTTTTGATCCTGCGAGCTATTTTCTCTTCTGGAAGCCCGGAACGACGCCCTACTCCGAGCCGGATGGTTTCGCATGGAGATTGGATCCGGGCAATACGCTGGTTCTGAACACCCATCTGCAGCCGAGCGGAAAACGGGAGTGGATCCAGCCGAGCGTGGCGCTGTACTTTACCGAGAAGCCGCCGACGCACTTTCCACTGCTGTTTCAACTGGAGCACGACGGTGCTCTCAACATTCCAGCGGGTGCGCGGGACTTTGTTGTCTCGGACGATTTTCGGCTTCCAATGGATGTAGACGTTCTGGCGATTTATCCGCACGCGCATTACCCTGGCAAGCTGCTTGAAGGCTACGCTACCCTGCCAGACGGCACGCGCCGATGGCTGATCACGATTCCGGATTGGGATCTCAATTGGCAGGCCGTGTATCGCTATCGCACCCCTGTGTTTCTGCCGACGGGAACGGTGGTGTCGATGCGGTTTCATTACGACAACAGCGGGCGGAACCCGCGTAATCCGAATCGCCCGCCCAAGAGAGTTTGCGCCGGGAATCAGGCCACGGATGAGATGGGGCACCTGTGGCTGCAGGTGCTGCCGAGGGGGCGGGGCGACCGGCGACGGGAATTGGAAGAAGCCGTCACACGGCATAACATCGAAAAATACCCGAACGACTTCGCGGCGCATCTGAATCTGGGCGCTCTAATGCTATCCCGGCTGGAGACGCAGGCGGGGATTGCGGAGCTCGAGACGGCAGTGCGGCTGGATGCGAGCCGGCCGGAGGCGCACGATATGCTGGGGTCCGCTTTCGAGAGTGTCGGACGTACCGGCGATGCGATTGTGCAGTTTCGTGAGGTTCTGCGGGTGCGGCCCGACTACGTAAACGCGCGCTATAACCTAGCGAATGCGCTTGCCAAGAGCGGCAAGTTCGATGAGGCGATAGGCGACTTCCGTCAAGTGCTCGAAGAATTCCCGGACAGTGCGCGCCTGCACGATCAGTTCGGGCAGATGCTGGCGCGCGGCGGCCGCTATGAGGCTGCGCTGGCGGAATTCGATAAAGCGCTGGCATTAGAGCCTTCGAACGAAACGGCCCGCAACGACCGGCAATGGGTGTTGAAAAACAGGCTGGCAGGGCAGGAAACGCCGCACTAGCTGATACAGAATATTCTGGCCGCGCTCAGATTAAATGTGCGACCGTCCCCATTTGGGGTAGACTCCGTGCATGAGTCTTGAAGAGATGAAGAGTTTCGTTCGCCGGCATTTCGAGGATTTTGTGAACAAGCAGGATCTCTCGGCTGCCGATAGAAACTTCGCACCCGAATATCAGGAGCATGGCACCGACGTACCTCCCGATTATCCGTCCGGACCGGCGGGTCCCAAACAGTATCTCGCCGCGGCGTTCAAGAGTTATCCGGATATTCGAGTAACCATTGAAGACATCGTCGCGGAGGGCGATAGAGTTGTAGTTCGCAATACCTGGCGCGCAACGGACAGCCAAACAGGGCAAAAGATCGAATTCGGCGGTATTGTGATCTGGCGCATTGCGCACGGACAACTGGTGGAGCGCTGGGCGTACTTGTCGCCACCTGTTCCAGCGTCGTCCCACCCCCGCTGATCTAGTGGGCCGAGATGCCTCCGCGGAACTTCACTTTTTTCAAGGTCCACACCAGCGGTACGCAACAGAAGCAGGCAAAGGCCATATAGCGAAAGTCGTCGACGTAGGACCACAGTTGCGCCTGCTGGTCCAAAGTTCGGCCAACCTGGCCAATGGCGAGGGATTGTGCCGTTGGATGGCCGACGTACTGCGCGAAGAAGTTGGTGAAATAATCCAGGGTTTGCTGCACGTTGGGAAACGTTGGAGCAAGATCCCGCGTGAGCTCCGTCCGGTGCAGTTGCCAGTGACGAGCGAGGATGGTGTTCACCACGGAAATGCCGATACTGCCGCCGACATTGCGCATCAGGTTGTAGAGCCCGCTACCGTTGCCAACGGCTTGGCGCGGCAGTTCGGCCAACGTGGTGACGGATAAGGGGACAAAGACAAGTCCGAGCGAGAAACCGCTCACGATGATCGGTATTACAAGAGACCACGGGGAGATTTGCATTGTCAGATTGCCCCAGAAGAGGCTGCAGACGCCAAAGACAAGGAAACCGGTCGAGACAAGAATACGATTGTCCATCTTGGCGACCAGCAGGCCGACCACCGGCATGGCAACGATCGAGCCGATACCGCGAGGCGAGACGGCGAGTCCGGACCACCATGCCGAGTAGTCCATGATGGACTGGAAGTATAGCGGCAGCAGCGTGACAGCCGAATAGACAGCGGCTCCAAACATAAAGATCAAAACGCAGCCTAGGGTGAAGTTCCGGATTTTGAAGACGGAAAGATCGACCAGGGTGTTTTCGCGGGTCAGTTGTGAAATGACGAAGCCGACCAGGCCGACGCACATGATGACGAAAGCCCAGCGAATCCAGATGGCACCGAACCAATCATCTTCCTGGCCGCGATCGAGGATAATCTGCAGGCTTCCCAGGCCCACTGCGAGCAGCCCGAAACCGATGGTATCGAGCCTGCCCACCTTCGCATTGGTAATGTACGGGGGGTCTTTGACGTAACGCATGATCAACAGGATGGCCAAGACGCCAATCGGGATGTTGATGTAAAATGCCCAGCGCCAGGAATACGCGTCTGTGAGAAAGCCGCCGAGTGTCGGCCCCAGCACCGGCGCGACTACGACGCCGAGTCCGAACATACCCTGGGCGAGCCCGCGCTTTTCGGGAGGGAAGCTTTCGGTGAGGATGGCCTGAGAGAGGGGCTGCAAGCCACCGCCGCCAGCACCTTGCACCAGGCGCGCAAGCAGGATGGCAATCAGGCTGGTAGCCGCACCACAGAAGAAGGAAGAAATGGTGAAGATAACGATGGAGGCTATCAGGAACCTTTTGCGTCCGAAGCGAAGCGCAAACCACGCACTGGCGGGAAGCACGACGGCATTCGAAAGCAAGTAGAACGTCAGCACCCAGGTGGCTTCGTCGTTCGAAGCCGAAAGGCTGCCTGCAATGTACGGTATGCAAACCGAGGCGATGGAAGTATCGATGACCTCCATGAACGCCGGTAGAATGACTGCGACAGCAATCAGCCAGGGGTTCACATCCGGCTCTAGGTTTTGTGTTACTGTGTCCGCTTGTTCAGGCATGTGAGGTGCAATGGCCGATCACAACTTTGCCGTTAGTCAGTAGATGCAAGCAAAGGTCGTACGTCAGCAAGATTCAGACTGGCAATAAAAGATTTCGATGCAGCGAATAGAAATTTGCAAGTTCAGCCGGGCCACTGTTCATTGCTACCTTGAGCGTTAACCCCTTAGTCTGTCTCGTTTTACGCTTATGAACCGTTTTAGCAGGATCTCGTTCTTACTGACGGCCGTGTGTGCCGTCCAGTGCATGGCCCAGACCGTTCCCACGACGGACCAGCGTTTGAATGCGCTTGAAGCCGCAGCCAAGTCAGCGCAGATGGCAGGTGACAACGCGTGGATGCTGACAAGTTCGGCGCTCGTCCTGCTGATGACCGGCCCTGGACTCGCGCTATTCTACGGCGGACTCGTGCGGGCGAAGAACGTGCTCAGCACTATGATGCACAGCTTTGTCCTGATGGGAGTGGTGACGGTACTCTGGGCGATTTACGGCTACAGTTTTGCGTTTGGCACCGGAAATTCGTTCATTGGAGGATTTCAGTATCTGCTGCTGAATGGCGTGGGCGGGGCGCCCAACCCCGACTATGGCCCAACCGTGCCGCATCAGACTTACATGATTTTCCAGCTCATGTTCGCGATCATCACTCCGGCGCTGATTTCGGGCGCGTTCGCGGAGCGGATCAAATTCAGCGCGATGCTGCTATTCACCTGCCTGTGGTCGACCATCGTGTATTTCCCGATGGCGCACATGGTGTGGGGCAAGGGCGGATTGTTGAATGCGTTCCTGGGCGGCAAAATTCCGTGCCTGGATTTCGCGGGCGGCACGGTGGTTCATATCACCTCGGGCGTGAGCGCGCTGGTGTGCGCGCTGTACCTCGGAAAGCGCGTCGGATTCCCTAAGGAACCGATGAAGCCGCACAACCTGGTGTTGAGCCTGACTGGAGCCTGCCTGTTGTGGGTGGGCTGGTTCGGATTCAATGCGGGGAGCGCGGTGAATGCGTCGGCGCTGGCGAGCAGCGCCTTTGTGGCAACGCATTTCGGAGCAGCCGCAGCGGCACTCGGGTGGCTCTTCGCGGAATGGGTGCGGCATGGCAAACCGAGCCTGCTCGGCGGCGTCTCGGGCGCAGTCGCGGGACTGGTTGCGATTACGCCGGCATCGGGCTTCGTGAAGCCTTTCCCTGCCCTGCTGATCGGTTTTCTTGCAGGTGTGGTCTGCTTCTACATGGCGACAACCGTCAAGAGCAAGTTCGGCTATGACGATACGTTGGATGCATTCGGCGTGCATGGAGCAGGCGGAACCCTGGGCGCGATTCTCACCGGTGTTTTTGCGACGAATGCGGTGAACGACGGGCTGAAAGACGCCGCCGGGAAGGCGCTCCCGCTGGGGCTGGTGGACGGCAACCCGGGGCAAATTCTCAACCAGGCGGTTGCGGTGGCTATCTCGTGGGGACTGGCGATTGTGGGTACGCTTATCATCCTGAAGGTCGTGGATGTGCTGGTGGGTGTGCGCGCCACAACTGAGCAGGAGATAGTGGGCCTCGATCTCAGCATGCACGGTGAGGAAGGCTATAACCTTGAGGCATAATGGCCGACGGTAAGAAAAAACGAAGCGATGAAGAAGATTGAAGCGATTATTCAGCCGCACAAACTTGACGAGGTCAAGGAAGCGCTCAAAAGTATCGGCGTAGACGGCCTCACGATAACGGAAGTGCGCGGCCACGGCCGGCAGAAGGGGCACAAAGAGGTGTATCGCGGCATGGAGTATGAGGTAGATCTCCTGCCGAAGATTAAAATCGAGACCGTCATTCCAGATGCGAGGCTGGATGAAATCAGCCGTACCATCTCCGCCGCGGCGCGAACCGGGAAGATCGGCGACGGCAAGATCTTCATCTATGACGTTCTGGAAGCGATTCGTATTCGCAACGACGATACCGGCGAAGCCGCACTTTGAAAAGAATAAACGCGATGATGCAGTGCTCCGCCTATGCGTGAACCCCAGTCGTTATTGAAGCTTTTTGAGGCAACACGCGAAGCAGCGGCCGTTTTCGAAGCGCGTAGCGCTTGGGTAGACAACCAGATTTCCGGCGCAGCGCGAGACTACCTGGCGCGAATCAGCGCACCGTTTGCGCTGGTTGCGGTGGGCGGCTACGGCCGCCAAGAATTGTTCCCCTATTCGGACCTCGACATTGGACTGGTGTTTGAGAACGAAACCGAGCTGGCAGACATAAAGGAGCCGCTCTGCGATTTTCTGCGGGTGCTCTGGGATTCCGGTCTCAAAATGAGCCAGTCCGTACGCACCATCGCTGAGTGCTGCCGGTTAAACGAGCAAAATATCGAATTGCACATCAGTCTTTTGGATCTGCGCTACCTGTGCGGCGATCGAGCGGTTTTCGGCAAACTGGCTGACCGGCTGCAGGAATTCAAGACCAAGAATGGGGGCGTTCTCACGCGTCATCTGACTTCGATGTGCCGGCAACGGCACGGGAAATTTCAGAACACGCCTTATCATCTGGAACCCAATGTCAAGGAAACGCCCGGCGGCATTCGGGATATTCATGTCCTGCATTGGCTTACACTGCTGGGACCCGAGAAAGAGCAGTATCGGGAGTCGCTTGCCGAGAGCGCCAGAGCGAAGGAGTTCCTGTCGCAGATACGCTGCTTTCTGCATTTCGAAGCGCACCGCGATAATAACCTGCTTACGTTCGAGTCACAGGACAACGCAGCCGAACAGCTTCCAGCCGAGCCGGTAGATCCGGAAGAGTGGATGCGATTGTATTACCGTCATGCGCGCGCGGTGTTTGCCGGCACGCGGCGAGCTCTCGAGTTTGCCGAGTGGCAGGAAAGCGGTTCCCTGCTGCGGCTGTTCCGCGATTCGCGCCAGCGCCTGTCGACAGCAGATCTCACGGTTTCTCATGACCGGGTGTTTTTGAAGAATCCGGCGACGATTATGAGTTCAGCGGCGTCGGTCTTCGGAGTCTTCTCTTTTGTCGCGCGCCACGGGATCGCCTTATCGTGGGATGCCGAGCGGCGGCTTCGTGCAAGCGCGCAGCAGCTCGCGGCGATGTTTCAAGCGCGGCCGCCGGAATGGCCACTGTGGCGGGAATTGTTTTCGCTGCCACACGCTGCCACGGCGCTGCACGAAATGCAGGAGACCGGCGTTCTGGCTGCAGCGATACCCGAGTGGGAGGCGATTGACAGCCTTGTTGTCCGCGATTTCTATCACCGGTATACGGTCGACGAACACACGCTGGTCGCGATTGAAGCAATCGACAAACTGGCGACGAATGATGCCGGCACTCCGCCGCGTCTGCGCGAACTTGCCCGGGAAGACGACGATCTGGCCGTGGTGCGCTTCGCCCTGCTGCTCCACGACATCGGTAAAGGCACGCGTCCGGGCGACCACGTCAGGGGTTCGCACGAAACGGCAAGCGAACTGCTGCTGAGATTGAAGGTGCCGGACGCCGAAGCAAAAGCCATTCTGTTCCTCATCGATCACCATCTGGATCTGTCGGGGGTGATGAACGGGCGGGATCTGGGGGACCCGGCAACGGCGCGCTTCATAACGTCTCGCGTCGGCACGCAGGAGGACCTGCGACGGCTGACGCTGCTTACTTATGCCGATATCAGCGGGGTGAACCCGTCCGCCATGACGCCCTGGCGCGCCGAGCAACTCTGGCGGGTATACACGATTGGCTCCGAGCAACTGACGCGAGAGTTGACCGGAGACCGAATTCACCCATCACCGGAATCGCCCGTATTGGCGTTTGCCGGACCCGAGCTTCGCCGCTTCCTTGATGGTCTTCCGACTCGCTATTTGCGAACTCATAGCCGCGAGGAGATTGAGCATCATTTTGCGCTGGAGCAGAACCGCCAGCGGGACGGAGTCGCGGTCGAAGTCTCGAAAGGGGAGGGAGCGTACACCGCCGTCGTGCTGGCACCGGATCAGCGCGGGCTGTTTGCTTCGATTTGTGGCGCGCTCGCTAGTTTCGGGATGAATATTCTGGCGGCGGAGGCTTACGCCAACACCCAAGGCTGCGCACTGGACGTATTCCAATTTTCGGATCCGATGCGGACGCTGGAATTGAATCCAGGAGAAGCGGCCCGGCTGGAGTGGACCATCGCGTGCGTTGTGAAGGGTGCCGTCGAGGTTGGAGATCTTTTGAAGCGCAGGCGGCTTGCAAAGGCGGGAGGCGGGCGGTCGCGGATCACTCCATCGGTCCGCTTCAACAACCAGGCGTCTGACTCTTCGACGCTGATTCACTTCATTGGCGAAGACCGCCCCGGTCTCTTATACGCGTTGACCTCAACGCTGGCGCATACCGGCTGCAACATCGAGCTGGTGCTGGCGGACACGGAGGGGAAAAAGGCAATTGACGTATTCTACGTTACAGAGGAAGGTAAAAAGCTGGACGAGGCCGCCCAACAGCAGATGCACGCTGCCCTGGCGGCTGCGGGAAGGCATCCATTCTGAAACATGTCTAATCCTTTTAGACTAGATGGCAAATCGGTACTTGTTACGGGCGGCGCGAGCGGCATCGGCGCGGCTATAGTGAAGCAATTTGCGGAAGCCGGCGCACAGATCCTGATTGTGGATGTGGACGCCGCCCGGGCGAACGAACTCGCCGAAAAAACTCCGCGCACCCGGGCCCGGCGGTGTGACATCACAAGCGAAGAGGACGTGGCGGCGCTGTTTCGCGAAATTCAGTCGCTTGACGTTCTGGTGAACTGTGCGGGCATCGGCATGGTTGGGAATGTTGAGGAGACCGGGCTGGAGGAAATGCAACGGCTGTTCAGGGTGAACGTTGACGGAACGTTCCTGATGACGAAGGCGGCGATGCCGCTACTGCAGCGAGTCCGCGGCAACGTACTGAACATGGGCTCCGTCGCAGGACTCGTCGGCGTGAAGCGGCGATTCGCATATTGTGCGACAAAGGGTGCGGTTGTTGCCATGACGCGGCAGTTGGCTGTTGACTATCCCACACAGATTCGAGTGAACTGCATAGCGCCGGGGACTGTGGACTCGCCATTCGTCGAGGCGTACCTCGAAAAGTATCATCGGCACGAGAAAGAAAAGGTTCGCGAGGAACTAAATCAAAGGCAACCGCTGGGGCGCATTGGACAGCCTGAAGAGATCGCGAATCTGGCGCTGTACATCTGCTCGCCTGCTGCCGATTTCATGAATGGATCGGTAGTCACAATCGACGGCGGCTGGACCGCTGCCTGAGATTGTGAAAAATTTTTTATCTGTAACTCTTTGAGAATGTTTTAGATTGACCGGTTTCTAAGAACTACTTACGATATAGATATTCATGATCGCGAGATGCCGCGAGCAAGTTGTGGCACGCGGATTGTACTAGGTTTGGCAGTTTTGATGGGAATCTTGAATTTATCCGAAGGGGTTGCGGAATGAACCTTCCTTCTCTTCGCCGGATATTGTTGCCGTTGGCACTTCTGGCATTTGGCTCATTGTTTAGCGCCCAGCCCGCGTTTCCGGAGGCGGCTGCAACTACCCCTGTTGCGGCAAAGCACAAACACAGGAATCACAAAAGGGCCGTCGCCACCAAAACGGCCGTGGTGACGTCGCCCGCAACCGGGCGCACGGTTGCCCATACTACCACGCATGCGGCGGTTATTCATACCGGCGTGAGCACCACGATAGCCGCCAACCCGACTCGCCGCCGCAGGACGCGCCGGGCCGTTTGGAGCCCCTGGACGGAACCGACCTATGCCGATTCAACCGTGGGTGACAGTGTCGATGGTGAAGATCTGATCGTTCGAAAAGCTGCAGTCGACGCACTGGGACCGTACAACGGAACAGTTGTGGTCGCGGATCCGCAAAGCGGCCGTATTTTAAGCATGGTGAATCAAAAGCTGGCCACCAAAGGCGCTTTTCAGCCCTGTTCTACGGTAAAGATGGTTGTGTCCGTAGCATCTTTGAGCGAAGGCATCGTCAATCCCGAGGCGCAGGTTCATCTTACGCGACGCTTTTCAATGGACATGACGCAGGCATTGGCGCGCTCGAACAACCTGTATTTTGCCAAGTTGGGCGAGCAGTTGGGTTTTGAGCGGGTTGAGAAGTACGGGAAGCTGATGGGCCTCGGCGAGAAGGCGGGCCTCGACATACCGGGCGAGGAAGCAGGCTATCTGGCGTCTGAGCCGCCCACAACCGGAGTGGGAATGATGACCAGTTTCGGCGACGGTATCCGCATTACGCCGCTCGAACTGACAAGCATCGTTTCGACGATTGCAACCGGGGGCACCATGTACTACCTCCAGTACCCAAAGACTCAGGATGAAGTGCAGAAGCTTATTCCGCGGATCAAACGAGAGCTGGACATCGCGAATTTCATTCCGGAAATCAAGAACGGAATGGAGGGCGCTGTGGAATACGGCACGGCGCGCAGGGCGATTTTCGATCCGGCGGAGCCGGTATTCGGAAAGACCGGAACGTGCACCGACACAGCACAGCCGGGCGTTCATCTGGGATGGTTCGGCTCGTTCAACGAGGTGGGGAACAAGAAGCTGGCGGTGGTGGTTCTGTTGACTGGCGGCAGAGGAATCAGCGGTCCTGTGGCATCCGGAGTTGCGGGCGGGGTTTACAGAAATCTCGAGGCCCAACATTACTTTGGCGGGCCGGAACAGCAGACATCCATTCCGACGGCACTGGTATCCCTTCCCGGACTGGCCGCCAAGTAACCTGAACAGCATCCTTTCCTAAACCGGAGACGCAGGCGAAAGCGCCTGCGTCTCCACACTAAAGCTCAAAGCCCAGAGCCTGTGCCAGAGGCCGTAATATCTCCTCATTCGGCAGATTGCCCTGGGCCAGCGTTGCCGAACCGCCTCCCCGGCCACCCGCCTCGGCGACAAGCTGTTTCAGAACCGCTCCTGCATTGACCTGCGAGTCAGGCGAACAAGCGATCAACACACCCGCCGGTTCGGCACCGACGGCTAACAGGACAGCCTTTTCACTCGCGGCGTAGGCCTGAGCCTGTGCGCGGACTCCAGCATCAATTGCAGGCACTCGCAGGAAGGCGCGGCGGATGCCGTGGGTATCGGGCACCGTGGCCTGATAGAGCGCCAGGCCTTCGCGACGGGCCAACTCGGTGGACAGCCTCTCATTGGTTTTTTCGATCTCGGTCAAACGCTGCCTGACGGCCAATGAGTGCTCGGGCAGATTGTCGATTGTAGTCGCGGCCTGACGGGCGAGTTCCTGTAGGACACGGTAATCCTTTTTGGCGCGTTCGAGTGCGCGTATGCCGCAAACGAACTCAATGCGAACGTTGCCCCGGATCTTTTCCGTTTTACGGATCTGAATCGGACCAAGCTCTCCGGTTGAGCGGACGTGTGTGCCGCCACAAGCGCTACGGTCGAGACCTTCTATCTCAATAATGCGCAAGGTTCCGGAACGATCACTCGGCTTACGCAAGCCTGCGGCTGCCTCCGCGTGTTCGAAAAGTATTCTGACCGGGCGTGACTCGCGAACAATCTCATTTACCCGCGCTTCCGCTTCATCGATCTGAGGTTCGGTCAGGTCCTTGGCGGCCAGCTCGATGGTCGAGACTTCTCGGCCCATGTGAAAGCTGAGTGTGTGGAAGTTGAAGAGTTCGACCAGAACGGCAGAAAGTAGATGTTGCCCGGTGTGCTGCTGCATATGATCGTAGCGGCGCGCCCAATCTACGTGGCACTCTACGTCGGCCGCCTCGATCGGCCGTTCGAGCACGTGAGCAATCCCCCTATCTTCATCGACAACATCCAGAATAGGGATGCCGGCAAGCAGGCCCAGATCATGCGGCTGTCCGCCGGATGCCGGGTAGAATGCTGTATTGTCGAGGTAAACGCGCGTTCCGTCATCGGCGGTATTGAGTACGTGTGCGCGGAAGGTTTTGAGGTAACAATCGGTGTAATAGAGCCGATTCGTATTCACCTTTCGATATGTAGCACCCTCGTTGCATACAAAATCATCTGGCTAAGGGAGAATAAGATCGGTGTCGCTACGCGAGCAGATCCAGACGATCAAGCGGGAGGACCCCGCCGCCAGAAGCAGCCTGGAGATCCTGCTGTGTTATCCCGGTTTGCATGCAGTTCTCTTCCACAAGGTTTCGCACTGGCTTTACCGCCGAAAGCGCTACGTGCTTGCGCGGCTCGTGTCCCACCTGGCGCGTTTCCTGACCGGGATTGAGATCCATCCGGGCGCAACGATTGGGAAGCGTCTCTTCATTGACCACGGACTGGGCGTGGTGATCGGCGAAACGGCCGAAGTAGGGGACGATGTACTGCTGTACCAGGGTGTGACACTGGGCGGCACGGGTAACGAACACGGCAAGCGGCATCCCACGCTTGGCAATCGCGTGGTGGTGGGGACCGGGGCTGCGGTTCTGGGCAACATTACGCTGGGCGACGATGTGAAGGTCGGGGCCGGTTCAGTGGTGGTGCACGCTGTTCCTGACGGGGCAACGGTTGTAGGAATCCCGGGGCGGGTTGTGAAGACTCGGGCCACAGCGCTCGGCATCCTGGAGCACGGCCGAGTGGCGGAATCCGCCGAGTCTGAGATAGCGGACCTGGAGCAACTGAACGACCGGATCCGGGAGTTGGAAGCCCTGTTACGGTTGCTGCTCGAAGAGCGCGTTGGCCAAGCTCGCGGTTGATTGAAAGCGGTAACGGAGACTGTTGGCAGCAAGTTTTCTCAACTCGTTCCGCGCGAACCCGAAGACATCGGCTGCAAGGGTATATTCGTGCAGCAGATCGGTATAAAAGAGGGCGGGATCATCTGTACCAAGAACAAGGGGCACGCCCGCGTCCCATAAGCGGCGAAAGGGATGCGCCTCGAAGCTGCTGACGGCGCCTGTCCGAACGTTGCTCGACAGGCACACCTCGAGCGGTATGTCGCGCTCACGAAGAATTTCCAGAAGTTCGGGATCGTCGATCGCACGAATGCCGTGCCCGATGCGCCGGGCTCCGATGCGAATTGCCTGCCAGACGCTTTCGGAACCGCACACCTCGCCCGCGTGGCAGGTCAGCCCTAATCCCGCTTCGTGCGCGTTGCGATAAAGCTGGGCAAACCATTCCGCAGGCCCGCGCTCTTCATCTCCGCCGATACCGATGGCGACAACGCCTGATTCCCGGCACTCCCGGGCGATGGCAAATACGCGTGCGGCTTCTTCCACTCCGAATTGACGAATGGCATCCAGAATCCAACCGACGCGGATATCAGGGAAGTTCCCGGCCTCCGCGATGACGGCATCGAGAACGGGCTCGATTTTCTGCTGCTTCCACAAGAGGACGCCGGCCGAGAGAGTGATCTCCGCATACCGCACATTTTGCCGGCGGAGATCGAGGAGCAGCCGGCGAGTGGCAAGAGCGTACGCTTCCGGCGAGTTCAGTTTCTTGGTGACCCAGACATACGCCTTGAGGAAGCCTGCAAAACCCGAATAGTGCAGATTCTCCCTGATCTCGTCGAGGGAAAGAGAAGGGTCTATCTCGCGGAGAGTTTCGGGCTGAACCGAACCCTCCAGGTGCAGGTGCAGCTCCGCCTTGTTGAGAGATCGGACGAAGTCTTGCAGATTTGTTTCGGAATTTCCGTTGCCGTCTAGTGGTTCGCTTTGCATGTCTCCGTGCGTGGCTGGGAGTTTCTCGAAAGATTCGGAGCTGGCTACTGTGTGATGCCTTTCCCTTGACATAATAAACAAGCCATGACTGAGCACGAGTTGGAAGCAATTGCAGGCGGCTATCACGGAGACCCGTTCAGTGCGCTCGGACCCCATGCTCTGAGCAAGAACGGCAGGACGGAGTGGGAGGTACACGCCTTTTATCCCCAGGCCAAAACGGTAGATCTTACGGCCGGCGGCCAGGCTGTGCCCATGCAGCGCACGCACCCGGCCGGAATCTTCACGGCGCGGCTCGACTCGCAGCCGCAAGGCTACCGGTTCCGCATTACGGATCATCAGGGCGGTGTGACGGAAGCGGAAGATGTGTATGCTTTCGAGCCACTGCTCAGCGAATTCGACCTGCACCTGATTGGGGAAGGAACGAATTACGAAGGCTATAACTCGCTCGGAGCGCATGTCGTCACGATCCAGGGCGTAGTGGGCACGCGGTTCGCGGTGTGGGCGCCGAATGCCCTGGTTGTGAGCGTGATCGGCAACTTCAATGACTGGGATACGCGCCGCAATCCGATGCGGGCACGCACGGGCGGGGTATGGGAGATTTTCATTCCGGGGGTTAAGGCGGGCGATCCATATAAGTACTCGGTGACGTCGCGTTTTCGAGGCCACAGCCAGATGAAGGCCGATCCCTACGGCTTCTGGATGGAGACCCCGCCGAAATCGGCCTCGGTTGTAGCGGACCTCGACCGCTATACGTGGCACGACCACGAATGGATGGAGCAGCGCGGGAAAACCAACCATCTCGAAGTTCCCATGGCGATCTATGAAGTCCATCTGGGATCGTGGCTGAGGGGTGAACATCATCAGCCGCTCACGTATCGGCAGCTAGCGACAAAGCTGGTGGAGTACGTGAAGAAGATGGGCTATACGCACATCGAACTGATGCCGCTTGCCGAGCACCCGTATACGCCTTCGTGGGGCTACCAGGTAACGGGCTACTATGCGCCCACATCGCGCTTCGGTCCGCCGGAAGATTTCATGTATTTCATAGATTCCTGCCACCAGGCGGGTATCGGGGTCATCATGGACTGGGTGCCCGCGCACTTTCCGAAAGACGCGCACGGACTGGCCTATTTCGATGGCACCGCCTTGTATGAGCACGAAGACCCGCGCCTCGGCGAGCACCGCGATTGGGGGACGCTGATCTTCAACTTCGGCCGCAACGAAGTGCGATCGTTCCTGATTTCGAACGCCATGTTCTGGCTGAAGAAGTATCACCTCGACGGGTTGCGGGTGGACGCGGTCGCTTCCATGCTGTACCTGGACTACTCGCGGAAGGCCGGCGAGTGGCTGCCCAACATGTACGGCGGGAATGAAAACCTGGAGGCGATTGACTTCCTGCGGAAGACGAATGAACTAGTTCACCAGGTTCAGGGAGCGATCACGGCGGCGGAGGAATCCACGGCCTTCACCGGGGTGTCGCGGCCCGTTTATCTGAACGGGCTCGGCTTCACGTTCAAGTGGAACATGGGGTGGATGCACGACATGCTCCACTACTTCGAGCGCGCCCCCATCTTTCGCAAGTATCACCAGAACGACATCACGTTCAGCATGATCTATGCGTTTACAGAAAACTTCATCCTGCCGATTTCGCATGACGAGGTGGTCTACGGCAAACGCGCGCTGCTGGACAAAATGCCCGGCGATGAATGGCAGCGCTTTGCAAACGCGCGCGCATTTCTCAGCTACATGTACGGGCATCCGGGCAAAAAGCTGCTGTTCATGGGCTCTGAGTTCGGCCAGACTGCCGAGTGGAACTCAGAAGGCGAGGTTGAGTGGTGGCTGCTCGATTTCGAGGTGCATCGGAAGCTGCAGACCTTCTGCGCGGCGCTGAACACACTCTACAAGGCCGAGCCGGCGCTGTACGAAGTGGATTTTCACCACTGGGGATTTGAGTGGTTGGATTTCCACGACAGCGATCACTCGATCATCTCTTTTGTGCGCCGTGCCAAGCGCCCCGAGGACTACCTGGTGTTCGTGTGCAACTTTACTCCGCAGCCGCAAATGAATTACCGCATTGGCTTCCCTGAGGCGGGACTTCACCGCGAAATTTTCAACTCGGACGCGGAGATGTTCGGTGGAAGCAATATGGGAAACGGCGGCTCCGTGATGGCGAAGGACGTGCCTTCTCACGGGCGACCGGCGTCCGCCGAACTGATCCTTCCGCCGCTGGCAGTGATTGCACTCAAGCCGGACCGCCCGCTGCCTCCTCTACGGGCGACGGCGCCGGGGCATTCTGGAAGCGTGGCGACGGGCTAGTGAATAGGCTTCAGCCTTCAGCCATCAGCAACGGGCGCGCTTGGGGCGCGTTGTGAGTGGGGTGAATCTTGGATGAGCTGAAAGCTGAAAGCTGAAAGCTGAAAGCTGATAGCTGAAAGCTGATAGCTGAAAGCTGATAGCTCTCCTCGGCTAGATTTCGGCGGATCCATCCAGACTGCGCCAGAGGTACCAGCTTGCTATTGAGCAGTACGGGCGCCACTTTTCGGCGAACACGGCTACTTCGGTGGGCTTGGGTATGCCAGTGAGGCCGTATGCCTTGCGTATTGCATTGCGGATGCCTAGATCGCCTGCCGGCATGACATCGGGTCTTTCCAAAGCGAAAATCAGAAACATCTGCGCGGTCCACACACCGACACCTCGCACCTGGGACAGGTGCGCGATGATTTCTTCGTCCGGCATCGCAGGTAATTTGCGGAAATTGATTTCGCGGCGGGCGACTCGCTCGGCGAGGTCAGACAGAGACGCAATCTTCTGACGCGAGAGACCACACGCGCGTAGTTCCTCCGGGGTCAACTTCAGAAAAGCGGCGCCCGTAAAGCGCGGCCCGACGAGCTGGCGTAACCGGCTAAAGATGGTTCCTGCTGCTTTTCCACTGAGCTGCTGGAACGTGATTGATCTTGCAAGCGTCTCGAAAGTTGGTTTACGAACAGCAAGCTGAACGGGGCCGACGGCTTGGATGATTCTGGCCATCACGGGATCTGATTTCCGGAGGTGTTGGGTAGCGGCTTTCATGTATCTGGCGGAGTGTTCTAGGACTGATGAGTCTAGATGATAATCATAACGAGATGAATACTTCTCCAGTTTCTTCGCAACGCGGCCGGCGAAACGGACTGTGTGGTTTCCGTAGTTTCCTTCTCGCGGGGGCCGGCGTCGCCGTTTTGTGTGGGGCGCTGGCCTGGGGTGCGGCGGGCCAATCGCAGGGCGTGGAACCGGCCGTGGGTCAGGAGCAGGCGGGAAGCCAGGAACCGACCATCCGCGTCAATGTCGACCTGGTCAATATTCTCTTCGCGGTTCGTGCCAAAAAGGGCGGGCAGCTCATCCCAAACCTCGAAAAAAACAACTTCACGATCTACGAAGACGGCAAGCAGCAAACCATTCAGCGATTTTCGCGCGAGACGGATCTGCCGCTTACCCTTGGCCTGCTGATCGATATCAGTGCGAGCCAGGAGCGGCTTATCGATATAGAGCGGCAAGCGGCTTCGGCCTTCTTCTCGAGCGTCATTCGGAAAAAAGACGAGGCGTTCCTGATCTCGTTCGGCAAGGACACGGATCTGCTGCAGGATTACACCAATTCGGCCAGGACGCTGACGGCCGCGCTGGAGGATCTGCATGGCGACGGTGGAACTCCGATGATCAGCCGGGGGCCGATTCCTAATGTCAACACGGGGCCTGTTCCCACCAGCGGAACGCCCAAGGGCACGCTGCTTTACGATGCGGTCTACCTGGCGTCCAACGAGAAACTGAAAGGCGAAGTAGGGCGCAAGGCGCTGGTCCTGATCACGGACGGCGACGACCAGGGCAGCACCTATAACATCAGGACCGCGATAGAGGCGGCCCAGCGGGCAGACGCGATCATCTACAGCATCTACTACGTCGACAAGGAATTTTACATGCGAGCCGGCATGGGATGGGGGGGAGGCGGCGAAGGTGAGCTGCGCAAAATGTCAGAGGAGACGGGCGGCCACGTGTTCACCGTCAGCAACAAGCACCCCCTGAACGAAGTGTTTCAGGAAATCCAGGACGAGCTCCGAAACCAATATTCCATTGGCTATTCGTCGACGAACCCGAACCGCGATGGAACTTTCCGGCATATCGCGATTAAGGTCGACAATCCCGAGTACCGGGCGCAGGCGCGCAGCGGATACTATGCTACACCTAACGATGCGCAGTGACGTGGTTTCGCTTTTCGAAGTAGTCGCGCAGAGCTTCGGCTATCGGCGGCATGGGCGCAATGCCCACGGCTTCGAGCTTCTTGTTAGACAGCGCTGAAAACTTCGGGCGTCGAGCAGCGGTACGATACTCGCGCTCGTCGGTTGGCTGCAGCGAGGGCGACAGCCCGGCAGTCTGGAAGATCTGCTTGGCGTACTCGTACCAGGAAATCGGCTCACCTCCGCCCATGTGGTAAAGGCCGCCCATTCCCTTCTCTACCATGTCAGCGGTTCTCGAAGCGATGGCGGGGGCGTAAGTGGGGGACGCGACATGATCTTGCACGACGCGAATCGGGTTGCCTGTGCCGGCTAACCGGAGCATCAGCTCCACAAAATTGCCGCGAGGCGTGAATCTGCCGCCAGGCCCGTAGACGCCCGAAACACGGATCACGAGGGGATTCGCAAGATAGGCCTGCGCGTAAAGCTCGCCTGCCAGCTTCGAGACTGCGTAAGCTCCGAGCGGATGCGGCAGATCGGTCTCGAGGTACGGGCTGCCTTTCGTTCCATCAAAGACGTAATCCGTGGAATAATGCACCAATTGCGCCCCGCTTTGACGGCAGGCCATGGCTAGGTTTCGCACTGCGAGAGCATTCGCCTGGTAGGCGGCCAGCGGCTCGCTCTCGGCAATATCGACCTGATTGTAAGCGGCTGAATTGACGATTACCTGCGGCTCGGCGCCCGCGACAGCCCGCTCGACGCGGGTCGCGTCAGTGACGTCGAGTGACTGGCGATCAAAGCGCTGCACGGTCCAGCGCCGCTGCTCAAATTCACGACACAGCTCAACACCAAGCTGTCCGCCACCGCCGAAGATGAGAACCTTTCGCTGCATTCCTTTGCAGCATAGCGAATCGAACAAACGAGCACAGCAGGAATCGCTTCAGATTTTTTTGCCGCTCAACACCGGAACAGGCGGTCTGTCAAAAGCTGCATGGGGAACGCCTTCGCCGAGCAGACGAGCCCGAAGGCCTACCAGGCTCTGCAGCCCGGTTAGGATCTGCTCGACTTTGACCTGCACCTCATACGTGCCTGACGGCCGCGGCCTGCATGACAGCACCTCGCCCAGGAAGAGCGCGTCGTTGCACTCCACCATAACGGCAGCGAAGATGGAGAGGCGGGGACCGACCTCGAGCGCAAGTCTGTCGGCTTCCATTTCCTGAACTTCGCAGGGAATATGCAGCTTGCTTCCATTTGGCTGGTCAGTCGCGAGCTGGATGACAGCGGATTTTGGAAACTCTGTGAATGTGTTCACAAGTGTCTAATCGGCGGGCGATCAGACAGCCTTAGTGAAAATTGGCTAGAAGTGGGACTCGATCAAGAGCCAAAGCGACGCCCCAACCGCTACAGGCAGCAAAAGTTCGAGCCAGTGCCGAAGCCAAGGCGCGCGTAGGGCAGTTCTTTCTTCTTTCGCGGATTCCCGCGGCTGATGTGCTCGGAGATTCTCTACCAGCCGGCAATGCACTTCGCTGGGACGGCCCTGTAGCGCGCGGACCAACTCTTCACGTCCCCGCTTGTCGGCAATCAGGATGGTTGCCGAGTTCATTCCCCGGGTGGATGCGGCCAGCCTCTGACGCAATTCCAGCGGAATGTCGGTAACGGACCGGTAGACGCGAGTTTCGTCCCCGGTTGCAATGAAGATAGTGGAACTTTTTGCCGTTAGAGTCGCCATGGGTAATCACGATGCGGTTTTCTTAAGATCTATGTCCCAGACGCGCGAAGCCGTTGATTTGCAACAACTCCGATTTCATCTCCTGCGTGGTCACGGGTTACCTGTATGAATCCCAGAGCCGCCTTCGATAACGACTTGTCGCGGCGATAAATCAATCCCACGCGCCGAATCATCGACTCGGGGCCAAGCGGGACGCAGGCCAGCTTGCCGGCCGCCACTTCTT
>JAFAMD010000032.1 GCA_019233755.1 Acidobacteriaceae bacterium | reverse complement strand
CTGACGCCATCGATGGCTGTCACGGCATGGCTGGCGATCGATGACGCAACTGTCGAAAACGCCTGCATGCGCTACATACCAGGTTCGCATCTGTTTGGCCATCTGACTTACGCGCTGAGTGAAAATGACGAAGGGAATGTTTTGAATCAGACCGTGGCTGGTGCTGAGACGTTTGGCGAGCCGGTAAATGTTGAGCTGAAGGCCGGAGAGATCTCAATCCATAGCGACCTGCTGCTGCATGGTTCCGAAGCGAACCAATCGAGCAAGCGACGGTGCGGTCTGACTTTGCGGTATTGCCCAGCGGTCGTCAGAGCAGACCTGGGCTGGAATGCAAAGGGCGTCATCGTGAGCGGAAAGGATGAATCGCGCCACTGGGCTAATCCGCCGCGCCCGCAGACCGACTGAACCAGACGGTTCATTTTACCTCGCCCTACTCGTCTGGTTGCTCCGATCCTCGATCGTAATGATTGGTCGAAATCCGAATGTGCGGCGTGTACTCGCGCAGACACGGTAGGATTGAAGTCGAAAAGCCGCTAAACCCGCATGAAATCGAAAAAAAATCAGCGAGCTCTGGAAGCCGGAATCGTCACTGATTTCAAGGATCGGATGAGCTATGCAGGCTACCTCTGTCTTGATGGCCTGCTCGCGCAACAGCAGCCGCTTTCCCGGCCACCACACCATGATGAAATGCTCTTCATCATCCAGCATCAGGTCGCGGAACTTTGGATCAAGCAACTGATCCACGAGTTGGAGGCAGCGATCCGTTATGTGCAGCAGGACCAGCTCGATCCCTGCTTCAAGATTCTGTCGCGTGCCAAGCTCATCCAGATGCAGCTCTTTGATCAATGGGCCATATTGGAAACGCTCACTCCATCTGAATACATGGAGTTTCGCGGAGTGCTAGGTCAGGCTTCAGGCTTTCAGTCGTACCAGTACCGCAAGTTTGAGTTTCTATTAGGAAACAAAAATCGGGATGCGCTCCAAGTGTTTGCCCATGTTCGAGAGATCTATGAGGATTTGCAGAAGACGCTTGAGTCGCCCAGCCTATACGATGAGTTTCTGCGCCATCTCAAGCGCCGTGGCCTTGCTGTTCCCCATGCATGCACTGAGCGCGACTGGTCCGAGCCTTATCAGAAAAATGATGAACTAACAGAGGTCTTCAGGCGGATTTACGAACATCCTCGGGAATATTGGGACGCATATGAGATGTGCGAAAAGCTCGTGGATGTAGAAGAGTACTTCCAGTTGTGGCGCTTTCGCCATATGAAAACCGTCGAGCGTATTATTGGCTTCCGCCCTGGCACCGGAGGCTCATCCGGTGTCGGCTTTCTGCGTCAGGCGCTGGAATTGACTTTTTTCCCAGAACTGTTTGCCGTCCGCACGGGACTGAAGCAACGATGAGACGTGTGGCAGCAACGAGCCGTAGAATAGACGAAGCCGTTGCTCGCCTCGTCCCGGGTGCGCTTACAGAAGAATCTCTGCAGCAGCACATTGCGCCGTTGTTTTCCCGTGTCCTGGCCGGTGATCGCATCTATCTTGCCAACCATTCCCTGGGCCGTCCTCTTGATGCTATGGCAGAGGACGTGCGCGAAGCAACTTGCGTTTGGGAAACAAAGCTCGGCGATGCTTGGGATGCCTGGCTGGCGGAAGAGGAAGCCTTTCGCACCCGCATTGCCCAACTCATCCATGCTCCGCGCGTCGATTGCATTGTGCCAAAAACATCTGCCGGACAAGGCCTACGCGCTGTGTTGAATGCACTGTCCGGAACGCCGCGCATCTTGAGCACGCGTGGAGAATTCGACTCCATCGACGTGCTGCTGAAACAGTATGCATCGCTCGGACGTATTGAAATTCAGTGGATCGAACCCGATGCTGAAGGTCTGTTTACTGTCCCGGGAGTGATGGAGCATCTGCGGCCGGGAATCGATCTAGTAGTCATTTCTCAGGTTATGTTTCTGAACGGACAGGTCGTGCATAATCTGGACCAACTCGCTGATGCGTGTCACACAGTCGGAGCAAAGCTGTTGCTCGATTCCTATCACGCTGTCGGTGTCTTTCCTGTAGATATTGTCGCCCTGCGTGCCGATTTCGCAATTGGCGGTAGTTATAAGTATCTTCGCGGTGGTCCCGGCGCTTGTTTTCTTTATCTGTCGCCGGAAATCCTTGCCGGTGGATTGCGTCCGCTCGATACAGGTTGGTTCGCGAGCGAAAATACATTTGCGTACGAGAGGCCTGATCCGCCAGTGCTGCGTACTGGTGGCGATGCCTTTCTTGAATCGACGCCTCCCGTGCTCACCTACTATCAAGCACGAAGCGGGCAGCAGTTTGCACTGGCTATGGGTGTGGAGCGGCTGCGCGAATATGGGCGAGATCAACTCAATCGTCTAAAACGTTATCTTGCCGATGCCGGCATACCCGCAATTGGCGGCGATGCGGACCGTGGCGCATTTCTCTGTTTTCGACATAAGAATGCAAGAGTGCTTGCAAAAAAGGCAGCCGAAAGCAATGTCATTACCGATGCTCGCGGTGAATGGCTGCGCCTGTGCCCCGACTGCCTCACGCGGGAAGAGGAACTGCGAACAGCGGCTTCTGCCTTGCAACGAGCGTTGGACAAAATGCGTCCCTGAAGGGTGTCAAACCCCCACGCTCACTGCTTCAGGACTTTAGTTCGACGTAAATGACTTCCGCATCCGAATCATAAGGTTTTCAGGATTGTGTTCCCACACCTCGCCGAACCAAAGAAATTCGCCGGCCTTGCCCTGAATATTTTCGGTCTTACCGTTCGGATAGGAAAATTTAAAGCGGGCGTCGGTCAGGAAGATCGCAACCCCCGGAGGGTGCTGATGCATCACGGACCCTCCTTGCCGCCGTACTTGATGCGGACGACGCGCACGCGGTCGTTTTCCAGGTCGACTTTATAATGTTTGGCGTCGAGTTTGACAGGGTCTCGCTCGAAAACTGGCTTTGCCGAAGCTGACATGGCTTTCTCCTCCTCAGTTGAACCGGAACTTCCGCTCCTGGCATTCCGTACCGGATGATTGTAGTCCAAGAAATCTCTAGATGCCATATCCGTGCGGCGGCATCATACCGGGCAAGTCGCATTGCGTTCACGACCGCCGCGAGTGTGGCCAACAAGGTAAGTGGGTCGAAGGCGGCAACGCCATACAACATGCTTTCCACAAAGCGTAGTGCGACGAGTAGTACGATTCCTTCCACCAGGACTCCCGACCGGAGGCGCAGCGCTTCACATAGGATTGTGCTGTTTTGAGCTCGGTGCTCGTAGATTTGACGAGTTACCGAAGAATTCGCCAGAATGGGCACCGAAAGAGTTCGATCTGAGTGAACGAAACGAAGCTCGCAAGGTGCCGATCTGGTTTTACCTGTGTCAGCATCTTCCTACTGTTCGCCTTCAGCTCCCGCTTGTCAGGGCAAATGCCGGAAATACCGGGATGGCCCTCCATGCCGAGAAAGCTCTTCAACGGCTGTTGTCCGGAGATCCTGCCGGTTGCATCCGTGTTCTCCAGAATATTGCGGCGATGTTGTACTTGGGCAAGCGTACGAGAATTTCAAACGTGTCCCTCATGATTTCCGCGAGCCGCAAAGATGGTATCGAGTGGCTGCCGAGCATGGCTCCGGTCCCGCAGCATGGTCTCTGGGCTGTTTGTACCCGAAAGGGAAAGGAGTATTCGCAGACCTGGAGCAAGCACAAGAGTGGTTTGAAAGGGCTGCGGAATTGGACCACAGAACAGCGCTTGTCATCTCCTACCTCCGCTGGTACCCGGAAGGCGAAGCCCTGACACAGACTCTGCTGGCGCCCTTTCACGTTACGTACCAACTGAGTGGGGACGAGATGCTACTGCTGAAGAACTCGGGAATGAAAAGGTCGCTTGGAACTAATGGGAGGCAGTCGGGAGGGGTGTGGATTGACCGCTCGATTTAATCGTCATCGCGCAAAGCCCGGCTTGCTCCGCAGGATGCCGATCACCCCAATACATAGTAGGGACGGCGGAGAATGAGGACGGTTCGGAAAGTGGTGGGTTTGCATTCGCTTGGCACTGAACATCCCGATCAGTTGGTCGCGACGGATAACCGGCCAGCAACGATCCACGAAGACTGTTTACAGACTCTTGGGAAGCGTATGTCGCGGCCGGGACGACAAGAAAAGGAGAGATCAGTTCCTTTATAACTCGCCTATTTCGGCCGTACCGCAATTACGACGTCGCTAACCGGTCCTCTATAAACGATTCGAAGATGCTGCTGCGCTACAAAACTCTCGTCTTGCGGGAACATCAGCACATAAACGCCGCTGTTCAGCGGATATGGCTGATAGTGCGTAGAGGGAGCACGGTCCGGAGCATCCCACAACCAGAACCAACCGAACGAATCGTCGTGAAAATACTCACGATAATAGTTAAGCGCTGAGGTGTACAGGTACTCGCAGGGTACTTGGGTTTCGTGCCCGCGTCCCACAACGCTCACAAGCTTTCGATAAGTGGGCTCCATATCCGCATCGAACCGCCATAGCAGAAAATAATGAAGCCTGATACAACCGACAAAATAGGCGCTGCCCACGATCAAAATTGCCACTGTCGCCCAGCGCATTGCCTTGCCTAACACATCGGAATGCGGGAACCCCGCCACGGCGCCAACAATCATCAAACAGAGCGGCACGAAAAAAATCGAAGTCCGGTCTTTCGGCAAAAGCAAACCCGCGTAGTGAAAGGCGAGCAGGTGCGACAGCAGTGTTAAGACAAAAACGCCGCCGAGGTATGCGCACAGAAGCGCCCTGCGATTCGTCTTCGGCCGGTACCGCCAATGCCTCCAGCGAGCGAAGATATAGCAGGTCTCAAGGAGCGTAAGTGTTATCAGGATCCAAGGCAGCGCCTTACGCCAGTGACGAAATGTTTTCATCAGGTAGGGGCTGAGGATCCGTGCATTCAGCTTTGAAAACGTGAAACGCAGGAAGGTGCTCCACGATTCGCCAGGCGACGACGCGCCCACCACAATCTGGCCTTTGGGCCAATGAAGGAGCGTCCACCCGGCGAGTGCGAGGGTCAAACACGCAGCCGGCGCCAGCGCGGCGCAAAGTAGCCGCAAATAGCAGCTAAGACCGCCGTTCTGCACAATCCGTTCTTCCGGCGGCCGGCTCAGTTCCTGGCCGATCCAAATTGCCAAAAACAAGGCGAAAGATACCGTGCATGCAAAGGCGAACGAGAAGCTGCTGACAAAGGAGAGGGCTAACGATGATGAAACAAGTGCAAACCGAATAGAGACGGAACGTCTTGAAATCCCGTGCTCCACGATAAGCTGGCACATCATAACCACTGCGGTCGTGAAAAAACCCAGCGCCAGCCCATAACCCCGCGCCGCAACAAAAAAATCCAGCAGAAACGGATTGAGGAGAAAGCATCCATACAGTGGCAACCGCAGCGAAAGTCGCGCGGCAAATGACATACAGAAGCGATAAGCCGCCGACACGTACAAGAGTGCCCCCAGAAAGGAAGGCAAGCGCATCGAGAAATTATTCAGCCCGAAGAGGTGGGTGGATACCCAGATCAAATAGCTGTTGAGGAGATGATTGTTTGCATTAGGCTGCCAGATTTTTGCAAACTTGCCGCTGACCCAGTAGACGTAGGTGTCGGCCTCATCGATTGTGATCGACTGCAGCGCGATGCGAACGGCGATTAACGCCAGTACAGCGATGGCCAGCATCCAAAGTGGCCATCGCGCCTCTTCTGCAACTCGAAAAAATTGTGCGACGCGAAAAACGCGCCTGTTCGCGGCAACGGCGACAGTCAACCCCTCCACAGTTTTATCAGAATAACGCACTGGGACGCGTGCCCAGGATCGCGGCGCGGCGGAAGTGTAAGTTGCGGGCCTGTTACACGCGATTTTCGGACAAGGGCGCGGTGTAAGAATAACAGGGGATCACCGTGTGCATTTCAGGGCTTACGCTATCTATCGCAATTGCATTCCCTTCTATCCCATTGCTTTTGATGTCAGCCTCCGTTCGGCATTGGACTGAAACTTCAGCCGAAACGATTTGGCGAGGAAAATATACGAACTGTGACAAGGGTTATTTCGTCGACCTTCCGCCCGGCGTTGTCGCCCACGCCGTTTGCTCCCCAAGTCCTAATCATGGCTTCCTTGTGTCCACTTCAGCGCCTGGAACGACCGATCGGGTCACTTCGAAGCACCCAAGCTTTATCGGTGTGTTCGATGAATACAATTCGATGAAGTTGGGCAGCGCAAGAGCCTATCTCGATTGGGAACTGAAGAACATACCCAATCCGGACCTGATCGATGTTCAGCAGATTGTATTCAGAGAACTTCCTGCCGTCGAAGCGGAGTATCGCGCTACGGTAAACGGCCAGCAGCAGCAGAATAGGGTGCTCATCGTTTTTCGCGAGAAGGACGATCTCGTGTACGAGATCGTGCTGTGCACCCAGGCACGCGACTACATCCGTGACGTCGGACTGTACGAAAAGATCAAAGCCGGGTTCCAAGTTTTCCCAATACCAGGAGGTGAATGCCTGAACCCATGACCGAGTTCTCGGGCCGTTATGCGGGATTTCAAGAAGCTACGGATGATTAGTCCTCTTGGATGCTGGGCAAGAGTAGCCCGTTTGGGCTAAGCCGAAAGTTGGGGTTGACTCGGCTAAAGGCGCCGGGCATACTGTGCGCGGCAAAATTCCGCCGTATGGTCCGCCTCCCATGGAAGCTCTTCCATCACTCGGAGGGAATTTGAAAGGAACTTCGTATGACACAAAGACAGCGAGTTAAGGGCTTGGGAGCGACGTTTATGTTTGCCGCGGCCCTGTTTGCGGTGATGGTCCTTCGTTCTCCTGGCGTACAAGCGGACGACCGTGGCGACGACCATCGCAATGACGAGGACTCACTCATCCGTATAGGTTTCAAGATCGCGCCCGTCCCCCTGAATTTGGAGGGAAAGAACCGGGCCTTGGTAGGATTAGGTAGCTTCATTGTAAATGCCCAGGGTGACTGCAATGGTTGCCACACTGCGGGCGGGCCTCCGAACTTCAACTATGCCGCAGGCGGAAACCCCTACTTTGGGCAGCCAGAGAAAACCGATCCGACCACGTACCTGGCCGGGGGCACAGACTTCGGTCCAGCCGTTCCACCGCTCCCAGGTGTGTATCCGCCAGCAGATTTTGGGACCTATGTTGGCCCGGACATCATTTCCCGCAACTTGACACCCGACAAGGCGGGGCGTGCGGAAGGAGGCAATACGCGTGCGCAGTTTAAGGAAATAATGAGGCATGGCACGGATTTCGATAACCTCCATCCAACCTGTACAACAGCTTTGCCGAGTCCTTCGCCCACAAACTGCGTTCCGCCTCCGGTTGACGGGAGTCTTTTGCAAGTCATGCCATGGCCCGTGTTTCATTACATGACCGATCATCAATTGGACGCTATCTATGAGTATCTGAGTGCCATTCCGTGCATCGAAGGCCCGGCTGCGCCAAGCGACCTTCCACCCGCTCTTCAGTATGCCTTCCCGGTGCTGCACAACGATTGCGGCAATCCCGAGAGCACGAGCCAGCGTGGTTCGGCTGCGCGGCGTAGCATAAGCCGTAAAGACCCTGAATAAAATGATAAGAGCAGGATAGGCTGACAGCAGAACAACTTGTCCGGCTCTTTGCGCGGCAGCACGGTGTCGGCAGGATAGAGTTTTGGCGCCACTTTGCCCGCCCCACGCCGGAAAGCGCACAAAACGAGCGAACGACTCTGGCGAATGCCAAGGTAATCAAGGTCGTAACCTCGTTACCTACCGATGCGGATTACGAGATTACGGCTTGCACCGAGCGTGTCAGATGGCGGCGTTGCTTCAGCGGGCAGATCGAAGTGAGTCCAGCGCCGTATTGATCTGTTCCTCGGTTGAAGCCACTGGCAGGTTCGGTTCGCTTGTTTGTCCATCGCGAATGTGTACAGAGATTCCATGCTGCATTAAAAGGGCCTCGAACTTGGAATTTTCACCGAGATACGAGGAGTGCCGTGGGACGAATGCAGCCTCAAAAGCGTTCACGATGTACTTATCCTCCGGTAATGGAAGCCGGGTGTCATTTCTGAAGGTCATATAGTAGCAAGCTCCGCCTGCGTGGCCGTGCCCCCAAGCAAGAACTTGAATTGCCGGTCTTCCTTCCTCTGCGCTTTCGCACACTTTTCGGAGGTCGAGGGTCCCACTTGAACCTGTCTTCAGCTCTAGATATCGCGATTCGGGGACGTTGTGCAACTGCACCATCAGCGGCAACTGCTTCGCGGTTGATCGAATCGTGTACGAAACTTCTGCGAACTGCGTTTGCATGTGGAATGCGCCGGGTCCGCCTGAAATGTCAAAGTACAACGTGTATGTTCCCGGAAACAGCGAATGGCAGCGGATCGCGCCAGCGTTGGCGTTCCAGTCGCACGCCTCTTGACCAATCCAAGTGGATGTTAGCGCACGATCCGAACGGAACATCTGCAAATCGTGTCCGTAGATCGCTTGCGGCCAGGGCTTCGGCGCCGAGTGATCGCTGAACATGACTTTGCCTTCGAGAACATAGCTTCGCTTCCGCTGCATTCGGAGGTCGATGCCAGATCGGTGTTCGCCTGGAAGGAGAACGATTTGTTGCGCTGTAGCAATTGAGTTTTCCTGTGGATATGCCGTCGGCTCCCATGAGAACGGCGAGTTTTCTCCACCAGTGCCAGGTTCTAGGCAACGGGCCAAAACGAAATAGCGGTCCGCCCCTAGCCGTTTGAACGTGTATGCCCCATGAGAGTCGGTCCTATCTGTTTCGACCTCAATAAACTTGTTCGGGTCGTCAGCTTGGGCAATGTGGTAAGTAAACGCCTGTGCAATTCGCGCTTGAAGCTCAACAGACTTGTGTGAATCGCTGTTGTCTGGCGTAAATCCCGACACGTTGCAGCCCGACAGCGGATGCCCGTCGGTCGCGTACACGTGTCCCGATAGCTCGGTTGCTGGAATCGCCGGAATGACCACTTTCCGTATATGTTGGCCTGCTCGATACGCGACAATTGTTTGGCCAAAGGTGGTTTGCAGCAGCCTGCCGTAGCGCGGACTGCCCGCAAAAAGAAAATATACGCCCGGCCCTTTTGGGCCGCTAAACGCAAACTGCCCGCGCTTGTCTGTTCTTGCCACGACCTGAGAAAAGTTCAGCCGAGCAATCCGAACATCTGTGTATGGGGCAGGTTGACCGGTCCCCCAGTCAACGATCTCGCCGGAAATCAGCGTCGGGCGCGAGCCAACTTCCCGGTCAAGAAGCCAACATCCAGCGAGGCAGACGAAGAGAATGGTCAGCAGTTGTGCAGTTGTCCGCAAGCCAGGATAGACTCCGCAGGGTGCTCGGAAGTTCCGGCTTGGACGCCGCCCCGCACGTGCATGGGCTGTTTCGCCGCGGCCTCAAGAGGTCGCGGGCTCGGCGCGGCGAAGGCTTTCGGCCATCTGTTCCGGCGCGGTATCGGCCAGGAACGTGCCATATGCCGTCTCGATGGTGGCCAGATATTTAAGCTTCGTCGGGCTGCGTTGCAACGGCAGGAATTGAATGTGGAAATGATAAGGCGTGGAGGTCGCGCGCAGAGGCGCCTGCTTCACGGGCATCATCAGGGGCATCAAGAACCCGTAGAGATTGTCGTACTTCTTGCGAATGATGCTGATGGTGCGGGCGAGGCTGGCTTTTTCTTCTTCTGAAAGATCGAGCAGCGTGCGGACGTGGCGACGCGCATAAATGGCGACTTCAGCCGGGAAACGGGCGGCATAAGGCACGAAGGCTGCAAAATGCTCATCGGCTGATACGATGCGGGCGCCTTGTTTCAACTCTTCCTCAAGCAGGCGGCAGAACAGGCATTCACCGTCGTGCGCATCCGCATATTGCTGCGCCGAAGTGAGCTCTCTCTGCACGGTGGGCGGGATGAACGGCATGGCGTAAATCTGCCCATGAGGATGCGGCATAGTGACGCCAACGGCTTCGCCGCAATTTTCGAATACGGCAACCAACGCGATATCCGGATTGGCGGCGTGTTCGCAGGTGCGCCGCGTCCAGAGATCGATCACTTTTCGCCAGTTTTCGAGTGTCAGCCTGGAAGGCGGCAGCGTGTGCTCCGGCGAGTAGAGAATAACGTCGCAGGCGCCGCGCGGCCCGGTTTCCGCGAACAGCCCATCGGCGTCGGGATCGAAGGGATCGGCAGCGGGAGAGAAGGCCGGGAAATCGTTCGGATAGAGATGAACGTCATAATGATCCGGCACCCGCCCGGAACCAGGGTCAAACGGGCACCAATTGGCCGGCATTTGGGGCCGGTTCTGGCGGTCAGTGGTGACAACTACCCATTGCTGGAGCAGGGCGTGCCAACGGAGTTGATGCATATACGGATTAGGGATTGGTTTGAAGCGAAAACAGGATCGTGTTGCTGCTGATTCCGTGCTGCGTGAGAACGAGCTGGGCCTTTGGATCGGCCGCAAGCTCAGGGGGTAAGGCGACGCGTACCTCGTACACGCCGATGGCGCCTTCCGGCAACGTGGCGGAGACTACTTCGGCGGAACGCCCATTGATGGACGCGCTCACAGGCACGATAACCGACGCAGCTTCTCCCGTGAACGGTACGCCTTCGCTGGCGGCCGCGTCGGGATCACTCACAGGACCCAGGCCGGTTGCCCAGAGGGTGAGGGTCTCACCGGCGAAGGCCGGGCTGTCCTGAGTAATGGGAGTACCGGCCGCCGCGTTGGCATCGCCATGCAGCAGAATTCCGAGCCGAGGCTCCTTTCCGGCGAATGCGAACAGCCCGGGGGAAGCGGGCACCAGATTGACTGGAATCGCGTTGGTGGTGACAACAGAACCGTCAGCGCGCTCCTGGCGAATATACACACTAGCCGAGCCCGTAGTATCGGTCGAATAGGGGACCTGACCCTGGATCTCTTCGGGCGAGACCGAAAGAAGAGGAACAGGTGCGCCGTTGAATATGACCTCCACACCGGCGAGTTTCAGCGGGAGTTTCTCGTCTAGATTCTGCGCGGCCGCTTCAGACCGGAAACTCAGGCCTGCGCCGCGAATGGTAACCAATGTTCCCGGCGCTACGGGACCGTTCGAAAGAGTAGCGGAGTTCACCAGCGCACTGCTAGCAAGCGACGTATCGCCGGGAGTAAAGACGATAATCCGACGGTCGGGCGGGTCGGCAACGTACAAGTTCGTTCCATCCGAGGCGAGGGCGGCCGGAAGGCGTATGTTGTCTGCCCGCGGCGAATCAGCAGGTTCGGCTGAACTGAAATCGGGCTGTCCCAGAACAACATCGGCAGGCTGATCACTTGAGAATGGAAGCGAGTTCCAGATCAGAACGCGGTGCAGTGATGCGTCCCCGACAAAAAGACGCTTCCCATCGAAGGCGACGGAAACAGGATTCACCAGAGTGGTCCCGGAGATGGGAGACGATATTTCACTGCGTCCGAGGATAAGGTCGGGCCCGGCGTGCGGGATAGAAGTATCCCGCCAGATAAGGACGCGATGCGTCGCTGGATCGGCTGCAACGACGGTTTTGCCAAACGCACTAAAGCCTGCTAAGCCGGGAAATACCCTCTGGGGAGCAACGGCGACCGGCGAAAATCCACAAAGACTGCAAACCCCGCCATGCAGCGCCGTCATATCCTCTTTAGGGCCCGGGAGCCGGGTCAGATCGAAGGTCTGGATGTGATTGGAACCATCGGCGGCATAAAGCCGATTCGGGCCGAGCGAGAGCGCTAGCGCCGATATACCTGGTTCGTGCGCAGAAAAACCGGGCTGGCCGATCACCGCGCGCGCCGCTTGCCCGTTCTGGAACTCAGCGGCGTGGAGGGACACGGCAAGCAACAACCCGATGGCGGTGCGAGGAACCATGTCTCCTCCAAATAGTACAGGAATCGGCTAGGATCCGTTGCGTTTTTTGCGTTTGTATGTCGCGGTTACCTGGGTAGAGATGCCGCCGCGCGCCGCAAAGTCGCCGACCACTGTGGCTTCGACCGGATCAGTGGCTTTCACTACATCCGCCAGCACGCGGTTCACAATATTTTCTTGAAAGATGCCCAGGTTACGGTACGCGAGCGTGTACATCTTCAACGACTTCAGTTCCAGGCAACGGCGAAACGGCGTATAAATCAAAGTTAGCGTTCCGCTGTCGGGAAGCCCCGTTTTCGGACAGACGGAGGTGAACTCCGGCATTTCAATCCGGATCTGGTACTCCCCGAACTGGTTCGGCCAAGTTTCGATTTCCGGTAATTCTGCGTGCACGCCGGATTCAGCGTGCTCGTCGGTATACTGCTGGTTTTTTTTCATTTTGTTTGCAATTTGGTCGCCAGCAGATCGAGGAACAGGCCAACGTCGGTGACGACGCCTACGGCGTGCCCGGTGCCACGATCACTCACCTTGGTAGGTACGGCGGGGTTGATATCGACGCACACGATCTTCACCCAGGCGGGCAGCATGTTGCCAACGGCAATGGAATGCAACATGGAGCTAAGACAGAGGACGACACCCGCGTCGCCTAGCTGCGCCGCGTAGGCGTCCTGCGCCTCATTCATATCTGTGATTACTCCAGGAAGCGGCCCATCATCGCGCAAACTGCCGGCGAGCACGAACGGGACACCTGCCTTGACGCATTCATACATGACGCCTTTCGTCAGACGGCCGGAGGCGACCGCCTGAGCGATTCCGCCCGCGTGGTAAATGGCGTTGATGGCGCGCATGTGGTTGCGGTGGCCGTGCTGCTCCTGGCGGCCGTCGGAACTACGGACCCCTAGCGAGGTACCGAGCAGCGCGCTTTCGATATCGTGCACGGCGAGCGCATTGCCGGCGAGAACGGCATCGATCCATTTGCCGCGAATGAGCCGCGAAAGTCCTTCGGCGCCGCCGGTGTGGACCACTACGGGTCCGGCGACAGCGACAATTTTCTTGCCCTCGGCGCGAACCTGCCGCAGGATGGCAGCCGTCTGGCCGACCGCGGTTTCGACCTGCCGTTCAGACGAAATCTCGTTGCTCATGAAGGCGAAGGCATCGCGGTCGCGCTCCTTCGCTTCCGGAATGACGCGGATGCCCTTCATGCCGACCACGATCTGGTCGCCCGCTTTGATATCGCGCAGGCGGCGGCAGGTGGCAACCCCGTCCTTAACTACTATCAGGGCGTCCATACGCTGGTTGCGCGCTTCAAGCCACTGGCCGTCGTAGCGGATTAGCGTGCGCTGATTGGTGGTGGAGTAGAAGTCTTCCGGAGCACAGCGGTCCGCCTCAGCCGCCTTCAGCTCCGCGGCGCCCGAATCGACGGGGGCGCAGCCAAGACCGAGCAACTCGGTCATCAGCTTTTCCATTTTTTCCGCGGAAGATGTTTCCACGCGCAAGCGCAGCCGGGACGGATCGCTGTTCGTGCGGCCGATGGAGAACTGCTCCACTTCGAAGCGGCCGCCGAATTCGACGACCGCATCGAAGATTCGCTCCATAATGTGCGAATCGATCAGGTGACCTTGTGCTTCGACAACTTCCGATACGGCCCGATCTGACACGACCTGGTCAGATGCGGCATGGTTCGCAGTCAATGATGAATCCGCCATTTAAGGATGCGTGAGGAAGACCGGCAATCCTTCTTTGCATGCATAGCTGGGCCGGTAGCGTTCCTTGTTGTACATGTGCTCGACGTCGACGTGGCGGGGTCCGTACTTGGGATCAGGGATACCGACCATGGAGAACTTGCCTTCGTTGATGGCAGTCATCAGGCCATGCTTACCGGAGGCAATGGCGTCATAGGCCATGGTGCCAAAGGTGGTGGCGACCAAAGTGTCGAGGAAGTCGGGCGCACCGCTGCGCAGGTCATAGGTCAAGTCACTGACGACTGTTTCGGAGCCCGTTCGGGCGATCACTTCATCGCTGAGCGCTTCCGCCACGCTGAATTTCTTTCGGTGACCAAAGGCATCAGGCTCGCCGTATTCCTTCACCGTATAACCTTCCCACTCCGCGCCTTCCGAGAGGATGACGAGCGCATAGTTGCTCGGGTTATTCCGCTTATCCGTCATGATCAGGTCGATCATGTGGTCCAGGTTGAATTTGAATTCCGGAATGCCGCAGCGTATCGATGTAGCGTACGCAGTGTAGAGAGCGGTGTAACCGGCATCACGGCCGAATACGCGAAAGATTCCAATGCGCTCGTGCGAACCAACGGTTGTACGCTGGCGCTGGATAGCGTCCATGGCGCGCGAGATGGCGGTGGAGAAGCCGATGCAGTATTCGGTGTTCCGAACGTCGTTGTCCATGGTCTTTGGGATGCCGATGACCGGGAAACCCTGCTTGTCGAGAACGGCGGCATAGCTGAGAGTGTCGTCCCCGCCAATGGCCACGAGGCTGTCGATTTGCAGCTTCTCGAGGCGCGATAGAACCTGCTTTGTGAGGTCCCAGGTACTTTCGGTGACCCCGTCCTTGGTGATCTGCGCGGAGGGAAAATCCGCCGGCTTGAGGAAGCTTGGAAGCTTCTTCATTTTCGAGGGATTTGTGCGGCTGGTGTGGAGAAACGTTCCGCCCGTACGATCGATGCGCCGGGTGTTTTCGCGGGTCAGCGGCAGGACGTAGCGTTCCACGCTCTTCGGATCTTCAAAATTGAGATCTATTAAGCCCTTCCAGCCAAGCCGGATGCCGGTTACTTCGTGGCCGTCTGAAGTGGCGCGGTAGACCACATTCTTGATTACTGCATTGAGACCCGGAACATCCCCGCCTCCGGTCAAGATGCCGATTTTTTTGCCTGGCATGACTCTCCTGTTTATAAAGCGCGATTTTTAGTGGATCTTCTTTATTGTAGCTGTGCAGGGAGAGCAGGCAGCCGTTACAGAGGCCCTTGAGTCAGGCGCTTTTGGAAGTTCGGCGCGTTCGCTCCAAAAGGGGTTCGCGAGCGACGAATCGCGCTACTTCTTCTGCTTCGCAATCACTTTGTCTTTGATCTTGTCGTAAGTGGATTGCGGAATGATTTTTTTCGTGACAAGATCCGTCTTCGCATGATATGGCCGGCCCGCGATGATTTTTTGCGCGTAGGCTGGACCAATCCCAGGCAATTCGTCGAGCTGCTCCGCGGTTGCGCTATTCAGATCGAGGAGTTCCCCTTTGTTCGCCGATTGAGAAGACGCCGTGGTTGATGCCGGAGCCTGGCCGGAAGATTTTTGCTGGAAAGCACTGGTGTTCGCAACCAGTCCAAGGGCGGCGACAAACACCAGCAACCATCGGAGGTTTTTCATAGGCGCGATTGTAACAATTTTTTCGACCTCCGAGGCTGTGGTTTGAACTCGGAGCAGTTAGTAACTTTTTGAGTTAGTGGACAAGACTCTGTTGATAGCTTTCAGGCGTCAGCATTCAGCTATCAGCTGACCGCTGATGGCTCTGGCGGCTGAAAGGGCTCTTTGGGTTCTTCGCGGGCCGCCCCGGAGTGGCGGCGGCCCGGGCGAACTAGACCCACCAGGGAGCGGCGGGTTGTTCGCGGATCACGATCTCATTCAGGAAATCGGCCGCTTTCGTCAGACCTTCGTCGGGTGACATGATCGTGTCTTCGTGCTCGATAGAGAGCACGTAATCGTAGCCGTACATGCGCAGCGTGGAGATAAATTCTTTCCACCAGCCGTAGGGATGGCCGTAGCCGCAAGCGCGGAAGATCCAGGCGCGATTGCGCTCGTCGGTGTATTTCTTGGTGTCGAGCACGCCCGTCTTCGGCAGGTTCCAGTCATAGATCTGGGTATCCTTGGCGTGGACGTGGAAGATCGCGTCGCCGAGCACACGGACCGCCTTGATGGGATCGATGTTCTGCCAGAACATGTGGCTCGGGTCATAGTTGCAGCCGATGTTTTCGCC
Source organism: Acidobacteriaceae bacterium (assembly GCA_019233755.1). GTDB lineage: Bacteria > Acidobacteriota > Terriglobia > Bryobacterales > Bryobacteraceae > Bog-105. The sequence continues at coordinate 70,483 of JAFAMD010000032.1, read as the reverse complement.
CGCGATGGAACGAAGCTTCAGCATCGTCTCGGGGCTGTACACCACGAAACCGGGATGCATCTCGATCGCAATTTTGATGCCGTGATCGCGGGCGAATTTGGCGTGTTCGATCCAGTACGGTGTTACCTTCTTCTCCCACTGCCAATCGAGCACCTCGAGATATTCAGGAGGCCACGGGCAAGTGACCCAGTTGGGATATTTTGCGTGGTCGCTGTCACCCGGGCAACCGGAGAAATCGATTACGACGGGCACGCCCAGTTTGGCCGCCAGTTCGACGGTGCGTTTACTGGTCTCGGCGAAGCCCTTGGCGACAGCAGCGTCCGGATGTAGTGGATTTCCGTGACTGCTCAGCGCACTGATGGTAAAGCCGTGATCATCCAGCTTCTTCTTGAACTCTTTAAGCTCCTTTTCGTGATGGAGCATGGAAAGCTTGCAATGCGGGTCGCCGGGATAGTTGCCGGTGCCGAGTTCTACTGTCGTGATGTTCAACTTCTTCAGCTTCTCGAATACTTTTTCAAGCGGAAACTGTGACAGTAATGGGGTGAAACATCCAACTCTCATGAGCGCAAGGGTATCACAGGGATACGAGTTTCCAGGCCAGCCACAGCACTGCGATGAGAAAGCCGAGCAACGCCTTGTATTCCTGGTTGCGCTTGTACAGCGGCCAGGAAAAGCGCGCTTCCCCTCCCTTCCACCTGCTTACGGGAAGCAACCGGCGGACGCGTGCGGCGTAAGCCCCGTAATCGCCGAAGATTTCCCGCAGATGCTGCTCTTCCAGCTCGATCACGGGGAAGTAGACCAGCAGGAAGACAGCGGCAAAGATCAGCGCCATCCAGCCGCTTCGCGCAGCAATGACGATGCCGGCCGCGACAGTGAGCGTTCCGGCGTAGAGCGGATTCCGAATATACGCGTACGGACCGCTGGTTGCGAGCTGCCGATCTTTGGCGAGGTGTCCGGCGGCCCAGCCGCGCAGCAGTAAGCCGATAACCGCGATGGGCAGGCCAATCGCCAGCGAAGACGGCGAAGGCCGCGACAGCCAGGCGAACGCGACAAGCAGTACGAAGCCGGAAGCAACGCGCAGCCGCTGAACGAAATCGGCATACGGCTTCGGGAACCAGTAGCGTGGAGCAGTTTCGTTCACGGCCGCTGCACCGCGGCTGAGGAAAGAGAGTGCTGGAGCGCCGTGACGACTTGTTCGACGGAGATTTCGGTCATGCTTTCGTGGATCGCTTCGTGCCGCTTATAAGTGGTCTCGACGTCCGGCGACCGCAAGACAATCATGTTGCTGTTGAAAGGTCCGGTCTGAGTGGGATCTGTGGGGCCAAACAACGCAACTCCCGGTTTGCCAAGCGCAGCGGCCAAGTGGAGCGGGCCGCTGTCCAGTCCCAGGACGGCAGTAGCGCGGCGGGTGGCATGGATCAACCCGGCGAGCGAAGAGGTATGTACGCGCAAATGCGACAGACGCGACAGCTCATGCGCGCGATCCGCGGGAACGTTGACGACGAGTTCAAGGCCGTCAGACTGAAGGCGCTGGCCGAGAGCTTCGTATTTCGTGATTGGCCATTGCTTGCTGTTCCAGCCGGCGAATGGGCTTGCCAGTACAAAATCGCAAGACGGAAGCCCGCCTTCGGGACGGCCCTGCGGGATCCATGCTTCCTTGGTAAGTTGTGCGGCTCCGGCGGCCTGGACCAGTTGCAAATTTCTTTCGACGCGGTGCGGGCCTTTGACCGGGACACAGCATGAATAGAACCATGCGGCGAGCGGCTCACGGGCAACCGAGCGGTCGAAGCCAAAGAAGACTTCGGGCTGCGCGATTCGACCAGCGAATGCGGACTGAAGGAGTCCCTGGAAATCGACGGCGATGGCGGGCTTGATACTGCGCAGCCGCTGCCATGAAGCCCAAAGCGCTCCCACGCCCGCGCGCTCGAACGGGACGAGCTCGTCGATAAACGGGTTGCCCTCGAGCAGCGGCATCCAACGGCGAGCAACAACCCAGGTCAGCTTTCTTCCCGGGAAACTTCGCTTCAGACTGGCGACCGCCGGCAGCGCATGGATGATGTCGCCCATTGCGCCGAGGCGGATTACCAGGATGGAATTGCCTGTGTCCTTCATGATCGGTTTTGATCAGCAGAGGCCTGGCGCTGCAGCACAAACCGGACAAATTCCGCTGAGCGGCCACTCTCGGCCGCAAGGTCCTCGACGATTTCCAAATCTGTCCCTTGCGGGATCGCGCTACGCCATTCGCCGGCCCGGGCGACGGCGACCAGATCCACTGAACGCAAAGACGCGATCAAAGCAGCGCGCGCGTCGGCGGCAAGCAGAGTTTCGCTATCCGAAAGCACCACGGCCATGAGCCTGCGTCCGCTGTTTGCCAACCCGGCAAGTCGTTTCGCCTGCACCGCGGTCAGCGGGTCAAACAAGCCCGCAACCGCCAACCATTCCCCAGCCGTCAAATGCGTGGCCAATTCGCCCAGCGGGACGATCTTTTCTCTTGTATCCACTCTAATTTCTTTTCCCGACCGTAACGAGAGCAAGCGCCGCTTCCGCGACCATGTCTGCAGTTACCCCGGTCATGCAGCGATGGTCAATAGGGCATTCCCGCAGTAGGCATGGGCTGCACTCGACAGGGACGCGAATGACCCGGCTGTTGCTGCCGGTGGGACCGGTGGCAACGTGGTCGGTCGCGCCGAAGACGGCAACCGTTGGAAGGCCCAGCGCGGACGCGATATGCATGGGTCCGGAATCATTCGTCAAAAAGATATCGCATGCAGCCGCCAGCTCAATGAATTCCGCGATGCTGGTGGCGCCGGCAAAGTCGATGCACTTCACACCGGCCGATTCCACGCTTTCACGAACAGTTTCGCAGATGGAGAACTCTTCTTTTGACCCGAAGATAGCAACGGAGGCGGCGCGTTCGCGGGCGACTTTAACTGCGGACTCAGAAAAGCGCTGCTGAAGCCAGCGCTTGGCCCCGCCATACGCCGCGCCCGGACTCACGCCGATCACGGGCCCATGAATTTGCGCCTGGCGAAAGCGGCGCCGGCCTTCTTGAGCGGCCGCGCCGGCACCCGAAAGGCGGATGGCATCGTCAGTCTGATATCCGGCGATCACGCCGGCGCGCTTGAGCAATTCCAAGTAATAGAAGCGCTGATGCGGGGGCGTTTCACCCGGTTGCGGAAGCCGAACCGCGTGTGTCAGGAGCCAACTGCGGGCGTCGCGCGCGTACCCGATGCGCGTTGGAATCCCCGCCATTCGAGCCAGGGCTGCGGATTCGAAAGAATTCGGCAAGAGGATGGCGCAATCGAACTGGCGCGCGGCAATCTCGCGGGCGAGAGCCGCCTTCTGGCCGAGTCCGTTCCAGCCGCGAGGCGCTTCATAAGGAATCAGTTCGTCGCAGAACGGCTCGCGGCCATAAAGGCCCGCCACCCAGGGCCGCGCCAGAATCGCGATGTGGGCGTCGGGAAAGCGGGCGCGCAAAGCGTGCAACGCGGGCACGGACATCACCGCATCGCCCACCCAATTTGTTGCGCGAACTAATAATCTGCGGAACTGCATCTAAACTTACGGTGCTTTTGGGGAAGTACTAATTCTTTAGGATACCGGTACACGACACGCGCTTCGACGGGAATCCGCGGACCCGAATCGTAAAATGAAAGCGGCAATGGCACGATTTTACGCGCGCGAAGACCTCGTCGCGCAGCGGCAAGAGTGGAAATCAGAGGGGAAAAAAGTTGTTTTCACGAACGGCTGTTACGACATTTTGCATCCCGGCCATATCCGGCTGCTGGAAAGGGCGCGGTCGCTCGGCGACGTCCTGATTCTCGCGCTGAACACCGATTCGAGTGTGCAGCGGCTGAAAGGACCGTCCCGCCCGTTTTTCGATGAGCGCACCCGGGCGGAACTCGCGCTGCACCTGGAAGCAGTGGATGCCGTCACCTTATTTGATGAAGACACGCCCCGCGAGCTGATTGCTGCTGTTCTGCCCGACGTGCTGGTTAAGGGCGCGGACTGGGCTCACTTTATCGCGGGGCGCGAGGAAGTAGAGGCCGCGGGCGGCGAAGTGCATGCGCTGCCGCTGGAGCCGGGATACTCCACAACCGATATTGCGGCCAAGATCATCGGGCGATACGCCGCAGCATCGGGGCTCGCCGCGCCGGAACAGGGTCAGTGATTCACCCCGCCACACGAGATCTTCTGCATTCTGCCGCACGGCAGGCCGGGTTCCAATCGCTCCTCGCGAAACTCACGCGCGGGGAGCGCGGCCCGTTTTCCGTTTCGGGCCTGGTGAACACGGCCAAGGCGCTGTACCTGGTCCTGCTGTATCAAGCGACCGAAAAACCGCTCTTCGTGGTAGTAGATGGCAACAAGCAGGCCGAAGCGCTGATGGATTCGCTTGAAGTCTTCTTCGACCTGCTGTTCGAGCGCCGCGATCTGACGCCGCCGCAGCTTATTCCGGCGCTCGACGTACTGCCGCACCAGCGTCTTTCCCCACACAACGAGATCGCGGAAAAGCGCGCCGTCGGTTTATGGCGTCTTTCGGCGCAAAAGGTGCCGATCACCATCGTGCCGGTCGCATCGGCGCTCTTGCGGACGGAGCCGGCCGATTTTTACCGCCAGCTCGCGCTGACGCTGCGCACGGGCGAGGAGATTCCGCTCGAAGACCTGGTGCAGCACCTAGAAAGCATCGGTTATGAAAGGCGTGAACCGGTGGAAATGGTGGGCGAGTTTTCGGTTCGCGGCGGCATTTTCGACGTGTTTCCGGCCGAAGCCGAACGCCCTATCCGGGTAGAGTTCTTTGGCGACGAAATCGAATCGATTCGACAGTTCGATGTGGAATCGCAGCGCTCCGTGCTGAAGGTTTCGTCCGCCATGCTGCTGCCGCTCGCCGAATATCCGAGATCCCGGCCGCTGCTGCGGCAGCTTGCGGAAGCGGCGGAGCAGGCAGATCTGGAACTGTCGAATCCCGGCGAAGTTTTTCCGGGTTGGGAGTTTCTGGTTCCGCTGGTTCGTCCGCGGGCGCAGAACGTGTTCTCTCTGCAGCGGGATGCCCTGATTATTCTGGACGAACCGAGCGCGATCGCCTCGGCGGCAGACCGGCTGTGGCAGCGGTTGAATCAGCCCGACCGCCCGGCTCCGATTGAACCGGAGAAGAACTTCCTGCATTGGGAGGAGATCTCGGCGGCGCTGGAAGAACGTACGCGCATCAGCCTGCAGGAGCTGGAAGTGATCTCCGGTCCGCAAGATGGCGATGCACGGCATTTCCATATCCCGACGCGCCCCTCGCTCACGTTTCAAGGCAACATGCCGGTGGCGGTTGCCGAAGCGCGCAACCTCATTGAACAAGGCAATCGCGTGGCGTTTTTTGCGGCATCGGTAGGGGAGCTTGAACGGCTCGCCGATGTTCTTCAGGAATACGCCGTTCCCTACCAGCTCGGAGTGGGATCCACCGCGGGCGCGCGCCCCTCGCTTGCGGAACGCGCCTACTATGCCGGCGCAGTTTCGAGCGCCTACCTCATCAAAGGACGCGTTCTCCGCGGCGCGGTGCTGGTGGATTCGCAGCTCGCCATTCTCGGCTCGGAAGATCTATTTGAAACCTCCGATCTGATTGCACGCCAGCCGTCGAAGTCGCAACTGGCCGCCTTTGCCGCCGACATAGCGGATCTCAAGCCGGGCGACTTCGTGGTTCATTCCACTCACGGTGTGGGCCAGTTCCTGGGCATTCGCGAGATCGCGCAGGGCGATCAAAAGGGCGACTTCATGTTGCTCGAATACGCCGGCGAATCGAAGCTGTACGTCCCGCTGACGCGCCTCGACCTGGTGCAGAAGTACCGCGGCGCGGGTGAAAGCAAGCCGCACCTGGACCGGCTGGGCGGCGTTACCTGGGAGAAGACGAAATCGCGCGTCAAGGCTAAAATGCGCGACATGGCGGATGAGCTGCTGAAGCTCTACGCGCAGCGCCGCATGGCGAAAGGCTTTGCGTTCTCAGGCGACAGCAACTGGCAGCGCGAGTTCGAAGATGCCTTCGAGTACTCCGCGACCAAGGATCAGTTGAACGCTGTCAGCCAGATCAAGGCCGACATGGAGAGCCCGCAACCGATGGACCGGCTGCTTTGCGGCGACGTGGGTTTCGGCAAGACGGAAGTCGCGATGCGGGCGGCCTTCAAGGCGCTGGGCGATGGAAAACAGGTGGCGGTTCTGGCGCCAACAACCGTTCTTTCTTTCCAGCACTATGAAACATTTAAGCGACGATTCGCCTCGTTTCCGGTTCGCATCGAGCTGGTGAGCCGCTTCCGCACCGCCAAAGAAGTGAAAGCCGTGTTGGAAGACCTCGCAGCGGGGAAGGTCGACGTTCTCATCGGTACCCACCGGCTGCTGTCAAAAGACGTGCAGTTTTACGATCTCGGCCTGCTGATCGTCGACGAAGAGCAGCGCTTCGGCGTGCGGCATAAAGAGCGGCTGAAACAACTGCGGCATAACGTGGACGTACTCACCATGAGCGCCACCCCCATTCCGCGCACGCTGCACATGTCGCTGCTCGGGCTGCGCGACATGTCGGTGATTGAAACTCCGCCGAAGGACCGGCTGGCGATCAACACAGTGGTGGCGCACTTCCATCCCGAGCTGATCAAAGCGTCCATCGAGCAGGAACTGCAGCGCAGCGGCCAGGTTTACTTCGTGCACAACCGGGTGGACACCATTTTCATGCGCGCCGCGTTTATCCAGGAGCTTGTTCCCCAGTGCCGCATCGGCGTGGGGCACGGGCAGATGGGGGAATCGGAGCTCGAGAAGGTGCTGCTCGGCTTCATGAAGCATGAATACGATGTGTTCGTTTGTACGACGATCGTGGAGAACGGTCTCGACATTCCGCTGGCGAACACGATCATCATCGAGAACTCCGAACGCTATGGCTTGAGCGAACTGTATCAGCTTCGGGGGCGCGTGGGACGGTCGAACCGGCGCGCGTATTCCTATCTTCTGGTCCCCGCCGATACGCAACTGAGCGAAGTGGCGCGCAAGCGGCTGGCCGCGCTGAAGGAGTTCAGCGACCTGGGCGCCGGGTTCAAGATCGCCGCGCTCGACCTGGAATTGCGGGGCGCGGGGAATTTGCTGGGCGGGGAGCAACACGGGCATATCGAAGCGGTGGGGTATGACACCTACGTGCGGCTGCTCGAAGAAACCGTTCGGGAGCTCAAAGGAGAGGAAGTTCCGCTCGAGATTCACGCTACCCTCAACCTGGGACTCGACATTCGCATTCCCACCGAGTACATCTCGGATGAAGCGCAACGTCTGCGCTCCTACAAGCGCATCGCCGATGCCAAGGATGAAGAGCAGGCGAAGCGAATCCAGGACGAGCTGGCAGACCGTTACGGCCCGGTGCCGGACGAAGTGCGGAATCTGCTTCGTTTCTCGGTTTTGAAGAGCATGGCAGAGAAGGCGGGCGTGGAGTCTATCGATCGCCGGCAGGGCTTCGCCAACATCAAGTTCCATCAGCAATCGAAGATCGATCCGTTCAAGCTGATGGCCCTGGTACGCAGCACCGGGAACGCCCAGTTCACGCCGGCGGGAGTATTGAAGCTGCCGCTGGAGGGATCAAGCACTCCGGCGCAACTGCTGGATTACCTGAGAAAGACGCTCGAGGATTTGACTGCCGAGGCTCCGATAACAGTGAGAAAGTAAAGGGTGCAACCGCCCGCCAGGTGCGCGCGTCTGGTTACGATTCCGGTTGCGGCTGTACAAACGCTAAATCTTTGTGAAGTTTGCAACCCGCTATGATGCGGGTTATTGACATAATGGAAAGAAAAGATATGAAAGTTGTGCGCCTTGCAGCCCTGGGCTTCAGCTTAGCGGCCTCTACGTACCTGCGTGCCGCGGACACGGAGAAGTACACAGTTGTCGACCAGATTGTTGCCAAGGTGAACGGCGATATCGTCAGCCAGGACGAGATTCAACGGTCCACGAAGCAGCTCGCCGGAGAGCTCAAAGCCCAAGGCGCGTCGGGTCCGCAGTTTGAGAAGGAGTTCGAAAGCCGCCAGAAAGATGTTTTGCGGGACCGTATCGATGAACTGCTGCTCATTCAAAAGGGTAAAGAGCTCAGCATCAACGTCGATACCGACGTCAGCAAATACATGGCAAACCTGCAGCGGCAATCCGGCATCACGGATCCGGACAAGTTTCACGAATACGTCCGCCAGCAGTCCGGGATGAGCTATGAAGACTTTCTGAGCGAGGCCAAGAACAACTTTCTTACACGCCAGGTGATCGGGGAAGAGGTCGGCCGGCACATCACCGTGACGGATAAAGAGGTAGAAGACTACTACAACGCCCACAAATCGGATTTCGTCCGTGACGAGAAGGTGTATCTGAGCGAAATCCTCATCTCCACAGAAGGCAAGGACGCGGCGGGAGCGGCGGCTGCACTGAAGAAAGCGCAGCAGCTCTCCGATGAGGCTTCTAAGGGCGAGCGCTTCACCGATCTGGCACGCGATAACTCCGACGCTATTACGGCAAAGGACGGAGGCGTGCTAGGCGGCTACAAGAAGGGCGAGCTGAACGCGCAGATCCAGGACGCAGTGTGGAACCTGCCGCGCGGGGGCGTAACGAAACCGGTCAAGGTTCCGACAGGATATGAAGTATTCAAAGTCGACGACCACACGAAAGCCGGTCTTGCGCCTCTTGCCGACGTAAAGCCCGACATCGAGAACATCCTTTATGGCCCGAAGATGCAGCCCAAGGTGCGCGAATACCTCACCACGCTGCGCAAACAGGCGTTCCTGCAGATTAAGCCGGGTTTTGTCGATACCGGCGCCGCGCCGGGCCAGAACACAACCTGGCAAGACGTTGCGCAATTGAAGCCCGAGACCGTGACGAAGGCAGAGGTGGAACAGAAGACACGCCACAAGCGTGTGCTCTGGGTGATTCCGATTCCGGGAACTGAAACCACCGCTACCGGAAAGAGCAGCTCCCGCTAGCGTTGTATGAAGGTTCCCTACATTGACGGCCTGGTCCCTAACGAGGTCGTGACGGCGCAGTTTCTGGTCCTTTCAAAGGAGACCAGGCAAAAGAAGACCGGTGAGCCGTATCTTTCCCTTCATTTGGCTGATCGCACAGGCGAGATGGAAGCCAAAATGTGGGACAACGTGGCGGAGGTGATGGACACCTTCGACCGCGATGATTTCGTGAAAGTGAAGGGCCTGATGCAGTTGTATCAGAACCGCTCACAGTTCACGGTGCATCGCCTGCGGCGCCTGGAAAACCACGAAGTAGATCTGGCCGACTATTTTCCCTGCTCCGAGCGTGATCCCGAAGAAATGTTCGCGGAGCTCAAGGGTATCATCGGCGGCCTGCGAAATCCGCACCTGCGCGGGCTTCTGGAGGCGGTTTTCAGTGACTCGCAACTCGCGGCCCTGTACAAGATTGCGCCGGCTGCCAAGAGTATTCATCATGCCTGCCGCAGCGGGCTGATCGAACATGTCCTTTCGCTCTGCACGCTGGCCCGGCTGACGGCTTCCCACTATCCGGAGATCGATCTCGATCTTCTGCTAACCGGCGTTATTCTGCACGATATCGGCAAGGTAGAGGAGCTGACCTATGCGCGCAGCTTCAACTACAGCGCCAACGGCCAACTGCTCGGCCACATTATTCTGGGCCTGCGCCTCATAGGTCAAAAGTTCGATCAGCTTCCGGATTTTCCTCCGAAGCTTCGCAGCCTGGTCGAGCACATGATCGTAAGCCATCATGGCGAACTGGAATTCGGATCACCGAAGCTGCCGGCGTTCGCTGAGGCTTTGATGCTCCACCATCTGGACAACCTCGATTCCAAGATGAATGCGATCCGGAGCGCATTGAAACGCGATCGCCATGCCGACGGCGAATTTACAGGCTACATTGCCTCGCTCGAACGTTCTCTGCTGAAGAAGGATCGCTATCTGCACGGTGACCAACCGACGGCTGTTCCTCGCCCTGCCATGGAACCAAAGAAGCCGGTTGAAGCAAACCAGGTTAAGCCAAACCAGGAGGCCCAACCAGTGCCGCCGCCTTCTCGCACGCCGGGGCCCCCGGGCGCCGCGCCGGACCATTTTCCCCGGCCGGCACCGTCAGAGCGGAGACCCGAGCACCGGCCCGCCCCGTCGACTCTATTCGGCGAAAAATTGCAGGCCGTTCTGGAACAGAAAAAGTAGACGCGGGTGCTAGAATTGAGACTTGTCAGGCTCCGGGCTTCGTGCAATGGGCGGTTGTAAACCCCGCCAGGTCCGGAAGGAAGCAACGGTAGCGGCTTAGCTCGTGTGCCGCGGATCACCCGGGGTCTGGCAATAGCCCGCCTCAAATTCTCCGTCAGCCCATGTATCAAGTTATTGCGAGGAAGTACAGGCCGCAGGCCTTTAGTGAGCTTATCGGGCAGGAGCATGTCCAGCGAACTCTGAGCAATGCGATTGAAAGCAATCGCATCGCGCACGGCTATATCTTCTCCGGCCAGCGCGGAACGGGTAAAACGACGGTCGCACGGATTCTCGCCCGCTGTTTAAACTGCGTGAACGGACCCACGCCCACGCCTTGCGGGGTCTGTTCGAGCTGTATAGAGATCGGCGCGGGCAACGCGGTGGACGTGATCGAAATCGACGCGGCATCCAACCGCGGCATCAACGAGATGCGCGAAATTCGCGAAAACGTACGCTATCGCCCCGCGCGCGACCGCTTTAAAGTCTTCATCATCGACGAAGCGCACCAGATCACTAAAGAGGCTTTCAACGCGCTTCTAAAGACGCTCGAAGAACCACCCGAGTGGGTAGTGTTTATTTTGTGTACGACCGAAGCGTACGAGATACCGAACACCATTGCCTCGCGCTGCCAGCATTTCAGTTTTCGATCGGTTGATTTCAGCGAGATCATCAACCGGATGAAATACATTGCCGAGCAGGAAGGCATTGAGGCCGGCGAAGATGTTCTTTCGGTGGTGGCACAGGCGGGTGAAGGCAGCGTTCGAGACTCGCTTTCCGCTCTCGACCAGGCCATTGCCTGCTGTGGGAAAACGCTGCGTGTTGAAGAGATTCGTGCGCTGCTCGGCATGTTCGGAACGGAGTCACTCTATGCCGTTGCCGAAGCGGTCCAGCGGCAGGATGGCGCGCGGATGCTCGAAATTGTTCAGGAACTCGAACGCAACGGGCAGAGCCTGCAGCACTTCTCGCGCGAGCTTTCACGGTACTGGCGCAACCTGCTGGTGGCAAAAATCGCCGGTAAACCGACGCGCCTGATCGCGGCAACTGATCAGGAACAGCGCGGCTTTCTTGAAACCGCGAACCTGTTCAGCGAAGAAGATCTGACGAGGTATCTGAACCTCACGCTCGAGCTTTACAAGACGCTGCAATCCTCGCTGCAGCCGCGGCTCCATCTGGAGCTGGGCCTCATCAAGCTGGTACAGGCAGGCAGGCTGCAGCCGATTGAAGAAGCGCTTGCCGGTTTAGGGAAGCCGGATGCGGTGCGTAATGCCTCGCCTGCGGCAATACAAACAGCCCCCGGTTCGCCGCTTTCTGCCTCTGCGCGCACGGACAGCCCGCGCCCGCCGGCATTCCAGGCCCCGCCAGCCAAAACTACAAGTTTGCCGGCTAATAACGCGCCGCCAGTGGCGAATCTTTCGCCAGCCCCGAAAGTGGAGGCGCGTGTCGCCTCGCCCCCGTCAACTGCACTCGCCAGCGTGGAGGATGCGCCTGCGCCTGCAGCCGCTACCACGGGCGACCTTCGGCAGGACCTGCACGATGCGCTGGTTCGGGCGGGACTCAACTTTACGGCCGACGCGATTCTGAGCTCCGAAGTATCTTTGGACGGCGTGGAACTCGTCATCCGGGCGCCAAAGACGATGATGCTGGCGCTGAAGACCGAAGCGAAACTTCAGGCTGTTGTGTCTCAGGTTGCGGGGAAACCTGTTCGGGTGAAGCTCGAGGTCGGCGAAAATCTCGCGGCAGCGCAGATCCGTTCGGCGGAGAAAAATCCGGCGGAAGATACTGCATTGCGCGAACGTGCGCTCTCGCATCCGGGTGTGAAGCGCCTCCAGGAACTTTTTCCGGATGCACAAGTGCGCACCGTGCGAAATTTGAATGAGTAGCAAGCAGCCATTGACGGCTGCGCCGAAAGAAAAACGAAAGGTTTACCTTCATGAAGATGCCAGGCAATATGCAGTCCATGATGAAGCAGGCTCAGCAGATGCAGCAGAAGCTGCAGGAGCAGATTGCGGCCATTCGCGTGGAAGGCTCTGCTGGCGGCGGCATGGTCAGCGTGAAGATGGACGGCCACAAGAACGTTCTCGGCGTCAAGATTGATCCGGAAGTCGCCGGCGATGTGGAGATGCTGCAGGACATGGTGCTCGCCGCATTCAACGACGCTGCAAAAAAAGTCGATGAAGAGGCCCAGAGCAAGATGGGCGGTATGCTGGGTGGCCTCGGCCTGCCGCCCGGCCTGTTCTAGTTCATCTGAAATGGCAGAATTCGCCGAACCGCTCGCCCGGCTTATTCAGGAATGCAAACGCCTGCCTGGTATCGGGCAGAAATCCGCGCAACGAATCGCGTTTCATCTTTTGCGCGTGCCACGCGCGGATGCGGAAAACCTGGCGCAAGCTATTCTCGACATTAAAGACAAACTCGGCATCTGCGCGCAGTGCAACAACATCAGTGATGGCGAGCTCTGTCTTTATTGCCGCGATCCGCATCGCGAGCACTCGCAGATCTGCGTCGTAGAAGAGCCGCACAACATACTGCCGATTGAAACCACGCACTCGTTTCGCGGTTTATATCACGTGCTCCACGGCGCGATTTCGCCGCTGCGCGGCATCGGCCCTGAACAACTGAAGATCAAAGGATTGGTCGACCGGCTGCATCAAAACGATATCCAGGAAATCATCCTGGCTACCAATCCTACGGTGGAAGGAGAAGCCACTGCGGTGTATCTGTCACGTCTTCTCAAGCCGCTCGGACCGCGCGTGACACGAATTGCAATGGGTATTCCGGTGGGAAGCGATCTCGAGTTCGCTGACGAGGTTACCATGTCACGATCACTTGAAAACCGCCGGGAAATGTAGAAACTTAACTGATTCTTCGTCTCGCTGAGACTCCCGGACTCATCTATGAATCCCGATCTCGAATTCTTTCTGGAGGACGCGCTGAGATCTATCCAGCCGACCTCTAATCAAATTGGTCGAGTAGTTGTTGAACCGGATTATGACGTCGCTCCCGAACCGGGTGATGCCGCGGCGGCGCACGACGAGCTTATTCAGCTTCTGAAAGCACAAACACTCGACTCCGCTCGCCTGGCTTCGCACGACGGACTTGGGGTCCGCATCACGGATGAATATTCGCTCCTTAAAAAGTACATCCGCCGGATCACGTTATATGCCGATCGAGTAGAGGGCGAGTGGATCGAAGTGGCGCCGCCGGGCAACTGGATCTGAAAAAAAAGAGGGCCCCAATTATGAGACCCTCTATGGGTAAGTGACTACTTAGAAGTGGAACGAAAGACCAGCGAACGGCTCGGCCATGTGAGTCACAGATCCGGTCTTGATCTCAGCAATGCCGAAACCGGGAGCCTGGAACACGTGGCCACGGTACCCTAACCGCAGGCTGACTCGTCTGGTCACCGGAACATCCGCACCAGCGCTGTAGACGAAGTCAGGCGTCACAAACGTTGTCGATGAACCGGTTCCGAAGGCTCCCGCGGACGGACTGAACACCAGGACACCACCACCCGCGCTTACGAACGGCCGCAGATGGTGTATTGTGCCGAAACGATACACATACGAAAGGGTTCCTTCGTGCGTATCGGTAGGCACGGCCAGGCTGGTGCCGCTTAGGCCCAGCGATGTCAGGTTGAGGGGAGTGGATCCGGCTCCAGTGAACTGTTGATTGTAGCGGCTGAATCCGTAGTCAAATTCAAGCGCCTGATTGTTACGAAAGTAATACCGGTAAGTTGCAAGAACGCCAGGCTGGTGTTCTGCAGTCTGATCGACGCCATTGCCGGTTACACCCTTCTGGAAGGAACCAAACGCCGATACCGTTATTTCGTTGTTATAGCCCTCTTGCGCCTGCGCGCCAGTGACAAACAATCCTAGAGACACTACGCCTGCAAGAATGGCGTACTTCATAAAAGACCTCCAAAGACTTTCTGTAGGGATGGCATTGTACTAACCCCGTGCCATCTCTGTTCTGTACCGTCAGTAACGAGTTATAACCCTGTTACAAAGACTTTGATGGACTTTGACCGAAGCAGGTTGCACGCAGTCGCGGTTATGAAGGCAAACTTAATGAAGGACAAATTGCTGGTAAAACGTTTGCACTATTCACCCTAGGACATTCACCAACGTTCAAAAAAAGAGATCGCTACACTGGATCTAGTGCTAGTCACCATCTCTTCCCAGCCTGAGCGCCCGAAGTGGCTGCGTGCTCCCGCTCCGGTTGGCGAGAACTACCGCGAGTTGAAAGATCTCGTCACGCGGCTCCAATTGCACACCGTGTGTGAAAGCGCAGCGTGCCCAAACGTCGGCGAATGCTGGAACAGGCGTACGGCGACATTTATGATTCTTGGAAACGTATGCACGCGCCGTTGCGGGTTCTGCGCTGTCCAGAAAGGCGCACCGCTAGCGGTAGATTACGACGAGCCCCGCCGCGTGGCGGAGGCTTGCGCTGCGCTCGGACTCCGATATGCCGTAATAACGAGCGTCAACCGCGACGATAGGAAAGACGGCGGCGCCGAACTTTTTGCGCTTACCATCGAGGCCATCCGCGAACACATTCCCGGTTGCAAGGTGGAAGTGCTGGTACCCGACTTCCAGGGTGTCCACGCCGCGATGGAGATCGTGATGAACGCACATCCGGATGTGTTGAACCACAACACGGAAACAGTCCCGCGCCTGTACCGGCAGGTGCGCCTGGGCGCCCGCTACGAGCGTTCGCTCGACATGCTGCGCTATGCAAAGCAATTGAGGCCGCATATTCCGACTAAATCCGGGCTCATGCTGGGCCTCGGTGAGACGCAGGCGGAAGTGCTGCAAGTGATGCGCGACCTGCGCGATCACCATGTCGATATCCTCACGCTGGGGCAGTACCTGCGTCCTTCGACGAAACACTTACCGATCCTGCGCTACGTGCCACAGCCGGAGTTCGATGGATTCAAGCGCGCCGGACTCGAGATGGGGTTCGCACATGTCGAAGCGGGTCCGCTGGTTCGCAGCTCGTACCACGCAGACAGTTCGCAAGAGAGTGCGGCGGCCGTTCACACCTGTAGTCACTGAAGCGGCAAAGTGAGCCGGGCCTCACACCCGGGCCCCTCGGACGCGTTCTTTAGCGTGACAGACCCGTTATGTGCCTCGGCGATCTGCCGGCTCAACACCAGGCCGATGCCGGAGCCGCCGCGCTTGGTTGTAAAAAAGGGAACAAACAGGTTCGCAGTGTTCGAAAGCCCAGGTCCCTCATCGCGAACCACGATCTCAACCGTTGTCGTTGTTCGCCGGTGACGCACGAAGACACGCCCCCCTGTTTCCTGGGAAGCATCCACTGCATTCCGGATGAGGTTGATCAGAACCTGCTCGAGCTGATCGGCATCCCCTTGAATAGTCAGCGGCGGGCACTCTTCAAAGAAGACGGGCATCCGGGTTTCAAGGCTCGTCACGCGCCGCAATAATGCGTTCACCTCAACAGGACCAAATTTTGGCGACGGCAGCTTTGCCAGCCGCGCGTAAGCGCTCATAAACCTGCTGAGCGCTTCCGAGCGTGCCGCAATGACGTTCAACCCGCGCGACATGTCCTCCGTCCAGTCATCCGGGCGCGGGTCCGTCTTGATCAGGTTTTCGAGGCTCTGGGCGATCGATTTGATTGGCGTCAGCGAGTTATTCAATTCGTGACCGAGCACGCGAACCAGCCGTTGCCACGCCTGCAGTTCTTCTTCTCGCAGCGGGCGCGTCAGATCGGTAACGACGAGCAACTGGTGAGGACGACCGCCTTCGCGAAACTGGCTTCGGCGGATACCCCAGCGTCCGGTTGCGCCGGGAAACGCCCTTTGAATCGTCTGTTCGGATTCGCCGATGAGGTATTCGCCAAGCCCCAGCGAAGTGGCATCGCGCGCCAGCAGCCGCTCCGCCGGCTGCGCCAGCAGGCGTTCTCCGGCGCGATTGACCAGCCGCAAGGTCTGCTGCGGATCGAAAGCGAAGGCGGCCACGTCAATCTCTTCCATCACTTTGCGCAGCAGCGCCGTGGCCTCCACCGCTCCCAGACGTTGATCGCGGAGCGTAGCTGCCATGGCATTGACCTGCTGCATCACTTCGCCCAAAGGTTCCTTCGGATTTTCGACCCGGGCACGAATGGAGTAGTCGCCCTCGCGCATTGCTTCCAGGAGATTTGCCAAGGTGCGCAACGGCCCGGCCACGCGGCCGCGGGCGGCGAAGGCGAAGCCGAGCCAGCAAAGCACAACGGCGAGATCAAACGTACACTGTTCGCGACCGGAGTAACCGCCTACGGCAAGCAGAATGACACACGCCAGAACAGCCGGAAATCCAGCCGCGAGCGCAAAGAGCAGCACTCGGGCGTCATGCCCGAGGCGGAACTTGTGCGCTAGGTTCATGAACGCGCCGGAAGTGTAGATTTCAGAGCCCAAAACGCTGTAGACGACGATAGAGAGCGCTGCGGCTCAGACCGAGCGCGCTCGCGGCATGACTCACGTTGCCGCCATAACGAGCCAGTGCTTTCCTGATGAGGAACTCTTCGACATCCTCGAGGCTCATGTCCTCGAGCTTTGGCGATGCAGTCGAGCCCGCGCGCAAAGCCAGGTCGCTTGCTTTGATGCAGCTTCCCTGGGCCATCAAAACCGCGCGCTCCACAACGTGGTTCAGCTCGCGAACGTTTCCCTGCCACTGGTGCTCATACATTGCCTGCATCGCATTGTGGTCGAATCCCGCGATGCTTTTGCGGTAGCGGCGCGCATGAATGCCGAGAAAGTGGTTGGCCAGCGGGGCAGTATCTTCGCGCCGCTCCCGCAGCGGCGGCAGATGAATCTCGATGGTATTCAGACGAAATAAAAGATCCTGGCGGAAACGCCCGGACTGCACTTCATCCGCGAGATTGGCGTTGGTCGCGGAGATGACACGCACGTCGACTCGCTTGGTCTTTGAAGATCCGACACGCTCCATCTCCCCGATTTCAAGAACTCGCAGCAGCTTCGCCTGCAGGTTCATGGGAACGTTGGCAATCTCGTCGAGAAAAAGCGTTCCCGTGTCGGCCAGCTCGAACCGGCCGACACGATCCATCTTCGCATCGGTAAAGGCCCCCTTGACATGTCCGAATAGCTCGCTTTCGAAAACGCCTTCGGCAAGTCCACCGGCATTGACGGTCACCATCGGTTTATTGGCGCGGCTGGAGATGGCATGCAGTGTTCGAGCCACCACTTCCTTGCCGCTACCCGGCTCACCGGTAATGAGAACGTTCGCATCGGATGGGCCAACGCGCGAGATAAGGTCGAGCACAGGCTGCATGGCCGGCGACTGCGCAATCATCGTCGGCAGATTGTCGCCGCGCAAGAGCTGGTTCTCGAGCTCGAGACGCTGCCCGCGGCGGATCGCCTGGCTGAGTTCCATCTGAGTACGGACGATAGAAGCCAGCCGCTCATTCTCCCACGGCTTTTGGATGAAATCGCGGGCGCCCCGGCGCATCGCCTCCACGGCGAGGTCGACGCTGCCCCACGCTGTCATGACAATGACAGGCAGCATCGCGTCGCTTGACTGGATTTTGGCAAGCAGATCCAACCCCTCCTGGCCGGAGGTTGTATCCCGGGTGTAATTCAGATCGATAATCGCAGCATCAAAGTCGCGGTTTTCGATCGCCTGAAGCACTTGCTGAGGCGACTCAGCAGCCTCGATTTTGTAGCCTTCACGTTTCAGCAAAAGCCGCAACGCTTCCAGCACATCCGGCTGATCGTCTGCAATCAGGATGCGCATTTGCGACGGCACAATTCTCATATATTGTCGTTATCACACTGGAGCCAATTCAAACTAAGTGGTTAGTTCTTAGCGATCCAGCCATCCTCAATCTGAATGATGCGATTTCCGTATTCGGCGTTTTTTTCGTTATGGGTCACCTGGACGATGGTGGTCCCTTCGACATTCAGTTTCTTGAACAGCTCCATAATCTCCTTGCCCTGGCTCGAGTGAAGATTGCCCGTCGGCTCATCGGCCAGGATCAGCTTCGGACTCGCGATCATCGAGCGGGCGATGGCTACCAGTTGCTGCTGGCCGCCCGAAAGCTGATTCGGATATAGATCTTTCTTGGCAACCATGTTGAAACGATCAAGCGCATCACAGACGATGCTCTGGCGCTCCGACTTTTTAATGTTCCGATAGGAAAGCGGAATATCCAGATTCTCATAAACGGTGAGCGAATCGAGCAGATGATAGCTCTGGAATACGAACCCGATATACCGTTTGTAGAGCTCGGAGCGGTCCTTCTTATTCAACCTGTGCACCGGGTGGTCCAGAAAGTGATATTCGCCGGTCCACGCGCTGTCGTGCATGCCCAGCAGGTGGAGCAGCGTCGACTTCCCCGCCCCGGAAGGCCCCATTATCGAAATAAACTCGCCTTCTTTTATGTCTATGTTGACCCGGCGTAGAACATATGTCTTCGTGGGACCGTGCTCAAAGTACTTCTCGATGTTACGTAGGGAGATCATGCGAGTTGTTTACCTTCCGCGCGCTTATTCATAGCGTAAGGCAAAGATGGGCAGCACTTGCGACGCGCGGCGGCGGTGATCGTCAAAATACGCTTCGCCATCGGCATTCACGAAGCGAAGCGCAAGTCAGACCGGATTGGAAGCATACGGACTTAATCGCGTGTCAATGGCACGGACGGCAGGTGCGGCGCTGGCGGAACAACGATTACGGAGCCGGCCGAACGGCTGTTGATGGTGATTCGATGCGGCGTACCGCACTCAAACACCGCCACGCTACGAACGTGAAGACTAAAGGCAAGCGCGAGCAAGAGCAACCCGATGGCAATCAGGTCGATATGCTTGCTGATCATACGGGAACCTCCATGTTTTCTTCGACCACCCGACCATCGAACAGGTGGATGGAACGATCCGCATAGCGGGCATACCGCGGGTCGTGCGTGACCATACAGATAGTCGCGCCGCCGCGATGCAGTTCGCGAAGCAGATCCATCACCTGCTCGCCATTTTGTGAATCCAGGTTTCCGGTGGGCTCATCGGCAAGCAGAATAGAAGGGTCACCGGCAAGCGCACGCGCCACTGCGACGCGCTGCTGCTGACCACCGGAGAGCTGCGAAGGATAGTGCTTGATGCGGTGCGACATGCCTACCCGTTCGAGCGCCTCATGCACCTTCCTTTTGCGTTCGCTCGAGGGCATTCCGCGGTAGGTGAGCGGCAGCTCGACGTTCTCGTAGACGTTCAAGTCGCCAATCAGGTTGAACGCCTGAAAGATGAACCCGATTTCGCGATTGCGAATGCGGGCGCGCTCAGAAAGCTTGAGGCTCTGGACGGGCTTGCCATTGAGAATGTATGTCCCGGAACTGGGAGAATCAAGCAATCCCAGGATTGCGAGAAGAGTAGACTTTCCGCAGCCGGACGGCCCGGAAATCGAGACGTACTCGCCTCGCTGAATGTCAATGTGGATACCGGAGAGCGCATGGGTCTCCACTTCATCTGTCACGAACACCTTCGTGACGCCTTCCAGATGGATCAACGGATCGGATACGGCCATGTCTGCTTAAGTCCTCTCTATGTAGTAACCAACAACTGTATTACGTACGGCAAAATGATCTAGTTCAAACGGATTCGCTGGTACGAGTCGTATTGCGACATGTCGGACAGAATGACCCGATCGCCGACTTTCAATCCATCTACGACCTCAATCGTGTTCACCGAGGCGCGGCCGAACTTGACGTTGACACGCTGCGCGCCTTTTCCATCCGGGTCATATTTGAACAGGCCGATGGTGGTATTGGGTTCGCCGGATACGGGGCGATCGACGTAGACCACGTCGGGCAGACGCTCGATTTCGATGGTGCCGTCGACACTGAGCTCAGAACGGGCGCCTTCCGGAAGCGGGCCCAGGAGCGCGACATCTACGCCGACGGTACCGTTCAGCGCGGCGGGGTCGATACGAATGACGCGGCCCGGAATCAGGCCGTTGCGAGTATCGACGCTGGCATCCAACCCGATGCGGACATCTTTCATCTGGGTTTCCGCAATCTGCAGGACGGCTTTGAGTTTGCGCGGATCCGCGACCTTGGCAAGGATGGTGCCCGCAGCGACACGCTGGCCGACTTCCACATCTACTTCCTGCAAAACACCATCGATGCCCGCGCGAATCGTAAGCTGATCGACCTGCCGCTTCTTCAGCTCATAGGCGGCGCGCGAACTTTCGACCACCACGCGCTGCGCCTCCAACTGAGCTTTGATCGCCTCGTCGGTGATCGTCAGCCGCTGCTTTTGCAGTTCGACCCGGTTGCCCAACTGGTTCGCCTGATCGACGGAGAGCCGGGATTCAAGATCGCTCTTCAGATTAAGGCGGGTGAGTTCGAGGTCGCGATCGGCAGTCAGCTTGGCCTGGGTATACTGCGACCCCAGTTCAGCAAAAGTCGCCCGCTGGTCCAGCTTGTCGCTTTCTAGCTTGACCTTCAGGTTGGCGAGATTGGCTTCGTCCTGCTTCAACTGCCATTCGGCTTTTTCCGCTTCCAGCTCGAGATCGGGGTCGCTCAGGACCATGATGACGTCGTTGGCCTTGATCTCATCGATGCCGGCGCGGCGAACGATCGTCGCTACCCGGGAATCCTGGGCGGCTGCAATCCAGTGGATCTCTTCGGGTTTCAAGGCACCCAAACCACGCACCTGCCGCTCCATCGGTCCTCGCTTGACTGTTCCGGGCCACAGGCCACTCGAGTCAACGGAGGGTGCTGCCGGTTTCAGACGGGCGAGAGCGATCGTTGCACCGCCCGCGGCGAGGACAGCAAGAGAGATCCAGGTAATGCGCCGGATAAGGCGTTTGCGTGCTACTTCTTTTCCGCGAGGTACGTCCATCGATAATCATCTTGTGAACTGCACTTCAGGAGCCACGGTTGTAACCGGCTCTAACGCACTCATTCTATTAGGGGAATCTCGCGTTTATAGAACGAGTCAGTGTCCGAAACTGGGATTTAATCGTGCGTTAGAGGGCGCTGTTTTTGAGGGAACTTTGCGGGGGAAACCGTGGGCGTCAGCCCCCGTTTCCAAGAGGACATCTGAATTCGTCCGCTATTAAGGCTGGCAGCACCGGGCTGATACGTTTACGAGGACGGCAGAGCGCTGATAGACTGGCTTTTAATCTAACAACACCGTCGCTTTTCAGAGGAGCAAGTCGATGTTTCCGCAATTCGGGCGCGTGATCACTCTGCTGGTGATGATGCTGCTCGTAATATTGTTCACCTGGATCCATATCCGGGATCGCCAACCGCGGATGCGCTTGTGCCTCCTGGGGTGGGCGATGATTGTCATTCATTTCGCATCGAGCCTGCTGTTCAGCTTCGCACTGATTCCGGAAACGGTCTCAAACTGGATTGCGTACTCCACGCTGATTGTCGCCGGAACGAGTTTTTTTCTATCGGTATCCGAGACGCTTGCTTTGTGGCCCAGACGCATCGTCTTTTTCTCGTTGGTCATCATTCCGGCGCTCGCGTACTGGACCTGCCTCGTCGCCGGCGTTCATAGCACGCTTTTGTACCGGGCGGTACTCGGTTTCGTAGTCGGCTCCGCTCTGATCCTGACCCGGTTATGGCACAGGCGCCTTTCCCTGGGAATGCAATGGTGGGTGGTTGCAGGCACGGTGCTTGGCGGCGTAGCGTTTTATCTGATCGCGCGCGACCCCGGTTACGGCATAGACTTCATCCTTTCAGCCATCTTTGCGCTGACAGGCGTCTGTTACTGGCGGCGGTACAGGCGGGTGAGCCCAGGGGTGGTCTTCACGTCTGCATCGTTTCTGGCGTGGGGATTGGTCTGGCCGGCGGCCGAGACTCTGGCTGTCCTCCACATCGATTTCCCAGCCGAC
Source organism: Acidobacteriaceae bacterium (assembly GCA_019233755.1). Taxonomy (GTDB): domain Bacteria; phylum Acidobacteriota; class Terriglobia; order Bryobacterales; family Bryobacteraceae; genus Bog-105. The sequence goes on along the minus strand of JAFAMD010000032.1, from coordinate 48,420 downwards.
AGTATCCTGTGGGATCTCCCGAAGTATTTTGTTGCCTTCGGGATGATGGTGACGATGTTTGAAAACGAACGGGAGGATCTGCAATTCGAAATTGCCGAGCGCAAGCGCGCCGAGGACGCGGCAAAGGCAGCAAGTCAGGCCAAGAGCATCTTCCTTGCCACCATGAGCCACGAGGTGCGAACGCCGATGAACGGCATTATCGGCATCACCGGACTCTTGCTGGGGACAAATTTAAGCAAAGAACAGGAGGAAGACCTGAAGCTGGTCAGGGACTCCGCCGAGTCGCTGCTGGTGGTGATCAACGATATTCTCGATTTCTCAAAGATCGAAGCCGGCAAGCTGGACTTCGAGAGGATCCAGTTCGACCTGCACGAGTCGCTCAGCGAGACGATGCGAAGTATGAGCTTCCGCGCCCGGCAGAAGGAACTTGCTCTGAGCTTTGAGATAGGGCCTGACGTGCCACGAGCGGTTATCGGAGATTCGGGGCGGCTACGGCAGGTGCTTGTGAACCTGATTGGCAATGCGATCAAGTTCACCGAGACCGGCGAGATCAGGGTGCGGGTAGACAAAGAGAGCGGCGACGCCGCGCATACGACGCTGCATTTCCTGGTAAGCGATACCGGCGTGGGAATTCCGGAAAATCTGCGAAAGGCGATTTTTGAACCGTTCAGCCAGGCTGACGACTCCACCACCCGAAAGTTTGGGGGAACCGGCCTAGGGCTGGCAATCTCCGCCCGCCTGGTAGAGATAATGGGCGGCAAGCTTTGGGTTGAAGCAGGGCCGGAGCGTGGCAGCATTTTCCATTTCACGGCGCGGCTTGGGCTGGGTGAGCAGGCGCCGATTACCGCTCCGCGAGCAACCCGAGGCGAAGGGGCGGCATCTGCCGGCACGGTTTCGAGCGCGCCTGTCAACGGGCCGGAACTCCACAATCCGACTCACGTTTTACTGGCGGAAGATAATGCCATCAATGAGTTGCTGGCGGTGAAGCTGCTCGAAAAGCAGGGATACAGAGTGACGGTAGCTCACAACGGCCATGAGGCGCTTGCGGCGATTGAAAAAGCACCTTTCGATGTCGTACTGATGGACGTGCAAATGCCGGAAATGGACGGTCTGGAGGCGACTGCCGCTATCCGCAGCCGCGAAGCCGGGACAGGCAACCGGCTGCCGATCATCGCAATGACGGCGCATGCGATGAAAGGGGACGAAGAACGGTGTCTGGCCGCAGGTATGGACGCCTATGTTCCCAAGCCCGTTGTTGCGAGCCAACTGTTCGACGCAATCGAACGGCTCACACATACGAGCAAGCCGCAGAGGGCCGTAGCGGCAGTATTTGAAGAAGCGATGCCGATCTGGCCAAGCTGACCGCGACTGCAACACCTCTCTTCGCCACTGACGGGCATGGCCCGATACTTGACACCCAGCGCTAATCTACCTATACTCTATCTAGAAGCAGACTTTCCGCGTTTGCAACGACCAGCGGAAATCGCGGTCAGGAGATTTCAACATGGTGGTGTCGTTACCAAAGCGAGAGATTGTGGCACCTGCCGCGAAGCAGCGATCCCGATTAAGGCAGCCTGCGGTGGTCATTGACTTCAAGAAGTCGCGTCCCAAGCCAAGTTCGAAGCCGCAGAACGACCGAGCACCGATTACCCAGGACCGGCTGGCTGAGGGCTTACGACTCTATCTCGAAGAAATACGTATCGCGCGAGCACTTCGCGAATTTCAGGTGCAACTCGAAGCGGATCTGGCCGCCGGTTCAGAATTGGAGGCCGGAGAGCTATTCTTCGACCCCGAGCTGAAGATTGTGCGCCGCAACGTTGCGAGCGCAACCGCAGACCGTTAAAAGGCTACGCGGCCTGAGCCTTTGCCATCTGGCCGCACATCGTAGCGCACTTGCGGCAGGCCGTGGCGCATCCCATCATCATGGCATCGCCCTTTGCCATGCTTTCGCACATCGAGGCGCAGGTGTTGCACATTTCCGAACACATCTGGCACATCCGCATAGCCATGTCGGAGCCGCGCATCATGAAATCGGCGCACATCCGGCACATCTCGGCGCAATCCATCATCATTTTCATCATTTTGGAATCGCAGCCGCCCGTTTCCAGACATTTCATCTGCATTTCCGTGCATGAGCGATGACAATCCATGCAGGCTTGCACGCATTCCATCATCTTGGGGTTCTCAGTAGCCATCATGAGCTTCCTTTTCTCCTCCCGTGTCTGTAAGCCGCGCGGATCGCTGCGGCCTTCTTTTCTTTCTTACCGCTCCTGAAGGCGGAATACAAGCGCAAATTATTGAAATTATTTCACTTAACTCCTATCAAATTACTGGGACTTCAGCCCCTGCACTACTTAGCCGCCGCTGAAATTGCAGCACTGGGGGAAATATTGAGTCCCAATTTATCGAAGGCGGTCTCGTAAAAACTGCGCAATGCATTCGTACGATTTTCGGTCGGCGGCAACGGCCTTAGCCGAGGCGGGCAGATCGTTTTATGAACGCGGCTGGGTTCTTGGAACCGCGGGTAACTTCAGCGCTGTTCTAAGCCGGGAACCGCTGCAGTTGGCAATCACCACGAGTGGGCTACATAAGGGCGAACTCGGTGCAGAGGATTTTCTGATTGTGGACGAATCCGGCAATGTCCTCAAAGGAGCAGGCAAGCCTTCCGCCGAAACTCTTCTGCATGTCGCCATCGCGCAGTCCGCACGTGCCGGCGCGGTCTTGCACACACATTCCGTCTGGGCGACGCTCCTCTCAGACCTGCATGCGGCTAGCGGCGGCTTTGCCATTGAAGGGTACGAGATGCTGAAAGGCCTGGCAGGAGTTGTCACGCATGAACACACCGAGTGGCTGCCCATTCTGGAAAACACCCAGAATTATTCGCTCCTTGCGGCGGAGATTGCGAGCATAATCGTAAGCAGCCCGAGAATCCACGGGTTCTTGATGCGGCGCCATGGGCTGTACACTTGGGGGAAAGACATCTTCGAAGCCCGGCGACACGTAGAGATTCTCGAGTTTCTGTTCGAAGTTGTGGCGCGGCAGCGCCTGGCAGCGGGAGGGTGAACGCATTGGCTGTGCTGACGATTATCGAAGAGAGCCGAACCATCCGCGACGAGCGAGAGATCCGGCAGCACCTCGCCAGCACCGGTATCGAGTACGAGCATTGGGATCTTGCGCCGCAGATCGATCAGAACTCGGACGCCGATGCGATTCTTTCCGCCTACGCGGAGCGAATTGAAAGAGTCAAACACCAGGGCGGCTACCGCAAAGTGGATGTGATCAACGTCAATTCCTCCACGCCCGGTCTGGATGCCATGCTCTCCAAGTTCAGCACCGAGCACTGGCACGATGAGGATGAGGTTCGCTTCACCGTTCACGGCCGCGGGCTGTATCACGTCCACCCGCAGAATGGTCCTGTGATGGCACTCGAAGTGGAACCCGGCGACATGATTCGAGTACCCCGCGGAACTCTGCACTGGTTTGACCTGTGCGGCGAACGCGAGATCAAAGCGATCCGGTTTTTTCAGGATCCGGCGGGCTGGACTCCGTACTACACGGAGAGCGAGCTCGAGAAGCAATTTGAGCCGGTGTGCTTCGGCCAAAGTCATCTGCCGCCGGAGAAGGTGACTGCGATTCCTTGGCCCGGAGTGAAGTAAGCTCTTCTGCGGTTCTCCTCGACATCGAGGGAACAACTACCCCGATCCGTTTCGTGTACGAAACGCTCTTTCCCTACGCCCGCGATCACGGGCCGTCGCTGATCCGCGAGCTTTGGGATGACGAATCGCTGCGCTCCGTGCGCGAGCAGCTTTGGAAGCAGAACGAAATGGACCAGAGCGAGGGAGCTCCACGGCTTCAGAGAAGGACGCCGGAGCTCGAAATAGCAACGGTCATTGACTATTACAGGTGGCTCATGGACCGCGATCGCAAACTCACGCCGCTCAAGACGATTCAGGGTCTCGTCTGGGAACGCGGATTCGAGACCGGCGAACTGCGCAGCGAGGTTTTCGCCGATGTACCGCCGGCTCTTTCGCGCTGGCGCGAAGCCGGCCGGCAGACCGCTATCTACTCATCCGGCAGCGCCCTCGCGCAGCAGCAACTGTTCCGTCACAGTAATCGAGGCGATCTTACCGGGTTCATTTCTGCTTACTTCGATACACGAACCGGCGGCAAGCGGGAAGCGGAAAGTTACTCGGCTATCGCGCGCCAGTTGAAAACCGCGCCCGGTGATATCTTATTCATCTCGGATGTTTTGGAGGAACTCGATGCCGCGCGGGATGCCGGACTTACAACCGTGGTGTGCGTGAGAGCAGGCAATGCGGACATAACCAAACCTCACTCTCACCGAATTATTCGTTCTTTCGATGAGCTTTCGTGACGTTTATTGGTTGATTTAGTACGCTAGAGCATACAAATGGAAACTGCTTTGCCAAGCATCGGAGCCGCGCGTGAAAAGAAGCGTAAGCGGAACCGCCGCCTTCTCTCCGCCGCCGCTTGTCTGGCGTTGCTCTATGCGTCAGGGTTTGCATTCTTCGACCACGCGATGCACCAGCCGCCCGAGAAATTCTCGCGAGTAATGATGCACGCCGGACCGATTCCTTTCCTGTTATTTCCGTTCGAAACGATGTGGAAGTCCGCGCGTGCGGGGCATCTCAGCCCCGGCGATCCGGCTCCCGATTTCACGCTACCGTTGCTGGATCACTCGCAGCAGGTGACGCTCTCATCGTTTCGCGGCGTGAAGCCGGTGGTTCTTGTTTTCGGCAGCTACACTTGACCGCCATTTCGCCGGGAGGTTCCCGCGCTCAACAATCTTTACCGGAAATATCGCGATAGCGTCGCCTTCTACGTGGTTTACATCTCGGAAGCGCACCCCACTGATCTTTGGCAGATGCAGAGCAACGTCAAAGAGGGAGTGCTCTTCCGCAATCCAGCCACCAGCCAGGATCGCGAGGCTGTCGCGAATTCATGCGTCCGCAAGCTCCATATTGAAATGCCGGCTTTGATCGACTCGATCGACAACAGGGTGGAGCAGGACTACACTGCGTGGCCGGACCGGCTTTATCTCATCGATGCAAATGGACGGATCCAGTTCAAGAGCGCAGCCGGGCCCTTCGGCTTCGAACCCAAACAACTAGCCGCAGCTATCGCCCTACTTCGCGTACCATAGGCAAACGACAGCGGGGAGAATTGATGCATGCCCGGATCTGAATCCCGAGGAATTTGGACCTCTGCTCTTACTTGGTCAGCACTTGCTCAATAAAGGCAAGCGCTCGCGGATCCTGTGATTGCCCGAGCCAGAAGAACGCCTGCTTGCGAACCTCCGGATTCCTCTGGGTGCGTGCGACCTCGATCAATTTGGGAACTCCATCGTCTTTCGGCAACTGAGAAAGCGCGAAAACGGCCTTCTTCTTCACTTCCGTATCGGGATCATTCTCGATGGCGTTTGTAATGGCGTCGGAAGCCCGCTTGCCCGCCTTCTGCGCCAGCCAGAATAAGGCTTGCCCACGAACATGTGCAGATGGATCGCTGTTGGCGGCGTGAATCAGAAAATCCAACCCTTCAGGCTGCTTGCTGATGGAAAGAGCGAAAACGGCTTTATCGCGCACGTGGTCGCTCGGGTCTGTTTGGAGTATTTGCTTCAGAATCGCAAGGCCTCGCGCGCCCCGGCTGGCACCCAGCCAGAAGGTCGACTTCTCGCGGGTCCGTTCGGGCTGCGTTGGGCGCGTCAACTGTTCGAGTGTGCTGTCTGCTTCCGGCCCGTCGTGTTGCGCGATAGCAAAGATAGCCGCATCGGCGATTTGATCGGTGCTTTGTGTGGCGAATGTCTGCAAATATGCAAGGCTTGCATGAGCCGGAACCGCCGTCAGCCACACGAATGGGAGGCCGCCGGCATCCACCGGACACGATATCGGGAACACGCGGATCTTCTCTACTCTGTTGTTGTCAACTCGAAACAGGATCGCGATGGCATCCGTTCCCTCGAGCGCCACCGGCCGGCTTGGCTTCGCCGCCGGCCAGCCGCCCTTTTTCTCATCCTCAAGCCAGCGGCCGTCGGGGCTATTCCAGCAGCCGTCATCGTTGTTGTTTCGGACTGATTTCACGGCATAGCCGAACCAAGTGGTTGCCGCCGACGCCTGGATTTGAGCTCTCAGGTCACCCGAGTACGCCCGACTCTCGAACTTTGCATTCGTGACGTTCGGCTGCCAGCTTTGCGCGAATGCGGCAGAAATGAATAGAAGGAGCGGAACCACTCTCATTTCAGGACCTCCATCATGTATTCGGTGGTTTCCTTGGTATGAACCAGCGCCATTTTCTGAACGATCTCTTCCTTCATGTGCGGATCCTTCTCGGCGCGCGCTAGCTCCACCAGCGCTTTGCCGTTCTGCTGAAGAAACAAAGAGTTCAGAACCGCTTTGCGAACATCCGTATTCGAATCGGATTGATAGATAGAGACCAGAACGTCTCCGCGGCCGTTGCTCCCCATCAGGCCCAGGGACTTGATCGCTGCAACGCGCAAGGCCGGGTCCTTCTCGCTCCGTGCGATTTCGACCAGCCTCGACGAATTGCCGCCGAGGAACATCGACTGCAGAATCTCTTTTTTGTCGTCGGGTGATGCGCTGCTCTGGTAGAGCTGCCACAACTCGTCCTGTCCGCCGCTCATGGCCAGGTTGTGGATGGCGTCGCGCCGCAGGGCCGGATCCTTTTCGGTCTTTGCCGCATTGAGCAGGAAAGACCGCGAGCCCGACATCATGAAACCTTGCAAAATCGCCCGCTTTACATGCTCATCTGAAGATGAGCTATAGATGGATGCCAGCTCTTTCCGCGATTCGTCGCTCCCCATCATGCCCATGTACCGGATGGCCTTCAACTGGAGGTCCGGGTACGAAGATCCGCGAGCCACCTGGCTCAGGATCTTGCTAGCTTCCGGTGAACCGCTCTGAGTAAGAACAAACAAAGCGCGATCCTTAACCTTCGGGGAGTTGTTGCTCGCAAGCAGCTTCTGCAGAATGGGCAGCGCCTGGTTGGGATCGGATTGCATCAGGCTATTGAGCGCGATGAGCTTCAAATCCTCGTCTGGCTCAGAGCTCGGGTTAACAGGCGCACCCGCTTGTGCGCGCACTTCCACTTCAAGGGCCTTCGCGTCTTTGATCCAGCGGCTCGAAGGATACTCGTCCCTCAGTTCCGCGACGGTATCAAGAGCTTCTTCCCGGCGCCCCGCCTTGTTCTCCGCATAGGCTTTCCAGTAAAGGGCCGCATCCGCCGCGGACCCTTTGCGAGATGCCGCGGCATCGAATGACGAGATGGCCTGATCCCATTGACGCGCATCGAGCTGCCGCAAGCCGTTCTGATAGTCGGGATCGGACGATTGGTGCGCCTGAAAACTTTCCGCCATTAGGCCCGAAAGATCCTGCGCGAGAGCCGACCCCGCCAGCGCGAGAAAGAGAATGCCTTTGCAAATCATAATTTCTGTCCTTTTTCCCGGGTATTTGCGCCCGTGACGCGCACCTTGAACAAAAGCCCTTCGCTTTCTATGCGCTGCTGCAATGCCGCGAGATCGTCGGGTGGCAATGCCGAGGGGCTGTTCGCCACATCTACTAAGACCCGCTCGAGTTGATCGAGCAAAGCGACGACAGAAGGGTCGTCCATGTGCACCGCAGTCTCGCGAAGCAGGCGGTTTTCGCTCACCAGGTCCCGCGCCCGGTCACGCTCACTCGCCAGATCGGCGGCCTGCGGATCGGCGTGAACCAACTCGGTTAGGACGATCTGCGAACGCTCCAGATGATCGCTAATTGCCATCAGGAGGACCCGCTCACGCGCTGTCGTAGAAATGCCGGTCTGGCGCTGCTCTGTAAACCTGCCCGCCAGGAACGCAACGGTCAGTAAGGTTGCGAGCACAGGACCGAGCACCCACCACCGCAGCCAGCCGGGACGCGGCTGGGCTAGAGGCAGATGCGGAACAAGCCGGGCCCAAACCTCTGCACCGTAGGCACTGTTGCGCTCGGGAACGGGATAATCACTCACCGAATCAAGCATTTCCTTCAAACGATCGAAGGTCGCGGCGCATTCCGGGCACTCTTCCAGGTGGTGGTGAAATGCATCGTCTATTTCTCCGTAATAGGCCTGCACAAGCTGCTCTTCATCCGGGTGGGTCATCGGGCGCCTACCTCCCAGGCCGGCTGCAGGGCCCGCCGCAGCTTTTGAACTGCTCGAAAAACGCTGTGTTTCGCGGCATTGGCCCCGACGCCGAGCACATCCGCAATCTGATTTATGTCGCAGCCTTCGTAATGCCGGAGCACAAACGCGGTGCGCTCGATTTCGCTCAACCGCTGCAGCGCAGGCTCCAGCAGGTTGGCGATCTGGCGGCTTTGGCTAAGGCGCTCCGGTGACGGGTCACGGGCCGCGACGCGCTCCAGCCAGTGGGCCGTGGCGCCCTCTCCGGTGGAATCCTGCTGCTCTTTGCGGCTCTTTCGCGCGCGAATCAGATCCAGCGAGCAATTCGCACAAATGCGGTACAGCCAGGTACTGAACGCCGCGCGTCCGTCGAAGCGATGTAGCTGTTTATAGGCTCGAAGGAAGGTTTCCTGAACTGTATCCTCGGCGTCCTGTTCATTGCCAGTCATACGAAAAGCGAGACGGAAGATGGATTGACTGTGACGCTCAACGAGGACACGAAAGGCCTGCTGGTCTCCTTTGCGCGCCTGCTCCGCTGCGTCTGCGTCAGTCCAGTCCATCCGGCTGATCCTTAGACTGACATTATTTGTCCCGGTTAGTTGGAAGCGGCAAGAAAGTGTCTTGGATCGTACGACAGGACGAGCCAACCCGCCAGCGCAGAAAGCTTTTGATCCTGTCGCCAGGGTGGACCCAGACTCCGGCCTAAACTCGATATGCGATGCGTCAGTTCGCGCACCGGAATGCCTAACGCGGTGGAAGCTTCGTGCAGTAATTCACGCTCTTTGATACAGGAAACCGCCAGGCCGCAGGATTCGCAGGCACGTTTGACGGCATCCCTGAAGAATTCGCCTTCGGCCGTATGGATCAACGCATGGGACGCAAGCGTAGCAGCCAGTTGGGGGCTGGGCCGGCCCGAGCCCATCAAAATGCAGGCTCCACTGAGTTGGTACCGCGTCTCGCTCAATGCCCCGACAACATGCTGCACTGCCGTGTGTGCCAGCGAGCGCGTCGTCTCAGCGCAAGATCGGAGGAAATCCTCAGCTTCGTGCAGCGGCATCTCAGCGGCCGCATGGTAGGGTTGAACGGCGCCCGGTATGGCGCGATCGACCAGTTCAAGCCGCCACCTTTGAATAATTGTAGGAGCCTCGACGGATCCTCCCATCGCCACCGCAGCCGCCCATCCGGAATGGACGCGAAATCCCAGTGCCGAGCCGGTCAACACGGGAACTCCTGCAAGGGTGCTTTTGGATCAAAGAGCGGAATATACCGCCCGTCCGTGTCGGTGAAGCCGTACTCCTTCGCCAGCTCCGCCACCCACAGCAGTTGACCGGTCTTTCGTATCACGTCTCCATCAGCCGCGAGGGCAACGACTGCCCGGCCAATGTACTCGGGTGTTTCACTGAGGTCGAAGCGGTACTGCCGCTTCCGTTTCTCATTCGTCATATACAGCAGGACCCGTTCCGTTCCGCGTGAAGCCGGGATTTAATCCCACCACGGCAACTTTTGATCGCTTCGTTTCCCGGCTCATGCTCATCACCAGCCGGTTAATGGACTCATGGCCGAGATCGTGAAGAATCTGCCCGCGATAGGCTGCCGGGTCCTGGTGCTGGTTGTCGGTGACGTGGACCATCAGACCGTGGCCCCGCTTCACCATCAGCTTGGCGGCATAGACGCTGCAGAACCAGCAGGCGCTTATCGTTTCCATCGTTTCGCGCCAAATCCCGGCGCTCAGGTCCCAGAACCGTTTAGACCACACCTCCATGAAATTCGGACTCCAGACAGAGTTGGCGAGAACGTCGAGGCGTCCGCAGTCGGTTTCAATGCGGCGAAATAGCGCGGCAACCTGTTCGTCGTCGCTCAGATCGGCGCGAATGGCTATTCCCTCACCACTGCGGCGGGTGACTTCGCCGGCGGTATCCTCCACCGTTCCCGGGGCGTTGTCTGCAGGCTTCGGCCCGTGCCGCGAAGTACGCGCAGCCACATAGACAATTGCGCCGGCTTCGCCCAATGCCAGAGCGATGCCTCGTCCCGCACCTCGGCTGCCCCCGGCGACCAGAGCAACCTTCCCTTTCAATGGCTTCATGGGGATAGTTTGGCCGGCAATTCCTGACATCTGATGTCTTATTTGGCTGATAGAGTTGGTTCTATGCGGGCCGACCGGCTGCTCTCTATCCTGTTATTACTTCAGGTTCATCGCCGGATAACTGCCCGCGAGCTGGCAAAACGCCTGGAGGTTTCGGAACGAACCATCATGCGGGATATGGAGGCGTTGAGCGGTTCCGGTGTACCCGTGATGGCGGAGCGCGGAACAGGGGGCGGCTGGAGCCTGCTAGACGGTTTTCAGACGAAGCTGACAGGTCTGAACGCTGCCGAGATTCAGTGCCTTTTTCTTGCGAGGCCGCAGCAGGTAATGGCGGATCTCGGTTGGACGCACGAGGCGGAGGCCGCACTGATCAAGCTGGAGGCGTCCCTATCCGCCAGCGCGAGGCGGCAGGCTGAATTTGCGCGCGACCGGATTCTGATCGATATGCGCGGCTGGCGAGATCCGGCCGAGCCAATTGCAGCGTTGCCGATCTTACTTGATGCGCTATGGCGGGAGCGCCGGCTGCGCTTCGTCTACCCACGGGATTTTTGTGAGTCAACCGAGCGAATCGTCGACCCGCTCGGCCTGGTCGCCAAAGGGAGCGTCTGGTATCTGGTCGCCAATGTGGAGAGAGCGCCGCGCACCTATCGCGTGTCACGAATCCGTGAAGCCGTCATTCTCGAAGAGCCGAGCCGCCGGCCAATAGAGTTCAACCTTGCCGCATATTGGGAGCGTTCCGCCCTTGAGTTCCGCGAGAAACTGCCCCGATATTACGCAACGTTCCTGGTACGCCCCTCTGCCATGCGATGGGTACGTTTTTGGGGCTGGCGGCTCGAGAACGAAACGCCCGAAGGAGACCGGACGCGCGTGAGATTACGGTTCGACATCGAAGATGAGGCCGTACAATTTGCGCTGAGCTTCGGCGCAGACGTAGAAGTAGTAGAGCCGCGCGAGCTGCGGGCAAAGGCGCTTTCCGGTGCGTCGGCGATCGTACGGCAATATCAGGAGCAGCAGTTCGAAGATTAACACCGCCGGTGCGGTTCAACTTTTTTCGTTACCCCGAGCCGCAGAGAAGACGAAAATTACTCCCGGTTGGAAATATCAAAGGTGATGTAGAGATCGTCCGGGGTCCGACTTACCTGGCGATAGAGCCAGAATTCCCGATTCTGGTCGGGATGTGAATCGATCTCATCGGGCGGTCCTAGAACAATATAGGTTCTTCCGCGGTCCGTCTGCCAGCCGGCGACGTCATGCTTGGCGAAATGTTTGTTCGCATAGGCGATGCGCCGATAGTACTGCTCTTTGAATGCGTTTGTTGGAGCTCCCGGAGTCGGATTTCGCCTTTCCCAAAACTGCGCTATGAAATTCTGGCGCTCTGGGTCGGAAGTGAGAGCAAGGAAGGCGGCTCGCTCCGACGGCGCGATGATTAGCGAAACATCTTCGTTCACCCATTTATTGAAAGGCCCGGCTGTCTGATCGAAGCCCATTTCATTGGGGTTGAGCAGAGTTTTCAACGCCGAGAGAACCTGCTCACTCTCTACGGAATTGCCCGATGTTCTGGCACTGACGAATTCGATGCCCTTGCGCCTTTCTATCGTTTCAGCTTGCAGAACGCCGCGGCTCAGAAATCCGCTGACCATCGGCATCAGAAGTAGCGTGGCGGCCACTACCCCAACCAGACTGCGCGGGGCGCGTGAAGCCGCTTGATCCTTCGAATACGACATAATCAGCTCCAGTCGTTTTTTGAGTTTCCATCCGCCAATCCCGGAAACGCCCGGCACAACATCTGACAACGCAAATCGACAGACCTTGAGAATGCCCAAAACATAATCACGTTGCGCCCCGAGAGTGTGTACAACCACTTCATCGCAGGCGCACTCGCAATCAATCAGAAGCTGGCGTTCCATCCACCACAGCAGCGGATGAAACCAAAAGGCTAAAGAAATCATGTGGGCGAGACTGGCGATAAGATTGTCGCCGCGGCGTACATGAGCCAGCTCGTGCAGGATCACCGCTTCCAGTTCGCTTTTGTTCAAGCTCACTGATAGATGCTGGGGCAGCACGAGTGCGGGGTGCACTACTCCTCTGAGAAGCGGCTCAGGAACTTCTTCCGATATGCCCAATTGGACATCCTTGCGGATACCGAGGCGCTCCCTGGCCTTCTCTAACATGATTCGTTCGGCGTCGGCAGGTGCGGCCAGCGAAAAGGCGGATTTGCGAAGCCGGCAAATCCAGATCACGAACAAGATGGAGCTGCCGGCGAACCAACAGCCGAGGAGCGAAACGGTTAGCACCTGATGCACCGATGAGGAGACCACCAGGGTAGGATTACCGGCTGCGCGCGATAGTAAGCGTGAGATATCAGCCACGGGCCCATGCATCGAGGGCTTGAAAAAACCAAGCGACGCGAGCGATGCCCCAGCCGCCGAGAGGAGCGAAAAAGGGATAGCGAACTTCGCGAACGCTAATAGCCACAGCCTGTGCCTCACCGCCGCCGACGCGCGGAGATGACGCAGGCAGAGAATAAGCATGGCCAGGATCACGGCAAAGATAGTAGATTCCGCGAGGTGCTTCAAGATCATCGAAAGCATCACTTCTTCTCCATGTCTTCCAACGTTTTCTCTATTTCGCGCAAGTCCTTAAGCGTGAGCTTTCCGGTATCTATCAAGTGCGACATCAGAGCAGTCGCAGAGCCGCCAAAGACGTCGAGAACGTCGCTGACAAACCGCCGATGAATGGCTTTTCGCGTCAGAACAGGCTCGAACACGTAAGCGTTGCCGACCTTCTTGGCGCGTCGCACGACGCCTTTCTCCTCCAGGCGATAGATCATGGTCTGCACTGTTGTGTAGGCAGGCCGATCTTTTTCGGGCAGATTCTCCTGAATCTCCCGCACGGAGGCGCTCTTCAGTTTCCAAAGCTGCTCAAGTAACTGCAGCTCAACCTTTGTAACCCGCGGCTTGGACATCGCTATTACAAAACTAGTTTATGCTACTACGTTTGTAGTCAGTGCGCAAGGAGAATTCTGATTCTCTTGCGAGGTAGCCTTGACTTCGACAACCCGGCCAAACTAGTTTGGTTACGAGCTACTCCCGATATCCGACATGCTCGAAGGAGGAGTCGAATGGCACGTTGGCGGCCGGACCCGACCTTTTATCCCTCACCGAAGCTGGCGATGCAGGCGCCTCCTGAGAAACTTGCCTTCGTCGCCATGCTCAACGCCAACGGCAACGGCAAGCCCGACGCTTTGGGAGTGGTGGATCTTGAACCTGAATCATCGGGTTATGGCCATCTCGTCGGCCAGGTGGACATGCCCCACGCCGGCGATGAGCTTCATCATTTTGGCTGGAATGCCTGTAGCGCGTGCCTGTGCCCTTATGCTCCGCATCCGCATGTCGAGCGTCGTTACCTCATCGTGCCTGGCATTCGTTCGTCCCGGATCCATATCATCGACACCAAGCCTGATCCGCGGCAACCGCAGATTGTGAAGGTCATCGAACCCGAAACGCTGGCCGCACGCGCCGGGTATGCTTCGCCGCACACAATCCACTGCGGGCCCGAGGGAATATATGGCAACGCACTCGGATCGCCTAATGGCGATGGACCGGGCGGCATTTACGTCTTGGACCAGGACAGCTTCGATGTACTTGGGCAGTGGGAGTTGGATCGGGGCCCGCAATATCTCGCGTACGATTTCTGGTGGCATCTGGGATTCGACACGGCTATTACCAGCGAGTGGGGCACGCCCAACATGGTGCAGCACGGAGTGAACCCGGACATTTTGCTGAAGAGCGGATATGGCCACAAACTGCACATCTGGGATCTACGCAAGAGGCGTCACCTCGAAGAACTCGATCTGGGTTCCGAATACCAAATGACGCTCGAATTACGCCCTGCCCACGATCCGAGGCACGCTTACGGCTTTCTAGGCGTTGTCGTGTCGCTCAAGGACCTCTCGGCTTCTATCTGGGTCTGGCACCGCAGCGATGGTAACTGGAAGGTGCAGAAGGTGATCGATGTGCCGGCAGAGCCGGCCGACCCTGAGCAACTGCCGCCCCTGTTGCAAGGCTTCAAAGCCGTGCCGCCGCTGATCACAGATATCAATTTGTCGCTGGATGATCGCTTCCTATATGTTTCCTGCTGGGGCACCGGCGAATTCCTGCAATACGACGTTTCCGACCCGTTCCATCCCAGGAAAACCGGATCGTTGAAGCTGGGCGGCATTGTGCGTCATGCGGCACACCCCAAACAGCCGAAAACGCCTCTCAATGGCGGACCGCAGATGGTCGAGGTCAGCCGCGACGGCCGGCGAATCTATCTCACGAACTCTCTTTATGCGCCGTGGGACGCGCAATTTTTTCCCGAGGGCATCACGAGCTGGATGGTGAAAGTGAACGCCAGCCCGCAAGGCGGCATGGAACTGGATCCGAACTTTTTTCTCGAGTTTGGCGACTTGCGAGGTCACCAGGTGCGCCTGGAGGGCGGCGACGCCTCCTCTGATTCGTATTGCTATGCATGAGTAGCAGCGCACCGTGGCTGACCTTATTCTTTCTAGGCGCCTATCACGGCATCAATCCCGGCATGGGCTGGCTCTTTGCTGTCGCTCTCGGAATGCAGGAAAACAGCGCACGGGCGGTCGTTCGCAGTCTGGCGCCGATTGCACTCGGTCATGCGATTTCAATCGGTGTAGTAGTTCTTGCCGCCGGACTGCTGCAGATCGTGCTGCCTCGGCAATACATTAAATTCACCGTTGCGGCCGCGCTGCTTGCCCTCGGCCTTTACAAGATCGTGCGTCACCGTCATTTCCGCTGGAGCGGAATGCGCGTGGGCTTCCGCGATCTGACTCTCTGGTCTTTTCTGATGGCGTCTGCGCATGGCGCCGGACTCATGCTGCTGCCCATCGTCCTTGCCCTTAATCCGGAAGCTACACATGCAATGCACCACATGCAGGTAACTAGTTTTCAGGGCCCTCTGACAGGCATTGAGGCCACTGTTATTCACACGCTTGGGTATCTCACACTAACTGCGGTGCTTGCTCTGGTCGTTTATCGGAAAGTTGGTCTCGCCCTTTTGCGCAAGAGCTGGTTTAACCTCGATCTGATATGGGCAATAGCGCTGATAGCTACGGGCTGCTTCGCCTTGACCGTCTAAGCTAACCCAACTTGGGCTAAGCTCCTCAGCTGTCTAATGACCTGAGCGCAAGCCCGCGGGCAACCGACGTAAACTCGTCGCCGGTACGAATCTTTTGAGATCCGAATCGCGATTCGAAAATGCGGCGCACGGCCGGCACAAGCGAAGAGCCTCCAGTGAGAAACACTCTGTCCACATCCCGCGCTTGTGTGCCGCATTTTGCCAGCAAAGCATCGACCCGCTGCTCAATTGCGAGCAGCTCCTCTGAAATCCAGCTCTCGAAAGCCTGCCGGGCGACGTCCGCCTCGAGTTCCAGATCGCCGTCGACGAATTCAAAAAGGCTGTGTTCGTCGTGCGAAAGTGCGACCTTTACTCTCTGGACGGCCCGATGCAGGTGATAGCCGAGGTCGTGCTTCACGAGATATAGCAGGGCGCTTAGCTTCTCCGGTTCGAGAGCCTGCACCGCAACGCTTTGCAGCATGTTGAGTGTTTCTGCGGATCGCAGGAACGAGAGATGGTGCCAGCGTTCCAGCTTGAAGTACACCCAGTTCGGGACGGGCAGCAGTTTTCCCGCCGAATCGAGAAGCGTTCCGGCGCCGAGCGCCGGAGAAACCAGGTGCCGGATGATCCTTGCATCGAACGCGTCACCTGCAAGCGCCAGGCCTTTGTTGCCCAGCACATCCCTCGGCTGGCCGCGCCGCCGAGCGGAAGGACCGACATGCAGCAACGAAAAGTCGCTCGTGCCTCCGCCGAAGTCGCCGATCAATATCAATTCATCGTGATCCAGAGTTGATTCGTAGTAATAAGCGGCGGCGACAGGCTCATACTCGAACTCTACTTTCTCGAAGCCGGCGTTTTCGAGAGCGCGCGTCAAGCGCTGCACCGCATAATCGTCATCCGCCTTGGACTCGGCACCCACGAATCGCACTGGCCGGCCTACAACGGCATCTCGTATCCTGCAGCCGAATTGCTCTTCCGCTTTCGTGCGAATATCACGCAGAATATTAGCCACCAAGTCCTCAAGCCGAAAGCGGCGGCCGAAGATCTCCGTGGTTTGCAGGCTGCGACTGGCCAGAAAGGATTTCAGAGACTGAACCAGACGGCCCTTATCCTCGGTCTGAAGGTAGTGTTCGATTCCTTCCGGGCCGCCCCATGACTTGATGGTCGTCCGGCGCCCTTCGCGAATTCGTTCCAGGTAAAGCAGAGATCGATATGATTCCGTCGAGCCCCCCTGGTACGCGAAGCGCGCAAGCTTCACATCACCGTCTTCGGTCGCCATCGCGATGGAGCTGTTCGTGGTACCGAAGTCAAAGCCGATCTTCATCCCTGGGACATGATCTCAGACCCAATCAGTCGGGCCGTGGATTGCGGCTTCGCCCGCCTTCTCCTCCCCGATTAAGTCTCGATAAATTAGAATGCATGGCTATCGAGCTCACGGTTAATGGCCGGTCCACTACTGTTAACGTGCCTTCCGATACCCCGCTCCTCTGGGTGATTCGGGACGTACTCAACCTCCACGGAACAAAGTATGGCTGCGGAATCGGTCAGTGCGGCGCCTGCACCGTACATCTCGGCGGCCAGGCGGTTCGTTCCTGTTTGACGCCGGTGTCGGCAGCAGCGAACGCTCAAATCACCACCATCGAAGGGTTGTCACCGGATGGTTCTCATCCCCTGCAGAAAGCCTGGCTGGAAATCGACGTACCCCAATGCGGGTACTGTCAGGCCGGCCAGATCATGTCGGCAGCGGCTCTGTTAACGAAGCATCCCAATCCCACCGATCGAGATATCGACGATGCCATGAACGGCAATTTATGTCGCTGCGGCACCTATGTTCGTATTCGTGAGGCCATCCACAAGGCAGCCTCCATGCAGTCGCAACATCAGCGCGCCGGCGCGGCCAATCATGCCGCCGGCACCGCGGAAGGAGGTCTCTAAAATGCAAGTAAGTCGCCGATCGTTCCTTCACGTGACCGCGGTTGCCGGCGGAGGCATGCTGCTCGGGACGTATTTCGAACCGCGCGTCTCCGCTCAGCAGCCGCCAGCGCCCCCACCGCTTGTTCCCACCGCTTTTATCCGCATCGACCGTGACGGTACAGTCACCCTCATATCCAGAAATCCCGAGATTGGCCAGGGAATCAAAAACATGCTCCCCATGCTGATCGCCGAGGAACTGGAGGTTGACTGGAAGAGCGTGAAGGTAGAGCAGGCCGGTTTGGACGCGAAGTATGGATTGCAGACCACCGGGGGTAGCCGCGCTGCCTCGAACAACTTCGTTCCGATGCAGCAAGTCGGCGCCGTGGGCCGCCTGATGCTCATTGCTGCCGCCGCTAAAACATGGGGCGTTCCTGAAAGTGAATGCTTCGCCTCCAACGGACGCGTCTATCACCGGCCTACAGATCGTTCCCTCGGCTACGGCGAGCTTGCCGCGACCGCCGCGAGCTTGCCCGTGCCGGACCTCAATTCAGTCAAGCTGAAACCGGCCTCCGAATACAAGATCATCGGCCACCGGACTGTCGGTGTCGACGTGCCGGATATCGTTTCGGGCAAACCGATCTATAGTATCGACTTCACCCTGCCCGGGATGCTCCATGCCGTCTATCAGAAGTGTCCCGTCTTCGGCGGGAAAGTCGTCAGCGCCAATATCGATGAAGTGAAGAAGATGCCCGGCGTCCGCGACGCGTTCGTCCTTGAAAGCCCTATGCAAGTCGGGCCGGTCATGAAGAGCGACCCCGGTCTCGAACCGGGCGTCGCCATCGTTGCCGATACCTGGTGGCAGGCCCAGTCCGCTCGCAAGAAGCTGGACGTGAAATGGGACGAGGGCCCGGCTGCGCAACAAAGCACAGAAGGATTTGCGCAGCGTGCCCGTGAGTTGTCGCAGCAGCAGCCGCAACGCACGGTTAAGAGCGACGGCGACGTGGACCAGGCGCTGAAAGGTGCGGCCAAAGTACTGGATGCTGCCTATTCCTATCCCTTCATTTCACACGCGCCGCTTGAACCCAGAAATTGTACTGCCGTTTTCAAAAACGGCAAGCTCGAAATCTGGAGCAACACTCAGCAGCCGGCACGCGGGCGCGCCCTTGTGGCAAAGATTTTGGGCATTCCGGAAGACGACATCACCATCCACTTGCAGCGGGCCGGCGGCTCCTTCGGCCGCGGTCTCACGAGTGACTACATGGTGGAAGTCTCGGCCATTGCAAAGAAGGTTGGCACGCCGGTCAAGCTCCTGTGGTCGCGTGAAGACGACATGACGCATGACTACTACCGCCCCGGCGGCTTCCACTTCCTCAAAGGCGGCGTCGATGCCTCAGGCAAGATTGTCGCCTGGCTCAATCACTTCGTCAGTTTTGGTGAGGGTGAAACGTATGCTCCTACCGCGGGTATCTCACCAACCGAGTTTCCCTCGGGCTTCGTTCCGAACTTCAGCATCTATTCCTCGGTGATGCCGTTGATGCTAAAGACCGGCGCGCTTCGCGCTCCCACTGCGAACTCGCAGGCGTTCGTATTCCAATCCTTCATCGACGAATTGGCTCACGCGGCCGGCAAAGATCCTTTGCAATTCCGCCTGGAATTGTTAGCCGGCGCGCAGCCGCAGACTTACAACCCCGCTCGCATGCGGGCCGTGGTTGAGCTCGTAGCGGAGAAATCCGGCTGGGGCAAGCGTACGCTGCCGAAGGGCACTGCGCTCGGCGTCGCCTTCCACTACAGCTTCCAAGGCTATTTTGCGCACGTCGCTGAAGTCAGCGTGAACGCTAAGAAAGCCATCAAGGTAAATAAGGTGTGGGCCTGCGGCGATGTGGGAAGCCAGATCGTCAACCCGAGCGGCGCAGAAGCACAGGTGCAAGGCGCCATTATTGATGGCTTGAGTGAGCTCATGTTCCAGGAGATCACTCTCGAGGCAGGCCGCGTAGTTCAGACGAACTACAATCAGCACGAGTTGCTTCGTATCCGCCAGGCGCCTGAAATCGAGGTTCATTTCCTCAAAACCGACAACCCGCCCACCGGTTTGGGAGAGCCGGCATTACCGCCCCTGCTGCCTGCTGTCTGTAACGCGATCTTTGCAGCAACAGGCCAGCGTATTCGAACGCTGCCGCTCTCGAAAAGCGGTTACAGTTGGGCCTAGGATACAGAGCCCGCCCGCCCTGGCCCGAGGCGGCGTGAAGAACAACATGCCGCCTCGCTGGCTGAGGGTCCGGGGTTCTACCGCAGCGCGTCAAGCGGTGAACGCTATCGAAGTGTGCCTATTTCGAAACGGCAACTTCTTCTTTGCGCGCTGGTGGCAGATCGGCGGTCTGCTCTAGCGCGACCTTCTCAGCACGTATCTGTTCCGCCTCTCGCTTCAATTCCACTTCTCGAAAGAGCACGGCGGAGTGGGCCGCCATGTCGTAGGGCTCCTTGCTCTTCAGCGCTAGGGTTTTCGCTACTGTGGGATCCCGCGTATCCATAAGCAGCTCCCAGCCACAGCGTTCGCGACACACCGGCAAATAGAAGTCGATGTGCTCGTGATGAGGATTGAGGCAAAAAAGGAAGTTGTCATCGCGGATCAGCTCACCGTATCGGTCCACATCGTTCAGCGTGCGGCCGCAGAGCCAGAGGCCCAGGCAGCGCACCCAGCCGGCATTCCACTCTTCTTCCGTCATCTCCTCGCCGTCCGGACGGTACCAGCAGACATCCCGCATTTCTGTGCCGTTCACCTTGTGCTTCTCCGCTGTTGCAGGACTGATGTGGCGGTCCTGGAAGAACTTGCGGCGGTGCAGGTTCGGGTGTTCACGGCGAAGCGCAATCAGCTTCGTAGTAAATTCCAGCATCGCCTTCTCGCGATCGTTCAAATTCCAGTTCAGCCAACTGATTTCGTTGTCCTGACAATAGGCGTTGTTGTTGCCTTTCTGCGTGCGGCTGATCTCATCGCCGCCGCAAATCATGGGAACGCCTTGCGAAAGCAATAGGGTGGTCAGGAGATTGCGCTTCTCGCGCTCACGCAGCTCGATGATCGTCGGGTCGTCGGTCGGGCCCTCCACGCCGTGGTTCCACGAGTAGTTGTCATTTGTTCCGTCCCGATTGTTTTCGCCGTTAGCTTGGTTGTGCTTCTCCTTGTAACTGACCAGGTCGTTCAGCGTAAAGCCGTCATGCGCGGTAATGAAGTTGATGCTGGCGGAGGGCCGGCGGCCGTCTCGCTGATAGAGATCGCTGCTGCCCGTGAGGCGGTAACCGAGCTCGGCTAATTGGCCGGGATCCCCCTTCCAGTAGCGGCGGACGACGTCCCGATATTTGCCATTCCACTCTGCCCATAATGCCGGGAACTGGCCCACCTGGTAACCGCCTTCGCCGACGTCCCACGGCTCGGCGATCAGCTTCACTTTCGAAAGCACCGGATCCTGATTGATCACGTCGAAGAAGGCCGACAGCCGGTCCACGTCATGCAGTTCGCGCGCCAGCGCTGACGCAAGATCGAACCGGAAACCGTCGATGTGCATGTCTAGCACCCAATAGCGCAGGCTGTCCATCACCAGCTTGATCACCTGCGGATGCTGCATGTTCAGTGTGTTCCCGGTACCTGTGTAATCCATGTAGTACCGCTGCTTATCCGCCACTAGCCGGTAGTACGTGGCGTTGTCAATGCCTCGAAAACTAAGGGTGGGTCCCAGGTGATTCCCTTCGGACGTGTGATTGTACACAACGTCCAGAATGACTTCGATACCGGCGCGATGGAGCTCACGAACCATCGTTTTGAACTCGCCGATCTGCTGGCCCATGTCGCCCGAGCTCGAGTACCTGGCCGCCGGTGAGAAATAGTTGGTGGTGTTGTAGCCCCAGTAGTTGCGCAGACCTTTATCCAGCAGAATCTTGTCGTCGAGAAAGTCATGAGCGGGCATGAGTTCCACTGTTGTGATCCCCAGCGTCTTGAAATAATCGATCATCGCCGGGCACGCCAGGCCGAGATAAGTGCCTCGCAGCGCCTCCGGAACATCCGGATTGAGAGCAGTCATCCCCTTCACGTGCGCTTCATAAATGACCGATTGATGCAGCGGAATTTCGGGCGAGCGGTCATTCTGCCAATCGAAGAGAGAACTGGTAACCACGCCCTTGGGCATGCCCGCTGCATCATCATCCGTATCGAGGCTCAGGTCTTCGTTCGGGTCGCCGAGCTGGTAGCCGAAGACCGGATAGTCCCAGTTCACCGCACCGGCCACTGCGTGCGCGTACGGGTCGAGAACCAGCTTTGCCGGATTAAACCGGTGGCCTCTTTCGGGTTCGTAAGGACCGTGCACCCGATATCCGTACAATTGGCCGATGCTGAGGCCTTGTACATAGCAGTGCCACACGTGTCCGGTGCATTCCTGCACTGGAATCGTGTCATGATCCGCAATTCCGAGCTCATTAAACAGACAGAGTTCCACTCCGGTTGCGTTCTCCGAGTACAACGCGAAGTTGACCCCGGTTCCATCCCACGTTGCACCCTGCGGATACGGCCTGCCTGGAAAAATTCTGTTCCCCATCTGATCTCTTTGTTAATTTAACTACTACCGCTCTGCCCTTTGAGGCATCTACAAAAGCGAAGATGATTCACGGCAAGTCTTTGTTTCCATAGGGCTGCTGGCGGGCCCCGTATTTATGGCCGGAGACAGCCTGATGAATATCTGTTAATAATTAAATTAAGAAAGTTAAATCGTGCCTGTAGCCGGCATATTGATCCGGCGATCTAACGCTCAGGTGACACAAGTTGACAGTCAAAATTCACGACAGAGCAGATGAGTTCCGTATAGAGCTCAACGGTAGATTCTCGGGCGACGTCGTAGACGACGTCGCTTCCGCCTGGAAGGATGCCCTTGCCGATGTGACCGCACGCCGCTTGACGGTCGACATCTCCCGCCTGACTGGCTATGATGCAGCCGGACGCAAACTCTTGAGGGATATGTGTCAGCACGGAACCCAAATCGCAGCGGGCAACCCGGTAGCCCTCTCGTTCCTGCATGAAATTTCTGCGCCGGAACGGCGCGGACCTGTACTTGTGCAGAAGCCAAGCGAACCTCAACCGGTTCCCGAGGAGAAATTGCTCTCGGCTTTCTGGCGCGCACGAGCCGCTGGAGCCAAATAGCCGAAATCTTGTTCTTGTCACTCGCCTCGTTCTCGTCTGAGCGGGGCCTACCTCATCAGCCTGTAAGGTCCGGCGTGCCGGAAACCGAAACCTCGCCGCATGCGTCGGACGCCCTTAAGCTATGCAAGGAGACAAGGGTGCGTCTCGACGTCTGCAGTTCACGCGGCGAGGCCTGATCGTTTCCGGCTTTTGGTTCTCGTCAGCCGGCCGGATGCTGCGTGCCCAACTCACTTCGGCTCAGGAACCGGCGCCACCGCAGGCGACGTTTTCGGCTGACGTCAAAGTGGTCAATGTATTCGCGACCGTGCGGGACAAAGACGGCAAGATCGTCCGCAACTTAACGAAAGACGATTTCATACTTGAAGAAGATGGCCGCCCGCAAACCATCCGTTACTTCGCCCAGCAGAGCGATCTTCCTCTGACGCTTGGGCTGCTGGTGGACACCAGCGGCAGCGAGCGGCGCATGATTCCGGAGGAGCGCGACGCAAGCCGGACCTTTATCGAGCAGGTATTGCGTCCCGATCGGGACAAAGTCTTTCTGATCACTTCGATCGCGAAGTGGAACTCTTGCAGGATCTGACGTCGTCACGGCAGCAGTTGGAGAAAGGGCTGGATCTGCTTGGTTCTCGGCAGTGGTGTCACGGCGATCCGAATCAGCAGGGCGGAAGCGGTGGCGGCTGGGGCGGCTCCGGCGGCCAGGGAGGCGGCGGATATGGCCGCGGACACGGAGGATACGGTGGCCATGGCGGAGGCACCACCCTCTTCGACGCGATCTATCTTGCCGCCAATGATCTGATGAAAAAACAGGCGGGACGAAAGGCGCTGATTCTCCTGACCGATGGGGAAGACAATGCAAGCAAAGTGTCGCAGTCGGAGGCAATCACGTCCGCGCAGAAGGCCAACACACTCGCCTACTCGGTTCGCATCGCGGATGAAGAAGGGGGAATGAATCGGGCCTTCAGTGGTCCGGGCATGGGCCGCCACGGCGGCTGGGGTGGTATGGGTGGCGGCGGCGGTGGCTGGGGCGGTCGGCGTGGCGGCGGAACGCCTGTGAGCCGCCCGGACGGTAAGAAAATCCTTCAACAGATTTCGAAGCAGACCGGCGGCGCCTATTTCGAAGTCTCAAAGAAGAAAACCGTCGACGACATTTACAACCGCATTGAAGAAGAGCTGCGCAATCAATACAGCATCGGTTATACACCGGATCGTCCCGATACTGACGGCAGTTACCGGAAGATCCAGCTCACAGTGAAGCAGAACGGACTTGTCGTTCAAGCTCGCGACGGCTATTACGCAGGAGCAGGCAGCACGTCATCGTAGGCTAAGTATGTGCCGGCTAAATATGTGCCAGCCGAACGAAGCAGCCTTGCCTCGCTCGTGAGCGACTTCGAAAAGCACGGCAAAGACATCGCCATCGTTGCTCCGCGCGGACTTCGGCAGCGGAGAGTTACCTATCAAGAGCTAGCGACTCTTTCCCGGCGCTTTGCGGGCGAGCTGGTCGAGCGCGAAGTGCTCAAGGGCGAACGCGTCCTCATCTGGGGAGAGAACGGCGCCGAATGGGTGGCGGCCTTCTTCGGCTGCATCTTGCGGGGCGTGCTGCCGGTGCCGGTAGACTACGCGAGCGCGGGAGATTTCGTCCGGCGAGTCATCGATGAAGTCTCGCCGCGGCTCATCGTTGGCAATCAGGAGAATCTTGCCGCACTCCGGTCGACGATTCCGGCCGTGTTTTTCGAGGATTTCGACCGGGCAATTACCGCGCACGAAGCCCACGCGGAACCGCATCTGAGCGAGGACGACCCATTACAGATCGTTTTTACGTCCGGTACCACCGGCGACCCCAAAGGCGTCGTCCACACACACAAGAATGTGCTCGCGAGCCTGCTGCCGATCGAGAGGGAAATACGGAAATACCTCAAATACGAGCGCCTCTTTCACCCGCTCCGCTTCCTACACACCTTGCCGCTGAGTCACGTCTTCGGCCAATTCATGGGCTTGTGGATCCCGCCCTTATTAGGAGCGGAAGTGCATTACGAGCCGCGACTGGTCGCCGGCGAACTCGTGGAACACATACGCCGCGAACGCATTTCGGTTTTGGCAGCGGTGCCGCGCGTGCTCGATTTGATGCGCTCGCATATCGAGGCACGCTTCCCGGATCTGCCCGCCAGGCTGACGGCTGCCTCCGGCAAGGCGGCATGGGCGCGCTGGTGGCATTTCCGCAAAATCCACCGCCTGCTCGGCCTGAAATTCTGGGCCTTTATCTGCGGCGGAGCGGCTTTATCGCCCGAAGGCGAGCAGTTTTGGAACGCTCTTGGATTCGTTGTCGTGCAGGGCTATGGCATGACCGAGACCACTGCCCTCGTCAGCTTGAACCATCCGTTTCGACCCGCACGGGGCACCATCGGGCAAGTTCTGCCGGGCCGCGAAGTCCAGCTCAGCGGTGAAGGCGAAGTTCTGGTCCGCGGCGATACGATCTCGAACACCATATGGCAGCATGGACGGCCGGAGAAACAGGAATCGGAATGGCTTCAAACCGGCGATCTCGCCGAGTTCGATGAGCACGGCAACCTGCACTTCCGCGGGCGTAAGAAGGATGTGATCGTCACGTCTTCGGGATTAAATATCCATCCCGAAGACCTGGAAGCGGCACTGCTGCGGCAACCGGGCGTGAAGGCCTGCGCGGTGATCGAGTCGCAGGCCGAACATGGCCCGGAGCCGGTGGCCGTGTTAGCACTGGAGAGCAATTCCGGCGCCGGAGCGGTGGTGACCGGCGCAAACCGGGAGCTCGCCGAGTTTCAGAAGATGCGGCGTTGGATGGTTTGGCCGGAAGCAGACTTGCCAAGAACCTCAACCGGCAAAATACTGAAACGCGAAATCGCCCGGCGCATCGCTGCCGGCGCAGCCGTCGCCGATACGAACGGCGCCGCTTCCCGTGAACTGAACCTGGACAGCCTGGGACGCGTTCAACTGCAGGCACAGCTCGAACAGCAGTACGGAATCTCGCTGGACGAAACGGCTTTTGAAAACGTGCGAACACAGGAAGACGTGCGGAACCTCGTCCGCCAGGCGCCGGCCGGGCCAAGCGCCCGGAAACCGCCGGAACATTATTATCTGCGCTGGCCGTGGCACCCCTTGCAGCAGTTGATCCGCGGCGTATTTCTCGAAACCATTGCGATGCCGATCGCGTGGTTTCTGGCCAACCCGCGCGTGCAATACGAGATCCGCGAATGGCCGAATGAGCCGGTGCTGATTGTGTGCAATCACGTCACGTCTTATGATGCGGCGTTCGTTTTGTATGCCCTGCCAGGTCGTTTGCGAAGGCATGTGGCCATCGCGATGGCCGGTGAGATACTGCTCGACTTCCGGCGCGGGCGTAACCAGGGCAATTGGTTTCTGAACAGCGTGGGACCGATCGCCTATTTCCTCGTGACGGCGCTATTCAACGTTTTCCCGCTGCCGCAGCTCAGCGGATTCCGGGAAAGTTTCCGCCATGCCGGCGAGGCCGTCGACCGCGGATACAGCGTCATGGTATTCCCTGAAGGAGTCCGTTCGCCCGACGGCTCGCCACGGCCGTTTAAAGTTGGGTCCGGACTGCTGTGGAAGGAACTCGGGACCAGAGTGCTGCCGGTGCACCTGGCCGGTTTGGGTGAGTTGAAGGTGAGCGGCGAACGCTGGTTTCGGTCGGGCAAGATTACCGTGACAGTAAAGGATGTGATTCCGGCGGATCCGGGTGCATCGCCGGAAGAACTCACCGAACGTCTCGACCGGGCTGTGTTCGGCGAGGCACATGTCCTCAGCGGCGCACCTCGTGATGGAACGGGCGCGTGATTTGTACGGCTACTTCTCTGAAAAAAGGGCCGCCGAAGATCCCGATTCCGAGCAACCCGCCGAACAATCCCATCGCTTCTACGCTTTCCCGTCCTTGGCGCTGCCAGTAGACATCCTCGAGATTGAGCCAGAGCGCGAACTCGTCAAGGGTCAGTGCGGCACCGACACCGAAAAGCATCGAAGTCAACCGCCCGACCCAGCGCGACGACTGATCAGAGCCAGTACCGATCTCAAGCAGCCACAGGTAACCGACAAGCAGCAAAAGCAGAATGCCCCAAACCAGGTGGTGAATGTGCCGGCCGTGCAGGGTGACGTTGTGAAACGGCCCGATATCGTTGTGAATCGCGAAAGTAAGAGCACGCACCACGGCGACCGCCACAAAGAATCCGAGGGAGGCAAGAAAGAGCCGTTCACGGCGCGTTTGACCGCGTTGCCCGAGTTGGCGATTGTAGACGTCGTGCAGCGGCGTCCGTGAAACTGTCAGCGCCAGCAGCGCCAGGATGGCGGCAATGATCAGGGGCGTAATCCAGTGACTCCAGTGCGTCAAAGACATCGCACTTTCTAGAGCGCGCGGGATTCGGGGGCGTTACAGAGGGCCTCGACCAGTCCGGACACGGTGTGCGGATCCGCTTCGGCCGCGACGTCCAGGCCATGTTTGCGAACGCTGTCTGAAGTCACCGGCCCGATCGTGGCGATCTTGACCTCGATGAGCATTGTCGTAACCGTAACAGATAAAAGGTTATCGACCGCCGACGAGCTTGTGAACGTGACCCAGTCGGGATAGGGCTCGCGGAAAACGGCTGTGGCCAGATCGGCCGTGTCCGGCGGAATGATATTGCGGTAAGCCTCCACTACGTCGACCGTCGCCCCTCGCCGGCGAAGTTCGTTTGGCAGAATTTCGCGAGTGACGGCAGAACTGGGGATCAGAACCCGGCAACCATAGAGATTTTCGCTTGCGAAGGCTTCGACGAGCGATTCGGCAACGAATTTTTCAGGCACCAGCGAGACCGTAAACCCTTCTTTTTCAGCCGATTCGCGAGTAGCAGATCCTATCGCAGCAATGCGGGCGCGGCGCAGATTCCTGGGTCCGCGCAGTTCGGCCGCAAAAGCCGCCACGGCGTTGGCGCTGCTGAACAGGATCCAGTCATATGCGTCGCAATGGGCGGCCGCTTCGCGCAGCGGAGCGGGATCGCTCGGGCTCACGATCGCAATGGTTGGCAGCAGGATTACCTGTGCGCCGCGCTCACGCAGCGGCTCGGCAAGTTCTTCGGCCTGATTGACCGCTCGCGTGACAACCACGCGCTGGCCGGCCAGTGCGGGCATCAATCGGTCCCAGCCAGGATACCGCCGGCGCCTCGCGAGAGAAGATCGGCCGCGAGCCGCTGTCCGAGTTCCTCCGGATTGTCAGCCGAGCCTTCGGCCCGGGCGCGAAGGTACCGGCGGCCATCTGTCGAAAGGATGACACCCATGACACGGATGTGTTCGTCATGAACCTCGGCATACGCGCCGACGGGAAGCTGGCAACCGCCGCCGAGCCCGGCCAGTGCCGCTCTTTCGCAGGCGACGGCCGCGCTGGTGGACGCATGATTCAAGCCTGCCTGCCGGCAAATCCTGAACGCCTCATCGTTTTCCCGGGTTTCGATGGCCAAAGCTCCCTGCCCAGGCGCGGGACAGATCTGCTCCGGAGAAAGGATTTCGGCGATCTCCTGCTCCAGGCCCAGGCGGCGCACGCCCGCGGCCGCGAGCAGAATTGCATCATAATCGCCGCCTTGCAGCTTGCGGAGCCGCGTATCGACATTGCCGCGGATCGGCTGCACGTCCAGATCGGGGCGAAGCAGCAGCAGTTGTGCGGCACGGCGGCCGGAACTGGTACCCACACGAGCGCCCGAAGGCAAGTCCCGCAGCTTGCAGCCGAGAATCGCATCCCGCGGGTCTTCCCGCTCCGGTATGGCCGCAATGGTCAGGCCGTCCGGCATCGTGGTGGGCAGGTCTTTCAGGCTATGGACTGCCAGGTCGATTGTGCCGGCAAGCAGCGCTTCTTCAATCTCTTTCGTGAACAGGCCCTTGCCTCCCGCCTGCATCAATGAGGCGGTCTGCAGGTGATCCCCCGTGGTCCTGATGATTTCAATGCTGCTCGGCACCCCGGCATTCTCCAGGCGTGCAGCGATATGACGGGCTTGCCATAGCGCGAGCTGGGACCCGCGCGAACCGATGACGAGAGTTTTCGTTATAGCGGAAGGCATTCTTTCAATTTGGTTCAGCGGAGGCGGAACATGCGGCGGACCGCCGTCACAAACTCGGGATCACGCGGTCCCGCGCCGGTCTTTTGTCCGGCAGCATGCCGCCGCATCTCGGATATAGGCCCGTGTGCAATCTTGTTGACGATTCCGCGTGTGAGTGCTTCGAGAGCTTCTTCCTGGTCGGCGGTAAGCGACCCAAGACGGCCGCGATAGCGTCCAAGCGCTTCCTTTCGGATGGCTTCAAGCTGCTCCTGCAGGCTGACGATCGTCGGGGCAATGTCGCGCTCCCGGAGTTTGGCCTCGAGGCGTGCAACCTCTTCGAGAACAATCGCTTCGGCCTGCTCCGCCACCTCACGCCGGGCACGCAGGTTGGCGTCCGTAAGGCGCTGCAGATCGTCGATGTCGTAGAGAAAGGCGTGTTCGAGGTCGTCGACGGCAGGATCGATATTCCGCGGAACAGCGATATCGATCAGGAACATCGGCTGGTGCTTGCGGAGCTCGATGCTGCGGCGCACCGCCTCGCGCGTAAGAACGAATGTCGGAGCAGCTGAGGAGGTGATGACGATATCCATTTCGGCCAGCCGGTGTGGAAACGCGTCATAAGGAATTACTTCCCCTCGGAAAAGCTCGGCCACCTCGACCGCGCGTTCGTGTGTGCGGTTGGTTATGAAAATTTCATTTGCGCCGCCGCGCAGGAGATGCCGTGCCGCCCCCTCCGACATTTTTCCCGCCCCGATAATCAGGACGCGCTTCCTGGCCAGCGATCCGAAAATTTCGCGAGCCAGTTCGACGGCCGCATAGCTCACGGAAACGGCGCTCTGGCCGATTTCCGTTTCGGTGCGGATACGCTTGGCGACATGTAAAGCCCGCATCACGATTGTGTCGAGCACCGTGCCGATGGCGCCGTGGTCGCGTGCCTGGGCATAGGCCTGCTTCAGTTGTCCGAGGATCTGCGGCTCGCCCACGATCATCGAATCGAGGCTGCCGGCTACCCGGAAGAGATGGCGGATCGCGTCCTTGTCTTCATAGACATAGAGGTGCGGGCGCACCGCTTCCGGTGACATCTCTCCGCGCTCGGCAAGAAGGCGGTCGAACACGGAGGCGGGGAGCAGATCGTCATCGAGCGCTGCCGCGATCTCCACGCGATTACACGTCGAGAGGATGAGTGCTTCCTTCGCTCCATACGCCTGGATTTCGAGGAGAGCTGCCGGAATTTCCTCCGGCCTGAGGGCAAGCTTCTCGCGGAGCTGGACGGGGGCCGTCCGGTGATTCAGACCTGCCAGTGCGACTTTCATCTGGGCCACAGACTCCGCAGGCTCATATGCGTGGCCCAGGTGACCACGGAACAGACCAGCACACTGACCGCAAGCCACGCGATGCGCCGGCCTCTCCAGCCGGCCGAAACGCGCAGGAAGATCATGGCAAGGTAAAACGCCCAGGTGAAAAGGAAGAACGCGATCTTGGGATTCGCAATCCAGCCCGTTCCATTGTCGATAAATGCCCAAATAACGCCGGTCGCCGTGGCGATGGTGATAAAGACGAACCCGGCATTCATGGATACCGAGATGATGAGGTCCAAGGTTGCCAGAGGCGGCAGCCGGTTCGCCGAGGGCATGACATTCTTTCGCTTGAGCTGACGTTCCTGCAGCAGATAGTAGACGGAGGCGACTGCGGCAAATGTTAAAGTTGCGTAACCAATTAGTACGGTTGCAACGTGCACGATCAGCCAGACGTTTCGTATATCAGGACTACCCCACGGCGCAACCGGGAACTCGGTAGTTCCGATAAGTGTCATGAAAAAAACCAGTGGAAAAATACACACTGCGAAGATTGCTATGCGGTAGTAGGTGTAACCTATCAAGAAAAGAACAGCTATAAGGAAAGCGCAGAGCGAACTCGTTTCGTAGAAGTTTGCGAGCGGCCAGTGGCCGGCTTCGGCCCAGAGCTCGACGATGGACACGAAATGGAAGACCGCGCCCGCTCCGAAGGCAAGCAGTGCTGGAAGAAAAAGGCGCGTGTTCTTTCGAAAGAGGTAGATCAGCGCGTACAGCAGTCCGCATGCGTAAAGGGCGGCTGCGGTACGCAGCCAGATGACGCTCATACGAGGGGCTCTCTTTCAGTATAGGGGCGAACTCGTCAGTGGTCGCCTGGGCCGGGGCCCTGTTTAGCCTCGGGCGCGTGGGAGCGCGGCTTCATTCGAGCGGGCGCCGCAAAGACGGCGGCGATTGTCGGTTAGGGGTCGAACAAGATCCGTTTTAGGACTGCCAGGCTAGCAGTTAGTGGTAAAAACTCCGAGTGCATCGAGTAAAAAGCTCAGAGTGTATCTGAGTGTATGCGTGGGATTCGCAACTCACAGTGGTCGGAAGGAATCAGTTAAGTGAGGAGTTGGTGGTGGAGATACACCAACCACTCCGTGGTGGTACTAGAGGAGCTTAACTAAACTTCATGAATGACATCTTGAGCGGCAAGCGAGCAATTGTGACTGGAGCCTCGAAGGGTATCGGGCTGGCAGTCGCAAACGCGCTTGTTGCGTCGGGTGCGGATGTGGTGATCTGCGGCCGGCAGCAAGCGTCTCTCGATGCCGCACTGGCTGATCTGAGCAAGAACGGAGGCGGCCGGAAGGTAGCAGGCCGCACGGCAGACGTACGAGACAGTGGGCAAGTCGCAAAGCTGTTTCAGTTCGCCGATCGGGAACTAGGCGGCCTCGATATCTTGATCAACAACGCCGGGATCGGCGCCTTCCGCGCTACGGCCGAACTCAGCGTCGAGGAATGGGACCGCCTGATTGGCACCAACCTGTCCGGCGCGTTTTACTGCAGCCGCGAAGCGCTGCAGCGCTTTCAACTTGGCAAGGGTGGCGCCATCATCAACATCAGCAGCCTGGCCGGGAAAAATCCGTTTGCGGGCGGAGCCGCGTATAACGCATCGAAGTTTGGATTAAACGGGTTTACCGAAGCGATGATGCTTGATCATCGCAACGACAACGTCCGGGTCAGTTACATCATGCCGGGCAGTGTGGACACAGAGTTTGGAGGAGGAGCGCAAAAAAGATCGGACTGGAAAATCGCTCCGGAGGACATCGCGGAGATTGTGATGGGCATTCTCCGGATGCCGGAGAGGACGCTGATCAGCCGCGTGGAAGTGAGACCTTCACGACCACCCAAGGGCTGATCGGAAAAGCCCGGGAGAAAAAGGTTGGAGTGAGTCTGCATGACAGAGGCAGCTCTGACGATAAAGAGAAGTAGGAAGCAGCTTGGTGGTTTTTGGCACCTGGGTTGCTCAATGTTGGGCGTAGGCCAACAAATTTTTTGATCCGCTGGGAATGGACGCTGGCAAGAGGTATCACCCGGCGGATAAGTGGAAAGAAGGATGAAGTATATGAGCCGGCTCCGCAAGGTACTAGACCCAAGCCGTACAGGAAAAGAAGCTGAGAATCTCGAAAAGAGGCTGCTGAAGCTCGTTGTTGGCCAGGACGAAGCTGTCGAGCAGATTGTAAACATCTACCAGATGCACCTGACCGGTCTCACGGCGCCGGGGCGCCCCGTGGGCAATTTCCTCTTTCTCGGTCCGACGGGTTCGGGAAAGACAAGGACGGTGGAAGCAACCGCCGAGGCACTGGTAGGAAATCCGCGCGCGGTCATCAAGATCGATTGCGCCGAGTTTCAGCACAGCCATGAGATCGCCAAGCTGATCGGCTCGCCTCCGGGCTACCTCGGCCACCGCGAAACGCACCCCTTGTTGAGCCAGGAAGTGATCAATCAGCATCACACGGAAACGGTGAAGCTTAGCTTCATCCTCTTCGACGAGATTGAGAAAGCAAGCGACGCATTGTGGAATCTGCTGCTCGGCATTCTGGACAAGGCGACACTGACGCTCGGCGACAACCGCAAGGTGGACTTTTCGCAGGCGATGATCTTCATGACCAGCAACCTGGGCGCAAGCGAGATGAGTGCGCTCGTGAACCCGAAGCTTGGCTTCCAGCGCGCCGTGTCGGCACAAAAACCTGTCGAGGTTGATGACGAACTCGACAAGAAAGTGTCGAAAGCTGGTCTCGAAGCGGCCCGGCGGAAGTTCACGCCCGAGTTTATGAACCGCATCGACAAGGTGGTTGTGTTCAAGTCGCTCGGCGAAACGGAGCTGCGCCGCATTCTGGATCTCGAACTGGGACAGGTGCAACAGCGCATCCTGACATCGCCCATAGAGAAATGCTTCGTGTTCACGGTCTCTGACGAGGGAAAGAACTTCCTGCTTACTGAGGGCACCGATGTGAAGTACGGGGCTCGGCACCTGAAGCGTGCCATCGAACGGCTGCTGGTTCATCCGCTGTCGAATCTGATGGCAACGAGCCAGGTTGTGCCGGGAGATTGGATCCAGGCGGATTTCGATCCGGATCAACGCTGTTTGGTGTTCACGAAGGAAGCGGAGGGACTGGAGATCCACGCCATGGCAAATATGATGGGTGAGGATTTCCGAATGTCAACGGCTGTTATGGCAGCCGGGGCAAATGTCGACATGGCGAAGACCGTGTCGGCGGGAAAATCGTCAAAGAAGTAAACGGATAACAAAGAACAAAAGAGATAAGAGCGGCTAAAGGGCCGGGTGCGCAAACACCCGGCCTTTTTTTTCGATTATGGCTGCGGTACGCGGCTCGTCTGCATGCGCCCAAGCAGCGGCATGCGAAGACGCAGAACGCGCTCGCGGGCACGCTCCTCTTCGAGACTACGGCTATGAGCTTGCATCAGGTCATGCAATGCCACCATGCCGACGAGACGGTTATCGTCTTCACCGGCGACCACGGGCATGCGCGTGAAGCCCGACTCGAACATGCGATGAGCAACGACGCGTAGCGGTTCTTCGGCGTAAGCCACCACCGGCGGATGTACGGCGGTCTCTCCGAGGAACATTCGTGAGGTCTGCGCCGATCGCTCGTCGAACAGCTTCGTCAGATAATTTCGGCTGACGACACCAAGGACACGCTGGCTGTCATCGACGACAGGAAACAGATGCTGGCCATGAGGCTTCTGCCCCGGACGGATGAGGTCGCAGGCCTCTTCAAGGCTTGCCTCCGCCGGCAGGGCAACCACGTTGGTTCGCATGACTTCCCGAACGAACAGGATCTCGAGCGGATCCAGCGCGTATTCGCGACTGAGATGATAACCTCGGCGCGAGATCTTCTCGGTCAGGATGGATCTCCGCATCGCCAGCACGATCAATCCATAAGCCAGGAACGAAGCGATAAGGAGCGGCAATAGCATATTGAGGTCGTGCGTGAGCTCGATAGCGAAAACGATTCCAGTGAAGGGGCACGACATAGTGGCGGCAAGGGTCGCCCCCATGCTGACGAGCGCCCAAAAGCCCGGGCCGTAATGCGGCAGGAAGAGCGCTTCCAGGCCCCCGAGCGCAGCACCGGTCATCAGTACCGGCGCTACCACTCCGCCGGAAGTGCCGGAGCCAAGGGAAATGATCCAGATCAGCGATTTGACGATGAGGACGCCCAGGATGATGTGGAGGGTAACGTTCCCCCGCAGCAGGAGCCCAATCACGTCATAACCCACACCAAGAGCTTGCGGGAAGAACAGCCCGCCGATGCCGACGAACACGCCGGCAATTGCCGGCCACCACATCCAGTGGATTGGCAGTTTGTGAAACAGATCTTCGGCGGCGTAGACGCCCTGGGTCAGCAGAGCCGAGAGCAGGCCCGCAAGAAGACCGGCAATGGCGCAGCCGAGCAATCCTTGCGGACCGATGAAAGCTGGATGGGGCGGCACCGGAAAGAGCGGCCCGAGTCCTAAGATGTAACGGCGCGCCGCGCCGGCGGTGACACTGGCCAGCGCCACGGGAATCACACTGCGCGGCTTCCACTCAAATAGAAGAAGTTCGACGGCGAGCAGAACCGCCGCGAGTGGAGTCGCAAACACGGCAGCCATGCCCGCGGCTGCTCCGGCTACGAGTAAGGTTTTCCTTTCGGCACTGGTGAGGTGGAACAATTGCGCGATCAGGGAACCGAACGCGCCGCCGGTCATGATGATGGGGCCCTCCGCGCCGAACGGGCCGCCGGATCCGATAGAGATGGCTGCCGAGATGGGTTTGAGAACGGCTAATCGCGGATGCACGCGGCTGCCGTTCATTAGGATCGATTCGATTGCTTCGGGAATCCCGTGACCGCGAATCTTCTCCGAGCCGTAGCGGGCCATTAAACCGATAATCAAAGACCCGATCACAGGAATGGCGATCGCCCAAAGACCCAAGTGATTGCCGGCAGGCGAAGAAAGCGCCGTGTCAATGCGCTGGTAGTAGAAGATATTGGTGAAAAAACCGATCAGTTTGAGCAGCAGCCAGGCGACAAAGGATGCGATGATCCCGATGGCAATGGCCAGGAGGGAAATCGGGATCACATGCGGCGTCGTGGTGAAATCCCGGAGTTCGTTCGACGATTTCTTTTTCTGGTTCACGGCGAGATGACCGGGCAGACTCTTAGTCAATTGCAGTCACCCCCCTTCAGAGAACTGTGATCCACAATCGCCCGAAGCGCCTTCGAGAGGGCCGGGCCGGAGGTTTGCAGTTCCTGCCAGTGCAAGAGGGAAAGCTTTTGTAAGATTTCTTCTCCCAAGGGGGTAAGTTCGATTAAGACTTCGCGACGGTCGTGTTCACTGTGGCGGCGAACGATAGCACCACGTTCCACCATGCGGTTGATGAGTTCCACCGTGCTGTGATGACGGAGGCACATGCGGTTCGCAAGCGAAGTAACGGTGGGACGCGTACCGGTTGGCAGCCCTTTTATGGCAAGCAGAAGCTGGTGCTGCTGGGGCTCAATACTGTTGGCGCGAGCCGCTTGCTCGCTGAAGTGCAGAAATTCGCGAATGCGATAGCGAAATTCCGCAAGCTGTTGATAGCCGGCAGCCGAAATATCGTGCCGGACCTGTTCTTTAGACATGGATGGCGATGGGGTGGACATGGCAAATCTCCGACATAGTTTGCGCGTGTATATATCGTAACACGATAAACATTCCTGGAGACTTTGTCCCTTGCTTTCCGCCAGCTTACTGGCGAAAATGATACAGGCGAACAAATGGCGAAACAGGCAGCAGTATTGCTTTTGGACGAACGCTGGAAGACAGCGTCCAAGCTTCATGTGTTACATGAGGAGCCAAAGTTTGCTCCGCTTCAGGCGCCCGGTTTGAAAGGAGTTTTTACGAAGGGCGTGCTACGGGGCGGGATTACCGAGATTCATGGCCGTCGCTCTTCGGGGCGAATGTCGGCATGCCTCCATATTTTGGCGCAAGCGACAATTCGAGGCGAGATTTGCGCGGTAGTGGATTGGAACGATAGTTTTCACCCCGCCTCCGCGGCGGCCGCGGGCGTGCGGCTGGAAAGCATCGTATGGGTCCGCTGCAAAGGGAACGCCGAGCATGCGATTCGGGCAGCTGATCTGATTCTCCATGCCGGCGGTTTTGGAGTCGTGCTGCTCGATCTTTGCGAAGCACCGGCACGCGTGCTGAATCGCATTCCGTTGTCGTATTGGTTTCGCTTCCGGCGGGCCGTAGAAAGCACCCCGACAATTTTGCTGTTATGTGCGGATTCAGCGCAAGCTAAATCCTGCGCCAGCAGCAACATTCAAACGAAATCGAAAGCGTTTCATTGGTCAGGCACTGCACCGTTCCTGTTATTGCGTGGCCGTGAGATCCACGCTTTTCAACAGAAGGTTGCCACCATTCGACCAGAACCGCTTTGGGTAGTGGCCTGATATGTACGCATGCGTTCATGTAAAGCATCCCGCGGCAGGATGCCCGGTATTGGATCTGGCGTTTGCGTTTTCTCCGGTGGTAGAGCAGACGGCAGAAGACACAGTCGTGTTTTCTATTGCGTCCTTGCGAAAGCTGATCGGATCGCCGCATCAGATTGCTTCTGAAATCTGCCGGGCCGGGTATGAGCGTAAACTGCAGGCAAGTTTGGCGATTGCCTCGAACCCGGATGCAGCGATTCTGCTGGCACGCAACTTTGCCGGAGTGACCCTGGTGACGCCCGGGGAAGAACACCTGAAACTGGCGCCGCTCCCGCTGAGCGCACTGTTCACGCACGATGTACCGGTGGACGCGGTGCTGTTCGATGTTCTTCAGCGCTGGGGCGTGAAGAGTTGTGAAGATCTGGCGGCATTGCCGGAGCGCGGGATAGCGGAGCGGTTAGGAAAGGCTGGGGTGTATCTGCGCAACCTGGCGTGCGGAAGAGTACAGCGGCCGCTGCGCGTTCCTGCGGCCAAGACGAACTATGACGAGCGGATGGAACTGGAGCATCCGCTGGAATTGCTGGAACCGCTCTTGTTTCTGCTGGCGCGTGTGTTGACCGAACTGTGCGGGCGACTGCGGTCACAGTCTCAGGCAGCGCGGTCGCTGGCAGCGCAATTTGAATTGGAAGGAGCGGACCGGCACTGCTGCGAGCTGGAATTTCCCGTGCCGCTTGATGACAGCCGTAGCATTTTGAAGCTCCTGCAATTGCATTTAGAACGGCATCCTCCGGGCGCGCCGGTAACAGCTTTTTCGTTGCGGGTGGAAGCGGTAGAGCCGAAGCGCGTACAAGGCGGAATTTTTTTACCGCCGACGCCCCAACCGGACAAACTGCAAATCACGCTCGCACGGATTGCGGGCATGGTAGGCAAAGAGAACGTGGGCACACCGGTACTGCTGAATACACATCGGCCGGATGCGTTTCAAATGACGACCCTGCCTGCAACGGCCACACAGAAAGAACTCAAGCAGGAACAGGCGCCGGCTGAGACGTTACGCCTGATTATGCGGCTGTTCCGGCCCGCGCTGCATGCACGGGTACGCGTCATAGAGTGCGCACCGAAAGATGTTATGGCATCGGCCGTGAAAGGCCGGGTCCTGCAGTCCGCGGGCCCCTGGAAGACCTCGGGAGAATGGTGGGCAACGACCGCCTGGAGCCGCGAGGAATGGGATGTGGCCCTGGATGACGGCGGGCTTTATCGCATTTACCAGGAATCACCGAGCGGCGAGTGGTTCGTCCATGCGGTGTACGATTAACCGCTCGCCTGTCCTAGCCGACCCGCAGCACAGCATGATACTGATCGGGCAAACGCGTCGGGCGAAATTCACGATTCAGCCAGATGTGCTTCGTGACCCCTTGGGCAAGGAGGCGGTCTGACTCGGCTGAGCGGATCTGATAAGCGAACTCCACCATGCGCGCAGTGGATTTGACGATTTCGGTCTGGACGATAATTTCCTCGTCGTAGCGGGCCGGATACAGATAACGGCAATCGGCCTCCACCACTGTGAGATAGAGCCCTTCCGCCTGCTCGAGCTCCTTATAATTGAACCCCCTGGCGCGCACCAGCTCCACACGGCCAATTTCCATCCAGACGAAATAGTTGGCGTGGTAGACAACGCCCATCTGATCCGTCTCCGCATAGCGCACACGGATTCGCGTTTCATGCTTTCGCGGCTCGTTTGAATGCGTTTCCAAGCGTGTCCTCTCTGTGAATATAGCGAGCCGGACTTATCCATCCGGACCGGAGCCGCCCTGTTAGCATTTGAAAATGCAGGTACGGGTACTGTTTTTCGGCATCCTGAAAGACATGGTTGGAAAAGCCGAAGAGACGGTTCAAATCCCGCCCGAAACCACCCTGAGAAATCTGTTCGAAAGCTACGCTGAGCGCATTGCAACCCTGCGCGACAGGCGTCCGTCGATTCTATTTGCCAGGAACCAGGAGTTTTCCACACCAGACACCGTGCTGACCGAAGGGGATGAAGTAGCGTTTCTGCCGCCTGTGAGCGGCGGGTCCGGGAAGGTAACCCGAGACCCGGATGGACATTTCTTTTCGATCACGCGCGAGGTGATCGGCGCCAAGCAGCTAGCAGACATGCTGCAGCGCCCGGAAGACGGCGCCGTGGTGGTGTTCGAAGGCATTGTCCGGAACAACACGAAAGGACGTGCGACGACACATCTCGAATACGAGTGCTACGAGGCGATGGCGCTCGCGCAGATCGTCAGGATCGGCAGAGAGATCGCGAATCAGTTTGAAATCGGGCATATAGGCATGGTGCATCGCGTCGGCCGGCTGGAGATCGGGGAGGCGAGCGTCGTGGTGGTGGCTACTGCACCGCACCGGAAGGCGGCTTTTGAAGCTGCTTTCGCAGGTATCAACCGGTTGAAACGCGAAGTGCCGATCTGGAAGAAAGAGTTCTTCGCAGATGGCGCCGTTTGGGTGGATGGCGAGTGGGATGACCGGTTGCTGGCAGACGCACACACGAATGAAGCGCGCTAACGCCGCGATGCTTCGGATAGCAGCCGCGCTATTAGCCGCCGCTGCGCTGGCCTGGAGCCAATTCAAGCCGGCGAATCCGGAACAGCAGCGCCCGCTTGAGCCGCTGCCGCAGAAGGCACCCGGACAGCAACCCACGTTTGCGATCAAGGTCAATCTGGTACGGCTGCTGGTTTCCGTGCGCGATGTGTCCGGGGCGGTCGTCACCAATCTAAATAAAGAGGACTTCCGGGTTTTCGACAGCGGCGTCGCGCAAGACATTACCGTCTTTGAACGCAATACTTCCCTGCCCTTGTCGGTTGCGATTCTGATCGATACCAGCGGCAGCACGGAGAAGGATCTCCACTTCGAAGAGGATTCGGTGCTTCGGTTCCTGCCCGCGTTTCTGGGCGCCGGCAATCCGGCCGATGCGTTTGCGCTATTCAGCTTCAACTGGCGGACGAATCTTGAAGTGGACTATTCGCGCAGCCAGAAACGGGCCGAACGCGCGCTGCATGCTTTGCACGGCGAAGGCGGGACGTCGATGTATGACGCGGTCTATCTGGTAAGCGACACGCTCAGCGACCGCGACGGCCGGCATGTGATGGTGTTGGTGACCGACGGCGGCGATACGACCAGCTACAAAAAATATCAGGACGCGCTTGCCGCGGCGCAGCGAGCCGACGTCGTCATGTATCCGATTGTGGTTGTCCCGATTGCGAACGATGCCGGCCGGAACACCGGCGGCGAGCATGCGCTGGCAACTCTGGCCGAGTCTACCGGCGGAAGAATCTTCTATCCGGATGGATTCGAGCGATTGGATGACGCTTTCAGGCAAATCATTCAGGAACTGCGAACACAGTACGTTCTCGGCTTCTATCCGAAGAACGTGCAGGAAGAACCCCGGCGCTTTCACCCGATCTCCGTGCAACTGCAGAACCCGACTCTCAAGCTGAGTGCACGGAGCGGCTACTACGAACCGTAAATTAGCGTGTCCAGGGCAGTCGGAATTGTACATGTGATGAACTGAAACTATGGGCAACTTTCTGGACGCAGCGATCGAGATCGCGCGTGAAGCCGGGCAGGTACTTCTCGCGCACCGGGGCGTCGCGTTCGAACTGAAGGGCGATTACGATCTGGTGACCGCGGCGGATCGCGCGAGTGAACAACTGATCATCCAGCGGCTCAAAGAGCAATTTCCGCAGCACGGCATCGTTGCCGAAGAGGGTGGACGCGCGGAGATGCAGGCGGAACTGCGATGGTACGTGGACCCATTGGACGGTACGACGAATTTCGCGCATGGGTTCCCCATGTGGAACGTAACGCTTGCCCTTGCGAAACGCGATGAAGTGATCGCGGGAGTGGTGTACGATCCGCTAAACCGCGAGTTGTTTACGGCCGAACGGGGTGCCGGTGCCCGCCTGAACGGCGCACCCATACAAGTCAGCAAGGGCCGCACCCTGAACGAATCGCTTCTTGCGACCGGGTTTCCGAGCCGCCGGCGGCACCAGAACGTAAATATCCACTTCTATTACCAGCTTGCGATGCTTAGCCACGGGGTACGGCGCGGCGGATCGGCGGCGATCGACCTGGCTTACACCGCTGCCGGGCGAACGGAAGGTTTTTGGGAATTTGGCTTGAACCCATGGGATATGGCTGCCGGCACGCTGCTCGTTGAAGAAGCCGGGGGGCGGGTTTCCGGGATGCTAGGCGAACCGCTGGATCTGCATGGACGATACGTGTTCGCCAGTAATGGCTTGATTCACGAAGAGAGCCTGCAATTATTCAAGGAAATTTTCGAAGGCCGTTATCGGCACGAGATGCCGGGTCTGCCGTCGGGGGAATGGGAGATGCAGCGTGGCTGA
Organism: Acidobacteriaceae bacterium; assembly: GCA_019233755.1. GTDB lineage: Bacteria > Acidobacteriota > Terriglobia > Bryobacterales > Bryobacteraceae > Bog-105. Next base: position 7,763 of record JAFAMD010000032.1, on the reverse strand, counting down.
CGCACCGGCTGTTCCGCTGACACTGGAGGGTTCGTACGTTTTGCACCAGATGTTCCGTTTCCGCCGTACGGCCTGGCGGGCAGCGGAGCGCGGCAAGCAGGAACGGATTGTTAACGAAGCAGTGGGGGCGCTCGCGGCCATGGAGCAGGGTGCGGCCGATGGCCACCCTCAGCAATCCGCGCTGTATTCGCAGTTGGGTCATAAAGGCGACTTGCTGCTGTTGCACTTCCGCGATTCGCTGGACGCCCTCCATCGCGCGGAACTCGCGATGGCGCAATTACAGCTCTCCGATTATCTCGATGCCAGCCACTCCTACATTTCAGTAGTAGAGCTCGGGTTGTACGAGTCGTCCGCGAAAGCCTATGCGCAGTTGGCTGAGAATGGGTACGCGCCGCATTCGCCCGAGTGGAAGAGCGGCATTGCCGACGTGATCGCGCGGCAATCTGCCGCGATGGCTCCCCGGCTCTTCCCCGAGATCCCCAAAGCGAAATACCTTTGCTTCTACCCGATGGATAGGAAGCGAGCCGAGACGAAGAACTGGTACACCGTCCCGATGGCGGAGCGGCAGCGCCTGATGCACGAGCACGGACTAGTAGGACGGCGTTATGCCGACTGCGTACGCCAGATCATCACCGGCTCCATTGGTTTTGATGACTGGGAGTGGGGCGTGGATCTCTTTGCGGATGACCCGCTTGTCTTCAAAAAGCTGATCTATGAGATGAGGTTCGACGAGGTGAGCGCCGTTTATGCGCTCTTCGGATCCTTCTATATAGGTTTGCGGGTTCGGACGGAAGACCTGGGTCGCCTGCTGGCGGCGGAATTGCCCTAGAACTCGCGGGCGATCGACCCTCAAATACCTCGCGCCAGGAGGTTTCTCTGGGGGATTCAAGCTGTTGAGAATGGTACGCTTATTATTCGTAAATGCGTACTGTCGACCTAATTCATCGCAAGCGAGATGGCGAAGAGCTCGCGCCCGAGGAAATTCAATACCTCGTGGATAGCTACACCAGCGGCGACATCCCGGATTACCAGATGTCGGCCTTCCTGATGGCCGTTTACTTCTCCGGGATGTCCGACCGCGAAGTAAGCGCCCTGACCGAGTTCATGGTGAATTCGGGCTCGATAGTTGATTTGTCCTCTATACCGGGAATCAAGGTTGACAAGCACTCTACCGGTGGCGTGGGGGACAAAACCAGCCTGATTTCCGCTCCCATTGCGGCTTCGGCCGGTGTGGTGGTGCCGATGATTTCGGGCCGCGCCCTGGGACACACCGGCGGCACGCTCGACAAACTGGAGTCGATACCCGGTTTTCGCACCGATCTCACGATTGAAGAATTTCGCGCTCAACTCGCACAGCATGGCTTAGCTTTCATCGGCCAAACTCCCGAGGTCGCGCCGGCGGATGGAAAGCTTTATGCACTGCGGGATGCGACAGCGACCGTAGAATCGATCGCGCTGATTGCGTCATCGATCATGTCGAAGAAGCTGGCGATCGGTCTGGATGCGCTTGTGCTGGATGTGAAGGTGGGCTCCGGCGCCTTCATGAAGAAGCAGGTGGAAGCGCGACGCCTGGCGCAGATGATGGTCGGCATCGGGCGGCGTCTCGATAAGCGAGTGCAAGCGCTGATCACCGATATGAGCCAGCCGCTCGGGTATGCGATCGGAAATGCCCTCGAGGTAATGGAGGTTTCGCAGACACTGCAGAATGCCGGACCGTCTGATCTCACCCGCATCTCGCTCGAGCTTGCGGCACGCATGATCTTCCTCGGCAAGATTACGAAAACACTCGACGAGGCTCGGGAACTGGCGCAATCGAAGCTGCTGGACGGATCGGGTTACCGCAAATTCAAGGAAGTCATTGCGGCGCAGGGCGGAAACCCGCAGGTGCTGGACCGCTTCGAAATGCTGCCGAACGCCACCGGAGCGCAGGAGATTACCACCAGCCGCGGCGGTTATGTAAGCGCGATCGATGCCGAGCTGATCGGGCAGGCATCGTCGATGATCGGCGCGGGACGCAATACAAAAGAAGACACGATTGACCCGGCCGTGGGCGTGATCCTGGAGGTCAAGGTCGGCCAGAAGATCGATTCCGGCAGTATTTTGTGCCGGATCTACTACACCAGCGAAGAGCACCTGGAAGAGGCGGCAGAGCTGGTGGAAGATGCTTTCAAGATCTCGCAACAGCCGGTGGATGAGAGGGACCTCATTCTCGAAGTTGTAAGTTAGTTCGGAGTTTGATGGCAAGACTCAGCGGCCTGGTGGGCCTCATCGCCATCCTTATGGCCGCTTATCTCTTTTCTACCAAGCGGTCTGCGATTCAGAGACGCGTTGTCGTCTGGGGCGTGATTCTGCAGTTTGCGTTTGCGTTCCTGGTTCTGAAGACCAGCTTCGGCAAGTTGTTTTACGACATAAGCCTTTTCGTCAACGCGTTGTTGAACGATACGGCGGCCGGTTCGAGCTTCGTGTTCGGCGACAGGCTCGGCGTTCGGACTAACCAGTTTGGCGTCATTTTCGCGTTCCAGGTATTGCCGATCGTCATTTTCATCTGCTCCCTGTTCGCGATCCTGTACTATCTCGGGATCATGCAAGTGTTTGTAAGGAGCATGGCGGTGTTCATGCAACGGTTCATGGGAACCAGCGGAGCGGAATCGACCTGCGTGGCCGCCAGCGTCGTCATGGGACAGACCGAGGCGCCGGTGACCATCCGCCCGTTTCTCGAGAGCCTGACAGAATCGGAGCTTTTCACGGTGATGACGAGCGGCATGGCGCACGTTTCAGGAGCGGTGATGGCCGCCTATGTCGCAATTGCCGGCGTATCGATCGCCCATCTGCTCACGGCCGTACTGATGACCGCCCCGGCAACCCTGATGCTATCCAAGATGTTTGTGCCGGAGACCGGGAAGCCGGTCACTGCCGGCACTGTTCACGTGGAAGTGGAAAAGCAGGGAGTAAACATCATCGATGCGGCAGCGCGCGGCGCGGGCGATGGCCTGCAACTCGCACTGAATATCGCCGCCATGCTGATCGCCTTTCTTGCACTGATTGCCATGATCAACGGAGGTTTGGGGTTTGCGCATTCCTATGTTCCCTGGATACCCCCATCGATGCAAAGCATCCTTGCCCTTCTTTTTGCACCGGTTGCGTGGGCCCTCGGCGTGAGTTGGAACGATTGCGCTACGGTAGGAAACCTGCTTGGCACGCGGATGGTTTTGAACGAGTTTGTCGCGTTTCTCGACCTCGGCAAAGTAAAGGCGATTCTTCAGCCGCGCTCGTTTGTGATCGCTACGTTCGCGCTTTGCGGTTTTGCGAACTTCAGCTCCATCGCAATCCAGATCGGCGGCATTGGAGCGCTGGCGCCCAAGCGAAAATCGGATCTTGCGAGGCTCGGCCTGAAGGCTATGTTCGTGGGGACGTTGGCGAATTTCATGTCCGCCTGCATCGCCGGCCTGCTGCTCGAATAGTACTTTAATGGCGCATGGTGGGGCCTGTGCGATTACCGCCATCAAGAACAGAAACGCTACGAGGACTCCGCGCTACTCTAGGAAGGATACTGTCATGAGCACAGCGCACCCAGCCTATTTAGAGCTTGTTGACTTCATTGCCAGCGGTACCACACCCGAAACGGTCGCACAGTTTCATCCGTCCCCCGAAGCAGAGCAGCGTTTCGCCGAGTTGGTCGCCCTGGAGCGAGAGCAAACTCTTTCTCCGGAGCAACGCGCAGAACTGGATCACTTTATTGAGCTCGAGCATATCTTGCGGATGGCGAAGGCGCGCGCCCATCAAATCCTAGCCCGTGGCCAGTGACATTGGCGAGTCGCTCCGGCTGTACGTTCTGGAGCGAGCCGGCCGGCGTTGCGAGTACTGCCTGCTGCACGAAGAGGAAGCAGGCTTTGGCCATCAAGTCGATCATGTCATCAGCAAAAACACAGCGGCGTGGCTGACGAGAACAATCTAGCGTTCGCGTGCGTGCTTTGCAATCGGTATAAAGGAAGTGATGTCGCCTCCATCGATCCTCTGTCGGGTCGTGCGATTCCGTTGTTTAATCCGCGTACGGAGAAATGGCAGCATTATTTTCGTTTAGTCGGACCGGTTATCGAGCCGCTCACCGAAGTGGGATGGGTTACGACGCGAATCCTGCGAATAAATGCGGCGGAGAGGGTTATCGAGCGCCAAGTCCTACAAAGCTTGGCCCGCTATCCGCTGGGCTGGCCCTGATTAAGTCCGTTCTCAAGCCGACAGGAATTGGAATCCACATGAGCGACACACGCTTCGATGGAAAAAGGATTTGCGAATGTGCCGTAAGCGTTCGGCCGAGGGCTGGTGGACGCTTACCTTCCCGGCCAGATATCAGGGTAACTCCGAGCCGGAGGATGAGTCTTATTCTTTGAAACGAACGACCAACAAGAGTATTCGCGCAACGTTCACACTGAGAAAGATTGGAGCGGTGGCCTGCTGTTTTGCGGTCCTCGCAGCTTTGCCTTTCGCCATAGCCGCGCCAGGCGGCAGTAACGTCGCTGCACAAGATCTTCTGCAATGCCTGAACCAGACCATTGCGTGGTATCAACACGTGTCCTCAGTGGAGGAATCGGGCTCCTTCCCTCAAACCACGCTGCTCGAGGATAACGTTCGGCAGACCGCACGCCAGGTGGTGCAGGCAGCGTTCACATTCGCAAGGGCGGACGCGGCCTTGTTGCGCTCTGAGAAGAGCGCTTCCTCCGCGTCGAGCCAGCAGGGCACTCTTCGGCAGGCCCAGCAGACGGCGATGGAGCGCGTTCAGAAACTGCAAAGCCAGATCGATGATTTGAATGCGCAGATCGAAAAGGCGAAGAGCCGCACGCGCCAAACGCTTGTCTCTCAGCGCGACGTACTGTTGGCGGACCTCAACGTCGCAAAACAGTTGCAGGCGGCGATCGAAGGCATGGCTTCGTTCACTGGCGCTTCAGATTCGGCCGGGGGCCTGATGGGGCAGATCAACCTTCTGGCGAACTCTGACTCCATTCCGGCCGCGCTGAACAATTCCCAAACAGCACCGGCAAACGCAAAGCCGGCAACGACCCAAGTCTTTCATCCCGAGAGTGCCGGGATCATGACGCTGGTCACTCAAACGCTTTCGGTCGTTCACGCACGCAAACAGATCGACTTGCTGCGGGACGATACCACCAACCTGCAAGCCACGGTTGAGCGAGTAAGAAATCCGTTGCGAGTACAGCTGCGGGCGATCATCCGGCAGAGCGATTCTATTGCGCGCGGTGTCGGCAATGAAAGCAATCCGGCGGACCTTGCCGCAGAAACGCATCAGCTCAATCAGATCAGTAGTCAATTCAAGACGCTGTCCGGAACGGCCCTGCCGCTTGGAGAGGAAGCCATGCTCCTCAATTCCGTGCAAAACGGAGTTGCGCAATGGCGACGCGCTTTGAGCGAGCAATACAGGTCTACACTCGAGTACCTCGGCATCCGCCTGGGCGGGATTGCGTTAGGCATCGTTGTCATTCTCCTCATCTCCGAAGTGCTGCGCCGGGCTACATTCCACTATGTCCGCGAGGCGCGCCTGCGCCGGCAGTTCCTTCTGATACGCAGATTCGTCGTCGGACTGGCGATCGGGATCGTTGTTGTAATCGGATTTTTCAGCGGTTTCGGATCATTCGCGACGATTGCCGGGTTCGTCACTGCCGGCCTGGCTGTGGCTCTGCAAAACGTGATCCTGTCGGTCGTAGCCTATTTCTTCCTGATCGGCCGCTACGGGTTGAAAATCGGCGACCGGGTTACGGTCGCGGGCGTTACCGGGCAGGTCATCGAAGTCGGGCTTGTGAGGCTTTACCTGATGGAACTGGCCGGAGCCGGCGCAGACGTCCATTCCACAAGCCGGATCGCAGTCTTTCCGAACGCCATCATCTTTCAGCCGTCGGCGTTGATCAAGCAGGCCCCGGGGACAGCTTACACTTGGCATCAGGCTGGTATCGCACTCACTGAGGAAAACGACGTGGATCAGGCCCGGCAGCGCTTGCTCGGCGCCGTTGAATCTGTGTACAAGACCTATAAGGGTGACATTGAGCGCCAGCACCAGGCCTTCGAGAGAACAGCGAATTTTCAGGTGGCAGATCCAGTCCCCACTGTGCGCGTGCAATTTATAGAAGGTGGATATCAGATCACTATCCGCTTTCCGGCAGAGCTTGCAAACGCCTCCGAAATAGACGATGACGTCATTCGCGCGCTGATGGAAGAGATCAACAAAGACCCACGCTTAAAACTGGCCAACGGCGGCAGGCCCAAAATCACGCCTCTCATTCCGTAACTGAAATGCAAGAGGCAGCACGTTACATTGAATCTCTGACTTCGACACGTCCCCCAACAGGGGTCGTGTTGGGCAGTGGGCTAGGAGCATTTGCGGATGCTCTCGAGAACGCCATCCACGTTCCGTATTCGAAAATCCCCGGAATGCCGGCCTCAACAGCCGTAGGACATGCAGGCAAGCTGGTTGTGGGCAGCTTGCGCGCTCCGGGCGGAACGGCCGACGTGGCGGTGATGTCGGGACGTTTTCACCTCTACGAAGGCTATTCCGCACACGAGGTAGCGAGCGGCATCCGGTTATTCCACGAACTTGGCATCGGAAAAATCGTGCTGACAAATGCGGCCGGCGGCATCAATCTGAAATTTGCGGAGGGCGCGCTGGTACTCATTTCAGACCACATCAATCTGCAGGGCGCCAATCCGCTCCTGGGGGCAAACGACGATCGCTTAGGACCGCGCTTCCCCGATATGACCGAGGCCTATTCGCCGGAGTTGAGAAAGATGGCGCGCAATGCCGCGCAAAAGCTGGGCATCACTCTACATGAGGGGGTGTATGCGGCGGTTTTAGGGCCGAGCTATGAAACACCCGCCGAGATCAGCTATCTCAAGACGATCGGAGCCGACCTGGTGGGCATGTCGACGGTTATGGAAACCATCGCGGCCAACTATATGGGTATCGAGGTGCTCGGAATCTCGTGTGTCACCAACCTTGCGGCTGGTCTGAGCGGGAAGAAACTGGTGCATGACGAAGTGCTGGAGATCGGACGGAGAGTGTCGGACACGTTTTTGCGTCTGCTTGGCGAACTGCTTCCGAGATTAGCGCAAAGCTCATGAGCGTGGCGGAAAGCCTGGTCTTATTCGATATCGACGGAACGCTGCTGCGTGGCGCCGGCGTGCATCACAAGAACGCGCTGATCGAGGGCATCCGCCAGATAACCGGGCGCGAGACGACGCTCGAAGGCCTGACAACATCGGGCATGCTGGATCGCGATCTGATTGCCCATATGCTGCGGGCGAGCGGCGAGAGCGAGCGCAAAGTCCGCAGGACGCTTCGCGAGGTAATGGACGCCTGCCAGGGCGCTTATGTGGCTAATTGCAGCCTCGATTTGTCTCCCTTCCTCTGCGCCGGGGTGGCAGATGCCTTGGCCGCGTTGAAGGCAAGAGGCGCAGTATTGGGGCTCGTTACCGGCAATCTGAGCGCAATCGGTTGGCGCAAGATGGAACTCGCCGGTTTGCGCGAATACTTTTCCTTGGGCGCATTCGCCGAACACGGAAGAACACGGGCGCGGCTGGCTCTGCTCGCTGCCCGGCAGGCGAAGAAAGAAGGGCTTCTTCGCAATGGTGGACGCATTTCGCTGATTGGAGATCACCCGAACGATGTGCAGGCGGCGCGGGTGAATGGGTTCCAGTCCGTTGCGGTCGCCACGGGCGTGATGCCTTTCGAAGAGCTCAAGGCCGTGCAGCCAGATGTTCTG
>JAFAMD010000041.1 GCA_019233755.1 Acidobacteriaceae bacterium | reverse complement strand
CAGGAACTCGCGATCCTGCAGCACCTGCAGCAGCTTTGCTTGCAGCTTGAAATCCATGTCGCCGATTTCATCAAGAAGAATCGTCCCGCTATTCGCCATCTCGAACTTGCCGGGCGTCGTTTTGATCGCCCCTGTAAAAGCTCCCCGTTCGTAGCCGAACAGCTCACTCTCAACGAGTTCGGAGGGCAATGCGGCGCAATTCAATTTCAAGAACGGCCGGCCGGCTCGCTTCGATCTCTGGTGCAGCTCGCGGGCAAGCACCTCCTTGCCCACACCGGTCTCTCCGCGCAGAAGCACCGGCACATCAGCTGCTCCTACCCGTTCGAGCAGAGACTCCACTCGCTGCGACCATGTGCCTTGCTGCGGCACACAGCAATTATGTTGTAGCTGGATGTCTGAACCGTAGAAATCTCGCGCCTCCGACGCAGCGCCTAACGCGGTGTGAATGGCACGGCTGAGATCTTCGTGTGAAACCGGCTTCGAGAGAAAGTCGAACGCTCCGCCCTTAAGAACCGTCGCCACATTGGCGGGCGTGCACGACCCCGACAGCGTAATGACAGGCAAAGCGGGCCAACCCAGACGTACTTCTTTCAGCGCCTCAAAACCGTCCTTCACCGGCATGATAAGGTCAAGCAGCAGCAGCGAATACCCCGCTTTATTTCGCTCCAGACAATGGACCACCTCTTCGCCGTTTTCCGCAAACTCAACGGCGTACCCTTCGCAATTTAATGCGAGGCCAAGATAGTTCCTTACTTCGGGCTCATCTTCTGCGACAAGGATTGTATGCATAATTCTGCTCCGAGGAGAAAATTCAGCACGCTTGCTCTATTTCCATCGGTGCGTCTGCACACCCGTCGCTATTTGCGCTCTTGGCCGTTTTAAAAGGCAGAAAGAAGGAGAACCGGCCGCCGCTTTGACTTGGAGTGGCCCAGATAGCTCCACGGTGAGCATTGATAATCAACTTGCAGATTGCGAGCCCGAGGCCGCCGCCCGATCGATCATCGGCTCCCATATACGATGCATACTGCTCAAAAACCTTTTCCGCCAATGCCGCCGGCACCCCGGGGCCCGAGTCGTTGATATCCACTCGATATCCATTCGGCGCGCGGTGCTCGCATCCGGTACTGTTTTCTGAACCAGTACCATTGGTCTGGTACGCCGAATAGCCGCGAATCTCGATGCGGCCTTCCCTGGGGATGAACTTGCAGGAGTTCTCCAGCAGGTTGACGAAGACCTGTTGGATCTGTTCCGCCTCGAAGCGAAGCAATCCGGCTGCAGGCTGAACATCCACATCGACCTCTATTCTTCTTTCCTGAATGAATGGGTACACATCATGCAGCGCCTGTTCCAGACTCTCGCCGATATCGCTTGCGTTGCACTTCGGCGCCCGCTCGAATCGTCCTTGCGCCAGCAAACCGCCTGCTCCCGCCGCGAGTTTCATCAGCCTGAGCGTGCTGTATTGCATCCTCTCGAGCAGCTCCTTCTGCACCGGATTGATCGGGCCAAGCTTGCCTCCCGCGAGCAGCCCGCAGTAGCCGTGAAGTGCGGTGAGCGGAGTGCGAAAATCATGCAGCACACGGGCAAAAAAGTTATTTCGCTCCTGGTCGTACTCCTGCAGCTTTAAGTTCACATCAAGAACATACTGAAGCAGCGTGTCCCGGTCAGAGCGGAGCGTGTCCACTTGGTGAGCCTGCTGTGATAAGTCGGACGTAGTGGAAACAAGTTTGACAAAGGCTGTAAGCGTGAAGGGGGTCACTGGTTTCAATAAAATACAAGCCGAATTCTTGATATCGGACAATAAGTCCAAATCTTTAGCCTCGGCTAGTACTAAGTGCTGTCCGGCTGGATGACTTGCGATTTGTTTCTGAAGCCGGATTGCTGGAACGTAATCCCAAATGTATATATCTGCGCCTGGAAGCGTCTCAGAAGGAGCGGACTTGATTACTGCTAAACCGGTTCCTTGACGCAAAGGAGGGCAGAAATCCGCCGAAGTAGAAATTAGACATATCCGCACGGCCCAAAAGTATCCTCCGTTACCTGCAGTCGCCTGAACACTCCCGTTAGATGTCTTTCTCTATGTTCATTGACGACTATGTGCTCATTTAAACGACGGTTCGCTAACGCTTGTATGAGCTGTATGAGCGACTATACAAGCCCCTGGCCGGATTACCAAGTCTGGTAACTCCTAGTACCCGAAAAACTTCTGGAACGTTGTCTTACTTTCCGGAAAATCTGCGCTAGATCAGGATGCAGCCCATTTGCTCTCCCGCCAAAAAAATGGGATGCATTATTCGGCGCTATGAAGCTATATGGCTGTCTGTGTTCTGGAGGCGACAATCAGTGGGGGCAAATACATTACCTGGCGGGGGTCGCCTACCGCACCTCGAAAACGCGCACTCTGCCGGGTGACGAAGGGGCGGAAAAGGTTCCTACCAAGTGGAAATGCTCCGAATCCTGCTGCATCGCTTCCTGCAGCAGCTTGGTATGGCTGAACCGTGCGATTGGCGGAAAATCGTCTGTGACCACCAGGCCGATATGCGCCTGCTGAATGTACTGCAGCAGTTGCTGCGTGGTGGTGAACCTTGCGCGGTAGTGCGATCCGATCCAATCCACATCTGCAAGCGCCTTGGTACCCCGAATAATCACCGCCAGTGGACGCGGTTGTCGCATCGCCATCTCGGAAATAAAAAGCCCTTCTCCAAGGCTTTCAGAGGAGGCTAGAATAGTATCCTGCCGTAACGCCGGATTCAGCGTGATGAATCTCGCCGCTTCGACATAGCCAAAGTGCGTTATTCGCGGGATGGCAAACGTGTGTGCGAAAAAGGCAACCGCCACTGCGGCCGTCACTAGCGCACGACGATATTCGAGCAGAATTCCGGTTGCAGGAATCCGGTCTGCGAGCGCCAATCCTCCGGCCAATAGGAACAGAGCGAGCGCCGGGACAGCGATGATCATCTTGCGGTCTTCCACGCCCGCCGGTACAACCGAGTGAAACAGCCAGTCGCTCAAAATAAGCGCCAGCATTACAGCCGCCCATGGCTCGCACCGTTTGCAGCGCACCAGAGGAACCAATACGGCCACGAGCACCCCAACGGCAATCAACGTCGCCTGAACCGCGCCGAGGCTGGCGACCATGATCGCGACAAACTTGACGAGCGCTTTAGAGGTGTATTGCCAGTTCGGATGAGAGCCCCCCGTCCAGCCTCGTTCGGCCAGTTGCATGGTCATGAGTTGCCACGGCAGACAGCAGGCAGCAATCAGAGCAACTGCAAGCCCGAACGCAGGCCGGAAAAGAAGGCGGATTCTCTTTGCCAGAAGCGCGGCAACTGGAGGGACAAGAGCCAGCAACCAGCCGCTGCCCTTCGTCAGCACGGCGAGCGAAAAGAAAACGGCAAACCAAAGTGCATCCTTGCGCCGTTCCGATTCCAGGTAGCGGGCAAAATAAGCCGCGCTCCAGAAACACGTCAGCACAAGCAACATTTCCGCCATCTCCTCGTCGGTTGAGGCCTGCACCAGCGGCAGGCACACGACGAAGAGTCCGGCCAAAACCCCAGCCCGTTCGCCAAACCATCGTTTCGCTTCGATGAATACTGAGAAAGCAAGAAGCGCAGTGGTAAATGCGAGTTCCAGACGAACAGAAGCCCTGGAGGCTGAAAACAGCATCATCCACCCTGCCTGAACGACATAGAACAGGGGAGGCCAATGTCCGAATGCCACCTTCGGGTAATGGGCGTAATAATTCTCAGCAAATTTCAGCGGCCATATCGGCTGCGGGCCCGTAACGTATTCGCGCACCATCAACGACGTCACGTAGTGTGCGGGTTCATCCGGATACGCGCCGAATTCGCTCCGGTAAGCGCCGCTTGCCATCTGAAGAAGCAAAACAACGAACAAAAACGCGGCAAAAACGACAACCAGCCTGCCGATCCGTGGCCGCGACATCGCTGGCGCCGCAGAAGGGACGGCAATGATAGTAGCCGAAACGTCGGCTTCAGTATGAATGCTGCTCATTAGGTGTTTCGTTGGCCAGACCGTGGCACCGATTCATCCTCCCCTATCTTTCAGTTCGGAAACCGTATTGTCACTTCGCAGAAGCACCGGCCCGACCGCGAGATCTATTTCAGACCTTCGACGCAAAGTCGCCGGATTCCATTTCTTCCTTCCGCTCTTTTATTTAGGTGCGTCACCTGAAGGATGGGTGAAATCTGGTACTCTGCAGGTCAAAAGAATCTCGGCAGGACTTAAGGCGACATATAGGGAATTTTCCGGGGACTCTCAACGGCACCTGCTGGTGCAATTTTCAGAGTGCCCGCCGTCTATATGTCTGGGTTGCACGTCACCACCGGAAAATGAAAGGACCCCGGCACGCAGGGAACGGGCCGCAGGGCACATAAAGCAGCTAGGATTGATTTCGTTTTGATAGCTTCCACTCTTCGCAGCAGGTCAGTATCGGTTGGACTGCGTGTCCTTCGGGATCTCGGTTTCGTCTCTCGCGCCGCGAACTCCAGCAGGCGCAGCAACAGTCTTCTCATCCTCGCTTATCACGGCCTGTCTCTTCGTGATGAGCACAAGTGGGCACCCGATCTTTATCTCCATCCCGACGTATTTCGCTCCCGGCTCGCGTGTCTGCGCAGCATGAATGCTTCGGTGCTCTCGCTGGAGGAGGCGCTCCGGCGCCTCGCAACCAATTCTCTGCCCCCGCGCAGTGTCGTTATCACCTTCGATGACGGCTTCTATGACTTCCTTCATCACGGCGTGCCGATCCTGGCTGAATTCGGGTATCCGGCAACGCTTTATCTGACGACACACTATTGCCATTACCGGCTTCCGATCATCGACCTGGCTTTGAGCTTCATCCTTTGGAAATGCGGGCGCTCCGACGTCGAGTTGCCCGAGTTTGGAATTCACAACCCGGTCTCAATCGTAACTTACGGGGAGCGTCAGGCCGTCATGAGAAGCATCCTGGAGTGGGCGGATCGGCAGCATCTCGAAACCATTGCGAAGGACGATATAGCGCGCCAATTGGCCGACAAGCTGAACGTCGATTACGAAGAACTCCTCCGGCTCCGCATGTTCCAAATCCTCAGTCCCGAAGAAGTGAACCGCGTCGCGAGCTCTGGAATTGATGTGCAGTTACACACCCATCGGCATCGCACACCACGCGACCGCGCACTCTTCTTCCGGGAGATCACGGACAATCGCAGCCAAATTCGTGAGATGACAGGCAAAAATCCCGTGCACTTCTGTTATCCGAGCGGCGATTACGCATCGGAGTTTTTCGGCTGGCTCGCAGAATGCGGCATACAAAGTGCAACCACCTGCGAGATCGGCTTGGCTGAGGCCGGTTCCGAATGGATGAGACTACCGAGAGTTCTGGACGTAAATCACATGAACCCGGTGCGGTTCGAAACAATTATCGCCGGATTTCTTGTGTAGCCTCGGTTTCCTGCATGGAAGGTTGCCCCCAAAGCCTTTCCGGCGTCCCTTGGAGCGCCGGCTTTCGGACGCCCTGAATCCATGCCGAGAGCCGGCTGACCTGATTCTCCGCGCTGAACTCCTGCTCAAACCATTCGCTCGGTACGCGATAGCTGCCCGCAAGGCGGAAAAATCTCTCCACGCGCCTATCCAGCTCCCCGGGTTCACTGCCCGGATGGACACATTCGAAGGCGACGCCGCTCTTCTCCAAAATGCGTTCGACTGGCGAGTTTAAGGGCACGTAGGCAAGAATAGGGCATCCAATCTGCAAGTATTCAAACAGCTTCCCGGGCACTTGCAGAATCGATTGCGGCTGAATCAGCAAGAGCCCGCCGGAACTGCCAACTATCGCCTGTGCTTCCGCCTGAGGCAGCCGGTTAGGCATCAGTCTGAGCCAACCCTCCTGTTCCGCCGCCCTGATAAATGCAGGTTCGGGCAGGGAGGAATCCTGCATGGGGCCGACTAACTGCACCTTCACCCGCTCCAGACTCAATCTTCCCGAGTCAATGAGGCGGCGCACGGAAAACAGAATGGGGCTGATATCACGGCCGCCGTATAACTCGCCGACATGGCTGACCAGGCAGTTTTTGGCATCCGCGGCGGGTCGGGCTTGCAGCCTCTCCTCCGGGTCAAAGCCGTTCCAGAGAAGTTTAATCCGGTTGGCGCGCGCTGGGAAGTCAGCCTTTAACTTCGCGCACGCGGTATCGGTGTTTGCGATGACCACATCTGCGGCATTAACAAAGACTCTTTCCACCTTGGAGTACAGCGCCGATCGGAACCTGTTCCACTCACTGTAAATTGGATTATCCGCCAGCGGATCGCGATAGTCTGCAACCCACGGCAACCCTGTCCGCCGTGCCAGCCAATAGGCCGCAAGGTGGGTGCCCAGAGGTGGAAAAGTGGAGAAAATCGTCACATGCGACGATCGCTGTCTCTCGATCAGACGGAGAGCCGCACGATAAGCGTGAAACGCCCATTGCGTCCCCGTAACACCGGGCAGCAGCAGCTTGCGCGCAGCGCGCTCAACCTGCCAGCCCATCTTGTGCCGTGGCCCTGTTACAAACGGATCCGGAACGGTTTCAGCAGCGAGGTCGGCACGGCTGGATACATCCGCTGCCGTGATGACATGGCAGCGATAGCCCAAGCGCCGAAGATATTTGTAAAAACGGTATGGGCGGCCGGCGCCGATCGCATTCTCGGGTGGGAAGTGATAGGCAAAAATCAGTATCAGGTCGCCTGGCATGAGAATCTCGCTCAAGAAACCCTTGGGCCTACAAAAAACCGTTTAATTGCTTCATGGCAGCGCAGGCCTGCCAGCCCGTCCCAAAGAGGTGGAATGATTCCGGTTCTGGGGGAAGCATTCGCCTCTTTCCAAGCATTCAAGATACTCTCTTTAGAGGTACCCGCCAAGCGATTTGTTCCACACTCAATCGTGATGGGCCTCTCAGTATTTTCCCGAAGTGTAAGACAAGGCACGGCGAGAACCGTGGATTCTTCCTGAATTCCACCCGAATCCGTAAGGATAACAGCGGCCTTGGCCTGCAGGCACAGAAAATCCAGATATCCGAGCGGCTCGAGCAAGTGAAGGAAGCCAGGCGCAGCAATTCGTCCAGCCTCCAATCGGGCGCGAGTTCTAGGATGCACTGGCCAGTACAAAGGAATTTCCTCTGCGATGATATGGAGCGTGGAAACAATCTCTGCGAGCTTCTCTCCATCGTCAACGTTCGCCGGACGATGAAGAGTGACCAACCCGAAACGACCGTTGATCCCCAACCGCTCTCGGACATCGGAGCGCATCGCTTCCGGCAAATTCTTCGTAAGCGAATCCACCATCAGATTCCCAACCATTGCAATCTGGCCCGACTGTTTTCCTTCCCGCAACAGGTTGCTATGCCCGCTCTGTTCAGTGACCAGCAGCAGATCCGAAAGGCAATCCGTCACCACCCGGTTTATTTCCTCCGGCATACTGCGATCAAAGCTGCGCAGCCCGGCCTCTGCATGGATCACAGGCAGGCCAAGCTTTGCGGCCACTAGCGCTCCCGCAACCGTGGAATTGACATCGCCCACCACAACCACTCCATCCACGTCCGCCTCGATGAGCACCGGTTCGAGCCGGCGCATGATCTCCGCCGTCTGCTGCGCGTGACTGCCGGAGCCGACCTGCAAATGATAGTCGGGCGGCGGAATCTGCAGATCCCTCATGAACTGGCCCGACATCGTGTCATCGTAATGCTGGCCCGTGTGGATCAAGATTACTCTGAAATCTTCATCCGCCCTCAGTGCCGCTATCAGCGGCGCCACTTTCATGAAGTTCGGGCGTGCGCCTGCCAACACAGCAAGACGAATGTTCACGCAAGCGCTCCTCTCCGTTGCAACCCGGTTTGATCGCTCTCAGACAACTGCACAAACGCATCTTGAATGCTCAGGCTCGTCGTCGCAAGCTGAGCGGCGCGAACCGGCATCCGCGCTCTTGATCCCTCGTCGTTAATCGTCATTCAAACTTAGTTGGGCCTTACGAACTGAACGATGTCCGGCTTAGTGGGACGACCCCTATGCGAGGACCGCGGCCACGTCCAGTGCTATTGATTCTATTTCCGAGCCTGCGCCTGTCCGCTCAACTACTTGCAGAAGTCCGGAATCGAGTTTCCGGAGCACAGAGACATCATGTACCGGGGGATCCTCACAAGTCGTACGGCCAACGATCCAGATACCACCGGCATGAAGGCTCTCAGCCACCGAGCGCGCCGCATCGAAGAGCTGGTGTTCCGAGAAATAGGACCGGTTCAGGATATTCATCGAACGAATAACATGGCACGGTGCGGGCGCGCGCTCAAAAACTGAGTGGCGTCGGATAGAAAAGCGCTCGTCGCGCCGCGCCAACTCTAACGCACGCGGATGAATCAGCGGCAGTTTGCGCAATAGGCGGCCATTCCGCTCGAGCATCTCCTCGCATCGCCAATCAAACCACGCGTCTGGTGCCCGCCCTATCTCGCCCACCTTGCGCCAGCGCCTCTTGGCCCATTGGTACCCGACACGGTTGAGTGGCGCTGTCCAGGACTCGGGAGGCGCCATACAGATCGCGAAGGGCGGGCGGATATACTGCAGCGGCCGGCCATCCTGTTCGGTAACAAAAACCTCTCCCGACACTGCGTCTTCCACTTCGATGAGGTACAACATCCCGTCCGAAGCCGTGAACCGCAGCCGCGGGAAAAGCGCGAAAAGGCTCTCCGCCCACTCGTATGAGGTTAGACAGGTCGAGGCGGCCCAATCCTCCACCACCAGTTCTTCGCGGGAAGAGAAATTCCGCGACAAAACGTCATTCACAAGTGGGTCCAGGTTGCGAAAGCGGTTTCGGAAAGTGGTCCGGGCCACGCCGTTGGAAAGCCGAACGTGCGGCATAAGCCGTTCAAACATTTCATCCCCCACGGATCGCAGCAGTCGTAAGGAGACCCGGCTTCTCGACAGTCGGTAGTACAGGTAAGGGAGCCAGCGGTCCGGCGGGGCGGCAAAAAACTGCTCTGGTCGAAATACCCCGAGTCTCAGCATCAGGCGGCGCGTCCTTCAAGGCGCGGCGAGCCTTGCTTCTCAAGCAGGCCCTGATACAGGCACTCAGTCCGCTGCAGGGTATTTTCCATCGAGAACTGCCGATGCGCGGTGAGGGTCGCCTCGCGCCGGAGCCGGGTACGAAGCTCGGAGTCCGTGGCAGCCAAAAGCAGCATTTCGGCCAGGTGGTCGCAGTTCGAAGCATCGAACACTAGCCCATCCTTACCGTGGGTGATCAGTTCCGGTATGCCGCCGACATCTGATCCGATAACGCAACTACCGCAGGCCATCGCTTCCAGCAGGCCGTTAGGAAAGCTTTCGGAAAATGAACTGTTGATGTAAATATCGATGCCCCGCATCCAGTCGGCGACATTCGCCTGGCTGGGCTCAAAATGACATACACTCTGCAAGCCGAGGCGATCCCGAAGCGTCATCAGATTTGCCGCCTCCGGACCGCTGCCCGCCAGCAGCAACCGCAAGCCCGGATGTAGCGGATAGATCCGCGCGAATGCCTGCAGCACCCAATCCAGGCGCTTTTCCGGGCGCAGGACGCAGACCGAACCCACCACCAAAGAGGCGTCCTGCAGCGCCGGCGGCCGGATGCCCGGACCGGGAAAGAATTCCGCAGGATTCACCCCGTTGTAGCAAAGGACCAGCTTATGGGCGGGAAATCCGGGCTGCCGCTTCAGCGATTCCCCAACCGCACGAGAATTCACCACCACCCGGTCAGACAGCCGGTCCGTCACCCGCAGGGCTGCGCGATACGGCCGCGGGTACATGTCGCGATAAGAAAGCTGGCTGGTGATAACCGCCGGAACTCTATAGAAGCGGGCCACTGGCGCGCCGAAAATATTAAGCGGCACGTCAAGCGAATGCACCAATTGGATTCCGTGGCGACGGATGTAAGCCCCCAGTTGCCGGGCTCCGCACCAGCCCGTGGAGTTTAAGAACGAGCGAACTGGCAACGTAACGATCGGAACGCCCGCGGCCTCTACCTCCGGCGTGCGGAATCCGTCGGCCTCGAAGACGGCGACATGGGGCTCGAAACGGCTCCGGTCGAGTCCGATCGCGATTTTGGAAGCATCACGTTCGCATCCCCCGTGCCCAAGCGATCTCACCATGATGAGAACCGGCCACTTTCGCGTCACCATTCAACTATAGACGGCCGGCGCACCCATCCTTCCAGAATCCCCCGTTGTTCGCAACTCAGCATTACTGGAGCGACGTCGTTGTCCCTCATACACGAAGACTCAAGATAAGGTGAATAGTTACATAGACTTCAGAGATAGGCCGCTAAGACGGATCTCTGGCAAGCAATATCTGCTTCATGGAGATTGCCAGGCCGCTGACAGCCAGAAAGTTGAAGTTGTACCCTTTCGAGAGAAACAGAATGCACACGCAAAAGCCGAACATCATTACTGACAGCGTTGTGGCAGCGCCTTGAATCACCGGGTCAGTGGATTTCACCTCTCTTCGCAGATAAACGAAGGTGCAGCCTATCGCCGCGAGATAAAACCCAAGCCCCGGAATCCCGCATTCGGAGGAAATCTGAGTATACGTGTTGTGCGTTTCGTGCCACATACCCCTGTGACCGTTTTGGGCCGCTACTCCGGCCTCGTAATCCTCAAATACCCCGGGGCCAATTCCAAAAAGCGGATGCGCCAGTGTAGCAGCAATGCTCGCCTTCAACAGGGCGGTGCGGGCCTGCGTGGATTCCAGCGACTCCTCGGTCTCAGCTTGCGAATCGAATACGGACATCAGGCGCTGCGTCGCGGTTTTCGGAACAAGGGGCAATGCCACCAACACCAACAAGGGCACTCCCAGCAGCATCGCCGCTCTGATTCTCGCGTTCCCGGTGATCACCACGTAGACGGCAAAAGCCATCAGGCCCACCAGACCGCCGCGCGATCCGGTGCTCAAAATCTGGTACAGGGCCGCAGCAATTGCGCCGACACCCAGAATCTTATACACCGCCGATTTCCGTAGCCCGAAACAAAGATAAGCAATCGCCGGCAGCAAAAAGATAAGATGCGCCGCGTAGTCGTTCGGATCTCCGATGCTTCCTGCAGCCTCCAGGTTCATTCTTCCTGCCTTGAAATCGCTGCTGATAAAGCCCAGCATCGCGTTGGCGATTCCTGCGAACCCGATTACCGTCAGAAACTTGTTCAAGTCCTCGCGCGTGTAGACAACCGCGGGAATAATCAACAAAATCGGGAGAATTGTTTTCAGATAGCTGGTCAGATACGGCAGCGAGCCGCCTCGCCATGTACTAAACGCCGTTGCCAGGATGAACCAACCCAAGAAGCCTATCCACATCCACGTCGACTTGTCCTGGAACGCACGTCCAGCGCCGCCCGCCAGCAGGCATCCTAAATAGCAGATTCCTGACAGCACAATCATCAAGTGCAGGTCAATCCCGATATGCCCGGTGACATATTCGTGCAGAAAGCTGAACCGGAAGAAGAAGAAAACCAGCGCAGCCGTGAGCGCAAATTTCTGCGACGACGACTTGATGAAGTTTTCACCTGAAACGGGGGCGGCTGCCCGAGTCGTGAGTGTAGCCGGCGACGCCAGACCGGACGGCCGCACCATCACGGTCCGCGGCTCAAAAGCCGAGGCAGGAGGAGCCGCAATCATAGCAGCAGTCCGGCGATTAGGCTTGAATTTAGACACTCGATCCCGTCCCGTCCGGCTTTCGACAGTATAGCGGCAGACAACCCGGCGCTACCCTTACGCAAACCAGCCTCTTATCCATTGGTGGGGAATCGACAGTTCGATATCTCACGTCAGCCGCACAAATCATAGCTACATTCTTCTTGTCTTTGACATCTAAAGCAGGCGAGACATTACTCACGAGCTGCACACTAACTTGTCAAGACTATCCACCGCCCCTGATGCCCGCCTCGAATCAAACCGCTGAGCCGCCGCTTACCCAAAGAGCGGTCTCCGGTACTGCCTGGTCCACGCTTTCTGTTGCTGGGCGACAGGTCTTGTCGCTCGCTTCCGTCGCAACTGTCGCCCGACTGCTCGGGCCGGGCGCCTATGGCGTGATGGGCATGGCGAATCTGCTCATCGTTTTCATCCTCAACTTCCGCGATCTCGGGACGGGGATGGCCATCGTGCAGCGGCTCTCCATCTCAAACCGGCTTTTGGCCAGCTTGTTTTGGCTGAACTTCTTCTTTGGCATTGCCATGGCGTTGATCGTCATCGCCGCCAGTCCCTTCACGGCCGCCTTCTTCAACACGCACGAACTGGTCTCCATCCTCTGCACCTTGTCATTATCTTTCTGGTTTACTTCCTGCGGCGTTGTGCCCAACGCAATACTGCAGCGTGAGATGCGGTTCAAAGCTCTGGCTATGGCCGATTTGAAGGCCGGACTCATCGGTTATCTTGTGGCTCTCAGCTCGGCCTACGCCGGGTTCGGCGTTTGGAGCCTCGTCTTCGCCAGTCTCGCGAACTCGTTCACGGCTGCGCTCTTCTACTGGCTCGCATCCTCCTGGCGCCCCACATGGGAATTCGACAAGGCTGAAGTTACTTCCGTCTTCGGCTTCAGTCTGAACCTCTCCGCCTTCGGTATCGTGAACTATTTTGCGCGCAATGCCGATAACATCACCGTCGGCAAGGTGCTCGGCCGTTTGCCGCTAGGCAATTACCAGATGGCCTACAACCTCATGCTGACCCCGATTCAAAACATCAGCTCCGTCATGGCCCAGGTCACGCTTCCCGCCTTCGCCCGCATCCAGGAGGACAATGAGCGCTTTCGGCAGGCATACATCCGAAGCAGCATGTTGATCGCTTTGATCACTTTTCCGGTAATGGCCGGTCTGGGCGTAGTTGCTGATCCGCTGATCCGCGCTGTCCTGGGCCCTAAGTGGTTGGGCGCCATTCGCATTTTTCAAATTCTTGCGCCGGTCGGGCTTGTACAGTCCATCCAGACAACAATCGGCCAGATCTATGTCGCCAAAGGCCGCACGGACTGGATGTTCCGGTGGGGCGTCGCTGCCTCCATCGCCTACGTGACAGCCTTTCTGGTCGGCGTGCGGTTCGGCATCGTTGGCGTAGCAGCGGCTTACTGCATTGTGTATGTCGGATTCATCATGACGCCGGGCTTTGCCATAGCTTTCAAGCTGATTGATCTCAAAGTCAGCCGGTTCGCCCATGCCCTGCTTCCACAATTGCTGATAACCGGCGCCATGACACTGGCCTGTTGGGGCTGGCTTCACGGCTTAGAGATGCTGGGCGTTTCGAATCCGTGGACACGCCTGATCTCTACTTCGGCATTAGGCGCAGGGTTCTACATCGCAGCCTTAATCATCACGGGACCGCCGATCATGCGTGTGCTCGAAGAGGTCTTGAGCCATTCCGGCAACCCGGTGGTGGCGCGAAGCATTCGCTTTATCGGAGCGCTGAGCCCCCGTGCCCGCTAGCCCTTCCCGCCCGGCAAAGCCGGCATATATATTCCTCTCTGCCTGGCCCGTAAAAGCGGGGGCAGGGGTAAACAACGTCATTCTCGGTCTCGCGGACGCTATGGCCGGACGCTACCGCCCGCAACTGGTCGTCACCGGATGGACTCCTCCGTTTGCCGGCCAGAGGTGGCTTAAACTGCCATCGCCGCTTTTCTCCCTTAAGAGTCGCGTTGCCTTCCTGCTGCATTTTCTGCCCAACATGCTGCGCCTGCGTCGGCTCGTGCGCGGGGCGGTCGCGGTCAATCCACATTTTTTTGGACTCGAGATTCTGCCTCTCGCCATCCTGCGCACATTACGCCTCTCACCGCCGCTCATTCTCTCCGTTCACGGGGCCGACGTGGCGCACGCGCAGGAAACATCGGGAGTTGCCGCGGCTCTCTACTCCTGGCTATACGCCCGGGCCGATCTTGTAGTGGCGTGCTCAAATGCCTTGGGCCACAAAGTGAAGAAGATGAGCCCGGAAGCAAAGGTTGCGGCGGTTTGGAATGCAGTGTCCACCCCCTCCGCCTCCACGGGCGAACGTCCCATCTCATCGCGTTTCATCGTCTGCGTGGCCGCTTTCGTACGAAAGAAGGCACACGACAATCTTCTTTATGCATTCCGGCGCATCTCCGCCGATTACTCAGATCTGAAGCTCATACTCATTGGCGGCGACGGACCCGAGTACCCCTCGGTTGTCAACCTGATCGCTACACTCGGTCTGACCGACCGCGTGGAACTACACATAAACCTGCCGCATGAACGGATTTGGCCCTGGCTGCAGCACGCCGAGTGCTTCGTACTCCCGTCGCGCGATGAACCGTTCGGTATCGCTGTCCTCGAAGCCGGAATGATGCGCACGCCGGTTGTCGCTACTCGCGTGGGCGGGGTTCCTGAGTTTTTGTCGCACGGCGTCCACGGTCTACTTTGCGAACCGGATCAACCTGACAGCCTGGCTGCGGCAATCCTGGAAGTATTGAACAACCCGGTCGCGGCTCAAGCCCGGGCGGACGCCTTTTACCTCCAGGCACTCGAGTTCACTTGGCAGGGGTCCTTTGAGAAGTACCGGCGCCTCGCTGACCTGCCTTGACATTCCCCCCGATACCGGCCTGCTCCGCCGCATCTTGTTCGAATAGTCCTTCAAAGATCGGGCGTTCTAAAGTTTCCCCGTAAACACGCGACAGTCAATGTTTTCGTAATTGTCACGCCCTCCCGCTTTTTTTTCGCGCGAAATCATGTTTGCTCTGGCTCTTCTGATCGCCTTTTCTGTCCATCTCTTTAGGCTTTAAGCACCGTTGCGGTTCATCGCTACACTGTTACCATGTCGAATACCTGACCTCGGCAATACATTTTCTGCTGAGCTGATGACTAATCGACCCATGCTCTTGTCCACCGCTCATGGCTTCGCCCAATCCAACCGCTGAGACAACGCTAACGCGTCGAGCCGTCTCAGGCACCGCTTGGTCTGCAACGTCCACCGTAGGCAGGCAGATCCTGACATTGGCCTCGGTCGCGACGGTTGCCCGGCTACTTGGACCCGCCGCCTACGGCATCATGGGCATGGCGAGCTTGCCAATTGTTTTCATCCTCAACTTCCGTGACCTCGGCACCGGCTCGGCCATCGTGCAACGCCTGTCTGTTTCAAGCCGGCTCCTTTCGAGCCTCTTCTGGGTTAATTTCTCGGTGGGAATCGCGATGGCTCTGGTTGTTATCGCTGCCAGTCCTTTGATCGCTGCGTTCTTCCACACGCCTGAGCTGATCCCGATCCTCAGCACGCTCTCGCTGTCATTCTGGTTCGCGTCCTGTGGCATTGTCCCGAATTCGATCCTGATTCGCGAGATGCGGTTCAAATCGATTGCGCTAGCGGACATCGGCTCCGGGCTGGCAAGCTATCTCATTGCGCTCGGATTCGCATACTCCGGCTTCGGCGTTTGGAGTCTCGTATTCGCAAGCCTTACCGGCTCGTTTACCGCGACTCTTTTGTACTGGCTGGCATGCCCTTGGCGTCCTAGCCGCGAATTCGACGCTGAAGAAGTGAAGTCGGTCACCAGCTTCAGCTTGCATTTGTCGGGCTTCGGGATCGTGAATTACTTCGCGCGAAATGCAGACAACATCATCGTCGGGAGGGTGCTCGGGCAATCCCAATTGGGCAATTATCAAATGGCGTACAACCTGATGCTCCAGCCCATCCAGAACATTAGCTCTGTCATTGCCCAGGTAACCTTGCCGGCATTCGCAAAAATTCAACAGGATAACGAGCGCTTCGGCCACGCATATATTCGGAGCTGCATGATGATCGCCTTGATCACATTTCCCGTTATGGCGGGGCTTGGCGTCGTGGCCGATCCGCTGATTCGCGCCGTGCTCGGCCCCAAATGGATTGGCGCGATTCTCATTTTTCAGATCCTTGCACCCGTAGGCTTCCTGCAATCGATCCCGGTGGGCCAGATCTATGTTGCCAAGGGCCGGACAGACTGGTTGTTCCGTTGGGCTCTGGTGAACACCACTCTGTTTGTCGTGGCCTTCCTTATCGGCGTGCGGTTCGGCACCGTCGGAGTGGCGTCTGCTTATTGCATCGTCTATTTGGGTTTGCTGATGGTCCCGAGCTTCGTGGTTCCATTCAGGCTGATCGGCCTTAAGATCAGCGAATTTGCTTACGCCCTGCTTCCTCAGGTGCTCATCACAGCCGCCATGGCGCTCCTCTGTGTCCTTTGGCTGCACGGATTGCACGCGGTCGGCGCGACCAATAACTGGCTACGGCTACTCTCTACCGCGCTCCTGGGCGCATTTTTTTACATAGCGGCGCTGATGATTATCCGCCCGCCCGTCATGCGCGTTATGGAAGAGGTCATCGGGCACTCGAGCAATCCCTCGGTCCTGCGAATACTCACTTCGCTGCGGATATTAAGGCCTGCTACGCAGTAATCGCGCACTTCAAACTTTTTCGAATTCAAAACACCCCAACTGGTGTGGGCTGTCTTCCGATTGCGTTTGCTCCCAAGGAATGCGCTCGCCTGTCGCCCAAACAGGACCACTGAAAAGTCGCCACATCTCGCGCTGCTTGAGCCGGGCTCCAAGTTGCTGCCACTGCTCGATCTCCCTCGCCGAATGGGACCGGCAGATATAGGGCAGATCCTGGCCATAAAGCGCGTCCGGCCGTTTGTACACGTCCGGGCAGTACTCGTGATGATTGTACGGCGTCGTGATAATAAGCGACCCGCCGGGGACGAGCAGCCGAAGCATGTTGCGCACCGCGCTTTCGTGGTCGACGATATGCTCCATCACACTGATACAGGTGACCGCATCGAATGCGCCGTGAAACTCTCCTGGCTTAGTGATATCGACCTCGAGGACGGTCCAATGACGGTTCACCATCTGGTCATCCCAATAATCGTGCACGTTATCGATGGCGGTAGTGACAAAGCCGCAGTTTCTCAAAAGGTGGGGCCATGCTGTCGTGCCTGTTCCGACATCCAGCACGGTCTTAGGACGTGCCCGCGCCAGACACCCGAGAGCAAACCGGTATTCGATCGATCTCTCGTTATGATTGTTGAACTTCTGTCCGTTCGATTCCGCTGAACAAATGCGGCGAATATATGAGTTGCCTAGCTGACGCGCAAACGCTTTGAAAGGGCTCATCTTGATTTCGCACTCCCGAGCCGGTATTTACGGAAAGGCCTAACGTTAGCCGAACCTCGTCATCAGTTACTTTCGGACGGTCACGGCTCCGTAGTACTTTTCACCTAACAGAGTTGGAGAACTCCCAACTGGCTGAAAGCAACAGCGCTCATGCTATGATAGCCATTCTTATCGGTCGCTGCCTCGCGTGCTTCCGCTCTCGTTGCATTCCAACCTCTTCCCGTCTGAATCACGACTCCGTTCTTCTATAGCAATTGTTGTTCCACGCGCTGTGCCGTTGTGGCTGGTCAGAGCTCCGCTGGCTGCCGAATGGGAAAGAATCCCCGAACGGGAACGGACAAAAGATCTGCTGCTTCGCGCGGGTGAAACTGCAGGCCACCGCTAGGCGCCTCCCATTCATGAGCGGAATTCTTGCCGTGATCGCGTGGTGGCTTACCGGCTTCGCTAGCCTGATCGCTGCCATGATCCTTACATGGATCTTCCGGGTCGATCGGAAACGGCGAACCTATCCCATGATTGCGCCAGCCTCATTGGCTGCTTGTGCTGTGATCGGCATCCTTGGGCCGATTGTCGTGGTGGGTCTGGGGACTCTCGCTGTTCTTTTGGCGCTGGACCGGCAAGCTTCAATTGATAGCCGTCCCATCGTCGTGATGGCATTCCCGCATGGCAGCGATCCCTATACGTCGTGCTTCTACCACGCGCTTTCGCGGCACAACGTGACCGTGATCAATGGTATGGCCGCCGGGCGCTGGTTGCTTGGCAACCTGAGGGCGGTCGATTACGTTCACTTTCATTGGCCATCTCACATTTACAACCGGCCTGGAGCCATGGAGTCGACCCGCGGCTTTGCCATGCTTCTCTTTATTGTCGGGCTGGCGCGTTGGCGGGGCGTCCGTATTCTATGGACCGCACACAATTTGCTTCCGCACGATGTATGCATCGTGCCGCAATACGACGACCTCTCCCGTTGGCTAATGGTGCGTTTCAGCGCGAGAATTTTCGTTCATGGGCCCTCGGCTGCGGCTGAGCTCGCGCGGGCGTTTCCAGGCGTCCTGGAACGAGTGGTACTGATCGATCACGGTCACTGGGTGGATTACTTTCCTCGTTCGCTCAGCCGCCAGGCGGCGCGCCAGAAGCTGGGGTTGCGATGCACCGATTTCGTCTTTCTGTTCATAGGCCTTTGTAAACCTTACAAGGACATTGGAAAGTTGATCGGCGCGTTTGAGCAGATGCCGCGAGAGGCGATGCTTGTCATCGCGGGCAAATTCCCCGACCCGGCGTACGAACGCGAGATCCGCGCGGCCATTGACCGCTCCCAGGCTCGGATCATCCTACACTCCGGGTTCGTTCCGAATGAGGATTTGCAACTCTATCTACGGGCGTGCGAGACGGTGGCCATACCTTACCGGGATGCTCTCACATCCGGAACGGCGCTGCTTGCCCTAAGCTTTGGCAGACCGGTGGTCGCGCCCGCCTTGGGATCCCTTAAGGACGTTGTGAACAACGATTGTGGATGCCTCTACAGCCCCGAAGATCCCGACGGACTGCGGAATGCAATGGCCGCTGCCATGCGTGGTCGTTTCGATGAGCAAGAGATTATCGCTTGGGCGCTCAAACACGACTGGGACCGCTCGGCGCAAATTGTAGCTAATTGTTTGCGATAGCCGGACTAGGACTTCAAGGTGGTACAATCGCACGGCTGGTGAACTGGAATGACAGGCGCACCCGGATTCATATCTACGGCGCGAGATAAATAAGGGAAGATCGATTGTGGTGAAGACGCTGTTAGTGAACGCCGCCGAACGAGTCGCTCCAAGGCTCGTATGGCATCTCCGCATCAACGCCTGGAAGATCGATACGGAAGAAGCGGAGGACCGGATACTGCCTTGGGTCTGTGATCGCCAGAAAATATCTGTCGACGTCGGCGGAGCTGTCGGCGCTTATTCAATGCGCCTCCTCTTGTACTCTTCGCGGGTGGTCGTGTTTGAACCAAACCCGCAAGCCGCAAAGAATCTTCGGAAGCTTTTCCTCCGCACGCGGATTTTGACCCTCGAAGAAGTAGCTCTCTCTGATGACTCCGGAGTCATTACCCTTCGCATTCCGGCTGATCGCCCCATGCGAAGCACAATTGAACAAACCAATAACCTCCAAGAGTCATCTGTTGTTGAGCACCTCGTAAAGCGTAAGAGGCTCGATGATTATCACCTGGGCCCTGTGGGCTTCATCAAGATTGATGTAGAAGGACACGAATGTGCGGTTCTTGAGGGAGCAAAATGCACGATCGAGCGAGAGCGCCCGAACCTGCTCATTGAGATCGAAGATCGGCACAACCCCGGTTCCTTCAAACGGACCACGGCCTTCTTGGATGCCGCCGAATATGCAGGATATTTTCTCCTCGGAGAGGAGCTGACGAATATCCAGTCTTTTGATCCCGAAAAACACCAGGATTCGCGAAACCTCGTGGATGGTCATCGAAGGGGAACATACATCAACAACTTTCTGTTTGTTCCAAAAGAAAGAGTAAAGGACATTCGAGGATCAACGAAACGTTCTTTTCTAGACTCCATAACACCCCATTGATACTCCTCAGATAAGCACCGTGATCCAGTATCGAGGCGTTTCCGTCGAAAACGCCGCCATAACCGGCCAGTCACGGCTCACGCGAAGTTTTCGCGTACGCAGAGACTTCTCCACATTTCACTGAAAATAGGTCATTTACACCGATCCACGGGTTGGCTCGTCCTCGCTGGGTAGCCCCCGCTCGGCGGCGCGGCATGTTCTTTTACGTCACGAAAGGACCAAACAAAGCCTTGCTCCTCAAAAGTGCACGGGCCGCGAGCGCGGCGCCAACCAAGAATGAAAAATCAGCGGACGCCCTGTGGGACAAACGCGCGGCGAGGCGGCCGCATTCCATCGCGCACTTTCTTTCGGGGGCCGTCACACTGCTCGCGATAGCCTCAGTCATGGTGATCCCGGCGCTGGGCCAGAGCGGCCCTACCACCATTAACCTCGGGACCCAGGGCCGGAATGTCGATTTCGCTTCGTTCCCGTTTACACGGCCCGTTGCTGTCGGATCGTCATTGCCCGCCACCTGTGAGGTGGGCCAGCTATTCTTCAACAGCTCAGCACCAGCCGGCTCTAATCTGTTCGCCTGTACGGCCACCGATACCTGGACCGCCGTGGGCACGGGCTCAGTGAATCAGCCGCAGATCTCTCTCAGTTCTTCCGCGGTTACGTTCGGCAGCCAGAATCTCGGTACAACGAGCGGCCTTGAAACCGTCACTCTTACGAATCAGGGCAATGCGCTGCTCACCGTCAACTCGATGCAGATGACTGGCGCAAACGCAGCGGATTTTGCCTCTGCAAATACCTGCGGAACCACAGTCGCCTCCGGCGCCAGTTGCACGATTTCGATCACCTTCACGCCCTCAGCAGGCGGCGCTGAAACCGCGAATCTGGTGATTAATGATAGCCAGGTAGGCTCGCCTCAGACAATCGGCATTACCGGGACGGGAGTCGCGCCCCAAACCAATGGCGGGCTCGTAATCACGCCTTCGGCTGCGCGGGCGCAGATAGACGGCAGCATAACCTTCACCTCGAATCGGCCGGTAAACTGGGCACTCACCGCGGGAAGCGCCGGCAACCTGACGGTAAATTCGCCGACCTCGGCCACCTACACGGCGCCTGCCTCTATTCCGACACAAAATATGCTCGCCGGCTGCCCCGTGATGCCGGATGACGCAGTGTTTAACGTTCGCATCGACGGTCTCCTGGTTCACGCCCAATCGGCGGCGTGGGCGTCCACCGCCGCGCCAGGCGTAAGTCTTTCATTCGACACCTCCTGGGGCACCAGCATCGGTGACAACACCGGTCCGCTGACCGCAGAGAACTTCAACTACACCCCCAGCTACAACGGCCTATGGCTCATTCCGCCCGTTCCTAGGCTCAAGCGCGAGAATGGCGACCTGGTTTCAAGCCAAAACGGTCAGGACCATCACGTACTAGCCGTCAACCGCAACACCTGCCAGTTCTATGAGCTCTATAACGACTATCACACGCCTAGATCCTGCACAAACACCGGCGGCAATTGCACGGCACAAAGCGGCTGGACATACAACAGCACCAGTTATGCTCTGCCCGTGAATGGTTCGACCGACGCCGCTGGACTCCCGCTCGGCCCTCTTACGCTGCACTTGGATGAG
Source organism: Acidobacteriaceae bacterium (assembly GCA_019233755.1). Lineage (GTDB taxonomy): Bacteria > Acidobacteriota > Terriglobia > Bryobacterales > Bryobacteraceae > Bog-105. The sequence continues at coordinate 84,873 of JAFAMD010000041.1, read as the reverse complement.
GTCAAGGCTGGTGCCGTCAGGCACGCCTTGCGCTTTACACTCGCCCGCGGCTACATCCAAGCGGGCAACCCTCTTTGGCCCGCCAACGGAACAAACGGCTGGGGTGGCAGCAATACCCCGCCCTACGGTGCACGCTTCCGTCTGAAGGCGAGCTACGACATCAGCCAGTTCAGTCCCACCGCGCAGGTCATCCTCAGGGCCTTGCAGCAGTACGGCATGATCGTAGCCGACATCGGCACCGGCCCCACCATCTCGACCGATACCGATCTGACCGAGGATCCAACTGTGATGGCTGCCCTCAGCCAGATTGAATCCGCCCGCATAAGCATGAGCAGTTTCGAAGCGGTAGATGAGTCGCCGCTTATGGTCAGCCAGACCTCTGCGCAGGTAAACCCGGCAAATGGCTACGTAACACCCGCCAGCTACGCCGTGGTGACGGCAACAGATCAGAGCAATTCGAATTACACAGCGGCCTATCCCGTGCCGCTTCAAGGCGTCACCATCGGCCTTTCCTCGCCCACTATGTGGATTATGGCCGGCATGTCCGGCTATCAACTGTCCTGGTGGGTCAACGGAACGGGCGACCAGAACGTAACATGGTCATTGCTTTCCGGGGCGGGCGCAGTCAGTACAGCCGGAATCTACACACCTCCTTCGTCTGTCGCCTCTCCGGCCGGTGCTGTCCTCCAGGCGGTCAGCGAGGCAGACCCAAACACGAAAGCTTACCTTTACGTCACTGTCATCCCGGAAGGAACGAATCCCACCGGCAGCATCCGCATCGATTCCGGCGGCCTTGGGCAAACGGATAACAACGGGAACGTCTGGATGGCGGACCAGGCCGTCGAAGCAGGCGACTATGTCCTGCTTCACGGCGATTATCCGGGCTGGCCCGAAGCCAATAATCCGGAACTCACGGTCTACGAGAGTGCCGGACATACCTATGGAGGGGATGTCGTCTATAACCTGATCGTTCCGAACGGCAATTACAAGGTACGGCTCATGTTCGGCCAGCCCTACAATGGGAGCTCTCCTTCAACGTGCACTCCCTTCCCGTCGTCATGGCATGCGCCACTTGACCTCGAGACCCAAGGACACATCCAAATACATGACTTCGACTTCGGCCTGCCCATCAACTACGCCTGCGCCACGCCGGTCGATGAGTACATACCCGCGCAGGTCACAAACAACACTTTGGAAATCGCCCTGCGCCCGGATGTTCTCGAAAGCGCCGGCCTGTTAACTCCGGATCCCCAGTTGAATGGCCTGGAAATCACCCCGGATTCTACGGCGCCGTACCTCACAATCGATACCCGGCAGCAGACAACCGTTGCCGCCGGAAACACGCTCCAACTCTATGCTGTCGGTTGGTATATGAACAACACTGTCACCTGGAGCATGTCGGGTCCGGGCTCGATCAGCTCAACGGGCCTCTACACAGCGCCGGCCGCAGCACCCGCATCGCCACAGACGGTAACGATAGTGGCCACAAGCACAGTAAATTCAGGCATTTCAGCCACAGCTACGCTGACGATTCCGATTGGAAGCAACATAAAGCATTAAAGAGCACGTGCGCTCCAGATTCTTGGCCAGCTTGTCCGAGAACTTCTCTCTCAGATAGCTTTCAGCACTTAGCGTTCAGCTATCCGCTCAGATTATGAAGAATTTCCGGGAACGGAAGGTCTGGCAGAAGTTTTCCGCGGGAAGAACTGTACGGTTTGACCAGCCAGCTCCGACGTGCCTGCTCCTCGCTTTGTGCGGTTGTGCGCAGTTGAAAAAGCTGACGGCTGATAGCTGAAAGCTGATAGCTGAAGGCTGATAGCTGATAGCTGAAAGCTTTCTTTGAACATAGCGCGCTTGTTGCCCGCTGCACGCGCTTCAGGTCTGCGGCAGCCGCTCAGGGTGCGCCACGCTTACCCGGGTTTCCTTCCACAGGTGCGTAGCGGGAAAGAAGATCACTGCAATCGCACAGAAAGCCGCGACAACCAGCGTTGTAAACGTTCTTGTGACTGCGGAAAATCTTTTCAGCGGGCTGTGTTCAGGAATTAGGAAATCGATCAACGCCAGACCATAGAACAGGGCTTGCACTGCAAGGAAGACGGGCCGCCACATCCCCGGCAGCCAGAAAGTTGCGACCCCGGCCGCCAGCATTGCAAAGGGCAGCAGCAGCCGCCCCAGCTTGTGCGAGGTCCAGTGTACGAAGCGCCTCTGTCCCGGCCAGAGCAGCGATGGAAAGTGCTTCAAAATCTGATAAACGCCGGCTTGCGTGCGTAACTTGCGCCAGAATTCTGTCTGTAACGAAGTAGGCACATCGTACGCTTTCGCGCCTTCTTCCAAGTAAATTCGCGATCCGCGAAACGCGGCTTTGAACGGCAGATAGACATCGTCCAGCAGAATGTCGGAGGGAATCGGTCGCGCGAGATCGCGGCGTACGGCGTAGATGGAACCAGTCGCGCCAAGCATCGCGTCAATCCGGTTGAGGTTCCGCCGTATCCACTTTTCATAGCGCCAATAGAGGCCGGTGTTGTATTCCTCCGAGTTAGCGCCCTCCCTGATAATCAACTCGCCCGTTACAACCCCGACCGAGGGATCAGCGAAGCAGGCCACCAGCCGGCGAAGTGCATGACGATCGAATGTCTGGCGGACGTCCGTGAGGACGATGATTTCGGTTGCTACCTCCTCAAGCCCCCGCGTAACTGCAACTGCTTTGCCACCCGACGTCAATGCCAGCAGGCGAACCCGCGAGTCAGGATACTTTTCAACCACTTCGTTGGTTCCATCTGTCGAGCCATCCGAGACAACCAGAACGTTGAGGAGATCCGCAGGGTAGTCTGAATCGAGCAAAGATCGAATTTTGGCCTCAATCCAAGGCGCGCCGTTCCGCACCGGAATGATGACCGACAGCGGGGTCGGAACGAACCGCTTTCGAATAGGCCGATTAGAAAGGCGCGCCCAAACAGAAAGCAGGATCGGATACCCGAATAGGACGTATGCGATAAAAATTCCCGCGCAAACGAATATTACCGTCGCCGCAGTCGGCATGGCGCCCTTATTAACTCGACACCGGCACGGGCTCCGGCCTCTTCGCCGGATTTTCCTCGAGTTTCTCCTCGTGGTACTCCAATTCCGTATTGAGCGCCCACAAATTATCGCGGCTCCGGACATTTGCAATGATGTTGTCCACAGCGGTCATCGCGGCAAGCATCGAGTGGTCCTGGTTGTTGTATTTGTGCATCCCGTTCCGCCCTACCAGGAACAGATTTTCTAATCCGTTCACCCACTGGATCACTTCCGGAAACTTGTCGTACGAGCCGAAGTAAGCCGGATACGTCTTCGGCATCCGAATCACTGTAGCGTCCTGCACGTCACTCGAATCGAGAATCTTCATCGACTCGAGTTCGGCCTTCGCCAACTCGATCATCTCGGCATCGGACTTCCGCCAAAGCTCATCGGTGTCGTTACAGAAATACTCAAGTCCGATCCAGACTTTGCCAGGCTCCGCCACCATTGATGGGCTCCAGTTATTGAAGATCTGCAGCCGTCCGACGAGAACATCCGGTTCCTGGATGTAGATCCAGTTGTCCTTCACCAGCCCGCCTGATTCTTCCTGCAGCTTCAACCGGTCGCAAAGCACGCCAACGGTAATGAAATCTCTATAAACCAGCCCGTCCGCGATCTCCCGGATGCGCGCCGGCGCCGCGGGCGTCATACCGGCGATCAGTTCTTTCACTGGCATGGTCGAAAAGAAATAATCGCCCTCCACTCGCCGCGCTTCTCCCGTCTGGCCGTCCCGAACGATTAGCGCTGTAATCCGCTCCCCGTCGCGCTCGATCGTCTCGACATTCGAGTGCGTCCGGATTTCACCGCCCAGTTGCCGCACTCGCCTGGCAACTTCTTCCCACATCTGCCCAGGCCCGAACTTCGGATATAGAAACTGCTCGATCAGCGACGTTTCTACATTCTTTTGTGCGATATTTCCCTGGGACTTTGGGACCATCTTTTTCAGCACGTGAAGGACGGTCTTGTAGATCGAGAGTCCTTTGATGCGCTGCGCGCCCCACTCCGCGCTGATTTCCTTACAGGCAATGCCCCAAACCTTTTCGGTGTATGACTTGAAAAACGTGAGATACAGCTCCCGGCCGAAGCGATTGATGAAAAACTCTTCCAGATTCTTCTCATTGCGAATGGGAAACAGCACCGACCGAAGGTAGCTCATGCCAATGCGGATGGTCTTCAAAATCCCCAACTTCCGCAAAGTATCGCCGCTCAAGGTGATCGGATAGGCGAAGAACTTGCGCATGAAATAGATGCGCGACTTGCGGTTTCTCACCAGCATCACCTTGTCTTCCGTCTCCGGGTTCACCGGGTGCGGCGATGCCGGAACGGTCGCGGTTTTGTGTTGATAGGTGATCTGAGTGCTTGCGCTCTCGATGGCCTGCATCGGCAGAATCTTGAGCCACCAGTTCATTACGCGGTCAGACTTGGAGAAAAACCGATGTCCGCCGATATCGATGCGATTTCCTTTGTAGTTGACCGTCCGGGAAATCCCCCCCATGTACTCGCTTTTCTCTAGAACGATGGGAATAATCTCCGTACGGGTCAGCAATTCGTAGGCTGCCGTCAATCCGGCCGGCCCAGCTCCAATAATCACCGCGCGTCTACTCTGTTCCGGTAAGTACATTTGTTTTTATTTGCTTTACTCCGGCTAAGGCCCGTCGCCAATAAGAGTAGTGCGCAAATCGGGTATTTCTTCTGGCTCTTATCGCCGGAGGGTGGTCGCTTGGTTGAGACGCCGCCTGTCGGGAAATTGCGACACTCTTTGTTACGTACCGTAAAATGAAAGCCGTATGACAACCCGGAGTGTCGCACCGTCTGCAGCCGCAACCTTTTCACAGGCTTACAGAGCCCGGCTCCTCAACGCCCTCGACACCATCAACCTCGAAGCTGTGGGTCGCGCCGCCGAGCTACTGGCCGAAGCTCGCGAGCAAAATCGTCATATCTTCGTCTGCGGCAATGGCGGCAGTGCCTCGACCGCTTCTCACTTCGTCTGTGACATGGTCAAAGGCGCCAGCTTCAACCGAGATCGGCGATTCCGCATCATGGCCTTGACCGACTCCCTCCCGACGATTACAGCCTATTCAAATGACGTAAGTTACGATTGCGTTTTCGCGGAGCAGCTCAAGAATTTCGCGCAGCCCGGCGACGTTTTCATAGCCATCAGCGGATCCGGCAACTCGCCCAACGTGCTCTGTGCGATGGAATACGCCAACTCCATCGGCTGCCGTACCATTGCCTTGACAGGACGTGACGGCGGGAAACTCGGCCCCATCGCCGGCCTCGAGATCCGTGTTGTCGAACCGCACATGGGCCGTATTGAAGACGCGCACCTGATCGTCTGCCACATGCTCTGCTACTACTTCATGGAACAGTAGGCCGCTACGCTTTCCACGCCGAAGGCTTCGTCCGTCGCAGCGTCCATTCCGTGTCCGGCTCAATCCGATTTGGAGCTTCCAGCCTGTAACCCAGCCCCTCGATTCTGGCCTTTTCCCGCCGGAGATAGGTTTCATAGACGCTGGCCAGATCTTCATCCTTGGCAATAAAAACCACCACTTCCGGCTCGCGCGTTTCAAGGAACTCCCGCACAGCCTGAAACACTCCATTGAAGATGCGGAAGGCCAGCGCTATGGTACTCCGATCAATCGTTTCACGAGAACGGGTGTTGAACCCCACGTGCCAGGGACCGTTGTGCTCGCGTTGCTCAAAGTCCACATCCACGGCAATCGACTTCACATGGAACGTTGCTACCGCATGCGTGGTGGATTTCAGGTTCCAGGTCACACTAGCCTCTGTGTCGAATGACTCGGCAATAATCTCAGCGAATGTTCGCATAGCTCCTCGCGGCCTTATCCGGTCTGCATCCAGCATCTCGCAAAGTCGGCCGCGATAGGATGTTGGACAAACAACGAACAATGCCTCCTTCTCCCCTGGCAGCAGACTTATCCGGAAAAGTCGCTTTAATCACCGGCGCGAGCAAAGGGCTCGGTCGAGCTATGGCTGTTGCTCTCAGCCAGGCCGGCGCGGCGATCGCACTGGCCTCCCGCGATTCCACCAAACTGACGGATGTTCAGAACGAAATCCGCCAAGCCGGCGGCAAGGCGGAACTCTTTGTCGCCGATGTTCGCGATGAAACGAACGTCAGGCGCCTTCAATCCGAAGTTTCTTCACAATTCGGACGTGTCCAAATTCTCATCAACAACGCCGGCATCAACATCCGCAAGAATCTCACTGATTTCTCGCTAGAGGAATGGCGCAGCGTCATCGACACCAACCTGACCAGCGCCTTCCTGATGTGCCGTGAATTTGTGCCTCACATGAAGGGTACTGGCTATGGTCGGATCCTGAACATGACGTCCATCATGAGCCATGTCTCCCTGCCGCAGCGCAGCGCGTATTCAGCAAGCAAGGCTGCGCTCCTCGGTCTCATTCGCGCTCTCGCGCTGGAGCTTGCTCCCGAAGGCATCACGGTCAACGGCATCAGTCCGGGACCGTTCGGCACGGAAATGAATCTGCCTGTAATGCAGAATCCTGAGGCGAACGCACAGTTCCTGGCCAGCCTTCCCGTCGGCCGGTGGGGAAAGGTGGAAGAGATCGGTGCGCTCGCTGTTTATCTCTGCTCCGAAGCGGCCGGTTTCATTACCGGAACAGATGTTGTTATCGACGGCGGCTGGTGTGCCCGATAGTTTGTTATGACGCGTCGCGATGCAAGTTGGGCGATTTTGCGGGCGGCATCGGCCGCCGGCGGCCAGGCATTCTTTTCGCGCTGGCTGCAGGCCGCGCAAGCCGCCGCAGCCGCCATGCACACCCACTCCGAAGGTTCGCCGCCTCCACCCGATCCGCATGATTGGGCCGCCTATAAGCCTCAATTCTTTTCCGCGGCCGATTTCCATACCCTCGATCTCTTCACCTCCACGCTGATCCCGACCGACGACACGCCCGGCGCGCGCGAAGCCTGCGTTTCACAGTTCATCGATTTCGTTGTAAATGCGGCGGCCGAGTATGCGCCGGCAGTGCAGGAAGAATGGCGACGCGCCATGGATTATCTCCGCGGCCAGGATTTTGCTTCCATGACCGAAGAGCAACGCGTATCGTTTCTGGAGCGCATTTCCGCGCCCGAGCGCCATCCCTCCCAACACGACCCGGGCTTCACGCATTACCGTCTTATCAAGCAAATGACAGTGCACGCGTTCTACACGTCCCGCGTCGGTCTTGTGGACGTGCTCGAATATAAAGGCTTCGCTTATCTCACCGCATTTCCCGGCTGCGATCATCCCGAACATCACCAGGTCTGAGCCGCCATGCCTCAAAAGTTCGACGTCATCATCGTTGGTTCCGGAGCGTGCGGCGGCTGGGCCGCAATGGCGCTCACGCAAAGCGGCTTCAAAGTAGCACTGCTCGAAGCCGGCTCGCACATCGAGCCCTATCGCGATTTCCACCATCAGTGGCCCTACCAGCTTCCCTTTCGGGGCAGCGGCCAGCCCGGTTTTTTGCGGAGGTACTGCCGGGGCGCCACCGAATACAACTACCGGCTCATGATCGACGATGTCGAGAACCCGTATACAACACCGCACGACAAGCCATTTAGCTGGTCGCGCTCGCGCGTGCTCGGCGGTCGGACGTTGCACTGGTCCCGCGCATGCGATCGCCTCTCCGATCTGGAATTTAAGGCTGCTTCCCGCGATGGCTACGGCGATAACTGGCCCATCTCGTACACCGATATAGCGCCTTATTATGATCGCGTCGAGCGCTTCATCGGCGTCAGTGCCGCGCGAGCGAATTTTCTGCAATTCCCCGATGGCGTGTTTCTTCCGCCCATGCCGCTCAATTGCGCGGAGACCATGTTCGCTTCGGCTGCCGGCCGGCTGGGGCTCCCCGCGACACCGCGTCGCGTTGCGCAGCTCACCCACATGTGGAACAACCGCCCGCCCTGCCATTACTGCGGCAATTGCGTGAACGGCTGCGATGTGGGCGCCATGTTCAGCACGGTTTCCACCACTCTCCCTCCCGCGCTAAAAACCGGCAACGTAACGCTTCTCTGCGATTCCATCGTCAGCCACGTGCTGGTGAATCGTGAGAACCGCGCCTGCGGCGTCCGTTACATCGAACGCTACACGAATCGCACCATAGAGCTCGCCGCCAACGTCGTCGTTCTTGCCGGCTCGTCTCTCGAAAACACTCGGCTTTTGCTCAACTCCGCCAAGGGCGGGCTGGCAAATAGCAGCGGCATCCTGGGTCACTACCTGATGGATCAGATCGGCGGCGCTGCGGTCAGCGGTTTTCTCCCGGTTCTCAAAGGTGCGGCCATTCGCAACGATGACGGAAAATCAAGCGGACTCTATTTCCCGAACTTCACCAACATCGCTCCCCAAACCGGCTCACGCGGGTTCATTCGAGGTTATGCCATGAGTGCCACCGGCGGAGCCGCGCAGTTCCCGGCCTTCGCACCCGATCTGCCCGGCTTTGGGTCGTCTTACAAGAAGCAGGTTAAAACGCTTTATCCGGCCTTTGCTCGCGTCTGGCTCTCCGGTGGCGAAATGCTATCTCGTAAAGAGAACTTCGTTGCGCTCGATCCGGAAGTGCGGGACAAATGGGGCATCCCGGTGCTGAAGATCACCTGCAGCCACTGCGACAACGATCGCAAGCTGTACGCGGACTTCTTCACCCGTGCACAGGAGCTCTTCCGCGCCGCCGGCGGCGAGATCGTCGATGCGAAACCCTACCTTTCCCCGCCCGGCAGCTTGATCCATGAAGTCGGCACCTGCCGCATGGGCGAAGACCCGAAAACCAGCGTCCTCAATTCGTTCTGCCAGACGCATGACGTCCCGAACCTGTTCGTCTTCGGCGGCGGCTGCTTTGTCACCACCGGCGACAAGCACCCGACCCTGACCATGATGGCCCTCAGCGCCCGCGGATGCGATCGCCTCACTGATCTCGCGAAAAAAGGAGAGTTCGCATGAGTGGATCCGCCCCGGCTGCGGCCGTCTCCCAAGCCTTTGAAGAACGCACTTACCGCAAGGTCACCTGGCGCATCATTCCGTTCCTCTTCCTCTGCTACATTTTTGCCTACATCGATCGCGTAAACGTCGGCTTTGCAAAACTGCAGATGCAGCAGGATCTCAAGATCAGCGACGCCGTGTACGGCGCCGGCGCCGGCATCTTCTTCCTCGGCTATTTCTTTTTCGAAGTACCGTGCAACATGGCGCTGCAGAAGATCGGCGCGAAATACTGGCTTGGTCCCATCATGATCGTCTGGGGCATCGTCTCGGCTTGCACGATGCTCGTCAAAACGGAAGGCCAGTTCTACCTCGTCCGCTTCCTTCTCGGCGTCGTCGAGTCTGGTTTTTTCCCGGGCGTCATCCTCTATCTCACCTTCTGGTACACCGAAAAACATCGCGCCAAAATGGTCGCGGCCTTCATGACCGCCATCCCGCTTTCCGGCGTCTTGGGCGGCCCGGTCTCCGGCTGGCTGCTCGAGCGCATGTCGTCCGTCGGCGGATTGCGCGGCTGGCAATGGCTCTATCTCGTCGAAGCTGCGCCCTCCATCATCGCCGGCCTGCTGACGATGCTGTGGCTTGCCGACAACCCCGGCAAAGCCCACTGGCTTACGCCGCAAGAGAAAGCCGTGCTCCTCGCGCACCTGGAGAGTGAACACAGCAGAAAAAAATCCGCTGCGCACAGCCGCCACACGCTCGCCGGCGCCTTTCGGAGCTGGCGGGTCTGGACACTCTGCTTCGTCTACTTCGGCTTTGTGATGGGCAATTACGGCATCAGCTTCTGGCTGCCCCAGATCATCAAAGACTCGATTACGAAAGACGCTTTCCGTATCGGTTTGCTCACCATGATTCCCTGGGGTGTCGCCGCCATCGCGATGGTTCTCGTCGGCCATCACTCCGACTCCACCGGTGAGCGCTGCTGGCATGTAACACTCGCCGGCGTCGCCGGTGCGATAGCGTTTGCGGTTTCGGCAATCCCCGGCATCTCCGGCGTGACCGCGCTGATTGCTCTCACCGTCGCCACCGCCGGCCTCGCCTCGGCCTTTTCAACATTCTGGGCCTTGCCCACTGCCTTTGTGTGCGGCGCGGCGGCTTCCGCCGGCATCGCGTGGATCAATTCCGTCGGCAATCTCGGCGGCTATTTGAGCCCCTTGGTTGTCGGCAAGATCCGCGACGCCACCCACAGCATGACCCCTGCGTTGCTGTTGCTCTCCTTTTGCTGCGTCGGCTCCGCGCTGCTTACCGGTCTGTTTTTCCGCAGGAAGTCATCATGACCAGACGAACGTTTCTGCGCACCGGCGCGGCCGGCATAGGCACCGCTTCTCTCATAAATCCTCTTATAGCTCAGCCCGCTTCGCACAAGCTCGGTATCGCGACAACTTCTTATATGGGTGTGTGGCGCCCGCACGACACGCTCGAATTTCTCGAGCACTGCCATTCGCTCGGAGCCGCCGGCATCCAGGCATCCATTAACGGTGATATCCCGAAAGTACACGCACGCGCCGAGCAGCTCGGCATGTATATCGAGGCCATGGTCCCGATGCCGAAAGGATCCGATACCGCCGCCTTCGAACAGAGCCTGAAAGATGCGCAAGCCGTGGGAGCCGTCGCGTTACGCTCCGCCTGCCTGGGAACGCGCCGCTACGAAACCTTCACCTCTCTCGAAGCCTGGCAGCAGCACGTTGCCGAGAGCCATCAATCGATCGAAGCCGCGCTTCCGCTGCTCGAGAAATACAAGATCCCGCTTGGTCTCGAGAATCACAAAGACTGGACCGCCGACGAATTCGTTACTCTCCTGCGGCGCTATTCGAATGAATATCTCGGCGTCTGCCTCGACTTCGGCAACAACATCTCGCTGCTCGACAACCCTTTAGACGCTATCGAAAAGCTCACGCCCTACACTGTCTCAACGCACCTTAAGAACATGGCGGTGACACCGTATCCGGACGGCTTCCTGCTCTCCGAAGTCCTACTCGGCGACGGCTACCTCGACCTCCCGGCAATTGTCGCCCGCATCCGCCAGGCCCGCCCGAACGCCCGTTTCACTCTCGAGATGATCACTCGCGACCCGCTCAAGGTTCCGTGTCTTCTCGATGAGTACTGGGTTACTTTCCCCGATCGCAACGGCCTGTATCTCGCTCGCACGCTGCGTTTCGTCGAAGAACATCGCAGCGCCAAGCCGCTTCCGCGAGTGTCGCAGCTCACGCACGAGGAAGCGCTTAAAGTGGAAGAGCAGAACGTAATCGCCTGTCTCGACTACGCTCAGCGGGCATTTTTGTAGATCAAATCCAGCAGCTCTTCGTACATCGCCTCTTTATCTTCAACCGATCCGGTTTGGAGTGCCTGGGTCGCACAGTGCGTGAGATGATTGCGCATGAGCGCCCGGGTCACCGCTCGCAGCGCCTCTTGCACAGATGAGACCTGCGTCAGGATGTCGGCGCAGTAACGATCCTCTTCAACCATGCGCTGCAATCCACGGACTTGACCTTCTATACGGCGCAATCGTCTTAAATTGGAAGCTTTGATCTCCGGGTCCACTCCCACTGCTTTGCGTTCGTCGCCGCCCTTGCTTCCGTGTTTCGTAAGTGCCATTGGGTGTCCTTATGCGAGTTTCAGGCGGCGCAGCCGCAAACTATTCGTCACGACGCTGAACGAGCTAAGAGCCATTGCCGCGCTCGCGATCACCGGGCTCAGCATCAAGCCGAACACAGGATACAGAGCGCCGGCCGCCAGCGGAATACCAACTACGTTGTAAATGAAAGCCCAGAACAGGTTCTGCCGCATCACGCGCATGGTGCCCCGCGAGAGTGCAATCGCGGCGGCGACTCCGGTCAAATCGCTGCGCATGAGCGTTACATCGCCGGCTTCCCTGGCTACGTCGGCGCCCGTAGCCATCGTGATGCCCACATCAGCTTGCGCCAGCGACGGCGCGTCGTTGATGCCGTCACCAACCATCGCTACCACGCGACCCTCAGCTTGAAGCTGCTTGATCGCATCCAGCTTACCCTCGGGCAGGACTCCTGCGATTACACGATCCAGGCCAACCTGCCGCGCAACGGCACGTGCCGTTCGTTCGTTATCTCCGGTGAGCATGACAACATGCAGCCCCTCGTCATGTAAGTTGCGAATCGCTGTTACGGAGGTGGGCTTCAGCGTGTCGGCAACAGCAAGGATGCCCGCTAGCTCGCCGTCGATTGCAATCCAGAGCGGCGTCTTTCCGGTTTCCGCCAGCCGCGCTGCCTTTGCCTGCAAGGGTTGGACGGAGACGCCATGGTGTTCGAGCAGCGCGGGATTGCCGATGAGCATAGCGTGGCCTTCGACGACGCCGATGACCCCTTGCCCGGGAATTGCTTCAAACGCGCCGGCTGAAGGCAACGTCACCCCGCGCTGCTCAGCATAGCGGACAACGGCCTCCGCCAGGGGATGCTCGCTCGCGCGCTCCAGCGCCGCTGTGATGCGCAGTAGCCGATTCTTCTCAGAATCGTCGTTGGCTTGCATCGCGAGCAAAACATCGGTGACTTGAGGACGGCCAACCGTGATCGTCCCGGTCTTGTCCAGCACGACTGTATCAATCCTCTCCAGTCGCTGGAGTGCTTCGCCGCCTTTGATCAAAAGCCCGAACGCCGCGCCGCGCCCCGTAGCCACCATCACCGCTGTCGGAACCGCCAGGCCCATGGCACACGGGCAGGCAATCACCAGAACCGTCACAGCAGCGGCAAACGCTTGCATCAAGCCTGCTCCGGGAGCGAAGAGATGCCAGGCGCAGAAGGTGACAATTGCGATTCCAAGTACGGTCGGCGCGAAGACGGCGCTGACGCGGTCGGCGAGCCGCTGAATCGGCGCGCGCGACCCCTGTGCTTCCCGCAGCAAGCGCACAATCTGCGCGAGAGTGCTTTCGGCGCCGAGCATCGTCGCTCGATATTGCAGCGAGCCATGCTGGTTGATCGTTCCGCCGATCACGCGGTCATTGACAGTCTTCTCGACGGGCAGCGCCTCGCCGGTCAGCATAGATTCGTCTACACTGCTCTTGCCTGCGACCACTGCTCCATCGGTCGGAATGCGCTCTCCTGGCCGCACCAGAATCAGGTCGCCCTGTACGATCTCGTCAACGGGTAAATCGCGCTCCACGTCGTCGCGCAGAACGCGTGCCGTTTTGGATTGCATTTGTACAAGCTTGCGTAGTGCGGCTGCGGTCTGGCCCTTGGCACGACTCTCGAGCGTATTGCCCACCAGCACCAGTCCGATGATCAGCATGCCTGCTTCAAAGTACACGTCCGGTGCTATGCCATGCGAAAGAAAGAAGCCGGGGGCGACGGTGCTCGCGGCCGAGTACAGGAAAGCGGCCCCGGTTCCCAAGGCCACCAGCGTATTCATGTCAGCAGTCCTGTGTAAGAACCCGGCCCAGGCCTTGATGTAGAAGTGCCGCCCTGCCCAACCGATAATGAAGACTGCGAGGGCGAACAGAGACCAGCGAATCGCATCCTGGTTGACGGTGTAGAGCGACGGTAAAGCTTTCTGCAGCAGCGGATTGAGTACGCTCATCTGCCAGCTCATCAGTGGGTCTTTCATGCGCTCCATGCCGCCCGCGCTATTCATGCTCATCAATGGCATGGAGAGCAGCATCGCCGCAATGCCGGCGCCCACGCTGACAGCGGCCTTCAGACGCAGTCTCTTGTATTCGCGAAGCTGCTGCTCATCGTGCTTTTCCTGTTCATCGAGTATGGACCGGTCAAGCGCGGGCATCTCCGCCCCATAGCCCGTCTCCCGGATGTTGCCGACCAACCTCGGGGTCGAGGTCACACGCGGATCGAACGTCACCGTCGCGTTATGCAGCATGAGATTGACAGTCGCATCAAGGACGCCGGCCTGAGCCGCGAGCGTGCGCTGAATAAATGATTGGCAGGCAGCACACGTCATCCCGCTGACGGGAATCGTGACCCGCTCCGTGCTTGCGGCGGAGGTGGCCGCTGCATCCGGAGTGGAGGTGCTTGATATCGCCACCGTGCCGGCCTACTTTTCAATCCGGCCGGTAAAGCCGATACGCTCTAGTGCACTGGTAACTTGCTCCGCATTGGCCTCGGCTGGATTGAAGACAACCTGCGCCGAGCCGACCTCCACTTTCTCAACCTGGACGCCTGGAACGTTCTGAAGGGCAGCCGTTACTCTGCGGACGCAGGCCCCACAGTGCATTCCTTCGATCGCTAGTTTAAGAGTGCTGGACATCTTTGGGTTCCCCTCTATCCCAATAGATGCAGTATACCCCCTACGGGTATGCACCCTTTTCCAAAATTTGCTAGAGCCTCGGAAAGAAAACGAAATTCCTAGAAATGAAACCCGATCGTCCCCGTCACCGTTCGGGGCGTCACATAATGAGTTCCGCTGAAGGTCGACAGAAAGTTGTAAAGCGAGTATTGGTTGGTCAGGTTGATCACCTCCACCCGCGCGCTCCACTTGTACTTCTCGGTGCGAAACAGGTTATCGTCCCCGACCGCGAGATCAAATAAATTGCGAGACGCAATGCGCGGCGGGTTGTGGTCGTCGTTCTCGGTGCCGGCGGCCGGTATCTTCACCAGATTAGAACCGTAAATGGCCGCGGGACACACGCCTGTCGGACTGATCGGAGTCGTCGGCGTCGCATGCACGCTTCCGCAATAGAGCCCCGCCTGAAATTGTTGATCCGGCGACAGCCCGGACACGTCCACCAGGGTATCGGTCCCCAGCGGGCCATTGTTGCAGTTGCCGCCCGCACATGGTACCGGGCCCGCCACAAGACCGCTGTCATAACGCCAGTTGAAGCTCAGCCACGGCCCGTTCTTCCAGGGCTGGTATTGCAGGTGGGTCGTCTGGTTAAAAGCCTCATCATGATCAATGCGGAAGACTCCATTTCCCCCCTGCCCCACGGGCGTGACGCCGATACCGGCGATTTGCGGCTGGAAGAAACGGGCGGAAACGTGAGACATGACGACAAATGCCGACAACCCATGGAAGCTCGGCATGGTGCCGCGGATGGCAAAGCCGGGAATCTTCGAGTTATGCCACTCGATCGGATACGTGATCGGCGTGTTGCCGAACACACTGAAATCATAGGCATTGTGCGTGTACTTCCAGATGTATTCGCCATCCAGCACAAAGTACCGGCCGAATGCCTGCTGAAACCCCGCGTGGAATTCATTGCGCAAGCCCGGAACCAGCGGAGTCGTAAGGCAAGGGTAGCCCTGAAGGGTGGACTGCAGCGCGTTAATCACCGCATTACTGCATCCTGTACTTGCAAGTATCAGGTTCTCGTTGAACGGCGTTTCCATAAGACGCGCATAAGAAACGCGCAACACCGTGCTAGTTCGTTTGATGTTATACGCGATGCCCACCCGAGGCTCTGCCTGAGTCGCGTTAGTAAGGCCGTTGTAGACATCGCCGCGAATCCCTAGATTGAAGGTCCAGTTCTTCAGCGAGATCGTGTCCTGGATGTACATCGCCAGTTCCCTGATGTCTGCGTGGCCGTTGAACGTGTAGCGGCCGCTGGTCGAACCCGGGCATCCGTCGGATGCCGGCAGCGGCGCGGTCCTGGTCAAGTCGTAGCAGCCAAGCAGAGCATTAAACGAGGGATTCGGTTGCAGCGGACCGGTGCAATCGGCGGGATCCGTAATTCCCGGACCCGTATAAGCGCTCCCATCCGCATTCAAACACACCGCATTCAGCGTCGGGTTGACGATGCCGAACGTGTCGTTCTCGGTAAGAATCGTGTCTTCATAGGTGATTCCCGCTTTCAGGTTGTGGATGCCCTTCACGTAAGACACATCGCTGCGCAGTCCCAGGTTCGTTAGCCTGCGGTTCTGGCCAATGGTCGTGTCCTGAAGATTCGGCTGCAGATCGGCGAAAGGGTTGTCACTCGGGTAATAGTTATACCTATCCTGCCGCGCAAAGCCGCCGAATGTGAACACCGTGTTCGGATTGATCAAATGAGTCCATGTCGGCGCCACGTTGAACGTCACAATCTGCGAACGCTGATCCGTCGAACCGACCGGCAGGCCGTTCGGACCGAGGCCGCCGTTATCCACCACCAGTCCTGTCCACGCTGTCGCGTTTTGCGCATCGAACGAGTTTGGCGTCTGGAACCAGGACCGCGTGAACTGCATGTTCACGTTAACCGTGTCCGCGTCGGAAGGCTTATAATCGACACGATCGAAGATATTCTCTTCGTTGCCCCGATCATGCATAACCGTAAATTCGGGCGGGTCTAAAAACCGGCCCGCCTGCAGCGCGTTAGCAGAAATAAGATTGCCCCATTTATCCCCGCCATACGCCAGATCGAATCCGTCATTAGTTGTTCCGAATGTGCCGTAGGATGCCGTCACGTCGCCATGCGGCTGCTTAACGCCCAGGCCCGAGCGCGTATTCACCACAATGACCAGGCTGGTCTTATCGCCATACTCAGCCGGAGGAGCACCTTCGATCACCTGCATCGACTGCACGGCTTCGACGGGGAGCTGATTCGAGAAAACCTTGCTTTGCTGGTCCGTCACCGGCTGGCCATCGATGGAAAACGAGTTTTCTGCGTGATCACCGAGTCCATGAAAGAGCCCGTTCGAATCCGCGGCCACACCCGGCGATGCCGTAGTAACCAGGGAACTGAGCGAAGACGATTGGCTTTCGAGAGGAAGCTTCTGGAACAGCCCTCGATCAACGTTTGTCGTGGTCGCCGGATTCGTGTTGATCAAATCCTGTGCCTCAGCGGAGACCTCGACGACAGTCGATGCCTCGCCGACTTTCAATTCGACCTTCACGGCAACCGGTATCGGTGATTTCACGTCGACGTCCTGCGCGATTGGTGTGAAGCCATGCGCGGAGGCAGTCAGGTGATAGTTGTTAAAGGGTATGTCCGAAAATGTGAACTGTCCTTTGGCGTCTGTCGCGGTAGTGCGGCTGTAGCCGGATACCGGGTTCTCAATCGTTACCGTAGCCGCCGGGATCACCGCACCCGTAGGATCTTCCACCGACCCGCGAATGGTTCCAGAACTGCTAGTGGATTGACCGTAGCCAGGAACCACATAACTGAAAGCTAGGACAACAGACACAAAAATAGCGGGAGCGAGCTTTATCATTACCTGGATTGTCGAAGATAAATGACACCGTTCGCCGGAGAAATCCACCAGCGGCTTAATCCTGAAGATGAGCGGCCTGTAAATGGCAACGAACGGACGCGCCTATTCGCCGCTCTGCCCGGTCAACCGGCGGTGTATGTCGCGCTCGGCTTTTGCTTTTTCCGGCTCTCCCAGCCGATCGTATACGCGCGCCAGATGATAGTGCGGCATGGGCTGCTTGGCGTCCAATTGGATGCTGCGGCTCAGTTGTTCGGCGGCGGCTGCGTACTGGTGTTCATTCGCAAGCAGAACACCCAATTCGTAATGTGATTCCCAGTCGTTCGCATCCAGCACAATCGAACGGCGAAGCAATTCCTCCGCCCGCTTGCTCTTCGGATCCTCCGCGATTAACACCTTCGCGAGCAGCATCTGCGCTTTCGCATTCTGCGGATTCTTTGCCGCCCACGCTTCGTAATCTTTCAGAATCTCGGGCATGTGCTCCCCGGCTTGATCCAGCATGCGGCCTAGAAACTCGTACGGCTGCTCTACTCGCGGTTCAATTGTAATCACGCGTAGAAATAACGTGATCGCCTCGTCGAACCGTCTTTGGCCGTAGCGCGACACACCGAGGGCCAAGGTGAGCTGCGCGTCCTGCGGATGCGCCTCGAGTGCGGCATTCACCACCTCCGCCGCTTGCGAAAATTCCTGCCCTTTCAGCAGCGCGTCTGCATAATCAAACGCGATCTGCGGATCGGTTTTAGCACCCTCCCAGGCGGCTTGGAGATGCTTCGCCGCTTGCGCTGGGTCTCCGGTTGCAACCAGCGCCCGCCCGAGCAAGTCCTCTGTTGCCGGTGTATCCTCTTTTGCGATCGCTCGCCGCGCCAGCGGCAGCGCCTTGGCTCCGTCCCCCGCGCTGATGTAGAGCTCCGCCGCCCGCGCGAGGGCATTCGCATCTGCCTTCGGGCTTTCGGCGTATTTCTCTTCGAACTGCCCGGCGCGCTCCAGGTCGCCCGCTTCCGAATAAAACATCGCGAGCGCATGACTGATCACCGGATTCCCTGCCGCGCCGGCCTCGGCCGATTTCGCCGCCGCAAGCGCCTTCTCCGGCTCTTTCAGCCGCAGATACACCTCTGCAAGCGAGCTCCAGACGTATGGATTCTTCGCATCCAGCTTTGACGCCTGCTGGAGATCATTACGCGCCTCCGCCAACTGGCCATGCTGCAGCGCCACCAGGCCCTGTTGCAACAGCGCGTGCGCCTCCTGCGAATCGGCGGCCAGCAGGAGCAGCAGCATCAAAAAGAGGAACAGCAAATATTTACCCTACTAAACCGCGCGCAACTCAGCCGCCTCCGAGGCGATTTCCGTCTTGCAACGGGCCGATTGCCAATCGGGACAAAAATTTACTTACACGCACAACTGATAAACGACTCCCGCAGCCGCGAGATCGCCCGGTGCACAAGCACCCGCAAATGCCCCCGTTTTACTCCTAACCGTTCACTAACCTCCGAACGGTCCAGTTCATCGAAATACAGCATGAGCAAAACCGCCCGATCGTACTCCGGCAAGCTCATCATCGCAGTCCGCAACTGACAAAGACTCTCCTCCGTCTGCAAACTCTGCTCCGGCCCGGACGCCTCATCCCAACTCCCGAGACACTCATCGAGTTCGGTAGTCCTCTGCGTCGCGCGCCAATGTTCGAATAAAACATTCCGGCAGATCCCGTTGACAAACTGGCCCAGCCGGTTCGCGTCCCGCAGACTCTTCTCACGCTTTATGGCTTCTAGGACTCGACAAAGAGTCTCCTGACGCAAATCTTCGATTGCCGTGTGGTCGCGTAACCGGAACCGCAGCCAGAAATCGACCGCTCCGCCGAAGTAGCTCGCAAAATGATTCTGAATCTCAGGGTTCCCGTTGCGCAAGCCGGAAACATAGCTGTCTGAAAATTCGCAACTAAGCGCTTGCTTATGGCGCGGCATGGAAACCGCCTTGTAAGTCCTCAATGACTCCGCATGTTTGCTTCCAGAGTAGGAGCCGAAAACTCACAAGCGGTAAGTGACAGACCCACAAGCAACCATCGCGACTCCTCGTGGCACAACTTGGTTATCGCCGCAAACCTTTTGGATACCTCTCGGCTAAAAAATGAATCAGCGTAACGCTGACGCGCGTTCCGTCACAAGTGGACAAGCCGCCGGTCGAATAAGAACGCGGGCTTCACTAACACAAAGGAATTTATTTATATGAAACGAAGAATGAACGGATCGATTCGATTCATCGCAATCGTTGCTGGCCTTGGTGCATTTTTGCAAGCCAAAGCAGGAGCGCAGGAACCAACCGCGGAAGCGCAGTCGCTGACTTCCATAACCGGCGAACAGGGCGCGCATCCCATGCCTTTACCCGCGAGAGCGGCAGCAAAGCTACAGCCCGAAGTATCGCCAACCTCCGGCACTCCGGCGCTCATTTATCACGGAGGGCCTGTGATGACCAGCGCAACCAGCTACGCTATCTTCTGGGCGCCTCCGACATTGCAAAACGGCCAGGCTGCCAGCTTGCCCGCGTCCTACCAGAACATACAAACCGCGCTTCTTTCGACCTATCCGGGGCACTCCATCGATAACAACAACACCCAGTACTACATGACGAGCGGCTTCGGCTTTTTCCGCTTCACGAACTTCGTTCAGAACTCAGGCAGCTTCGGAGGCTCGTATGTCGATACCGCGCCTTATCCTGGATCCGGCTGTTCCGACCCAGTGACGCCCGGCAACTGCCTGAGTGACGCGCAAATCCAGGCAGAGGTGCAAAAGGTCATGGCCCTGAAAGGGTGGACGGGCGGCCTCAACCATATATTCTTCGTCTACACAGCCAGCGGTGAAGGCTCCTGCGCGGGCTTCGGCTGCGCCTACACCGACTACTGCGCCTATCACGGCTATTTCACGAGTGGCTCGACAACCGTGCTGTATGGCAACGAACCCTACGCGGCGGCCGGCTTTTGCCAGGCCGGCAGTTCGCCGAACGGAGACCCCGCGGGCGATGCAGCCGCCTCTATCACCAGTCATGAGCTGACAGAGTCCATTACCGATCCCGAGTTGAACGCATGGTACTCCGCGGGCGGAGACGAAATCGGCGACCTTTGCGCGTGGAACTATGGCGTCAACACCTGGGACTCGGGCAAAGCCAATGAATACTGGCCGATATCTTTCAGCAACATCATCCTTTTCGGTCATTTCCCGATTAGCTTTTTCGAACTGCAGCAGGAGTACGACAACCACACGGCAAGCTGCGTACAAGTCGGACCATAAGTTCTACCCATCAACAAAAAAGCCGCCCCTGTTTCTCACAAGGGCGGCTCAATCCACTAAGACTAGCCAAGGATAACTGTCAAGAAAGCTTTCAGCGCTCAGCCGTCAGCTGAGCTGAAAGCTGGCCTGTGACTGACCCGGTTTCTCGAACGATACCTTGATCCTTCCCGCCAGTCACAGATTATTCAATCCGGCTACCAGCCGGGGGCCAAGCTGACGGCTGATAGCTGACGGCTGATAGCTGACGGCTGAAAGCTATCACTGACGGCTGATAGCTATCAGTAGACCGAAGTTCCTTCTTAGAACTGCAATCTCATCTGGAACTGGATGTGCCGTTCGCTCCCTGCCTGGGTGCTGGTGATTCTGCCGAAATTCGCATCCTGCAGACCGCCGTCCGGCGTATTAAATTGCGGCGTGTTCGCGACGTTGGTACCCTCGCCGCGGAGCTCTAACTTCCATCGCTCCGTGAAGGCGAAGTCCTTGAAGATCGAGAAATCCAGCGTGCGCGTAGGCGGTCCGTAGTTCGTTTGCAAACCGACGTTGCCTTGCGAGAGCGCAGCCGGTGAAGCGAAATTCGCGATGTTGAAATACTCGTTCGGCGTCCGGCCTCCCGCCGGGGCCTGGTTCGGGCTCCCGGAGATCAACTGTGGACCGCATCCGCCCTCGGCGCCCGATTCAAGCTGGCAGCCGCTGGCGTAAAGCGTGTACGGCACGCCCGTACGCAAGGTAAGGATGCCGTTCACCTGCCAGTTGCCGAGCAGCGTCTGCAGGGCTCTGTTCAGGTTCGCGCCGTACTGCTTCCCTCGCCCGAACGGAATCTCGTAATTGAACGCCGTGGTGAAGCTGTGCCGGATATCCCACGAGGCATTCGTGTAAGAGGCGTTGTAATCGAGCGGGTTTATGTTGTACAGGCCCGGCGCGCCGGAAAGCGTGGTGCCGCTATCCGCCAGCGCGTGGCTGTAGGTATAGGCCGCCTGGAATTGCAGCCCGTTCGTTAAACGCTTCTGCAGAGAAGCCGTCATTGCGTTGTAGTTGCCTACGCCGAACGATGCCGTTCCCGAGACGCCGCCCACGTCCGGCGCCAGGCGCAGCGCATTGCACGTGATGGCCGAATTCGTCGTAAAGACGTTCGGGCATGCATTAAAGTCGGGCTGCAGAAGCTGGTGCGATTGGTGGTTCCCCTGGTAGCCGATTTGCGCCACCATCTGCCCGGGCAATTCCTGCTGGACCGACAGGTTCCATTCCTGCACCATCGGGTTGAGGAAATCCGTCGCCAGGCTGCGGAACTGTAGCGACGATACCGGGAATCCGTTGAACACGTTTACCGGATAGCCGATGGACACACCGCCTGTCGCACCGCCATTCGCGAAGAAGGGATCAGGCTGGAAGGAGCCCACTCCCGCCGGCCGGCCGAGCTGCGGCGACTCGTTAAAGGGCGCGGATTCACCGCGGTTCGGGTAGCCGCCCTGGTTCTCTTCACCACCGTAGAAGATGCCGTAGAATCCGCGGACCACCGTCTTCGGAAGCACGTTATAGGCAAAGCCCAAACGCGGGCCGATATCCAGCTTGTCCCACGGAATCAGGTACGGGCTCACCTGACCGCGCGAAACTTTTACATCCGGGAACAGCGCCGGGAACGTGATTCCATTAATCGTTGCCGGAGCGTTAAAGTTCGGCGAAAGCGGGGTATTTTGATCCGGGCCCTTCGGAATGTAGAGCGTCATGTCTTGCAGCACGAAGTTCGACTGTCTTCCGAACTGCTCGCCGATCGGCGAGAAAAGCTCGTACCGCACGCCCAGGTTCAATGTCAGCTTCGAAGTCGCCTTCCATGTGTCCTGAACATAGGCGGCGTAGGCCTGCTTGGTGGACGAAATGAAATTCGTGGTCGAAATCTGCCCGTTGTTAATCGCGCCGAGCAGGAACGAAGCCATCTCGTCGCCGCTGTCCGCGCTGAAGGTTCCGTTCTGTCCGCCGGCGTCGTTGGTGTTCGACGGATACGCTGTCTCCGTCCGCGAGAAATTCATTTCGCCGTGCGGAAAGGGAACTTGGAAGAACGGGAAGTGCAGTTGCCGGAACTCTCCGCCGAACTTCAGCGAATGACTTCCCATGGTCAGCGAGAGGTTCTCGATAAGGTCCCACTCGTTGTTGTACTCCTTGGTGGGCAGCCAGTCATTCGCGCCGATCTGGCTGTAGCGCGCCAGACCCATCTGCGGAAGACCGCCGTTCAGCGTGGTCGTCGGATCGTATCCTCCAATCCCGAAAGCCTTGAATTCATCGGTGTTCGCGTTGGCCTGCGCGCGCGCCGTCACCAGCCGGCTGAAGCCGACGCGCGCTTCGTTCACCAGGTTCGGAGAAAAGATGTGCGTCCAGCTCAGCATCGCGTCACGGCCCAGGTCCTGCTCGCTGGTTCCGTAGAAATTGCCCGCGTCAAGCGCGCCTGGCAGCGGCTGAACGCTGGTTTTGCTCGTGTTCGACCAGCTCAGCGTGCCGAAGATGCTGTTGTTGTCGTTCAGGTGGTAGTCCACACGGCCGTCGCCCTGGTCCTGATTCAGCCCGCCTGGAGTCACCCTGTAATAGTCGTTCTGCGGAAACGCTCCCGCCGCCACCGCCTGGTTCGGAGCAGGATAGAGACTCGCGATTTTCAACGCCGCCGGATCCATCGCCGTCACCGGGATTCTGTTCCCCGGGTACGGATTCCGGCTGTAGTTCGGAGTTGCCCCCGCAGCCGCCGTCAGCGAACCGGGCAGGCAGCCGCTCAAACACGACGTTGTGGTCGGGTCGAAAATCTCGTTTTGCAAAACGTTCTGGCCATTGATCGTCCCGATCGATTTTCCGAGCAGGTTTGAAAAATTCCCATTGGCCATATCCGGAGTCGGAATCGTGTAAAACCCGCCATAGCCGAGGTTCTGAATCGATCCGCCCGCCGTCGCGATGCGCGTGCCCTGGTAATCGCCGAAAATGAAAAGCTTGTTCTTGATGATGGGCGCGCCGATGGCCCCGCCAAACTGGTTTTGCTTGAACGGATTCCGCTGCACACCGGCAACATTGTTCTCCCAGCGGTTCGCATCGAGCACGGTGTTTTGCAGAATCTCGAACAACACCCCATGCACCTCGTTGGTGCCCGACTTGAGGTTCACGTCCAGCACGCCGCCCGCCGCGCGGCCATACTCCGCGCTCGCGCCGTTGGTAATGACCTGCATATCGCCAATCGCCTCCACCGACGGACCAATCACGAACGAGGTCTGGTTGATGAAGTCGATCACGTTGACGTTGTTGTCAATGCCGTTCAACAGGAAGTTGTTCTCGCCTGTCGATCGAACACCGTTGGCTGAAAAGCCTCCGCCCAGTGCATCGCGCGCGCCGGGTTCTGCCGGGACCACCCCGGGTGACAGGCGCGCCAGGAACGTGAACGTGCGTTGGCCGCCAAGCGGCAGTTCGGAAACTTCGGCAGAATTCAGGTTCGCGCCGATCGCCGGCGACTCGGTCTCGAGCAGCGGCGCCGCCGCCGTCACTTCAACCGTCTGCGAAGTATTTCCCACTTGCAGAGTAATGTTCACCGCAACCGGGGCCCCGGGGTTCAGGACAACCCCCTTTTGCTGCGCTTTCTCGAACCCGGCCGCTTCCACCCTGATTGTGTAGGTGCCTGGATTTAGCGCGGGGCGATTGTAAGTACCGGCGTCGTTGGTAACCGTATCGTAGGAAACCCCCGCCGCCTCATTTGTAATAGTGACTTTTGCATTTGGAACAGCCGCTCCTTGCGGGTCAGTGACTGTTCCGGTGACTGTTCCGAGGTCTCGCTGTGCAAAAGCAATCGTAGTGCACAGGAGAAAAATGAGCGCAATCCAGAGACTATGCCAACGTGGCACAGGTTCCCTCCAACGCAGAGAATTTGAGACCGCCTGAAACTGGGTTGAACTATATCACACGTAAACGTTTACTTCAAGTAGAAATACGCAGGATATACTACTAACCTCAACGAAGTATAACAAGGAGGGTAAGCGCATTAGCAGAACAGCTAGCGCCCAATAGAAAAGGGCCGCTCTTGTTCATCACAAGAGCGGCCCTCTTACAAGGGAGAATCAATCGTCAGAACATCAGCCGCGCGGAGAATTGAATGTGGCGTTCGCTGCCGGAGAGTGTGCCCGTGATCTGGCCGAAATTCGAATTCGAAAGGTTGTTTGATAGATCTTGGATATTGAACTGCGGGTTGTTGAAGATATTGAAGAACTCCGAACGGAATTCCAGCCTCCAGCGCTCCGTGAACGGGAAATCCTTGAAGATGGAGAAGTCCAGAGTCTTCGTCGGCGGTCCGGTGTTGGTTTGCAGACCGAGATTGCCCTGCGAGAGCGGAGCCGGGGGACCGA
This sequence comes from Acidobacteriaceae bacterium, assembly GCA_019233755.1. GTDB lineage: Bacteria > Acidobacteriota > Terriglobia > Bryobacterales > Bryobacteraceae > Bog-105. The sequence goes on along the minus strand of JAFAMD010000041.1, from coordinate 60,088 downwards.
AGTTCGCTGTATTAAACCATTCGTTCGGAGATCGGCCTCCCGGGGGCGCGGCGTTCGCATTGCCCGAGATCAGTTGAGGACCGCAAAGCGCGCCGTCGCTGACAAGTTGGCAGCCACTGGCGTTTAGAGTGAACGGCTGGCCGGTGCGTAGCGAGAGAATGCCGTTGACCTGCCAGTTTCCTAGGATCGCCTGGACAAATCGGCTCGTATTGGCCCCGTACGGCTTGCCTTTTCCGAATGGCAGTTCGTAGTTGCCGGCCAAAACGAAACTGTTGCGAATGTCCCACGCAGCGCTCGAGTAGGAACGGTCGATGTTTGAAGGATCGAGTTGATTGAAACCCGGTGACCCTGAAAGGGTAGTACCTGTGTTTGACAGCGCATGACCGTAGGTGTACGCAGCCGTAAACTGCAGGCCCACGGTCAGGCGCTTCTCTAGCTGCACGGTCAGCCCCTCATAATTCCCGATACCGAAGGTCGATGTCCCCGAAACAGAGCCGACATCGGGATAGAGCCGCAGCGCGTTGCAGTTGATGTTCGGGTTTGCCGTGAATACGTTGGGACATGCGTTAAAATCCGGCTGGAAGAGCTGATGCGATTGGTGATTACCAACGTAGCCAACGGTTAAGGCCATCTGCGCGGGCAGTTCCTGCTGCACGGCCAGGTTCCAGGATTGAATCATGGGGTTTCTGAAATTCGGCTCCACCTCGCGGAACTGCAGCGATGAAACCGGGAATCCGTTGAACACGTTGATCGGGTAGCCCACAGTTAGACCGCCTGTCGGATTGCCATTAGCAAGGAGCGGGTTGGGTTGGAATGAACCGACGCCTGCCGGTCGGTCCAGTGCCGGCGATGAGTTGAATGGTGCTGATTCACCACGATTCGGGTTTCCGCCCTGATTCTCTTCGCCGCCGTAGAAGATCCCGTACGACCCGCGCACTACCGTCTTCGGGCGCGGATTGTACGCAAATCCCACCCGCGGGCCGGCATCCGTCTTATCCCATGGAATCAGGTAAGGACCCACCTTTCCGCGGGAAACCGCCACGTTCGGGAACAGCGCCGGAAAGGTGACGCCGTTAACGGTCGCTGGGGTATTGAAATTCGGTGGCAGCGGAGCATTCTGGTTCGGGCCCGATGGGATGTAAAGAGTCGCGTCCTGCTGGACATAGTTGGACTGCCGTGCGAACTGCTCGCCGATCGGCGAGAAGAGTTCATAGCGAAGACCCAGGGTCAGGGTCAATTTCGGGTTCACCTTCCAGGTGTCTAACCCGTAGAACGCATAAGCCTGTTTGGTCGACGAAATAAAGTTGGTCGTTGAAATCTGCGCCGTGTCGATTGCGCCGAGAAGGTACGAAGCCATTTCATCGCCCGTATCCGCACTGAACGTGCCGTTTTTGCCGCTATCCTTAACATTCGAAGGATACGCCGTCTCTGTCAGGGCGAATCCCATTTGACCGTGTGGATAGGGTACCTGGAAGAACGGGAAGTGGAACGGCCGGAATTCGACGCCGAACTTCATCGAATGCACGCCCTTCGTCACCGCCAGGTTTTCAATGAAATCCCACTCGTTGCTATATTCCTTCGTCGGAAGCCAGTTGTTGGCGCCAAACTGGCTGTAGCGCCCCGGATTCGTCTGCATCAGACCGCCATTCAGAGGGATTGTGGGATCGTAGCCGCCAATCCCGTATGCCTTGTACTCGTCTGTACTGGCATTCCCCTGCAAACGGGCGGTCACCAGCCGCGTGAATCCCACTCGCGCTTCATTCACTAGGGTGGGCGAGAAGATGTGGGTCCAGCTAATCATCCCGTTGCGTCCGAGATCCTGCTCGCCCACCCCGTAGAAATTCCCGCCATCGAGCGCACCCGGGAGCGGCTGCCCGCTGGTTTTATTTGTGTTCGACCAACTGATCGTCCCGAAAATGCTGTTATGCTCGTTCAGGTTGAAATCCACACGGGCGTCGCCCTGGTCCTGGTTCAGTGTGCCGGGAGTGACAATGTAATAGTCGTTCTGTGGAAAGGTACCGGTTAGCACAGGTTGGTTCGGGGCCGGGAACAAGCTGGCGATCTTATAGGCTGCCGGATCCATGCTCGTAATCGGCATCTTATTTCCCGGGAACGGGTTCCGGCTATAGATCGGATTTCCCGACCCGTTGCCCGTCAGTGTTCCGGGAAGGCAGCCGCTGAGGCATGTGGTCGTTGTCGGGTCGAAGATTTCGTTCTGCAGTACATTGGTTCCGTTAATCGTGCCAATCGATCCCCCGAGCAGCCGGGAGAAATCACCCTGAACCATCGCCGGCGTCGGGATCGTGAAGTACTGACCATAGCCAAGATTCTGGACCGCGCCGCCTGCCGTGCGGATGCGCGTGCCTTGATAATCGCCGAAGACAAACAGTCTGTTCTTGATGATTGGGGCGCCCATCGCGCCGCCAAACTGATTCTGGATGAACTTATTCCGCGGAACACCCGCCTTATTGTTCTCCCAGGTGTTCGCATCCAGATCCGTGTTCTGCAGAAGCTCGAAGCCCACGCCATGCACCTGGTTCGTGCCGGACTTCAAACTGATGTCCAGCACTCCGCCGGCCGCGCGTCCGTATTCCGCGCTGTAGCCGTTTGTCAGGATTTGCATATTGCCGATGGCTTCCACCGACGGCCCGATCACGAACGAAGTCTGATTGATGAAGTCGATCACGTTGACGTTGTTATCAACGCCGTTCAACAGGAAGTTGTTTTCACCCGTCGACCGCACGCCGTTCGCGGAAAAACCGCCGCCCAGCGCATCGCGCGCGCCCGGCTCGGCTGGAACAACACCGGGCGACAGCCGCGCGAGAAACGTAAACGTGCGCTGCCCGCCCAACGGCAATTCCGAGACCTGGGAAGAGTTCAGGTTCGCGCCGATCGCCGGAGACTCAGTCTGCAGCAAAGGTGCAGATGCCGTCACTTCAACCGTTTGGGTCGCATTTCCTACCAGTAGCGAGATATCCACCGATGTTGGCGTACTCGGGTTCACAATGATGCCCTTCTGTTCCGCTTTCTGGAATCCGGCTGCCTCCACCGTAATCGTGTAGGTTCCCGGATTCAAAGCAGGACGGGTATAGGAACCTGAGTCGTTTGTCGTGGTGTCCGACGCGACACCTGTCGCGTCATTCGTAAGAGTAACTTTTGCATTGGGAACAGCGGACCCTTGCGGGTCAGTGACGGTTCCGGTAACAGTTCCGAGGTCTCGCTGTGCAAAGACTACTGAGGTGCACAGGAGAAAGGCGAACGCAACACACAGACTACGCCGACGTGGCATAGATTGCCTCCCACGCAGAGTAAAGTCGACCGCCGAACTGGGTAGAACCTACCACACGTAAACGCTTACTTCAAGAAAAATATTAGATCCGCTAATGTAAAAAGTCATCCCTTGTCCGGAAGTAAGGCAGCGAACATTTGGCTTGCGCATACTTTCACCGCAACCGGCGCGCCCGGATTCGGGCGCATCCGCTTCGGCGCTAGAATCAGGAATTCATGAAACGCGGCGTCTTTGTGGGCGGGATACTTCTCTGCGCAGTCGCGGCTGCCCTTGTCCCCGCCTTCAAAGCGGATTTTGAGGATATCGCCGGGCCTTCCGGACTAACAGTCAAAAACGTTTACGGAGGCCTCGAGCGCAAAGACTACATTCTCGAAACCACCGGCAACGGCGTTGCCATATTCGACTATGACGGCGATGGCCGCAACGATATCTTCATCCCCAACGGAACGCGCCTGAATGAAACCGGTCCACAACCCGCCGAGCTGCCGCAGCTCTATCACAACGAGGGCAACGGCCGCTTCAAAAATGTGGCCGCCCAGGCCGGTTTCAAGCAAACCGGCTGGGCGCAGGGCGTTTGCGTCGGCGACTACGATAACGATGGCCACCCCGACCTGCTCGTCACCTACTACGGCCACAACATCCTCTATCGCAATCGCGGCGACGGCACGTTCGAAGACGTCACGGAAAAAGCCCGTCTGCCGGTCACCGGTATCCGCTTCGGTTCCGGGTGCTCGTTTGTCGACTATGATCGCGACGGCTACCTCGATCTCTTCATCGCCAACTACGTCGATCTCGATCTGAACACCACCCCGCACCCGGGCCAGGGCGATTACTGCGTGTGGAAAGGCATCCCCGTCATGTGCGGCCCGCGCGGCCTGCCCAAAGCGCACAATGTGCTTTATCACAACAACGGCGATGGCACGTTTACCGACGTATCGGAAAAGGCGGGTATCCTGAAGCCCGGCGGCCGGTACGGTCTGGGCGTTGTCGCAGCCGACTTCGGTAACGACGGCTGGCCCGACATCTATGTCGCCTGCGACATGACCCCCAGCCTGCTCTATCACAACCTTCACAACGGCACGTTCGAAGAGCGCGGCACGGAAGCCGGCGTTGCTTTCAACTACGATGGGGCGCTCCAGGCCGGCATGGGCATCGCGGTGGCCGATTACGACGGCGACGGCCTGCTCGACATCGCCAAAACGAATTTTTCGGGCGACCTCACCTCGCTCTATCACAACGACGATGGAAAATTTTTTACTGACGTATCAAGAGAATCCGGCCTTCGTATGCGCCAGTTGCTCGGCTGGGGCGTAGCGTTCGTCGACGTCGACGACGATGGCTGGCGCGATCTCGTCATCGCGAACGGCCATGTCTACCCTGAAGTCGAAGGGAAGCAGCTCGGTGACACGTACCTGCAGCCGACCGTCCTCTACCACAATCTCGGCAACGGAAAGTTTCAGGACGTCACCAACGATGCCGGACCCGCCTTTCAGGTTCCCCGCCCCGCTCGCGGCGTGGCCGTCGGCGATCTCGATGGGGACGGCCGTCCCGAGATCGTGATCGTCAATATGAACGCCTACCCCAGCCTGCTCAAGAACCGCGGTCCGGAGGGTCATTACCTGAACGTCACCCTTACCGGCACGAAATCCAACCGCAGCGCCATTGGCGCCCGCGTAATCGTCACCGCCGGAAACCGTAAGATGATTGACGAAGTCATGAGCGGCGGCGGCTTCTATTCGCAAAATTCCTTCACTCTGCACTTCGGCCTCGGCCCTCTGACCGAGGTCGAAAATGTCGAAATCCGATGGCCAAGCGGACTAGTCCAGACCCTAGGCAAGTCATTGATAGATAAGACACTTACCGTCACTGAGCCCGGCCGGGAAAGTTCGTTTCGCAAAAACGGAAAATGAGGAAGGGTCTCAATCGTCGTGAGTTTCTGGCCGCTTCCGCCGCCCTGCCTGCACTGGCCGCGCTTCGCGCCACCCCCGCTTTCGCAGACCAGCCGCGCCACACGCCTCCGTATCTCGGGTTACGGAAGTACATCCTGCCCGGCAACGATGAATTCCCAGAAGAAAAAACCGCGGCTGAAATCGCTCAGGCTTTTGCCTCGCTCAATCCGCCCCTGGGTTTGCCTGTGGGTTCGTTTGGTAATTTCTCGTCGCCGCTGCCCAGGTCCTACCGCGCTATCGCTCCCGATCTGAACGAAGCTGTCTTTGACACAGCGCAAACTAGTTCGTTTGGCAAAAACTGGAAAGCCTGGGTAGACTCGCTCGGAAAAATCCGCCGGGCCCGGTTCTTTCCCCTGCCGGGCGGCGTGGTTCGCTACGAGATTGCAAGCGAGCGCGACGGCCAGTTCCTGTACCGTGTCGGCCGCTGGCAGATCACCTGGACGGACGGCAAACTCACCGCTTTCGCTCCCCTCGAGGAACACGTCGCGTCGGCAGCAAAACCGCTCTTTCGGGACGTTACAGCCGCAGCGTTCGAGAAGACGCCGTCGTTCGCCGAACAGCTTTCCCGCGGCATCCCGTACTGGCGCGCCCGCCTCGATCCGGCCTCAGGCATCGACATTTACGGCAGTAACGGCGTCGCGGTAGGCGATATCGACGGCGACGGCGCGGATGAAATCTACATTTGCCAGCCCGGCGGACTGCCCAACCGGCTTTACAAATTCACGGACGAAGGCCGCCTCACTGACATAACCGAAGCCTGGGGTGCCGGCATCCTCGATGACACCTCCTGTGCCTTGTTCGTGGATCTCCGCAACGTCGGCCGCCAGGACCTTGTCGTTCTGCGCGCCAACGGCCCGCTTCTGCTGCTGAACGAAGGCGATCGCCTCCGCCTGCGCGACGACGCGTTCCGGTTCGCCACCATCCCTGCCGGCGCCTTCACCGGAATGGCCGCCGCCGATTTCGATCGCGACAGCAAGCTTGATCTCTACCTCTGCTGCTACGTCTACTTCCAGAGTGAAGCGCAGTACACTTATGCGACTCCCTATCACGACGCGCAGAACGGACCGCCGAATTTTCTATTCCGCAACCGGCTGAACGCGGATGGCTCCGGCTTCTTTGAAGACTGCACGGAAGAAACGGGAATCAACGAGAACAACAACCGCTTCAGCTTCGCGCCCGCCTGGTGCGATTTCAATGACGACGGCTGGCCCGATCTCTTCGTCGCTAATGACTTCGGCCGCAAGAATCTGTATGTCAACCGAAACGGAAAGTTCCGCGACCTGGCGGCATCGGCCGGCGTCGAAGACATTGGCCCGGGCATGAGCGCTGCCTGGTTTGACTCTGATCACGACGGCAAAGCCGATCTGTACGTCGCGAATATGTGGACCGATGCCGGACAGCGCGTCATCGACGATAAGAACTTCGCTCCCGCAAAAGCAGCGCCGCAGGCTTATCAGCGGCACACCATGGGCAACTCGCTGTACCGCAACCGCGGCGACGGCACATTCGAAGAACGCACCGGGCAGGAGCATGTGAACTTCGGCCGCTGGGCGTGGTCTTCCGGCGGGCACGACTTCGACAACGACGGCAACCCCGAGATCTTCGTCACCTGCGGCATGCTGACCAACGCGTCGCAGACCGATCTCAACGGTTTCTTCTGGCGGCAGGTGGTAGCCAGGTCGCCGGTCAAGGCGCAGCCGTCGGCCGCCTACGAGAACGGCTGGAACGCCATCAACCAGTTCATCCGCGAAGACTACAGTTGGAACGGCCACGAGCCGAACGTGCTGCATGTTCGGCGCAGCGATCGCTACTACGATTTCTCGGGCGTCAGCGGACTCGATTGGCCCGAAGACAGCCGCTCGTTTTCAGTCCTCGATTTCGACGGCGATGGCCGTCCCGACATCATTCTCAAGAGCCGGCTCGGCCCGCAGGTTCGGATTCTGCAGAACAACTGCGCCCACGCGAACCATGCAATTGCCTTCGAGCTGCGCGGCACAAAGTCGAATCGCGATGCCATCGGCGCGCGTATCCAGGTAGATAACCAGACGAAGTGGCTGGATGCCGGTTCCGGTTTCCTGTCGCAGCACAGCAAGCGCATACTGTTCGGCCTGGGTCAGCAAACGGGTGCGAAGCATGTTCGCGTCACCTGGCCTTCAGGCGCGATCGACGAGTTTTCAGATCTGCAGGCGGGCAGCACGTACCTCATCACCGAAGGTACAGCCGGGTTCAAAACGAAAGCGTTTCGCGCGCCCTTCCAACTTGCGTCGCGGCCGATCGAAGCGGACAACACCATGCGTCTTGACGACACCTGGTTTCTTGAGCCTGTACCCCTCCCCGAAAAACGCACAGGACCAGGACTGTTCGTTCTAACTGAGGAAGAGCTGGCCAAGTCCGGTTCGCGCCGCGAACAATACGAGATCTTCCGCCGCTATCTTTTCGACTGGCGAACGTCGCTGGTGACGCCCTTCGCGCTGCTGCTGAACAGTGACGGGCATGCCGTGAAGGTTTACGCGAAAGTTCCGTCCGAGCAACAGGTCAAGGCGGATCTCGCAGACGTATCAAAGAAGGGCGCGCTTCCGTTTGCCGGCACGTACGTTGCGCCGGCCCATCGCGATTACTTTAAATTCGGCGCGGCGTTTCTCTGGTCCGGCTATTCTGAACAGGCGCTGCCCTATCTCGAGCAGGTATTGAAGCGATCTCCCGAAAATGCACGAGTTCTTGTGCTGGTGGGACAGATTCACCTGCAAGCGAATCGCGTAGATGCCGCCGAGAAGTCATTCCGTGCCGCTTTGGACGCAAATGCGAACTACGCGGAAGCGTGGTCGGGCATGGGCGAGGTTTGCGACAGCCGCAGCGACTTTTCCCAAGCGCTCGCCAACTATGAAAAGGCACTCGCGCTGAAGCCGGATCTACTGTACACGCTGCTGAATGCGGGCCATGCTTGCGACAAACTGAATCAGTTTCAGCAAGCCGAGGCGTTCTATCGCAAAGCTTCAGAACTGGACGCGCAGTCGCCTGAGGCAGCAAACGGCCTCGGCCTGGCAATGGCAAAACAAGGTCAGACCGCCGAGGCCAAGCAGTATTTCCAACGGGCTATAGAGCTGAAGCGCGACTTTGCAGATGCCATCAACAACCTGGGCGTTCTTTACATCCAGCAGGGCCAAACCAACGATGCGATTGCCGCGTTCGAGTATGGCATTCGGGTTTGTCCCGACGAAGATATACTCTACTTAAATTTGGGCCGAACCTACACACGCATGGGCAATATCGACAGAGCAAGGCAAGTCATGCAGCAGCTGCTCGAGAGGAAACCGGAAAACGCGACCGCTCGCCGCGCCTTGCAGGATTTGAGTGGGAAATAGCATGTTGACTGCCGGATTTCTGTTTTTCCTGCTTGCTCGACAGCAGCCTGATCCGCAGCCTCAGCAAGTTGCTTCGCAGCCCGAGCAGAACAGAGTGATTCAACAAGTTGCCGATTCAGGCCGTTGCGCCGATGTCGCCGAAAATCCGGATTCGCGTGTCGCGCCCGCTCCCCAAATTGCGCCGGGGCCGCCGCCGCTTTTGAGCTTCCGCTATTACGAAGGCAAGCTGCACCACCGCTTCGGCAACTCCGAACTGATGCTGGACGATGCGGGCCATTAGCCGATTGTTTGCGATTGCACTCCTCGCTACTGTTCTGTTCGCAGGCAGCTCGGAACGCGAAGAGGGCATCGCCGCGTTCAACCGAGGACAGTATTCCGTTGCGTTGCCCAAACTGAGCGCGGCAGCACGCGACAAGTCAGACGTAACTGCACGTACGTTTCTCGCGCTCACGCAGGCGGCGATGGGCAATTGCAAAACAGCGATTCCCAACCTGATCGCGACGCCGCCCTCATCAACGGACCTCTACCGTCTTGCGGGACTCGCGGCTGTGAAATGTTTCAGCTCAACGGGCGATGATGCCCAGGCTTATACGCTTCTGGTAAAGCTCGGGCAGCGATTCCCGAACGATGCGGACGTGCTTTACCTTACCGCCAAGGTGCATATGAAAGCATTCAACGACGCAACGTTCGCGATGTTCCAGCGAACGCCCGCATCCTACCGCGTGCATGAGCTCTCAGCCGAAATCTTCGAAGTGCAGAACCGCTATTCCGATGCCGTCGCTGAATACCGCAAGGCCATCGAAGCGAACCCCAAAGCGCCGGAACTGCATTTCCGGCTGGGACGTGCGATTCTGCTCGAGAGCCACAGCCCGGAAGCGCTGCAGCAAGCGTCCGAGGAATTTCGCTCTGAACTGAAGCTGAGCCCGGAAGATGCGGCCTCTGAATTTCAGCTTGGACAGATCGCACAAGTCGAGGGCCACACTGAAACCGCCAGATCGCACTTCGAGCGCGCCCTCACGCTCTCGCCCGATTTCGTGCAAGCGCTGATCGCGCTGGGGAAAATGGATACGCAAGCGAAGCAGTATCCGCAGGCAATCGAAATGCTTTCGCATGCAACGCGGCTGCAGCCGGCAAACGAAACGGCGCACTACGCGCTGCTCACCGCCTATCGCGACTCGGGACAGATGGATAAAGCGAAGGCGGAGAAGGACCTTCTCGACAAGCTGCAGAAGCCGCCAGAGGGCGAGTTCTCTGACTTTCTGAAGAAACTCGGCGAGAAGCCGCCGGCACAGTGAAGCTTTCTTTCCTGACGACGGCCCTGCTCGCCGCATCCTGCCTGCTGCTTGCATTCGCAGACCCGGCAGCGAATTCATACACGCCTAATTTCTGCAACATCGCGAAACAGGCGGGTCTGACCGACGTCTTTCCGAACGGCGGGTCCGTCTCGAAGCAATACATCATCGAGACCACCGGAAGCGGCATCGGCTTCATCGATTACGACAACGACGGGTTGTTGGATTTGTTCGTTCTGTCCGGCGAGGGCGGAACGAATCGCATGTATCACAACGAGGGACATGGCCGGTTTCGTGATGTAACCGATGCGCTCGGGCTACGTTCATCCGGCTGGGCAGAGGGTGTTTGCACGGGCGATTACGACAACGACGGATATACCGATCTGTTCGTTACCTACTGGGGACAGAACCACCTGTATCGCAATATTCATGGCCAGCGCTTCGAAGACGTGACCGCATCAACCCACCTCACTCAAAACCGCACGCGCTACAACACGGGCTGCGCCTTCCTCGATATCGACGGCGACGGCCACCTGGATCTTTTTGTTTCGAATTACCTCAAGTTCGATCCGGCGACAACGCCCAAACCCGGCGCAAATCCTTACTGCTTCTATCGCGGCATTGCCGTAAACTGTGGCCCTCGCGGGCTGCCATTCGACCGGAACATTCTTTACCGCAACAACGGCGACGGCACCTTTACCGACATTTCGGAGCAATCGGGCATCGCCGAACCGGACGGGCACTATTCGCTTGGGGTGCTCACCGGCGATTTCAACGAGGATGGCCTGCCGGATATTTACGTCGCCTGCGATCAGACACCTTCCCTGCTCTACATCAACAAGGGACACGGCAAATTCGAGGAAGAAGGAGTGATTCGCGGCGTCGCGTTCGACCAAAACGGCAAAGCCATGTCGGGAATGGGCGTAACCGCTGCCGATTACGCCGGCGATGGGCACTTCAGCATCTTTCGCACCAATTTTTCAGACGAGTTTGAAACGCTGTATCGCAATCGCGGCAAGGGAGACTTCGACGATGTGACGCTGGATGCCGGCCTTGGCGAGAACACGCGCTACGTCGGCTGGGGCACCGGCTTCTTCGATTTCAATAACGACGGCTGGAAGGATCTGCTGCTGGTGAACGGGCATGTGTTTCCCGAAGTGGAGGCGCTGCACATCGACATTCACTACAAAGACCGCGCGATCCTGTACGAAAATATGCGCGACGGCAAGTTTCGCGACATCTCGCGGCTGGCCGGACCAGCCTTTCTCGAATTGCACTCCTCGCGTGGTGCGGCGTTTGGCGACATCGATAATGACGGCGCCGTGGAAGTGGCCATCAACAACCAGAACGAAACGCCGTCGCTGCTGAAGCAGGCGGCCAATCCGCCGGGGCACTGGACAATTCTCAGTTTGATTGGGACGCGCTCGAATCGCAGTGCGATCGGGGCGCGAGTGAAGGTTATCGCCGGCGGCCGCGCGCAGCTCGGCGAAGTGCGCAGCGGCGGAAGCTATCTCTCACAAAGCGATCTGCGGCTGCATTTCGGATTGGGCACCGCCGCAAGTATCGATCGCATTGAGATTGCATGGCCGAGCGGCACGCGGCAGGTGCTAGAGAAGCAAGCAGCCGACCGCGTGCTCAACATTACCGAGAAGCAGTAGCGCTTATCGTTCCATCCAGATGGCAACGCCGCCGGGTTGCACCTGGCGCTGGCCGACCAAAATCTTCGCATTGGCCGCGGCCGGGATGGTTTCCGTCTTGCTCGCAAAATTGGTTGCGACCCAGAAGCCGTCGCGCCAATCAACCAGGAAGTTCGGATCGAGGTTTGCGGGTGTTGCGCCGGCTGCGGCATACACCTGCCGGATCAGCGCACGTTCCAACTCGCCGTCGATGGTGTCGACTCCGATGTAGGTCACAGTTCCCTTCCCGAGTTTCCGTGTAATTGCGGCGGGCCGGCCGGCATAGAACTGATCGGCGTATTTCGCCAGAATCTGTGTACCGGGTTCCGGCTCCAGAATATCTCCCCATGAGCCCCAGGCATAACGCTTGCCATTTAACTCGACGTTTCCGTCCACACTAACGGGCAATACATCGTAGATTGGAATCTTCGCTCCTATGAGGGGATAAACAGGAGCTGCCCACGCAGCTTCCCAGAGATGTCCGCGCGGATCTTTTTGGCCAGTGCGGCAGGTGAGAATCAGGTTGCCGCCGTTCTGCACGTAATTCTGAAAGCGTTGAATGAGTTCGGCATCGACAAGCTGATAAGCCGGCGCGATCACGAACGGATGCTGGCTGAAATCGCGGTCAGGCGTGAGCACATCCACCGGCGCTCCAGCACTTTTCAGAGCGCGGTAGTAACGCATCCAGTGCGCCACCGTGTCCCAGCGTGTGGTTTGCGGATGATTCGATATGTCCCAGCGATTGTCATAGCTAATCAAAAAGGCGGTACGCCGGGCCGCATAGGCTGCAGGTTGCTTGGCGTTCGGGTCATAGTGCTTGCGAAGCTCGATTACGTCGCGCATCGCCTCGGCATATTCGCGTCCGCCGGGCGACGGGGTTACTCCATTCGTCTCGGCAAGCCCTTTGTGATAGAGCTCGGAGCCATATAACGGCTGGCGATAACGGTACGTACACACCAGGCGCGCACCCGCACCGAACGCACGCAGGATCCACATGTGGATGGCGCCCGGAAGCGGCCACGGATTCACGGCGCCCCAGTTCACCTGGCCGGGCTGCAGTTCCATGGGACCGGACAGCCCGTTAAAGGAGCGCATGAAATCGTGCATGAAGGACATCTGCTCTGCGCTGCCGAGCCGGAATCCCAGCGGCCCTTCCCCCAGATCGCCATGCACAGGATAGTGGGTCCAAGTGAATACATCGACGGCTTTCTGGGAAAGCGAGGGGTCTACCTCCTGGTGCAGCGTCATGAAATTCGTCGTGATCCACTGGTTTTTCGAATATTGCCGGATAATGCCGGCCTGCATGCTGATGTATTCGGCGGCTTCATGGGCGAACCAGCGGTTGAAATCGAGAACGGCGTGCGGGCTCGGGTCAACCACTAACGTGTTTGGATTTGGAATCTCGATCTGATCAAAGTTCTGGTACATGGTGGACCAGAAAGCGCCGCCCCAGGCTTCGTTGAGGCGATCGATGGTGCCGTACTTCTCCTGCAGCCACTGCCGGAACTTCAGCGTGGATGCCTGCGAGTAGGAATAACGCCGGCCGTAATGGCTGAGTTCGTTATCAATCTGCCAGCCCCAGACCCGGGGATCATTACCAAAGCGTTTAGCCAGTTCGGTATCGATCTTCGTTACGTATTCGCGATAGACGGGAGAGCTCCAGTCGGCCTGCTCGCGGCTGCCGTGCTGCATCGTGCGGCCTTGTGCATCGACCATCAGGATTTCCGGATGTTTCTGCTCCAGCCAGATGGGCGGCGTGGCGCTGGGAGTGCAGAGAACTACTTTCAGGCCGTTCTTTGCGGCAAGATCGACGTTCTTTTCCAGCCAGTCGAAGTTGTAATGACCTTCTTCCGGCTCCATGAAGTACCAGGCAAACTCACCCATGTGGACGAACTCCATGCCGAGCTTGCGGATATTGCCCATATCGCGGGCCCATTGTTCCTGCGGCCACGCTTCGGGGTAATAGTAGACGCCGATGGTGAGCATGTCCTTTTTCGGGAACCAATCGGGATTCTGGGCCTCAAGGACGGGAGTGAAGAGGAGAGACAGCAGAAGCAAGGCTGAGGTGGTCAGTCGGTATCTGCACATGAGTACCGAACATTAGATCATCTTCGTGATTCGAACAATTACAATCGTCACCATGCGCCGTTTCGCGATTCTTTTTTGCCTGGTTTTCACGATGGCATGTTCGACGTTTGCACAGATTCAATTCGATGCCGCACGCAAGGTATGGCTTATCACAACGCCCCACAGCTCCTATGCGATGGGAGTGGGGCCGAGCGGCGAGCTGCAGCATTTATATTGGGGCGGACCGTTGTGGCGGATTGAGGATGTTCCGGCAGCGCAGCAGCGGCAGGATATTTCTTCATTCGATCCGCACCAGATGATCGAGAACGAAGAGTATCCGGGCTGGGGCGGCCCGCGGTACTACGAAACAGCGCTCAAGATTACTCGCGCCGACGGCGATCGCGATCTTGTGTTGCACTATGCCGATCAACACGTCGAGGGCGATGAACTCGAAATTACTCTAAAGGATATTCACGACGATATACAAGTCACGCTGCACTATCGCGTTTATCCCGAGACCGGGATTATCAGCCGGTCGTCCACCATTCGCAACGGCACGCAACAGAAAATTACGGTGAACAGCGCACAATCGGCAACCTGGTACATGCCGCGCGTAGGCGGCTACCGGCTTTCGTATCTCAGCGGGCGTTGGGCGGCGGAATCGCTGTTGAACCTGGAACCGATTCAGGAAGGCATGAAAGTATTGGAAAGCCGTACGGGGCACACCGGGCACAATCTGAACCCATGGTTTGCGATCGACCCGGGCAACGCGGCAGAGGAACACGGACGCGTGTGGTTCGGAGCGCTGGCGTGGAGCGGAAACTGGCGGATTACGGTAGAGCAGACGCCTTACCAGCAGGTGCGCGTAACGGGCGGGTTCAACACGTTCGACTTCGCGTACGTTTTGAAGCCAGGCGAGTCGCTGGAAACACCGGCCTTCTACGGCGGCTACTCCGATCACGGATTCGGCGAAGCTTCGCGGCTGCTCGACCGACTCGAGCTCGCCGATATCGAGCCGCATGGACTGAAGGCGCGGCCGAGGCCTGTCCTTTACAACTCGTGGGAAGCAACCGAATTCAATGTAAGCGAGGCGGGACAGAAGACGCTCGCGGATAAAGCTTCAAAACTGGGTGTGGAGATGTTTGTCGTCGATGACGGCTGGTTCGGCAAGCGGAACAACGACCACGCCGGGCTCGGCGACTGGGTGGTGAATCCGCAGAAGTTTCCGAACGGGCTGAACGGATTGATCCAGTATGTAAACGGCCTGGGGATGGATTTCGGCTTGTGGGTGGAACCCGAGATGGTGAATCCCGACAGCGATCTTTACCGCGCACATCCGGACTGGGTCATGAATTTCCCCGGCAGGCCGCGCAGCGAACTGCGAAATCAGCTTGTGCTGAACTTTGCACGTGACGACGTGAAAGATTACATCTTCCAGGTGCTCGATAAGCTGGCGACCGATTACAACATCCGCTACTTCAAATGGGATATGAACCGAACCTTCGCCGAGCCAGGCTGGCCGGAGGTGGCGCCGGACGAGCAGCCGGAGTTGTGGGTGAAGTACGTTCGCAACCTGTATGACATCATGGCACGGCTGCGGGCCAAGCATCCAAAGCTGGAGATTGAATCGTGCTCGGGCGGCGGCGGCAGGGTCGACCTCGGGATTCTGCGATACGTGGATGAGTTCTGGACATCAGACAATACGGAGGCGTTTGACCGGCTGCGCATCCAAGAAGGTTTTTCGCAGGCATATGCGCCGAAGCTTATGTCGGCTTGGGTCACGGACGTACCGAACATGAATGGCCGCAGCACGCCTCTCGAATTCCGGTTTCTGGTGGCAATGCAGGGCGCGCTGGGCATCGGCGCAAACCTGAACAAATGGACAGAGGAAGATGCGCAGCTCGCGACGAAAATGATTGCGCTGTACAAACGCATTCGCGAGACGGTGCAATTCGGCAATCTGTACCGGCTGCTTTCACCGCGAACGAACGACACCACGGCGAACGAATATGTTTCGCAGGACGGAAAAGAGGCGGTGCTTTTTGCGTTCCGGCACTCGCAGGAATATAGTACGCTTCCTCCCGTCATTTACTTCGAAGGCCTGAATGCGCACGCCGTTTACCGGCTGGAATCGATTGACGGCAAAATTCTCAACAAGGAAAGCGAAGTAAGCGGCGCGTATCTCATGCAGAGCGGCTTGCAGCTAGCCCTGAAAGGAGACTTCGACAGCACAGCGGTTCTGCTGCACCGGATTCAATGAAGATGAGACTTCGACACGTAGCGGTATTTTCTATTCTGCTGGCGGCGAGCGCGAGGGCGCAGGATGCGAACATTCCTCACCTCGAAAAGCGCGGCACGGCGACGCAGCTTGTGGTCGATGGCAAGCCATACCTGATCCTCGGTGCGGAGATTCATAATTCGAGTTCTTCGAGCCTCGATTACATGAAGCCGATCTGGCCGCGGCTTGCAGAGATTCCGTTGAACACCGTACTTACGCCCGTCTCGTGGGAGCTGATCGAACCAACCGAAGGCCAGTACGATTTCACCCTGGTGGACGGTTTGATTCAACAGGCACGCCAAAACAATCTGCGCATTGTTTTCCTTTGGTTGGCCAGTTGGAAGAACGGCATGTCGAGCTATGCGCCCTTGTGGGTGAAGCGGGACACTCGCCGTTTTCCGCGGGTGATCGAGAGGGACAACGAAGTCGAGATCCTTAGCACGCTAGGGAAGGCAACGATGGAGGCGGATGCCAAAGCGTTCGCCGCGCTGATGCATCATATCCGTGAAATCGACGGGCAGAGCCACACCGTGCTGATGTTGCAGGTGGAGAACGAAGTGGGCGTGCTCGGCGATACGCGCGATCATTCGGCAGCGGCAGACAAGGCTTTCGCGTCAGCCGTGCCACATGAACTGACCACGTACTTGCAGGCGCATCGTGAATCGCTCTTTCCGGAGCTGCGGGAGCTTTGGGACGCCAATGGCGCTAAGACTTCGGGCACGTGGACGGACGTCTTCGGCAACTCGCCGCGCGCGGATGAGGTCTTCATGGCCTGGAACTACGGCCGTTACGTGAATCACGTGGCGGCCGCGGGCAAGGCGGAATATCCGCTGCCCATGTACGTGAACACCTGGCTGGCCCACCAGGATGCGACGCCGGGCGATTATCCAAGCGGCGGACCGCAGCCACGCGTGATCGACGCGTGGAAGGCGGTTGGGTCGGCGATCGATATTTACTCGCCTGACATCTATCAATCGAATTTCGAGGACTGGTGTAAGTGGTACAACCGGGCCGGCAATCCGCTGTTCATTCCGGAAGCCGCCGGCGGTGCAGCGGGCGAACAGAATGTGTTTTACGCGGTGGGCCAGCATGATGCGATCGGTTTTTCACCGTTCGCCATCGATTCAGCGAAAGATCCTAAGAACGATCTCGGAAAAAGCTACGAGGCGCTCATACAGCTTGCACCGGAAATTCTGCAGCATCAAGGCAAGGGTGAGACGGCCGGGTTTCTGCTCGAAAGGCAGAAACCTTCTACTTCGTTTGTCATGAACCGATACCTGGTGACGGTCAGCCTTGACGAGATCTTCGGTTCCGGCGCCGAGAAGGGGTTTGGCCTGATTATCGCGACAGGACCGAATGAATTTCTGGGTGCGGGAAGCGGCTTTCGCGTGCAGTTCACGCCCAGGTCGCCGGGACTGCCGCATGCAGGGGTCGGTTACGTGGAAGAAGGCAAATTCGAGAATGGAAGATGGCTGCCGGGGCGCCGCCTGAACGGCGATGAAAATGATCAGGGGCACTACTGGCGATTCGCGCCTCAGCAGATCAGTATCGAGAAAGCGGGGGTATACAGGTTCGAGTAGCGAGCAAATCGGCTAGGCGCTGCGGCCGGCGCGCAGCGCCTGTTCCTTCGCGCGCCGCAGTTCTTCCACGCCATCGCCGAGCGGCAGGAATTCCATCGCAACCATGCGATCGTATTTCAGCTCGGCGAGCGTTTTGTAGATGTTCTCGTAGTTGATCTCGCCGGTTCCTGGAATATGGCGTCCGGGAACGTCGGCGATGTGAACCAGGCCGGTGTAGTCGATATTCTTCTTCAGTTTCTCGATGAGATTTCCCTCTGCAATCTGCTCATGGAAGAAGTCATAGAGCAGCTTCACCTGCGGGTGATTCACGGCGCGAATGATTTCGAACCCTTCGGCGACCGAGGTGAGATAGTAGCGCGGATTCTCTTCGGGGTCGATATTTTCAAGTAGGAGGCGCACCGGTTGGCCGTTGATCTGTTTGCCTTCGACGATGGACGCGGCACGCTTCAGGCCTTCAATACAACTCTGGTGCTGCGTTTCGCGCGGCATACCGGGAACTACGTTGCCTGACATGATGATGACGGCCGGGCAGTCGAGCCGTTCCATCACTGGCAGTTCGTTTTTCACATCGGCCAGCAAAGCTTCGCGATCGTTCGGGTTTCCGACGGCATGATGCAGGCCCGCCGTGGTGTCGAAGTTAATGCCGAACTCCTTTTTCTTGGCCAGCACCCGCTGAAATTCGCTGTCGGACCATTTTCGGTACTCGCCCACCAACTCCGCATTTTTGTAACCCGCTTCGTGGATCTTGTCGAGTTTCTGCTCAAACGACAGATCTTTGAAGATGGCCCACATCATGACGGAAATGTCGTAAGGCGCGCCGCCTGATTCGCCAGCGGCTGCGTTTCCACGGTAGGCGGCTTCGAGCGCTGCCGCGCCCAGGGCGGTTCCCGCCAGAGTTTTGGAAAAGATTCGTCGGTTCATAGGCTCAGTCCTGACATTGATTACTTCGCAGCATATCGCGCATCGGGCAGAGCGAATGCAACGTAGGTTCCGCCGCTGGGGGCCTTTGATTTGCCGCCCCCGCATCCAATGAGGACATACTCTGTGCCATTCACTTCATAGACGGCCGTCGTCGCGTTGCCGGCGGCCGGCAGAGTGGTCTCCCACAGGAGTTCGCCGGTGGTCTTGTCGAAGGCGTGCATCTTTTTGTCGTAGCTGGTGGCGGCGATAAAGTAGAGACCGCTGGCAGTGACGACGCCGCCGCCATAGTTTTCCGATCCGGTGTTCGTCAAACCTTTTTCTGCGAGTTCAGGGTATTCACCGAACGGTTTTTGCCAAACGAACTTTCCCGTATTCAGATTGATCGCGCTCAAAGTGCCCCAAGGCGGCTGGATGGCCGGGTAGCCATCAGGATCGAGGAACTTGGTGTAGCCGCCAAAGCGGTATTTCAGATCGATGGGTGAAGGAACCGGCTTAGTGGCGTTCACGGTAGCATTTTCGCCATACTCCACATAACGGACAATGGCTTTCAGCTCGGGACCGGAAAGGCGGGCAAACGACGGCATGCGACCGCTGCCCTGGTGAACAATTTCGTAGACCTCTTCCTCATTCAAGCGTTCAGACAGATGCTCGAGCGAAGGGAATTCCGGCGGCGCTCCTTTCTCGTCCGCACGATGACAAGTGGCACAGTTCTTCAGATACAGATCGCTGGCAGTGGACGGTTCGCCGTTGGGAGGCCGGTTCTCGACCAGTTGCAGAATCCACGCCATCTCGTTCGCATTGACATAGAGATAACCCGTCTCGGGGTCGAAGGCCGGGCCGCCCCATTCGCCGCCGCCATCCATTCCCGAAAACAGAATAGTGCCATTGAGGCTTGGGGGAATGAATTCGCCCGCGCTGGTGAATTTCTGGAATTGTGCCAGCACGGCGGCATGCGCTTCCGGCGTGCGGGTGGTCAGCATATCAGCGGTGAGCAACTGCCGGTCGAAGGGCGGAGGAGCAGTGGGCAGAGGCTGAGTCTTAGCGGTCTTTTCGCCATCAATCTCGCTGGGCGGATAATCGCGGTACTTCACGGGAAAGACGGGCTTGCCGGTGGCGCGATCGAAGACAAAGACGTAGCCCGATTTGGTAAGCTGCGCAGCGGCATCCACTAACCGCCCTTTGTGCCGGATAGTGACGAGCGCAGGGGGCGTGGGCAAGTCGCGATCCCAAATGTCGTGCCGCACGGTCTGGAAATGCCAGATGCGCTGGCCCGTTTCGGCATTCAGTGCTAGCAGGCTGTTGGCGAAGAGATCGTCGCCCAACCGATTCGCTCCGTAGAAGTCGAACGAGGCAGAGCCGAGCGGCGCGTACACGATGCCGCGCTTTACGTCGAGGCTCATGCCGGACCAGTTGTTCGCGCCGCCGATGTACTGCCAGGCGTCTTTCGGCCATGTGTTGTAGCCGAATTCGCCCGGGTGCGGGATGGTGTGGAAGGACCAGCGCAGTTTGCCGGTGCGCGCATCATAGGCGCGGATATCGCCGGGCGAGGCAGGCAGCGTTTCAGCCACGATGCTGCCCAGGATGATGAGGTCCTTGTAGACCATCGGCGGGCTGGTATCGGAAATGGACTGCTGCGCGGGATCGCGGCCCAGATCGAAGCGCAGGTCGATGCGGCCATTCTGGCCGAAGTCAGAGATCAGGCTGCCGGTTTCCGCATCGAGCGCGTAGAGATATTGCCGCGACACGAAGAAAATGCGTTTGCTCCCGCCATCGGGAGCGCTCCAAAACGTTACGCCGCGATTGCGCATCTTGGTGAAGACGCGATGCCCCTGGTTGGGATCGAAGCTCCACTTCAGCTTGCCGGTTGCGGCGTCAAGCGCGATGACGCGCAGCTTGGGGCTGGTTGCGAAGAGTACGCCATCCACCACGATGGGATTGCACTCCATCTCCGACCCGGGGAACGCATCACCGGTATCGAAAGTCCAGGCGACCTGCAGGTTGCGAACATTCTGCCGGTTGATCTGGGAGAGGGTGGAGTAGTGAATGTTTTCGGGACCGCCGCCGTAAACAGGCCAGCCGCGGTGCTCGTCGTTCCGGTTGGGGCCAGCCTGGAAGGCGGCAGCAAGGAACGGCGCCGCGAGCAGGAGACCAACTGCGATGCGTTTCTTCACCATGTCGGGGATTATACTGGGCAGCCTCTCAAGAAAGTGGTAGAAAGAAGATAAATCATTTAGCCCCACATTCGGGGGACTGCCAAGGGGTGAAGCATTCGCCGTGAAGTTCTTCCGCACCGGCTGACAGGGACTCCGCGCGAAATCGCGCAGGCAGTCTCATGGAACCGCCGGGATTTTCTCCGCAGCAT
Source organism: Acidobacteriaceae bacterium (assembly GCA_019233755.1). Classification (GTDB taxonomy): domain Bacteria; phylum Acidobacteriota; class Terriglobia; order Bryobacterales; family Bryobacteraceae; genus Bog-105. The sequence goes on along the minus strand of JAFAMD010000041.1, from coordinate 39,312 downwards.
CACCGGCGCCACGGCAGGAGCGGCGCTATTCAGCTTTGCGCCCGTTCGTGCGCTGGCGCTGCCGAGAACGAAAAAGGCGGTTGTCGTGACATTCGGCGGCGGCGCGCGCGACGAGGAAACGTTCATGCCGGAGGGGCAGGAGAACATTCCGCACCTGCTGAACGAGCTGATTCCGCAATCGACGTTCTACACACAGGTCATCAATCGGGGCATTCTGGGGCACTATGTGGCGACCGCGAGCCTGGCGACCGGGGTGTACGAGACGTTCAATAACTTCGCCGCCGTGTCGCCGGAAAATCCGACGGTTTTCGAGTATTTCCGCAAGGACCTGAACCGTCCCGCGACGGATGCGTGGGTGGTGGCACCCAGCAATGGTTTCGCCCACATCGGCGAAAGCACTCACCGCGCTTACGGCCAGGGATTAGGGGCCGGCGTACTTCTGCCCAAACGTCTGCTTTCGGCGGCCTTGTCTTCGGCCGGCGAGAGCCAATACGAACACCTGCTGCGCGACAATTACGAATCGCCGTTGTATACGCCCGAACTTACCGGCAGCCAACTGGATCTGCACGAAGTGGCGGAACTGCTTAAGCTCTCGGTGACCGATTTCACCACGCACGCGCGCAACCTTGCCAGCCCGGATGAGCTATCGGTGTATGTCGCCCGGCAGCTTATGCGCCAGCTTGCCCCGAGCCTGTTGTGGATCACGCTGCACGACATTGATATCGCGCATTCGGGCACCTATTCGCTTTATCTGGAAGGCATCCAGCGTACAGACCGGCTGTGCAGCGAGATCTGGAAGACCATCCAAAGCGAGCCTGAGTATGCCGGCAAAACGACGATGTTCATCCTGCCGGACTTCGGACGCGATTCGGATACAGATCCGGGCGGCAACGGCTTCCAGCATCACCGCACGGGCGACTCGCTTTCGCGCACGACGTGGATGATGGTGCTGGGGCCGCAAGTGCGGCAGAATGTCGTAGTAGACCGGGCGATTGAATCGACGGATCTTGTGCCCTCGCTCGGGAGGGTGCTCGGATTCAGCACGCAGCTCTCGCGAGGCAAGCCGGTGGAGGAGGTCTCCTAATGCAGCCCGGCGAGCTTACCCCCGAGCGTTTCAGCAGCTATCCGCCGCTTGCGAAACAGCTTGCAACAACGCACATTCTGCTGTTGCAGCAACTACCGCTCGCGTTTCTACCCCTGCTGCTGCGCGAGGTGATTGCGTACGACTGGAAGTTTCCGGCGGAGCGCCGCGATCTGGACAATCAATTCGCCTACCTGGCCGGGTTGCCCGCGGATCAACTGCACACCAGCATGCAGCCGTTCGCACAGCTTCGGCTTTCGCCGGAACTCGGGAGCGTAGATTGGGTCAATTCTCCCGCACAGTTCTCCGAGAAGCTGACCGCACATCTTTGGACCACGCACCAGATTGAGGAGTTTCGAACCGCATCCGTCGAGTATGTGCACAAGCTGAACGCTGCAACACCCGCGGAGAAGCTGCCGACGCACCGGTTGTCGCTCATCATTTTGGGCGAAGGCGTGACGGAAAACCGCTATCCGCTGTTTCGCAAGCTGCGACCGCAAGGAGTGTATCTCAAGAATGTAAATGCTCAAGACGGGCGCAGGATTCTGCTTGATGCTGTCGCGCAACGTGCGGCCGAGCATCCGGCGCCGTTTGCACACTGGTACATCGATGGCGCGACGAACGACCCGCTGCCGCGCGACGGGGTTACTTGCATGAACTACTCGTCGCTTGGCGAGGTACGTGCAACGCTCGTGAATAAGATGCGGAAAGTGATGCAGCCGGGCGGCGGCGGCCCGGAACTGCTACGCACGATGCTTGCGCAGATGCGGCCCGAAGAGCTGGGACTGCAGGGAACCGGCGATGTAGGGGTGCTGAATCATTTTCAGGTGAGCATTCTGACGGAGGGCTCCGGGACGCAGCTTTTCAGCACGACATTTGTGCAGTGGTCGGCGCGAGAGGCTTTGCGGCGAGCCCAGCCTTTAACGCTGCTGGCCCGGTTTGCGCCGAGGCTGCACGAACAATCGATGCGCGAGTTGATTGCAGGAACACAACAGAAACCTGTGCCCGATCCGCAAGGCTCCTTAATTGATGCCGATATGGGCGCGTACTATACGTGGATTAACCAGCAGAGGCTTTCCGGCGCCGAGCAGTCGCGATTTCTGGTATGGTTCGAGGGGCACAACGAGGCACTCGTCGCGGGGCCGGGTTTTGGGCGGGGCGTTGTCGATAGCAGCGCAATCGATCTGAAAGATCTTGTCAGTCATCTAACGTAAGGGCAGAACGCGGGTACGAATTGCCCGAATTGGTGGCCAAAAAAACGCACCACTAAGCCGGCTGGAGCTGGATCTTTTTACCCGCAAGCGCCAGGTTTTCGCGGATGAATGTTTCGTCCCACAGATTGGAGTTCACTGCCGAAATATGAGGATTTTGCAACACCCAGAGATACGCCTTGAGCGGCGGCTTCATGTCGCCCGGAACGATTTTGTTCACTTTGTCGATACGCCATTGAGGCAAGGGCTGGATTTCCTTGTGGTGCGTGGCGACGGCGTGCGCAGTCTTCATCGCGATCAAGCCTACGTCCTTTGCGGAAGCATCGAGGATAGCCTGGTCGACATACCCGCCATTGATGACGTTGTAGGCCATCATGACTGCGTCGTAGTGCCCTAGCACGGTGGCCTTGCGAAGTACGGCGGCGGGATCATTGTGCGATGTAACCCCGAGGAAACGAACCTTGCCCTGCTTCCGGAGTTCGATGAAAGTCTCATAGATGTGCGGATTGTCCAGCTCATCGGCGACATTTGCACCATGCGGGCACATCAACAGATCGAAATGATCGGTTCCGACGCGCGTGAGACTGCCTTCGAGCGAATCGGTGATGCACTTGCGAAACTTCTGGCTGCCTTCAACCAGGTGCGCATAATCAGGCATCATGGCGCTACATAGATAGGCGCCTGCGAATTGATCATGCTGGCCGGGGAAGTAAGTCAGATAGTAACCGGGTTTCTCAGCGAGGTTATTGGTTCGAATTTCTTCGACGCGCCGCATAATGGCATTTTGTTTGTCAGGAGGCAGGCCGTCGAAGATTTCTTTATAAAGCTGATTGCGCAGCCCGCCGAACGCACTTACCTTGGTTTGCAGGAAAACCTTGTCGCGTTTGGACGAGCCGGCAAGGAGCTTACCGTAGGCAAGTTCGCAATCGCCATGACCATAGGCCGGCGCCATGTCGAGATAGTTCAGGCCCATTTCAAGGGCGAGATCGAGGTGCCGGTAGTTAGTCGTGCTGATAGGGTCTCCGCCGGAGACGACCTCGGAGATCATCAGCCCGGTGCGGCCGAGCCGGCGATATGCCATTCCGGGCTGCTTGTTGCGCCACTCAACGTTCGACGTCTCGCCGGTGGAGGGAGCAACGGATGCCTGAGCCCATGCCGCGGGGCTGACGGCGATGCCTGCCGCCGTCTGCACGGTTTTCTGCAGAAAGTCACGACGCGAGCTCTGTTCGCTCATGGCGGCCTCCTTCGCTGAATGCAGCTATGGTAACAGCGTTGGAGCGAGCGAATCCAGCTCCGCGATTAAGCGGTTCAGCACATCCGCTTTCGGGTCGCCAGATTTCAGGCTCGCATGCTCGCGCATGATGAGAGGACGCAAGTAGGTCAGGAGTTCTGCAAGATTCTTTCGCGTGATTTGGGTGTACGGGTGGTCTGGCGGTAAAGTGCTGGTATAGATCTCAAGCGCTTTGCGATAGCAGTTCCAGGCATTGATCAGATCGCCCTGGAGGGCCAAAATCATCGCGATGTTATTCCAGTGGGTCGCGATTTCGACGTGATTCGGGCCAAACAGTTCCAGGTCTATACTTAACGCGCGCCGAGCGTAGGTCAAAGCGTTCGCCAAATCATCCTTTTCCTCCCGATGATAAAGGACTATGCCAATCAAATCCGAATCGAGAGCAACGCGGTGGTGGCAAGGGCCAAGCGCTTTCTCATCGATTTCGAGCGCCCGCTTCGCGTACTCGAGACTGGTTTTCAAGTCTCCCTTTCTCAAAAGGGCGCGGCCGAGATTGAACAACCGAATCGCAACGAAGGAATGATCGGGACCGCGCGCGCTTTCGTCAATCCTAAGCGCGCGCTGCAAATGCTGAATCGCTAGATCGAATTGACCCAACGCGATAAGTGTGTCTGCAAGATTATTGGCGCGAATAGCAACGTTCGGGTGGTCGGGGCCGTTTACTTGTTCTTCGAGTTCAAGCGAACGAGTCATGAGGTCCCGACCGCTTTCGAGTTGGCCGCGCTTTCCCTGATAGACGCCGGCCGAACTGAGCAGTGCAGCCGCTTCGGGTAGCGCAATCTGCAGGCTCTCGGCATGCTTTATCACCTCCAACGCATGTGAAAACAGAGGGGCACAGGCGGGCCATTGACGAAAGTCCTCGGGCTGTTCCGGGAATTGGCCTTTGACCATCTTCAGCGCTTCTGTCGCTAGAGCTCTTTGTGCATCTTGCTCCAGGTCTTCCCGGATCACTTTCTGCAGTAGACGGTGGACGCTGATGAACGTCTGGGTCGTTTCAACAAGACCATAGCGGCGTAGCGCCTCGATGGCGTCATCGAGATCCAGATCGTCGGGAAGCTTTGCGCGTAACAGCGTGCGCGGTATGTGGTCAGGGGTAAGGAAGACACATAAGAAGAGCAGACGTAGTGCGTTGGGGCATTCACTCCGGAGGTTCTCCAGAGAAAGGGCCCAAGTGCCCTTAATGGGCTCGAGCAACTTCTTCGAGTAGGACTGTAAGCGAGAGATGTAATCCGTAATCGATATGTCTTTGGCTTCGATATAGGAAGCCGCGTGGGTGAGCGCAAGCGGAAGGTCGCCTAGCAGCACACTCAATTTGTCAGCAGCTTCGGGTTCGTCACGGTTTGTGCGCTGCAACAGAAATCGCACGGACTCGGCGCGCGTCAGTTGCTGCACGGGTAGCGGCGCAGCAACGTTGCCCCAAGCAGGATTACGCGAGGTTATCAAGATATTGCCGGTGGTTGAATGTGGGAGGTATTCGTCGAAGCCCTTGACATCGACTGCGTTATCAAAGACAAGCAGCCAGCCCGAGTTGTGAGTAAGCCAGTCCCGGACGGCCGCGATGATTTGCGGCTGATTGGTTGAATTTTTCTCAGGCAGCTCAAGCCTTTGCGCCAGATTGGCGTAGTCGGCGGCCAAAGTTGCACACTGTTCGGCTCGAAGCCACCAGATTAAATCGTAATCAGAAGCAAACCGGTAGCAGTACTCGAGCGCGAGGGATGTTTTCCCGACGCCGCCCATTCCCGAAATTGCCTGGATGAGGGCGGCTGAACGGCCCGAATTGAGCTTTTGATGCAGATCTTCGAGCATCTGATCACGCCCCGTAAAGTTTGGGTTGCGGGGCAAGGGGACGGCAAAGATAGCGGGGAGCTGACCCGGAAAGCGTTTGGCTTTGGCCTGACCGGGCGGATAAGGCGGTGCGGTTACTGGTCTGGCCGGCGTTTGCCGCACCGCTCGAAGCAGTCTTTCCCGAGCAGCGGCTTCGGGCATTTCGACCAAATCGGTATAAACAACGGGTCTCAGAAAGTCGGGGATGTCGCACGGTTGGACGCGCACGGGAACAAGAGCACCCTTCGCGAACGCGGCGCTCCACTCAGCTTCAGAAAATTTGGATTTGAAATACGCCGGAGAGTAGACGGCGATCGTGCGCTTCGCCTCAGCGGCTGCTTTCATTTGCGAGATGAAATTCGTACCAGCCGCGAAGTCCCACGCCTGCAGAACGACTTTATAACCCGCCGCGTCGAGCTGCCAGGCAATCCATTCGGCCCAGCCACGATCCGCACTGGTGTAGCTGATGAAAAAGTCCTTGCTTTCAGCCGGGTCGTGCGCCATTGCGGCTTCGCCTTGGAGTGTAGCATCTGGAGGCGGCCGTTACGAGAATCACCCGGAGGAGCCAGTTTACTGGGCTGCTACCTGGACAATAGGCGCGACCGAGGGGACCCCGCTGTTATTGACGAGAAAGAGCATATAGTAGCCCGGCGGGGCGGAGTAACCGCTCGCGGGAGCGTTGACCGTAAGAGCGCCGCTCGCTTGCTGGAAGGTGAGCGGGACGTAGCGGGTGTTTTGATCGAAGGCGTGCGTCACAGCGCCGGTGCGAATGAGCACGACTTTGCTGATGGTCGCGGCATCGGGAGTGGTGACCGTAAAGTTACTGCCGTACAGGATCTTCTGCGGCGCCTGCGTGATTGCAGGGCGCGCTCCTTTGAAGAGATAAGGCGGGGAGAAGAATTCGGCACTCGTTTCGTCAGGCACGTTTCCGAAGTCCGAGCCCATGCCGGAGGCGACCACACGGCCATCGGGCAAGAGCAGTGCAGTGGAGTGATACTCGCGCGGCGTATGCATGGCAGCCATGGTGCTCCAGGTCTGGGTTTGAGGATTCCAGAGCTCAGCGGCATAGACAGCATTGGCGATGTTGCCACCGTTCTTGTCGGTCTCTCCGCCGGTGACCAGCACGGTTCCATCAGGCAGTTCGGTAAGGTTCAGGAAGGTTCTCGGATAGGCCATGGGAGGCGTCTGCTGCCATTTAGGATTCGGCTGGGTCATATCGAGAACGTAAGTGCTGTTGGAGGACGGGCCGGTCATCTGGCTGTCAGCGGCGCTGCCGGCTTTGACGATTTTGTCGGGAAGGTACATCTTGGCACTTCCGCCATCCACGATGCCGGGGTCGACGACGGACCAGGACTGGTTTGTGAGATCGAGGATGTCCGTTGTGACGGCGTATTCAGAACCACCCACGTGAATGACACGCCCGTCAGATAGCTGGAAGATGAACGGATAGGTCTCGAAGGGATTATTGGCGTTGACAAGCTTCGTCCAGGAGTTGGCGGCCGGATCATAAATTTCCGGGATACCGGCGTTCGTGTGATCGGTGGACTGCCAGCCGGCGATGACGAGAACCCGGCCGTCGGAGAGCGTTGTGGCCGTCGGATACCAGCGCCGGTATGACATATTCGGGACTGAGGTCCACGTATTAGTGGTTGAATCGAAGATTTCCGCGGTTGCGAGCCCGATGGTGGCGCCGCTTTGACCGTAGCCGCCGACAACGAGGATACGACCATCGGCCAGAGCTGCCTGACCAGAGCAGAAAACATCCTGCGACGTTGATATGCCGGTGAAGATGTTGTTGGTGTAATCCCAGACGGTTGGCGACGCACCGTCCTCATAGAAGAGCAGCTTGTTATTGGGCAGCAGGATGAGATTGACGGCAACCGCGGGGGTCTGGACGGCCGCAGACCAGCTTCCCACGACCGCTGGATTACCGGAATTATCGACCGTGACCCTGATGGCATTGGAACCGGCAGACAGGCCGGCGGAGTTTGTGGCGAGGGCCGTGAGGGTATGGACCCCGGCACTGGCCGTTGTGGTGTCCCAAGTGAACCAATACGGGGCTGCGGTAACCGGCGCGCCGAGGTTGTTGCCGTCAAGCTGGAACTGCACGCTGGTTACCGGGTAATTGGCGCTGGTGGCGCTGGCATCCAGTGTTGTTCTCCCAGCGACAGTTGCACCCGTAGCGGGAGCGGTCAACATCACGCTAGGAGGAGTAGGAGTCACGTTCCCCAGTGCCGGCAAAACCTCGACAAGCGAGAGATTATAACGATCGGTCGTGGGCGCAGTGTCGTTGATGGTAACGGTGGTTCCGCTTAGGGGAGTTGGATTATTCTGCATCTGGACCCAGTAGGTGTCGCCGGCCGAGGTCAGATCCTGCTGGACAATGATCTGGCCGGAACCGGCGGCGCGGGCAATCGCATTATCGTAATCGTTTCCAACTCCTAGCACCCATGAGCCGTTGCGGGTGGTTACAAGACTGGCGGAGGGTGCACCGGTGGCAGCGTTGGCGCTGGTGGTGGCACCGATGGCTCCGGCGCCGCCCGTACCCGTCGCATCCGCGCCGCTGAAGCTCATTACAGTCAGCGAAGACTGGACGCTTTGCGAGAGAGTTGCGGTAACGGAGATGTTTCTGAGAGGCGCGGGAGCGAAGGCGCGCCAGATTTCGGAGCTGCCGCTTTGCGCATTCGTGCGGACGACCAGAGTCCAGGTCAGGTTTCCGCCGGTGATGCCCGTCACGGTGGTGTTTGCGCCGGAGAGATAGTCGCTGACGACAAAGGCCAGCAGGAGCTCGTTTGCAGAAGTAGTGGAGAACGAGGAGCTAGTGACGGTGGCGCTGGTCGACGTCTGATCCGCAGAGACGTTTGCGTCGATGGCCAAGGGGACGGTCCCGCCGCCTCCGGAGGAGCTGGCCGTGAAGTTCACTCCGCCAACGTTTGCACTGCTGAGTGTGACCGGTTGGGACGGCGGTTGGAACGTGTAGCCGCTCTTAGCGGGAGTGACGGTATACTTTCCGTTCGCCAGGCCCGTGAATGTGTAATTGCCGGAGGAATCGGCAGACACGGAGGCATTCGCGGCTCCAGAGAGAGTGACGGTCGTGCCCGCTCCCGCTGAAGCTGGCGTAATTGAACCCGAGATATTCGAGGTGGGAGCAGCCGAGGATGCGGGGAGAATCTCACAGATGCTCAGGTTGTAACGGTCTGATGTCGGCGCGGTGTCGTTGATGCCGACCTTGGTTCCGCTTAGTGCCGTAGGGCCGTTCTGCATCTGAACCCAATAGGTATCGCCGGTCGAAGTGAGATCCTGGTGGACAACGGTCTGGCCGGAGCCGGGGGTGCGGGCAATCGCGTTGTCAAAGTCGTTTCCGACACCGATAACCCATGAACCGTTCCGCGTGGTAACGAGACTTGCAGACGGTGCGCCAGAGGCGGCATTGGCCGTGCCGGTGGCGCCGATAGCACCGGAGCCGCCGCTGCCGGAGGTATCGACTCCGCTAAAGCTCATGACGGTAAGCGATGAAAGCACGCTATGAGAGAGAGTGGCTGTGACGGTGGCGCTGCTGAGGGGAGAAGCGGAGAACGCGCGCCAGACTTCAGAGCTGCCGCTTTGAGTGTTCGTTCGCAGGACGAGAGTCCAGGTGAGGCCGGCGCCGGTTACGTTGCTAACGGTCGTATTTGCACCTGACAAATAGTCTGTGGCGACGAAGGCCAGCAAAAGCTCGTTCCCGGCAGTAGTTGAGAACAATGGACTGGTTACTGTCGCGCTGGCGGAGGGCTGATCGGTTGACACCTTGGCGTCGATCGCAATCTGTGCGACGGCAGGGCCGGCCGCCGCCATCAGGCAGCAGAGCAATACTGCATAGCGAGAGGGAGTCTTACCGATCCCGAAGTTAAAGCACATTCCAGGCAACCTTTGTGACATTGAGTTAACGCAAGTCGCTGGTAGCATCTCGACAACCAACCGAGTTGAGCTAAAGGAAAATGTGGGCCAACAAACGCAGTTCGGGATTTAGAAGTTTCGGTGCAGAGGCAGTTTTGACCAACTTTGAACCGTTATCCGAAAACTTGGGAACGGGACGATGGCGTAGAGCCGGGTAGACTGGCATGGGAGATGACTTCTGTAGCGACGAGTTACGATGCGCAGGTTCTTCAGATTCTTTCCGGCGCGGCGCCGCAAAGCATTCGAGACGTGCTCGACGTGTTAACGCAACTGAGTAACGTCCTGCCGGATTCTGACGGCGTGAAATGGTTCAACTGGCTTTACCTGCAGGTGACGACGCGGGTGGGTGAAGCAGTGGACCTGGGTGAGTGCAACGACGCAAAGTTCGTGGACCTGCTAGATGCGCGCTTCGCGAGCCTGTATTTTACGGCGTTGAAGAACTGGCTGTTAGGGGCGGGCGCGCCAGAGTGCTGGCGGGCACTATTTGCAGCTCGACTGGACCAACGGATCGCCCGCGTGCAGTTCGCACTTGCGGGCATCAATGCTCATATTGACCATGACCTGGCGGAGGCGGTGGTGACAACGTGCGCCGAGCTGGGAGTGACTCCGGCGCACGGGAGCGCACAATACATAGACTTCACCAACCTGAATCCCGCGATCGAGAGCGAGATTGATGCGGCAAAGCGGGAGCTGATGGTGACGCTGCCGGGGAGCGTGATACCGACTGCGAATCAATTGGAAGACATGCTGGCGGACTGGGGCGTTTCGAGCGCCCGCGAGCTGGCGTGGATCAATGCCGAAGCATTATGGCATTTGCGGGGCTCGCGGGAGCTGTACAACGCACAGTTGGAGGTCCTGGATGCGTTGTCGACGCAGGCAAGCCGATTCCTGCTGGTGGAGATACCGCCGGTCTAGTCAAATGGTGGATTTGGCGCGGTAAGAGAACAGAGGCCGGTGAGGCCTCTGCTGAGCCGAGCTTCGTGACGGAGGGAATTATGGTGCGAAATAGCTCGAGACATCGAGCACGAGCTGCACCGGGTCAGAGGCGAAGGCGCTGACGGAGCCATTCGTGGTGGGAACAATCGCCATGTTCGAGGTGACAGCACCATCGGCGGCGTTCAGAGTCGAGACGAAGGGTTGCGTTCCGCCTTCGGGCCAGAGCGTCAAGTAATTGAAGATGGTGCCGGGAGGGACCACGGTGGCATTCAGGACATAAGCCTGCGCGGTTGAGGAGACGCTGCAACTGCTGGTGGCCACCGGAACGTTAATGATGCCGCTGAAGGGCGCCGTGCCGGCGGGATTGCGAGTGTCCAGCACACGGCACGGCGTGAGCGTGTATAAGGACAGGCCGCCGGAGCCTGGAGGAGCAAAGTAGCCGTCCGCATCAATGACGATATCGGTCACGGCGCTGACAAAGATACTGACCTCGCCGCCAGCCCCGGCGGGCACAATGGCGGCGTTCGCAGTAACTGCACCGGTATCAGAGTTCAGAGTAGACACGACAGGCTGGGACTGGCCGGAAGGCCAGGTTGCCAGGAAGCCGAGCGTGTCATGCGGTACGGCAGTGATATTGAGCGAGAAGGCCTTCGCGGTGGAGGGGATGCCGCAATTGCCGGAAATCTGGAAAGCGCGCGCCTGGTTGTAAAGGCCGCCGAGGGTAGTACCGTTGGTCCTGGTATCGTAGATGCGGCAAGGCGCAACAGGATAGAACGCGAGCCCGTTCGAGACGCTTCCGCTGGGCACAAAGTAACCGTTAATGTCTAGGACGACCTGAGTCGGGTGTGAGACATAGACATCAATGGCGCCATTGTTTCCGGCGGGCACGATGGCAGCGTTGGCTTTCACTCGGCCGTCAGAATTGAGGGTGGAAACGAGAGGCCGCGGCAGCCCGTCCGGCCAGATCGCGAGGAATCCGAGAATCGCATCGGGAACCACGGTGACATTAACCGAATAGGCGGTCGCGTTGGCCGGAATGCCGCAAGAACCGGTGGGAATGGGGAATGCGCGGGTCTCGCCGCCGGTCATTTCGGGACCGCCAAATGTACCCGTTGCATTCCTGGTATCCACGACGCGGCACGGGGTCACCGGGATGAAATGCATTGCTGGGGAGACCGCCTCGACACTGGCATTCGAAACCTTGACATGGAAGGCCTGCGCGCTTGAACTTGCAGGAGCGCCGGGAGCGGATGCCTGGCCGGACCCCGCCGTGGCGGGGGCAGCGGCAGCCGCAGCGGCCGAATCTCCGGCCGTACCGCTCAAAAGCATCTGGCCGATGGATTGACCGGAGCTGTTCTTGACGATGACCGCGTCCTCCAGGAGACCGGCATGATGCGGAATAAAAGTGACCTCGAGGGTACAGGTAGTGTAATTGGAATCGCAAGCGGCGGCTCCGATGCTGAAATCAGATCCTTGCCGCAATGAGAAGTTGGGCGGGCCGTTCAGCCCTCCGTCGAAGGAGAACGTGAGTTCCTGGGCAGTAGTACTGTTTACCGCCGTCAGACGAAACACGGCCGGCATATCAGGTGATTGGGCTCTGGCTGACAGACCGGCTAACACGATGACGGCGCAGGAAAAAGGGAGCAGGCAGGCGTGGCGCAAATCAGACCTCCAAAGACTAACTGCTCTGTAAAGACTACGCACACAGCGAAAGTATACAGAAAAAGTACGATCTCCACTGAAAGACCGGATACTCACCATGCCGGAATGAAAGCAAGGGGCAGACGGCGCCGCTGAAGTGTGCGCATCAGCAACGCCGTCTGAGAAACAAGCCTGAATCGATCAGGGGGCGAAGTAACTCGAGATGTCGAGAATCAACTGTACCGGGTCGGAGGCGAATGCGTTGATCAGGCCGCCGCTGGACGCGGGAACGATCGCCATATTGGACGAGACGGCGCCGTCAGCCGCGTTCAGCGTCGAGACCCACGGCTTGTTTTGATCGCTCGGCCAAAGGGTCAGGAAGTTGAAAGGATCTGGCGGGACAACGGTGGCGTTGAGCACGTACGCTTGCGCATAAGAGGGAACATTGCAAGTGCTTCCCACCACGTTTACCGTCATGGCGCCATCAAAAGGCTGGGTACCGGCCGGCTCGCGGGTATCGATGATCCGGCAGGGACTCATGACATACAGCAAGAGGCCGCCAGTGGATGGGTCATCGAAGTAGCCATTGATGTCGATGACAACATCGGCATCCTGGCTCGCGAAAACCGAGATCGGGCCGCCCGGATTGCCGGCCGGAACGATAGCGGCATTCGCGGTCACCGTCCCGGTGGACGAGTTCAGCGTGGACACAACTGGCTGTGACTCACTGGTAGGCCAGGCAGACAGGAAGCCGAGTATTCCGTGCGGGATGGCCGTGAAATTGAGCGAATAGGCCTTGGCGGTAGCGGGGATTCCGCAAGAACCGGCAATAGGGAATGATCGTGCCTGACCGCCCGTGAGATAGGGGCCACCGAAGGTACCGGCTGCATTGCGCGTATCAGCGATGCGGCAGGGAGTGACCGGGTGGAAGTTAAGGCCCTCCGTTGTGGTGTCTGCGGGGAGGAAATACCCGTTCGCATCGATCACCACGTGGCTGGGGTGGGATACATAAACATTTATACCGGGAGCATTGATACCAGCCGGTACGATGGCGGCATTTGCTTTTGGACGGCCGTCGGAGTTGAGGGTGGATACAACCGGCTGTGCCTGCCCGTTAGGCCAGATGGCCAGGTATCCAAGCTCACCATCCGGAACCGCAGTGATGTTCAGAGAGTAAGCGGCGGCATTCGCGGGGATTCCGCAGGGGCTGGTCGAGAGCGAGAATGGGCGAGAACTGTTGGCGGGCATTTGGGGACCGCCAAGCGCACCGTTGGCATTCCTGGTATCAACGACGCGGCATGGAGTGATGGGGAAGAAGCGCATTCCAACCGTTGGGAGCCCCTGAACCTGCAAGGTTTGGGTCGCCAGGCCTTGGCCCGCTATGGACGCTGTTATGGTCTGAAGCCCGGGGTTACCGAAAGTAATGGTAAAGGTGTGGGCACCAGAATCAGACGCTGAAAAAGTGTAGGCCTGGGACGGAACAGCGGGATCGCTGCTCGAAAGTGTGACGGTACCGCCGAAATTGGTGGCTGTCGATCCGGCGGAGAGTACCTGAACGCTTATTTGTTGCGGCACGCCCGTCGCCGGGTTGGCCGTCACGTCGGCGATGGAAGGAACGTAGGTGAGGGAGACCGGAAAAGAGAAAGAGGCCGTGCCCGTAACTCCGTTCAGGGTTGCTGAGAGGTTAACAGGTCCGGACCCGAGGCCCGGCAGGGAGAAGGTGCCTGACCCGTTCGTCATCGACACCGTCGCTGATTGCCCCTGTCCGTAGCTGACGGTGAGTGGTCCGGTGTAATTGAACACATTCCCAAGCTGATCGATGGCAGTCACGCTGAATTCGTAAGAATTGCCCGATATGATCGGCGAGATGGAGAACGCCAGATTTGCCAGCGCGGGGCCGGCAATCAAGTTGATTGTTTGCGGCGATCCGTTGACGTTGTTGTCGGAGAGCACTAACGAACCGACGGTGAGGCCGGTGGGCCTTGACGCCACGGAGATACGGAGAGAGCAGGAAGCAGCTGGGCTCAAAACTGTGCTGGACGTGCAATCTGTCGCCAGGCCGCTGCCGAGCGTGAAGGTGGACTGTCCGTTGCTAAGGGCCAATCCGGAGAACTGGAGCGGCGCGGTGCCGACATTCGAGACGGTGAGAGTCTGGGACTGTACGGAAGACGTCGGCGGGAAAATCAGACTTTCCAAAGAGGAAGAAACGGCGGACAGAGTTCCGTTCGAGGCGATATAAAGCGTTCCGGTAGAATCGAACCCGAAGGAACTGATGTTCGGCAATTGCGCGCCCGTTGCCAATACGGTGCCATTATTTGTGATGGCAACTAGGCCGCCGCCAGCAATGGTGTAGATGTTGCCATTGGAGGCGTCGATTTTGCGGATTGCATTGAGGCCAGGTCCGCCGGATTGAACTTGGGCATCGATGTAGACATTGCTGGCGGCGTCAACGAAAACGGCGTTCGGGCTACCAATGTTGGCGCTAACAGCAGGCGTTCCGTCGGCTAAGGCGCCGTTCTGGGCACCGGCAACCAGGGTGCTGTTTCCGTTGCTGAGATTCAGCTTCGTGACGGTGCCGGTGCCTTCGTCGGCAATGTAGAGGTAGCCTTTTGAATCAAAAGCCAGGCCGGCAGGCGCCGACAGTGTCGTATTGTCGGCGACGGGGATTTGGAGTCCCCAGGCTCCCCCAGTCCAAGGCACCTCCACGACGCGGCTGTTTGCGCTGTCTGCAATATACAGATTGCCCGCGGAGTCAAGGGCCAAACCCAGCGGGTGGTTTAGTGCGGTGGTGGGAACGGTGGTGACGGCCTTGGTAGCAGCGTCGACGCGTTGAACACTGTTGCCTATCGAATCGGAGACATACATATTGCCTCCAGCGTCGATGGCCAGACCGCCAACCTGATTCAGCCCGGTAATTTTAGTGGTCGAGGTATTGCCGTGGACGTCGATTTTGAAAACGGAGCTATTGTTCGCCAAATAGAGCATACCGTTCTGGTCGACGGCCACGGTAGTAATCTGTCCTACAGACGAAAGCGGGAGAGTCGGACTCGTCAACATCCCGGGCCAGATCGAGATCTGCTGGCCCCAGGCGGGTACCGTCGCCAGGAGCAACATGGCGGGTAAGAGACTCCAGTTACGAAACATCAGAAAAGACACCCGGAAACAACGTATCACGAAAAACTACGGTAGTGGTAGTACTAGACGTGAAGTTCTTCAGTCTTTTCTAAGCAGAATTTGGAGGGCGATCGCTATCGCGCCACGGAATAGGAGTACGTATAGCTCCAAGTGAACTCTTTGTCGGGATCGATAGAGATGTCGATAAAGGGTTCCATGGCGAGCACGGAGCGAATGGACCAAAGGCTTTCGCGGCTGAGCGGACGATCGCCCGTGATAGTCATGCCGGCTCCCTGCTTCCGGTTTTCGATGCTGATGCGGTAATCGGCGGGCGTGTGCCGGAAGCCGGAGAAGGAGGTCTCGAAGGTATCGCGTCCCTCGAGCACTTTTCGATAGGTAAACTCGCGGCCCTGGACTCTGGCAAGGTCGGGATTAAACCGGTTGTCGGTTTTGATGTCAAACGGCAGGGTGATGACGAAGTCCGGCCCGATGGGCTGATGATCCAGGACAAGAAAATTGTGATCGTAGACGGACGTCTCAATGCGGCGGCGGCCGATGTTTTTTAGCCGGTGTTCAATCACCATTTCGGGCTTGCCTTTGACCAGCCGGACAACCTTCGTATAGAGATAGGCGTAGCCCGAGAATGGATCGGTGAGCTGCTGCGTGAAGGCGACTGAATCGGATTGCGTGCGAACGGTGCGTTTGCCGGAATCAACGATTGGGTAGGGGCGGTAAGGGTTATATTCGCGATCGTCGGGCTTGCGGAGCGCGCCGACTCCGATCTTGATGAAGGACCCGCCGGGCTTAGCGTCGTCATAGCCGAGAGCTTTGTCGTTCGTGGAGAATTCTTCGACAGGCCCGGTGATGGCGCTGCAGGGTCCGGCGATGATGTCGGGCCCCTTGAAGATGAAGTCAATCACGTCAGGATCGGTTTTGTTAAACCACGGGCCATAGTAATTGTGGCCAACATACTCGAGGCTCGCGATCACGCCTGACCAATCGAACCTGGTCCCACGATAGTAGCCGGTCTGGGCATCCGGCAGGTAAAGCTTGACGCGGAGCGGACCATTCGAGATTTCGGCCTGCGGCGGGGCCTGATTCTGCGCCTGTGAAGCAATAGGCAGCGAGAGCACGAGTACGGCAATGAAGCAGGGGCGAGTTCTAGCCATGGGTATGGGCGCGACGCGCCCCACAGAGAATCATATATGGCGAAGGGAACATGGCAGAGCCCCCTTCGCTGATAGCGGCTTAAAGGTAGGCGTCTAGGCTTTGATCGATTTCGCCTCTGCGTCGAAATAGACCGTCTGCTTGCGGAAGTACGATTCGTTGGCCATGTGGCATGCGATGGCGGCGTGGTTACCGAAAACCGCGTCTTCGGCCACTGGCTGGCGCGATTTCACTGATTGAAAGAAGGTCCAGAGATGCGGCTTCACATCGTCCCAATCATGGCCTTCGTAGGTCGTGTCATCGGCGGTGGGTTCATGACCGGGAACGGGGTCGTGCTCGCGATGCCATTGCTCCCTGTACTGGTCGCGCATTTCGCGAGGAAAGCTACTGGCGTAGTAGCTCGGACCATCATCGGCGCCGGTTTGCGGAGTGTAACGAATATAGGTACCGCTGGTGTCGAGAATGCCTTTGGGGCCGATGAAGCGGGCCAGTTCGGGCGTTTCACCGGCGAGGCTCAAGCGCACATAGACAGGGATGCCGTGATAGTCGAACAAGACGGTGTGGAGATCCGGCATGTTGCGGCCGTCTTTCCAGCGGAAGATGCCGCCGAGCGCGGAGGCCGAGCGGGGCGGCTCGTTCCAGCCAAGCGTATACAGCATGCCGCTCAGCAAGTGAACCATGAGGTCGCCCGCAACGCCGGTACCATATTCGCGCCAGCAGCGCCAGCGAGCGAAGCGGTACTTATCGAAGGGAATTTTCGGCGCGTCGTTTAGCCAGGTATCCCAATCGATTGTTTCAGGCGAAGCATCGAAGGGCGGCGGATATTCCCAGGCGCCGGTGGGGCTGTTCCGGCCGAGACTGAGCTCAACCATTTCAATGTCGCCGATTACGCCATCGTGGTACATCTCGCGAGCCTTTCGGCAGAGGACGGAGCTGACGCGCTGCGAACCGATTTGCACAATGCGGTTATTGCGCTCGGCAGCATGGGCCATCTCGAAGCCCTGAGGAATGGTGTGAGACATGGGCTTCTCGCAGTAGATATCTTTGCCGGCGTTGCAGGCATCGACGACCACGCGCATGTGCCAGTGATCGGGCACGGCAGCGATGATGCAATCAATGTCTTTGCGGTCGAGTACTTCCTGATAGTGGCGGGTTGTGGGCAGGTTGGGATTGCCGGTGATCTGTTTGGCGAGAGTGTGCCGGCCCTCATAAAGGTCGGCTGCGGCAACACAGGTGGCACCGGGAAGACTGATGGCATTGGGGAGCAGGCCCGAGCCTTGCATGCCGATACCGATGATGGCGAACTGAATGCGGTCGTTCGGCGAGGCGGATTTTGACGCCTGGGCCATAAGCGGCTCCTCAAGAAAGACGGGTAGAGAGGCTGCGGCGACACTGGAGGCCGCCGCGCTTCGGAAGAACTGGCGGCGGGACGGTTGCTTCTGCAAGATGTGCTCCTGAGGGAAGATTCGCTGCTGTGAGTTTATTACACGGAAATAGCGCCGGCTGGTCTAAAGCTGGGTATATGTTGATACGTGCGAAGCGGACCCCAGGGCAACCTTCGGCTTGCGCTTCTTGATTGCTTCCCATGAAAATTGCCGATATTCGCGCGACTACGACTGTGGCTCCTGTGCTGGCAGCACTGTGGTGCCTGGCAAGTGCGGCTCCCGCGAAAGCGGAAACGGGATACGACGCGTGGCTGCGGGATGAACCTTTGAGCGATCGCGTTCTCACCGACATGTACGATCGGTTGCCGGCGACGGTGGTGATGCTCAATCATTCGCCCGTAATGGACTCTGCAGGTGACGAGACCATTCGCGGCGTTCGGGGGCTGCTCGGCAGGACCCTGCGCAAAAGCAGCGCGGTGGTGCCCGAGGGCATGATCGTGCTTGGGACACTGACGGAAGCGCGGCAGGCGTTTTCGGATCTTCATCCACCGAGCGATCTGGATGAGGACGGGTATTGGCTGAAATCAGCGCAGCTCGGCGGGCACGACGTGCTGCTGATCCTGGCGCCGAATGACCGCGGTGTACTGTATGGAGCGTTCGCGCTGCTGCGGCGGATCGCTTTGCACCAGCGAGTCGATGCCCTGGATGAAGAAAGCAATCCGTATGCTCCGATTCGCTGGGTGAACCAATGGGACAATCTAGACGGCAGTATCGAGCGCGGTTATGGCGGACGTTCGATCTTCTTTGAGAACGGGGAAGTGCGGCCTGACCTGAGGAGCGCGGCGGACTATGCGCGGCTGCTGGCTTCCCTAGGCATCGATGGCTGTACGATCAACAATGTCAATGCTAACCCAAAGCTGCTGACATCTGAGATGCTGCCGCAGGTGGCGCGCCTTGCGGATGCGTTCCGTCCCTGGGGCGTGAGGCTGTCTCTCTCAGTGGACTTGGGGAGCCCGGAAACCATCGGTGGACTGGATACTTTCGATCCCCTCGAACCATTCGCTGATAACGCGGCGGTGCAGATCAAGTATGGGCCCATCGACTTTCAGGCGCGCGAGCCGGTTTCGCCTCTTATTGGCGGGTTGGAACGCACGAACGAGACGCTGGAATTGCAAATCACCCAGGAGTACACGGGACAGCAGCGGCATGTCTGTTTTCTCGTTCCCATGTGGAAGCAGGTTCTTAATTTCGATTTGCGCGTCAGCGGCAGGAACACGCCGGTAAAAGACATCGTGTCAGGGAAGGCCTTCCAGCGTCCGATGGGAGGGTTGGTGGGGGTGGCCAACGTCGGGCTCGACGAGAACTGGTTGGGCAGTGATCTTGCGATGGCCAATCTGTATGGGTTCGGGCGGCTGGCATGGAATCCGGATCTGACTTCCCGCGAGATTGCGGAGGAGTGGACGCAATTGACATACGGCCACGATGCGCGGGTGACGGACACAATCGCCACGATTCAACTGGAGTCGTGGCGGGTGTACGAGGGCTACACGGGGCCGCTGGGACTTGGAACGCTGACGGATATCCTGCACGGTCACTACGGGCCCGGTATTGAGTCAGCGGAAAGGAATGGCTGGGGACAGTGGATTCGGGCGGATCACGAGGGGGTCGGGATGGACCGGACCATTGCGACGGGAACGGGGTATGTCGGGCAGTATTCGCCGTCCGTGGCGGCGCTGTATGAGTCAGTGAAGACGACGCCGGATAATCTGGTGTTGTTCTTCCACCACCTGCCGTACACAGACATGTTGCGTTCAGGGAAGACGGTGATCCAAGAGATCTACGATTCGCACTATGAGGCAGCGGCGGAGGCGCAGGAGTTTCCGGAATGGTGGAAGACACTGCGCGGGCGGATAGATGAGCAGCGGTATCAAGCCGTGCTGCTGAGGCTCGAGTACCAGGCAGGACACGCAATCGTGTGGCGCGATGCGATCTGTGAGTGGTTTCTGCGTGAATCGGGGATACCGGACGCGAAGGGCCGGGTCGGGCATTATCCAGGCCGCGTGGAAGCGGAGGCGATGAAGACGGACGGCTACCTGGTAGAGAACGTCACGCCGTGGGAGGATGCTTCCGGCGGAAGGGCGATCACGTGCGCAGTGCCGGGAAAGAGTTGCACGGCCTCTTTTCCGTTTACCGGCGCGGCCGGGTGGTACGACCTCGACGTGCAGTACTTCGACGTCAACACGGGTTTAGCGAAATTCCAATTGTTTGTGGGCGATCAACTCATCCGGTCGTGGACGGCGGATGCGCAGTTGCCTGGCAAGGCGCCGAACGGAGACACAGCCACTCGCGAGAGGATTAGTGAAGTGGCGTTACGGCCGGGGGATGAGATTCGAATTGTGGGAACTCCGGACGGTGGAGATCATGCAGCGCTGGATTATGTGGCCATCAAGCCACATAATCCATAACGAATCAGGCGAGGTCAAACAGGAGGATTTCGCTCGGCTCTGAATCCGTGCCGGTGATAGTGAGTCCGGTTTCGTCGCTCACTGCCGCGGCGTCGCCGGTGTGAAGAGGTGTTCCGTTGAGGTTCACGGCACCGCGAATGACATGCAGCCAGGAGTGGCGCTGCGCCTTCAGATCGTAACCGATCTTCTCCCCTTTGGGCACTTCAGCAACAAAGACCTGCGCATCCTGGTTGATGCGTGCCACACCGTTTCCGCCTCGGGGTCCGGCGAGGAGTTTAAGCTTTCCGTTCTTCTCCTCCGCACGGAAGCCGATTTGCTCATAGGTAGACTGAGTGCCTGTTGTGGAAGGCTCTATCCAAATCTGGAAGAAATGGACGGGCTCCGTTTCAGAGGCATTGAATTCGCTGTGAATGATTCCAGTGCCTGCCGACATGCGTTGAATTTCATTAGGCCCGAGCACTTCCTGATGGCCCATGCTGTCCTTGTGAGCGAGCGAGCCGCTAAGAACGTAGGTCAGGATTTCCATATCGCGATGGCCGTGGGCGCCAAAACCGCGCCCTGGGGCAACGCGATCTTCGTTAATCACGCGCAGACTGCGGAAGCCCATGTGTTCCGGGTCGTAATAACTGGCGAATGAGAATGTGTGATGCGAGTCCAGCCAGCCATGGTTGGCGTGGCCGCGTTCGTTGCTCTTGCGTAGTGTAATCATTTTTCAGTTCCTGTATCCTTGCGAATATCGCGTCCGGTTCTTTGCCGCTCCAGGGTTTCGGCGGCGAACAAGCCCAGCTTCTTGAGAGGCCCGTATAGTTGTTGCCTTTCGTCGTCGCCCAGAACAGCCATAGAGGCCTCGAGGTCCTGGGCGTGCTTCTCAAAAACCGACGCGATCAAGGCCCGGCCCTCGGGCGTCAGTTCCAGTAGGCGGGCGCGCCTGTCTTCAGCAATCGTTTTGCGAATGACGAGCCCCTTCTTCTCCAAACGGTCGGCAGCCGCAGTCATTGATCCGCTCGCGAGTAGCACCTTTGCCTGAATTTCAGAAATCGTCAAAGGCCCTTTGTGCAAGAGTGCTTCGAGAACCATGAAGTCGCTGTTACCGAGCCCGGCGGCCGCGGTGCTGCGCTCTGCGAGCGCGCTCAAGGCCCGATAAGTCTTTGCCAGGACCACCAAGAGTCGCGGCGCAGTGACACGTGTACCCTTGCTCATCTTTCAACCTATCCGGGGTTGTTTAGCTCGCGATGGCGTAATCAGGCACTCGAGCAGACAACGCGCGATCGAGCGAAGCGGCGCCGGCGCCTTTGATCATCAGGAAAACGGTGATTGCCAGTGTGAGCAGATGGTATTCGTATCCTTCGCCCTTCTGCGAACCGGACCAGTTCATAAAGAACCCGAATTGGTGATGAACCATGAGGATGGCGACAAGCATGTTCGCGGCGATCCCAAACGCCGCAACGCGAGTCAGCAATCCGAAAATCAAGCCGAGACCGCCGAAGAACTCTGCGACGATTGCCAGAAACGCGAATAGCGCGGGAATATGCAGCATTCCGGTGAAGAAGCCCATGGTTCCGGAGAAGCCGTAGCCCCCGAACCACCCCAGCATTTTCTGCGCGCCATGCGCGAAAAACACAATTCCCAGCACAACGCGTAAAATCGCCGTTGCGGAGTCGTTATCGGTCGCTGTTAGTTTACGAAGCATATTGCGAATTGATCCTTCTTTGTGAGCACCGGCCGTTCATTCCGCCTATTCCGGAGAGCCTGGTCCCGGTTGCCATCTAAACTTGAGATGCACTACTCGCAAATAAAGATTCTCGACATCGAGATATTGTTGAGAGGCCTATACGGGGAAGACAAAGAAAAAGCGAAGGAGATTTCCTGATGGATGATGTGAACGTGCTGGTGACGTTTTATTCCAGGTACGGGTCGACGGAAAGGTTAGCGGTTTGGATAGCTGAAGGCGCGGTGCAGGCTGGCGCAAAGATCCGTTTACGGCGGGCTCGCGACTTGGCACCGGAGGAGGTCGTGCACCAAGTGCCGGAGTGGAAGGAGAACCGCGACCGTATGCAGAAGGAGTATGCCGCGCCGACGGAGGCGGACGCGAAATGGGCCGACGCAATCATCCTGGGCACACCGTGCCGCTTTGGGGCCGTGAGCGCTGAGCTGAAGGCTTACCTCGATTCACTCGACACGCTGTGGTCGGAAGGCAAGCTGAACGGGAAAGTCGGCTCAGCGTTCACGTCGAGCTATGCACCCCAATTGGGGAGTGAATCGACCCTGCTAAGCATGTACCAAGTGATGGCGCACCTCGGTCTCACAATGATGCCGATTGGCCGCTTCAATCGCGACCCCGCTGCCGAGCCGTTCGAACTGGCCCATCTTCAAGGCAAGACGGTGACACAAATAGCGCGAGCCTTAAGGGCGGCGGGTACCTAGTCAGAAAGACAGCTTGGCGCCGAGTTGCAGCCCGCGGCCGCCGCCGGTCCCGTTTACGCCCGTGCCGCTGCCGAGCGTGCTCGTGACGCGGCCGAAGGTGGAACTGGTAATGTCAGTGGCCGGGTTGGCGAACTCGGGGGTGTTGGTTAAGTTGAACGTGTCGCAACGAATCTCGAAGTGCCACCGTTCTTTGAAGGCGAAGTCTTTAAACAGCGAGAGATTGAGGCTGAACAGACCGGGGCCGCTGATGACGTTGCGGCCGAGCGTACCGAATACCGGGCCGACGGGCTGGGCAAAGCTGGCCGTGCTGAACCACGGATTGGTATTGATGCCGTGAAGGACCTGGATCGGCGCGATCTGGTTTGGCGTCTGGGTATTCGAAGGCGTTTTGAGGTTGCCGCCGTTGTTGTTGAAGCCATTCACGGTGAAGGTCATGGGCGTTCCGGTATAGGCGCTGATGATGCCGGAAAGCTGCCAGTTCCCGAGGACCGACGAGACCCATCCGGAATTCATCCAACGCTTGCCCTTGCCCCAGGGCAACTGATATACAAAGCTCTGGACATAGCTGACGGTGCGATCAAAATCCGTTCGTGCGTAGTTGCGGGGTACGTCCACGTAGAACATGAGCTGACCATCGTCCCCCTGCTGAAAGTCCATCCCTTTACCCCAGCTAAAGGAAGTGGTTATCAGAAGGCCGTTGCTGAACTGACGGTTGAACTTCACTTGCAGAGCGTTGTAGCTAGAAGAAAACCCATAAAAATACTGCGTACTGGCGGCTGTACGGGGAAACTGCGGCTGGCCCATGGATCCGGCGCCAAGAACAAAACCAGCATTGAGGTTATACTGCGCGGAAGTTCGCACACCGTGATTGCCGACATAGGCGGTGTCTAAGGTGAAATGCCAGGGAAGCCCTTGTTGGACGGCGAAATTCCAGGATTCGACGTAAGGGTTCTCATAGGTCAGCGGAATTACGAAATAGTTCTGCGCTACCGGCGGATTGGTGATGATTCCATTGGATGGAACGACAATGGGTACCGGCGCCGGGAAACCCGCCTGGAACGTAGCAGGAGCTCCGTTTGCCAGAAGGGCGGGGCCGAAGCCGTTGCCGGCTGGATTGTAGGCATTGTTCGCCCTCACCGGGTAGTTGTAGGCGTACGTATTATCCGGAAACGGCGTGTAGCTCATTCCGAAACCGGCGCGAAGCACAGTGGAATCGGTGAGGCGGTAGGCTGCGCCAATCCGCGGCGCGTAGTAATAGTGGCGCGTCTCCATCCCGAGGTTGTCGGGGTTTCCACCGACGCCGGCGATTACGAGGGTGTTGTTCACGTAATTGTAGTTTGAGAAGCCGCCGGAGAATTGCGGCGTAGCGGGAGGATAGAAGTCCCACCGCAAGCCGAGGTCGAGAGTGAGCTTAGGGGTAACCACCCACTTATCGCCTCCATAGGCGAAGAACCACCATTGCCGGTATGCCGGAAAGTAGGTGTTCAGATCGCGTCCCACCTGGCTGGGAACGTCGAGCAGGAAGCTGGCAAAGTCGTTTCCAAAGCTGGTTTTCGCCCCAGGAATGCTGGTCTGATTGGGGCTGAACGTATAGAGGCCGCGCGGGCTGAAAGTCTGGTCCTGCAATAGATTGTCGCGGACGCGGCGGAGATCGATGCCCCATTTGATGGTGTGGTTTCCAATAATTTTCGTCCAGGTGTTAACGGTATCGATGTTAGTCTCGGCTCGAATCCAGGGCAGGCTGGCGGAGTAGCCGATCATCGGGTTCGGGTTGGAAAAACCGCCGTTGATAATAATACCGACCTGGCCACTGGTAAACGGACTTATATTGACGCCGGGGACACCAATCTTGGTGGCATCGTCGGAGCCGTAGTCGGACTGATTTGCCGTGCTGTGATAATACGCGACGCCGAAGCGAAGCTCGGTCAAAAGGGTGGGAGAGAAAACATGGTCGTAGTTGAGACCGCTGCTGTAAGTCTTTTGCGAGCCGGTGCCCTCGAAAGCGCCTTGGGCGGGACCGCCACCTTCGGAACCAAAAATGGGAGCCTGGTAGACGATCGGCCAGGAGAAGCTCAAACGGCCGCTCAGGCGGTCCTTGTCGGTGATGTTGTAGTCGATCTTGGTATCGAACGAATCAGTCGTTTTGGTGAATGGCAGAAGCGCGAAGTAGTTGTTGCTGGGGCTGCTTGGTTTGAAAGACTGATTCGGCGCCGGAACGAGCGACAGGATATTGGTAGAGACCGCATTGATCAAGCTGGCTGGGATCTGATTGCCTGGAAATGGTGCGCGGCCCGTACCGGCGGTTGGATCACTGCCTACCGTAAATGGGTTGTAGATGACTGTGGGAGACGCGCTCAGGTTTCCCGTGCGGAACGGCAGCGATGGAATCGTAACCAGGTTTGTATTTGCCTCGTGATCATTGACACGTAGATAGTCGACGAAGAAGAACAGCTTGTTGTGAATGATGGGCCCGCCCACGTTGCCGCCGAAATAGTTGTATGCCAGATGCCCCACCGAAGGGTTGAAAAAGGCGCGAGCGTCGAACGCGCTGTTCTGGACGAATTCGTAAGCGGCTCCATGGAAGCTGTTGGTGCCGGATTTGAGAATGACATTCGAGATACCACCCGAGGCGCGTCCCAATTCTGGATCGTAGTTGCTGGTCGAGACGTCCACGGTCTGGATAGCTTCGATGGGCGGGATGAGGATCTGGAGAAGGCCGGTGCGTTCATCGTCGTCGATACCTTCAATCTGATACTCGTTACCCATGCGCATCTGGCCGTTTACTTCCGTCTGCAGCGAGCTTTCGGCATTGAAGAACTGCGAGTGCTGGAAAGTGGCCGGTGTCGTTCCAGGCACCAGGTTCAGCAGACTTTGGAAGTTTCGGTTCACGCCTAGCGGCAGGTTCGCCGTCTGAGTGGAGGAAATGGAGAAGGTAGTGTCGGCGCGATCGGTTTGTAGCGCAGGCGCTTCCGCCGTCACCTGGATTTGCTGAGAAATATCGCCCGGCTGCAGTTGAATGTCGACGCGCATACTGGTGTTGATGGCGACGTTAATATTTTCACGGATCTCCTTCTTGAAGCCGGTGGATTCAACTGAAACGGAATAATTCCCTTCCGGGATATCGACAAACGTGTAATTTCCGCTGGCGTTCGTGACGGTGGAGCGCACTCTCTCGGTTCCCACGTTGGTGAGCGAGACTTTCGCGTTGGCAACAACGGCGCCGGTAGCGTCCGTCACAATTCCCAGAACCGTTCCGGTGACAGCTTGGGCGCAAATGGAGACTGCAGAAGCAAACACAAGCGCCATGGCGGCGCACGTCAAACGAAGGACACTCATTCCCGACCCCCTTCGTCCTATGCTTCCGCGGCCGTGCCCAGGCATTCGACAGCGAAGCACAGAACTGCTGGACGGAATTATATGTCAAATTTTCGCTCTTAAGACGCGTCGAAATTCGCCGTTTTAGCGCAGGTTTCGGGCGGGTGAAGAGCCGCTATTTAGATCCCTACCCGAACACTTCTTCTTTCCATGAGAACGACGTCTCGCCAGCATCCCTTCATGCAGCCCAGGCGCTCTCGCGTACCGACAATTCGAAAGCCCTCTCGTTTGTGCAGTTCGATACTCGCAATGTTTTCCGGGAAGATACCGGCCTGCAAGGTCCAAATATTTTCCTGTTCCGAGAGCCGGATAAGTGCAGACAGGAGGGCTCTACCAATGCCCCTATTACGTGCGCGTTGCGCGACGTAGATGCTGACTTCGGCAACGCCCGCATAAACTCTTCTGCGAGACACAGGGCTTAGGGCGGCCCAGCCGAGTATCCCGCTGCGGCCGCGGGCAACTAACCGGCAGGATGCGAGGTGCGATTCATCCCAGCGTGCCCATGAAGGCGCGGATGTTTCGAATGTCGCGTCGCCGGTCGCGATTCCTTCGAGATATATAGCGCGCACGGAATCCCAATCTTGCGGGCGCATCGGCTCAATGGCGATGTCGGGGCTGGATTTGCGGGACATGTCGCACGGTTATGTTGGCATTTCACTCCTCTAGATAGTACGTTGCTGAGTGAACGCAATCCGGAGCAGCGCTCGAATTCATCGCTGCCCCGGAAGGCGGGCAAGTTACTCGACTTCTTTTCCGTCGCGGTCGAGGATGTGGACGGGGCCAAGGTTGAGATCAGGGATGCCGGCTTCGATTTTGGAACGGTCGCCGACAATAACCCAGACCAACTGTTTAGGCTGAACGAGGGTTTTGGCTGCGTCGTCTACGCCGCCTATATCCATGGCCTTCACCTTGCCTGCATAGGTTTGGTAGTAGTCGTCAGGGAGGTTGTAGCGGACGATCTCGGCGATGGACGCGCTGACCTGATCGATGCTTTCGCGTGAACCGGGCAATTGGAGTGTTTCGTTTGATTGCGCGGCGGACAGTTCCGTTGCCGAGATGGTGCGATCCGTCACGATGCCCTGGTATTCGCGGTGAAGTTCGGCGAGCGATTCCTTGGTCTTGTCGGTTTGGACCGGAGCCAACGCCAAGTAGGGCCGTTGCGCACGGGCATCAAGGAAAAAAGTCTCGGAACCGTAGGAGTAGTGTTTCGCTTCGCGGAGGTTCATGTTCAAACGGCCGCTAAAGGTTCCGCCGAACGCATCGTTCATCAGGGTGAACGGAACATCGTTCGCGATGTCTCTCGGGGGCGCGAGAAGACCGACAACGATGGTGGACTGCAGCGCGCCGGGCTGATCAATCAGGTAGACACCACTCTTCGCGGGTGCGGTGAGGGTGGTGATCTTCTTGGCCGGGAGAGCCGCCGGCTTCCACTCCGCGAACGCTCTTTCAAGTTTCGGGGTGATCTCGCGGAGAGTGGTATCGCCAACGATGATCAAGGTTGCGCCGTTCGGCCGGTACCAGGTTTGATGGAACTTCACCAGGTCGGCACGGGTCAGCTTCGCGACAGACTCTTCGGTGCCGGAACCGGTGTAGGGATTGCCATAAGGATGGTCCGGTCCGTATAGAAGTGCCGGCGTGATACGAAGGCTGAGCTGGATCGGTACGGCTTTCTCGCGGCGAATACCGGCAATACGCTGCTGCTGCAAGCGCACAAAATCGTCTTGCGGGAAGGTCGGGTGCAGGATGACATCGGCAAAGAGGTCAAGCGAAGGATCGAGCCTCTGCTTGAGGGCAGAAAGCCGCACATTGGAATAGTCGACATCGGCAAAAGCGCGAAGCTGAGCTCCGGAGTCCTCCGTGTCTTCACTGATCTGCATTGCCGTACGGGTCTGGGTGCCGTACAGGAGCATCGCGCTTGTGAAGCTGGCCGTTCCCGGCGTGGCGAAGCTATCGGCGGAATAACCGGAATCCTGTTGCAGCCAGAAGTTCACCACCGGGATTTCATGCCGCTCGGCAAGTATGATTTTGAGGCCGTTGGATAGTGTTGCGCGCTGCAATTGGGGCAAGCGCAGATCGGGCGCGTCACCGATTGCGGGCGGTTTGCTACGATCCACGCCCGTAGTCGCAACCTTGTATTCAGGGAACGGCAGAACTTCGAATTCAAACTTGCCGTCGGCGAGCCATTTGTTTGCCACCGCCTTGACTTGCAATGTCGTAGCTTCCTCGTGGCGTCGAAAAGATGTTTTGAAAAGATAAGACGGATCGCCCGTGAAGACCTCGGCTTCGGCGAGAATATCGGATTTTCCGCCGAAACCACCGATACGATCGAGCCCCCGCAGGAATCGCGCGGCATACTGTGTCTGCACGCGCTGGAGTTCGGCTGGGGCGGGCCCTTCTGTGAGGAATCGAGCGAGTTCCGCATTCAAGGCAGCTTCCACTTTGGCGACCTCCACGCCAGGGCGCACCGTGGCCTGAATAAGGAACTGCCCACCGATTTCGCTCTCGTCGGTGGATGCCGTAACGTCGGTGGCAAGCTGGTCATCATAGACAAGGCGGCGATACAGGCGAGACACTTTGCCTTCGGCGAGGCAGTCTGCAGCGAGCGCGAGATAATCGGCTTCGGCAGTACCGAAGCCGGGCACGTTCCACACTTGATAAACCCTGGCCTGGGGGACGCGGTCCTGCACGCGCATGCGATGCGTGCCGGTCCGTTTGGCGACCCACTCGGTTTGATGATCGACCGGAGGACCGGCAGGAATGTCGCTGAAATACTTCCCCACCTTCTCGCGCGCTGTTTTTACGTCGATATCGCCGGCCAGCACAAGGGTGGTGTTTGACGGGCCGTAATAGGTACGGAACCATTCCTTGACGTCTTCGAGGGAGGCGGCATTCAGGTCATTCATTGAGCCGATAGTGGTCCAGGAGTAAGGATGGCCGCTCGGATAGGTGTTGTGCGCAAGGATGTCCCAAACAAGCCCGTACGGCTGATTCTCGCCCTGGCGCTTCTCATTCTGCACAACGCCGCGCTGCTGATCGAGGGTTGCTTTGTCGAAGGAGTTGATGAAGTGCCCCATGCGATCGGACTCCATGAACAGGACGTAATCGAGCGCGGATGTAGGAACGTTCTCAAAGTAGTTCGTGCGGTCGGAATTGGTGGTGCCGTTCAAATCCGTAGCGCCGATTTTTTCCATCGCCTGGATATAGCTGCCTTTGGCGTTTTCGCTACCGCCGAACATCAGGTGCTCATAAAGATGGGCAAAGCCGGTTTTTCCCGGCTTCTCGTCCTTGGAGCCAACGTGATACCAGACGTTCACGGCGACAATGGGAGCCTTGTGGTCCTCATGCACGATGACGGTGAGGCCGTTCGGCAAAACAAATTTCTGGTAAGGAATATCAATGCTTAGTGACTGCGCTGCAGCGCAGGCGGCCGCGATGATGAGAGCGAGTCCGGCACGGATAAGTGAAAATCGCATCAGTCCTCCTTCGCACACTGTGCCGCTGATTGGTGGCTTCTCTCTAGTGGAAGCGACAAAGTGAGATTTTTCGCGATGGTATCACGCGGCGGCGATTCACGTTGGGATTTGAAGCCAGACCGTGCTGCGGGCGATCCAGTCGCGAATCTTATTCTGTTGGGGAGAGAGCAAAGCGGGATCGCGCCCACAGAAAGCAGCGAAATAGCGGACGTAGATTTGCCAACAGGATGCCCAATCCCCGAGCCGCTGACGATTGAGAAAAAGGCTGAATGCATCTAGGAGCGTGCGAGCGTGTTCGGCACCAAGGATACGCGTGCGCGCAGCCAGAGCTTCCGCGAAATACTGACCGGCCTCTTCATACTTTTCTTGCGAAGTAAGCGCAACGGCCAGGGAGCTTTTCGCGTTGACCGCGGTCAAATGATCGGGCCCCAAGCTGCGCTCCGAGAGAGGAATGATCTGCCTGAAAAGAGCGATGGCAGCGGAATCGTTTTCCATCGCTCGGAAGGAAGTCGCTAAGGCGATTCGTGAATCGATAACGGCTGGGTGTGCTGAACCAAAAGTAACTTCCTGCAGCGGAATAAGCGTCTCGAGACGTTCGATTGCACCGGCATAGTCTCCGCTCAAAAAACGGGCGTTCGCGCCCACGCTTTGTGCAATGAGCGTGTAGGGATGCACAGCACCCAAAATGCGTCCGAACAAAGGCTGGAGCTGATTCAGAACCGGCTCCACTTGCGCGGGTTCTTCTCTCCGAGCAAGAAGCTGCAGCAGATTGGCGTGTAGCGTGTAAACGTTCTCCTTTCCAAGATTCTTTTCGAAAGCCGCGGCGATCTCGTCTAGCGTGTCTCGGGGCAGCTCGAAGTCTCCCGCTTGGGCTCGGAACTGAATTTGCAGGAATTCGGAGACCCACAGATCGATATCACCTGTATCGAGATGCTGCCTTCGAATTTCGATGACTTGATTCTGAAGCGCGCTGGCTCCCTGGAAATCGCTGAGTGCAGTGCGGATCTGCGCGGCCGCCGTCATTGCGAAGAGGGCCAGTTCGGTTTCGGATCCTTGGGCATTTATTACATCGGCCAGAGTCTGCTCAGCTATTTTGCGTGCGGCCTCCGGATTTCGATGAAGAAGGGCAGCCGCCAGACCCATCTCTGCACCAGCGCGGAAAAGCTCACCGGGCGGCGAGAGACGCTGTAAGGCTGGAACAACTTCCTCAAGAATCTGACACGCTGCCGCGTGATTCCAGCGGGAAAGCAGGATTTGGGCAAGCCCGCTTTTCGCGCGCCACGTATAAAGGTGTTCCGATCCCAGATTGGCAAGGCAGTAATCGAGCGCTTGTTGCGTTAAGCGTTCGGCAGAATCGAAATTGCCTCGCTGGAGATCGGTGTTGCCGACCATAATCAGGAGGAGCGCTTCTTCTGCGGTTTGCGGATTTGCTGATAACTCCCTGGCATGCGTGACCTCGAGATGGAAGCGAAGCAGGCGGCCGATGGAGAGACCCCATTCACTCAATTGATCGATCAGGTAGGAAACCGCGGCGGCACCGGTTTGCGCAAGACGTTCCCGGGAAGCGGCATAAAGACGCGCGGTGCGTGACACAAGGTTGTGTACGCTGCGCGCCTCCGGACGCACCGGTTCGCTGCGGGAAACAGCCAAACGGTCCGTCTGTTTGAAGACTTTCATGCGCAGCGCATCCGCAGAGCTATCGTCCAAATTATTTAGCCTTCTGAAAACACCGCGCACAAGTTCCGCGGGAATCGGAGCTGCGGCGAGCATAGACGCGAGACAAAGGAAATCGAGAGCCGGCGGCGTCAGTTGACCGATGGTGGCCCGGAGTGTAGCAAGAATACTGGGTGAGTGATCACCGGGTAGGTCATCGGCGAATTCGGCGGCTTCTTCAAGGCAGTCCTTCGAAGCGTGGCCGAGTTCTTCGAGAAATTGGGCGATTGAAAGGCCGCCGGCGCGAAATTCGAGGTATGCGCCGGTCACTTCCAGAGCCAGCGAATGCCGTCCCAGCGCTTCGATGAGCTGGCTCGCTGCAACGTAGTCCTCCTTCGTGATGAGAATGTGCCTGCGCAAGAGCTCGAATGCCTCTTCGCGAGAGAGTACATCGAGGTCGATTGCAACGCCTATGTCCCGATGAGAACGCTCGCGCATGGTAACGAGCGTGGGAACGGAAGGGTGCGGTGAGAGCCATTTCGAAAACTCCTCGCGCGTGAGCCCCGAGGGGATATCATCAACGGTCCACAGACAGCGGCGTCCGGCAGATAGCGCCTGTCCCAGCGAAGACCAAATTGCAGGGAAGGATTTCCCTTTTACGTCGAGCTGAAGCGAAAGTGCAAAATCGGTTACTTGCCGCATGCGCTCGGCGTCGCGGCTTTCGGGAGTGTTGGCGCCTCCGCTCTCTGTGCTACCGCCGGCATTCAGCCAGAAAATGCCCCCGGGCCACGCCGCGCAAAAGCGTTGCGCGTATTCTTCCGCCAACAGCGTCTTACCGACACCTCCGAAGCCCTGCACGAGAGCGACGCTCCGGCGGACGGCCGTGAGCATCGGAGCGCCAGACTCACTCAGTGCGTCGTGAATCTGCCAGAGCTGCGAAGCACGGCCGACGAAGCGATTCGAGCTCGGGCGTTGGTGAGGATACCAAGCGGTCGAATGAAGAACGATCTCGTCGCCGATTGTATTCGGAAACGCAGCTAACCTGGCTCTTATGTGCCGGGCGATTTCGGGAAGATCTTTGGAGGTCAGAAACTGCCGCTGGGTGAGCGTGCGGGGAATGATATGAGAGCAGTCAGACTCCGGATTAACGACCAATACTCTTTCGCCGCTGTTCGCAAGCCAGGCGGCTGCGAGTTCCCATTGGCATGCCCGGGATTCGATGTAATCTCGTGAATACCAGACCAGGACGGCGCGACTGCCGGCAATCCCCTTTTCGATTTGCTCCTGAATATTCTCGAACGCTGTGACGTCGGATTGGTCAAGACAAACACTGAATCCTTCGGCGCGAAGCACGGCAACAGCCGCAGCAACGTCTGTGGCATTTTTCCGCCGGTAACTGACGAACAGATCCGCCATGATAGGTTGATTGCGGCTCAACGGCGTGCAACCGTAGAACTCTTAAGAAACATTATGGAGAAGATTGCGTTGTTCGGCGCCGCCGGCGCCATCGGCCACAGCATTGCCGGCGCGCTGAGAAAAGAAGGCCAGGCGTATCGAGTAGTCGGTCGCAATCGCGCCGCGCTGCAGGCCGCCTTCGGCTCCGATGCGCTGGCTGAGATCGCCACCTGGGATCCAGATGATTCCGCGTCGATACGGGAGGCGGCGCGCGGTGTAGATACACTCATTTATCTCGTCGGCGTTGCTTACAATCAGTTCCAGCTACATCCGATACTGATGACTAAGACATTGGATGGCGCTGTCAGTGAAGGCGTTCGGCAAATTGTTCTGGTGGGAACGGTTTACCCGTATGGAATGCCGCAGACAACTCCCGTCACTGAAAACCATCCGCGCGCACCACACACGTTCAAGGGCCGCATGCGGAAGGAGCAGGAGGACGTGCTGCTTGATGCCGATGCAGCGGGGAAGATTCGAGCGACGATTCTTCGTCTGCCGGATTTCTACGGCCCTCGCGTCGAACGAAGTTTTCTCCATTCGCTGTTTGAAGCCGCCGCGCGCAATGGAACCGCAAATCTGCTAGGCCCGATCGATACTCTTCATGAATTTGTTTTCGTGCCGGACGTTGGTCCGGTCGTACTCGCGCTGGCGAAGCGGGCGGAAGCGTATGGGCATTGGTGGCACTTTGCCGGCCCGGGTTCCGTGACTCAGCGCGAAATCGCGGAGCGTGTTTTTGCAATGGCTGGCCTAAAGCCAAAGATGCGTGTTGCCGGCAAGAACACGTTGCGCATTCTGGGCCTTTTCAATCCATTCATGCGAGAACTCGTGGAAATGAACTATCTCTTTACGTCGCCTTTATTGATGGATGACTCGGCGCTTCAGCGATTGCTTGGCGGCGTACGGAAGACGCCGTACGAAGAGGGGTTCCGGCTCAGCCTGGAAGCAGCCCGAGCCGGAGTTCAAAGTGCTTTGTGAGGTTCAACCTGCCCGTCGCGTTTTCCGCAGGCGAACAACACCAACAAGGATCGCGCCGAGCCCCATCAACATTACGCTGGCCGGTTCGGGAGTTGGCGTTGCGACTGTGCCATTAACGTGCGTGCCGTCTGAATAGAATCCCACCAATTGACCGAGATCGTTGATCCCATTGATAGTGGTGCCGGTTACGCCAAAAGCTGGGGTCGTGGATGAGGATTGGTTGGGATCAGTGACAGTCTGCCACATATTCGTCACCCAGTTGTAAATCAAGCCGTTCGTGAGACCGCTTCCGTTCACAAAACTGCCTACCGCCTGGTTCTTGTTGTTCAGCCCGAAGAACATGGTATTTGTACCAGACGGGTCGTCCAACGAAAAGAACGTACCGTTCTTATCGAGGAAGCCGTGGATGCCCGCTGCGTTCGTATAGAAGCCGGAGATAACGCCGGCGTTGTTAATTCCGGTCGCAGTGGTCGATGTAGCACCAAAAGAGGACGGAAGCGTAATGGCAGTGAAGCTCTTGCTTGCGATGTTGTAGGAGTAAGCGTGCGCGGCCCCGGTACTGTCGTTATAAAAACCAACAGCAATATCGCCGTTATTCACTCCCAGGAGTTGATTGGTCGTCGGAGTAGAAGTTGGCGTGTTCGGATCCTTGACACTTGTGAAAGATCCATTCTGGTCGACGAACCCAAAGTTGTTCGCGGAGCCATCGATCCAGAATCCTACTGTAACGGGCGTGGAATTGTTATTAATTCCTACCACCTGAGTTTGCACAGACCCTGGAAAGTTCTCGTTTGTGAAGGAAGTATACGGCGGGACGGTCGTGAAGCCCTTGTTCGGGAGGACTGTTCCGTCGCCGAAGTAGCCCACGATCTCCCCTGAGTTGCTAATGCCGAGCAACTGGTTAAAGTTCGGGTCTCCTGGGTTGTTTACGGTTTTGAAACTGTATGTCGTGCCGGCATACAGAACCGTCCCCATAAATAAGGCCGCAGCGAGCACCGCTAACCAATTAACTAAGTAGCGTAAGAGTAGTTTTGTAAACACAATTCACCTCTAAGGACGCTTGCTCGAGGGACTGCCTTCCTCTGGGCAGCCGTACACTCATGTTGCGACGAAATTCCCGAGAAACCCGACTCGGGATGTTACCTGTTTTGCTTTTTGAGAGGCGGATATCATGTCACCTGGTAGGTTCGGTTCTATGAGGACACGTCTCGCGCTGGCCGTGGCGGCCAGTCTTCTAGCTGCGGCCGGTTTATCCGGTTTTGCTTTCCGTTTTACTAATGACACTTTCGAACAGTTGCGGAGCGATTTTGTCTACGGCAGTCTCGCGCTTTCGCCGGTTGACGCGACGCAAGCCGGATACCACAAGCACGGGAATGTACGACTCGACCAGGAACTCAACGATTTCAGCGCCGACGGTTTGGAGCGCAAACGCAGCTTCTATCGCGACATGCAGGCTCGCATCAGCAGCTTGGAAAAGACCAGACTCGCTCCAGAAGACCGGGCCGACGCCGATCTGATGCGCGACCGTACCGGCCTGGAGCTGTTGGACCTCGACGTTATTCAACCGTACCGGCACAATCCCGCGATGTATGTGGAACTCATCGGCAATGCCTTGTTCGAGCCTTTTACGCGGGAGTACGGGCCGAAGACCGAGCGGTACCGGGACATCATGGCGCGATTAAAGAAGATCCCACGTCTGCTGGAGGAAGCACGTACAAACCTGGCGGACGCGCCTTTTGTATGGAATGAAACCGCTCGCATGGAAGACACGGGAAACATTGATCTGATCGATCACAAGCTGCGGGAGACCGCACCTGTGGAATTAAGACAGGCCTACGATGAGGCAGCCTCAACTGGGATCCAAGCACTGCAGGGCTATGACAGTTGGCTGCGCAGCGATCTTTCGAAGCATGTGAGCGACTGGCGGCTCGGGAAAGAAAAGTATGCGAAAAAATTCCAGTTCGTGTTAGCGGCGGGGAAAACACCCGACGAGGTGCTGAGCGAAGCGGAGGCCGAGTTGCGGCGTGTGCAGGGGGAGATGGCAAAACTTGCGGCTCCGGAACCTGTGCGCCAGTATCTGGACGAACTGGCTTGGCAGCACCCCGCGCCACCCGAGTTCTTTTCCGAAGCGGAAAAAGATCTGGGCCAGGCCATCGCATTTGTCCGCGACAAGCATTTAGTTGCGATTCCGAATACTTCTAACCTGAGGGTAATTCCGACACCTGAGTTCATGCGGGGCGTGTATGGAGTGGGCGGATTCTCGCCTGCACCGGCTTTGGAACCGGCTCTGCGAGCCGAGTTCTGGATAACGCCGCTTCCGGCAAACGCACGCGACGCGGAGTCAAAGCTGCGCGAGTACAACAAGTTTGGATTGCAGCACCTGGTAGTGCACGAAGCAATGCCCGGGCATTATCTGCAATTCGAGTATGCGGACCGGGTGCAGCCGCTCTCGCGGCGTGTGCTGCGCAGCGTGTATGGCAACGGGCCGTATGTAGAGGGCTGGGCCTTTTACGTTCAGCAGTTGCTCACCGAGGAAGGGTATATGAACGGGGATCCCGGCTTCCGGATGACTTTTTATAAGCAATGCCTGCGCGTGATTACCAACGCGATTCTCGACATCCGGCTGCAGACTATGGGCATGACCGATCAGCAGGCCATGGACCTGATCGTGAACCAGGCATATCAGGAGAAGGAGGAAGCGAAGCTCAAGCTGCTGCGTGCGAAGCTTTCCTCTGCGCAATTGCCCATGTACTTCGTCGGTTGGCGCGGATGGGTGCAACTGCGGGCGGAGGTGAAAGCGAAAGAAGGCGGCTCGTTCCGCCTGGAACGGTTTCATGAGCGCGCGCTCGCACAAAGCGCGGTCCCGATGCCGGTGCTCGGCTCGCTGCTCGGGCTGCAATAGAGCAGCCCTGATCGCGAATCTGCTACTACCGAACTATGGCGATAAATACAAACACAATCCGTCGACTCGGCACGAACGGCCCAAGAGTCTTTCCGTTGGCGTTGGGATGCATGGGGATGTCCGGCATGTACGGGCAGGCCGACGAAGGCGAGAGTATTGCAACCATTCATGCCGCAGTCGACCATGGCATCAATCTGCTCGACACGGGCGATTTCTATGGCATGGGCCACAACGAGTTGCTGGTGGGCCGGGCATTGAAGGGGCGGCGAGAGAAAGTGCTGCTTTCGGTGAAGTTTGGGGCAAAGGAGAAATTGTCAAAAGACTTCAAATTATTCGAGAAATAACCGCGGTGTTAACTCACACTGTTGGTACTCGAGGTATAACCTATTTGTTGCTTGGGTAATTGCATATACTACATGCTATACGTATGTTTGTAGCTTAAATGGTTTTGAGGATATCAAAACGTCGAATAACCTTAACGTTGGCGGACGAACAACTGGCAAAACGAAGGTGTGCCGGTATGCGAACGAAACCTATTGCGTTGATGATCATTCACTCCCTTCTGATACTGTCGAGTGGCCGAGGGGCAGTGTCGTGGCGAGGGGTTGCAAAGGAATCCAACCTTGACACATTGATTGAACACGGCAAACGGGATCTTAGTCGGTTTGACTTTAGTAACGCTGAAAAAATCCTGCAAAAAGCGGTGAATCTCGATCCGACGTCTGCAACCGCACATCGACTTCTTGCTCAAGCCCTGATCGGGCAATTGCCACCGAGCCTTCATCTGTTCCCCGACACGAGCCACCTGTTACTCAAGGCGGAAATCGCTGGATTTGGCGGCGCAACTGCTCCTATTAGCTACGGGCGCAGTCGGGTGTCCGGTTGGGCAAGCCTGGTCGAATCCAGGATCCCGAGACCTTGCGACTCATGCAGAGCCGATACCGGACGCAGATCGACAACGGGATCGCTGAATGCAGGAAGCAATAAAGGTAAATCCAAACTCTTCGCTAGCGATGCAGCAATGTCTGGACTGCTTCGAGAGAGCCCTGTTACAGGGCACAGATCAAGAGTATCAGGCTGACATAAGTGCGGCAGACGGGATGGTTCCGCAAGTCGAACGCCGCCAGACCTGTGCCCGAACCAGTCTCTGCGTCAGCGATTGAGAAAGGGGCTATCGTTGCCGGCATCGCAGGTTCGATTCCAAGAGTTGACCAGCAATCTCCAGTATTGGTCCTACTACCGGGGCAGAGAAACGGGCGGTCAAAAAAGTGAACCCGGTTTACCCGCCAGCAGCGAGGCAAGCCCAAATTCAAGGAGATGTTCAGTTCAGAGCGACGATCGACGCACACGGCCATGTCAAATCTCTGGACTTGCTTCGCGGACATCCAGACTTAGTGAATGCGGCCCGCGCCGCTGTTAACCAATGGGAATACGAGCCGCTTGTGGTCGATGGGCAGGAAAAAGAGTTCCTTACCACCGTGCTAGTCCACTTCGTCCTGAAACCTAAGTCTTGAGAAAAACGCCAAAACCCCGGCGAAGACCGTGTCAAACTGCTCGTCGGATCGCTATCCTACTGCTGCCCCGTTTTCACCTCGAACGGTAAGCTCAAGCCTCTGCATGCGGAGGTGAACGGTAAGCCTGAGCATCATCCCTCGGGTGTAGGCCATCCTTCTAAAAGCGCTGGAGTGCATCAGGCACTTAGGTGGCCTGACGCGGTGTGACAATGATAATCGAAGCCCAGTCAATTCAGTCGCCGCATCCTTCGTTGGGCGGTGCGCTCAGGGTGCAGGCGGTCGAAGTAATCACTGCCCAGTTCGCGGTACTCGGCAATGTCGCGCAGCACGGCTGCTGTGCCGGATGATACGGTGGCAAATGTTTTGGGTTTGCCTTTAATTTGGTTAGGTGGCATGGCATTCGAGTTTTATACCGTTGGCCATTCGACGCGTACTATCGACAATTTTGTGAGGTTGCTGCGAACAGTCGACGTGGAGGTCGTGGCCGATATACGTTCGGTGCCAAGGTCGCGGACCAATCCGCAGTACAACAAGGACAGTCTGCGGGAGGCGCTGGCCGCCCTGCAAATTGAATATCGGGATATAGCAGAATTGGGCGGGCTTCGCGGCAAATCCAAAACCGCTCCGCCGGAACTGAACGGTTTCTGGGAAAACCAAAGCTTTCACAATTACGCCGACTACGCTCTAACGGAGCCGTTTCGCATCGGGCTGCTGCAGTTGATTACGATGGGGCGGGGACGACGATGCGCGATGATGTGTTCCGAGGCCGTCTGGTGGCGCTGTCACCGGCGGATTGTTGCCGATCATCTTATCACTCGCGGCGAGAGCGTCTTTCATCTAATAGGCGATGACAGAGTCGTGAAGGCGAAACTGACGGAAGGCGCGCAGGTCCGCGATAACGGCGAAGTGATCTATCCCGCCAAGGATTTCAGCAGTTAAGTACGAGGCGCATGAATCGCTCGGAAAGGAATGGATAGCCGGCAGGCGTAGGGCTCTCATCCTGGTTTGCTCTTTCCCTGGTCAAAGACCGCGAACGGTACGATGGGCGAAAATGTTATAGGATCTCCGGCAAAAAAACACACTCTAGCTGCTCGACGATGACGGTAAGCAGCACGAAGCCGTATCTCGAAAGTCAGCATGAGCCAGAATGCTGAGCAGAAGTAAGATGAAAGGCGGTATGAAGTCGACGTCACGGGTTTTGTTAACCGTTTTGGCCGCCTTGACATGGATCCAATCGACGCTGGCTCAGACGAAATGTGCCAACACTCCGAACTATTTTGAGCCGCTCATGGATGGTGATGGACAGCGGTATCCTCTCGCCATCGGTCCGGTAATCTTGCATCTCCTAGCAGTCCGTGGTGAAAGTCAGGCCCAAACAGTTACGTATGGAAATGTTTGAACGTCTAATGGATGATGTCAATGGGCACACGGAAGGGTCGGGAACGCCAGGAGGATCTTTGGATCACGCACCAGGAACTGGCGACGGCGCC
>JAFAMD010000010.1 GCA_019233755.1 Acidobacteriaceae bacterium | reverse complement strand
AGTACCACCAATGGCTTACGCCGCAGCAGTTCGGCGAGCAGTTCGGCGCGGCTGACGAAGATATTCAGAAGATAACGTCCTGGCTGCAGTCGCAAGGTTTTCAGATCAATCGCGTTTCGAACGGAAAGACCTTCATCGAGTTTTCGGGAACAGCCGGACAGGTACAGCAGGCGTTTCATACCGAGATTCACAAATACGTTGTGAATGGTGTGGCACACTGGGCGAACGCTGCGGACCCGCAGATACCGGCTGCTTTGACGCCCGTTGTGGCCGGCGTAGCCACGCTTTACAATTTCGAAAAAAAGCCGCAGCTGGTGAAATCGAACGGCCAGTTTGTGGCAACGTACTCGGCGGGTGCCAAACCCCAGTTCACTTCGGGCGGCAACCATGCCTTGTCGCCGGCTGATTACGCAACCATCTACAACATCAACGCGCTTTATCAGAACGGTTATAACGGCCGGGGTGTAACGATCGCCGTGGTGGGGCGCACGAATATAAACGTTTCCGATATCAGCTCCTTTCGAAGCACGTTCGGCCTTCCGCCAAATCCGCCGCAGGTCATTGTCAACGGGCCGAATCCAGGCGATTTGGGTGGCAGCGAAGAAGCGGAAGCGGTGCTGGACACCACCTGGGCGGGCGCGATAGCTCAAAGCGCGACGATAGAGCTGGTGGTCTCCGCTACAACGAATACGGCTGACGGGGCGGATCTCTCTGAAATGTACATCATCGACAACAATTTGGGCGATGTGATGACGGAGAGCTTCGGCAGTTGCGAGGCCGCAGGCTACACGGCTGCCGAAGTGGCGGCGATTTCGTCGCTCGCGGAACAGGCGGCTGCACAGGGGATTACCTACACCGTAGCGGCGGGAGACGCGGGCGCAGAAGGCTGCGACGATCCTACAGAGACAACAGCGACGGGGCCGATTTCAGTCAACATTCTGGCTGCCACGCCATACACGGTTGCGGTTGGTGGAACACAATTTAATGAGAACGGCAACAACTCGGCATACTGGAGTTCGACGAACGGGACCAATGGCGAGTCGGCGCTTTCCTACATTCCGGAAGATGTCTGGAACGAGAGCTGCACCTTAGCGCAATGCGGTTCGGCGAATGCGGGACTCTGGGCAAGCGGCGGCGGCGCGAGCATGTTTTTCACCAAGCCGCCCTGGCAGACGGGGGTGCCCGGTATTCCGAGTGACGGAAAGCGGGACGTGCCCGACGTGGCCTTGACTGCGGCCGGGCACGATGCGTATCTGTTGTGCCTGGATGGCTCGTGCACACCCGACAGCACGGGAAGAATCACGTTTGACGGGTATAGCGGAACCTCGGCAGCCACGCCTTCCTTCGCAGGAATCATGGCTCTGGTGGCGCAATACACCGGCTCGCGGCAGGGGCAGGCGAACTACACCCTGTACAGCCTGGCAGCCAAGGAGAACTTAGCCAATTGCAACGCGTCGAGTACGGCGGCGTTACCGGGGAGTACCTGTGTTTTCAATGATGTGACTGTAGGGAACAACGCGGTTCCCGGCGAAGCGGGATATGGAACTTCGAGCGCGGCGTACCAGGCCGGGGCGGGCTATGATCTCGCGACCGGCTTGGGCTCAGTGAACGTAACGAATCTCGTTTACGGCTGGAACGGCGGAACGCCTCCGCCAACGCAGACGCCAGCAGGAGTTATCGGCATCGATCAATCCAGTGCACAAAGTTCCACGGTCGTGGGACTTACGACGTTTACCGGCTGGGCCCTCGCAGTAAATGCGTCGATTACGTCGGTTACGATTGCCGTGGATGGAACTCCGGTTGGATCCGCCACCTACGGGCTTAGCCGGCCGGATATCTGTGCCTCGCATGCAGGCAGCCCCGGTTGCCCCAATGTCGGCTGGTCTTACATGCTCGACACCACGACGCTTGCTGACGGCCGGCATGTGCTGGGCGTAATTGTCACATCCTCTGCGGGACAGAATTTCGCGATTTCGACCGGTTTTAAGGTTGCAAATTGGTGGGCGGACAACCCAATGACGGTGGACATCGATACTCCTTCCGCTGGCAGCGCCCCGTTTAGCGGCACGGTGAATTTCGGGGGGTGGGTGTTCGATACTCTCGCCACTATCAAGCAGGTAGCGATTTCAATCGACGGCGTTTCGTTCGGCACCGCGGCATATGGAGGCACTAGAACGGATGTTTGCGCGGTCTATCCTGGCAAGCCGGGCTGCCCCAACGTCGGCTGGAATTTCTCACTCGACACGACGCTTCTGGCCGACGGGACGCACACGCTGGCAGTAACGGGGACGTCGGCAAGTGGCCAGAGCTCGACCATCAGCACGGCGTTTCAGATTTCGAATGCAGCCAACAATCCTGTCTTGGTTGACATCGACACCCCTGCAACAAACAGCGGAGCGTTCAGCGGCGGAGTGAATTTCGGCGGCTGGGCCATCGATAACAACTCGGCCATTAACTACGTGACGATCGCGATTGACGGCGTTTCCTACGGGAACGCATCCTACGGCGGCACGCGCACGGATGTTTGCACAGTGTATCCGGGGCGCGCCGGATGCCCCTACATCGGCTGGAATTTTCTGCTGGATACGACCCAAACTGCAAACGGGACGCATACACTTAACGTCACCGCGTACGGGAGCACCCACGCGACGCTTAGCCGGCAGTTTACCGTTTCGAATACGACCCCGGGCAATCCGGTAACGGTGTTTATCGACGATCCGAATTCGCAGAATTCGATCGTACAGGGAGTTACGCGCCTCCGCGGATGGGCGATCAGCAAGGATGCGGCGATCTCGAGTATTTCCATCTCGATCGACGGTGTTCCCAAAGGCGTGGGGAGCTATGGAGTGGCTCGGCCGGATGTGTGCGCCGCCTATCCGGGACGTGCGGGCTGCCCGAACGTCGGATGGACGCTTATGCTTGACACGTCTCTCCTTCCCGACGGGTCACACACAATCGTGGTTACGGCACGCGTTGCTGACTCGCGCGGTGCGATCACGGAACAAGCGAGCGCAAATTCGACATTTACGGTTGCCAATTGGACAACGGCCAACCCGATGCGGATCGATATCGATGCGCCGAACGCGGCCAGCGCGCCTTACAGCGGTGTGGCCTCATTCGGCGGATGGGTCGTCGACGACCTCGCCGGCATCAGCACAGTGACGGTGTCAGTGGATGGCGCGCCGGTTGGAAACGCAACCTACGGCGGCGTTCGCGCGGATGTGTGCGCGGTCTATCCGGGGCGTGCCGGATGCCCGAACGTCGGATGGAACTTTTCGCTCGATACCACGCTGGTTGCAGACGGA
This sequence comes from Acidobacteriaceae bacterium, assembly GCA_019233755.1. Taxonomy (GTDB): domain Bacteria; phylum Acidobacteriota; class Terriglobia; order Bryobacterales; family Bryobacteraceae; genus Bog-105. Next base: position 63,844 of record JAFAMD010000010.1, on the reverse strand, counting down.
GCCCATCAATTGGCGATTACCGCCACATCGAGCGGCGGGCAATCGTCGACAGCGATTACGAGCTTTCAGGTATCGAATGCCGGGACGGATCCGGTGAAAATGAACATCGACACGCCGAGTGCAAACCAGGGTCTAACGGGTGCAGCAGCGTTGCGCGGATGGGCTGTTGATGTGAACGGAATTCCCATTCAAAGCGTGGTGGTGCTAGTGGATGGCGATCTGAACGGAACGGCGACTTATGGGGCGGACCGGCCGGATGTCTGCGCGGCATTCCCGAGCGCAGCGGCGTGCCCGAATGTGGGCTGGACTTACACGCTGAATACAACGGCGATTCCTAACGGCACGCACACGCTGCAAGTGCAGGCTACGTCGGCTGACGGGCACCGCTACACCACAAGCCAGAACTTCTTCGTGACTAACGTGCAGTAGATCATTGAAGCTCTATTGCTCCTATAACCGGTTAATCAGACTTGCGACATAGCCGGCTCCAAAGCCGTTATCAATGTTCACTACGGTAACATTGCTCGCGCAGCTGTTCAGCATTCCCAGCAGCGCAGCCAGGCCTTGGAAACTGGCGCCGTAGCCGACGCTGGTGGGCACGGCAATGACCGGGCAGGACACCAGGCCGCCGACCACGCTGGGCAATGCTCCCTCCATGCCGGCGCAGACAATCGCGACCCGGGCTTCGAACAGACGATCGCGCTGCTTCAGAAGGCGGTGAATGCCCGCCACACCGACGTCGCAGATGAGGGTGACTTCGTTACCCATGACTTCAGCGGTGAGCTGGGCTTCTTCGAGCACCGGAAGATCACTTGTGCCGGCGCAAATCGCCGCGATTTTTCCTTTGCCGTGAACGGTGCGATCGCGCCATACACGGACAATGCCGGAGAGAGGAAAGAACTCGGCCTCGGGCGCGATCTCAGCGATGCGCGATGCCATCTCTTCGCTCCCGCGGGTGAGCAGCAGGTTGGGAGACTTCGCGAGCAGGGAAGCGGCTATGGCGGCGACCTGGTCCGGGTGCTTGCCCTGGCCGAGAATCACCTCCGGCACGCCGTGGCGCAAGGCCCGATGATGATCGACTTTGGCGAAGCCGAGGTCTTCGTAGGGCAGATGGCGCAGGGCGCGGAGCGCCGAGTCGACGGAGGTCTCGCCATCGCGTACGCGCTGTAGAAGTTGCTGCAGTTGAAGTGGATTCATAATTTGCGACGGAAGGGATGCCGGCGACATCCCCTAAAATAGTAGCGTTACTCCGAATATGGCTCGATTCTGGAAACGCCTGCGACTCACGCTTGACATGATCAAGTTCGAGCATTCGGTGTTCGCGCTGCCATTTGCCCTGACGGGCGCGCTGCTGGCGTGGCGCGATAGCGGGTTTGCGATTCAGGGGCTCGGCTGGAGATTTCTATGGATCGTGGTCGCGATGGTCGCAGCCCGGTCGGCGGCCATGGCTTTCAACCGAATCCTCGATGCCGATATCGACGCAAGGAATAAGCGCACCGCGAACCGCCATCTCCCGGCGGGCCTTCTTTCGGCCCGCTTCGCCTGGGGATTTACGCTGATCAGTTCCGTGGTATTCCTCTGGGCGGCGCGGCAGCTCGGATTTCTTTGCTTTGTGCTGGCGCCGTTTACGCTCGCGCTTCTATTCTTCTATTCGTTTTCGAAGCGCTTTACCCTGTTGTCGCATCTGATTCTGGGTTTCTGTCTCGGCATTGCGCCTGCGGCCGCATGGATTGCGATGCGCGGCTTGCTCGATATCCGCATCCTCTGGCTAACCGCAGCAGTTATGTTCTGGACCGCCGGGTTCGATGTGATCTACGCGTGTCAGGACTTCGAATTCGACCGCGCGGAGGGATTGTTCAGTATCCCGCGGCGCTTCGGAGTGAGCGGCGCATTGCAGATTGCCAAGCTATTGCACGTTGCCATGGTAGGCTGCCTGATCGCCCTGGTGGTTTCATTCCACCTGGGGCCGCTTGCTATAGCGGGTATTGTCGCGGTGATCATCCTGCTCGTTTACGAACATGGCCTGGTGAAGCCGCACGACTTATCGAGAGTAAACGCCGCTTTCTTCACGGTAAACGGCTACGTCAGTTTTCTGTTCTTTCTTTTCTGGGCGGCGGACATTCTGCTGCATCGCCACTATCTCTAAATGGAAATGAGCCACCTTTCAAAATCGCAAGCGAGCAAGCCCGTCATTGAAGACCGGCGCCTGAAACCGATCCTCGACAAGGTAGAAACGGGTGAGCGGCTGAGCCATGAAGATGGCGTGGCGATGTTCCGCAGCGCTGACCTGCTGGCATTGGGGTACATGGCGAACATGGTCCGCGAGCGGAAGCATGGCGACGTGACCTATTTCAACGTCAACCGGCATATCAACCCGACCGATGTGTGCGTGGCGAGCTGCAGGCTGTGCGCATTCGGCAAGAAAGCCAAGGATCCGCATGCCTATACGATGTCGCTGGAGCAGGTATGGGAAGTGGCGGGGAAGGGTTACGCCGAGGCGGTGACAGAGTTCCACATTGTGGGCGGACTGCACCCCGAGTTATCGCTGGACTGGTTCTGTGAAATGCTGCGCGGATTGAAGCAGCGGTACGCAGGCGTACACCTGAAGGCGTTCACGATGGTGGAAGTGGCGTACCTGGCGAAGCGCGCGAAGATTTCCATCCGCGAAACGCTGGAACGGCTCAAGGCGGCGGGAGTGGACTCGTTGCCCGGTGGCGGCGCCGAGATTTTTTCCGAGCGGGTGCGGCGCATTATCTGCGATCACAAAATCGATGGCGACGAATGGTTGGAAACGGCGCGCATCGCGCACCAGATCGGGCTGAAAAGCAACTGCACGATGCTCTACGGCCATATCGAGACAGCGGAAGATCTCGCCGATCACCTGGTGCGACTGCGTGCGGTACAGGATGTAACGAACGGGTTCGTCACATTCATTCCCCTCGCGTTTCATCCGGAAAATACCGCGCTAGCCCATCTGCCGAAAACCACTGGGTTCAACGATCTGAAACAGATCGCAATAGCCCGCCTCATGCTCGACAACATCCCGCACATAAAGGCGTACTGGATTATGATGACGCCGAGCGTCGCGCAGATCGCGCAGCGGTTCGGGGCGAATGATATCGACGGGACCGTGGTAGAGGAGAAAATCTATCACGACGCCGGGGCGACGACAGCCCAGCATCTGCGGCGCCAGGATCTGCTCCGTCTGATTCGCGAGGCCGGGAGAGAACCGGTGGAACGGGATACTGCGTACCGGCCGGTCACCCGAACAGAATCGGCGTTCACCGTTCTTGTGTAGTCTTACTCGGTTGTTACGGGTGAGCCGCGCAGCCATCCGAGGATCCGGCCCCAGAACGAGAGCTTCTCTGGGGCGGCTGCCGGCTTGGCGAGCGGAGTATCGCTGGCGATCGCGCCGCGGAGATACGAATCCGGGAAGAAATGCGCGCCCTCAACCGCCATGGCAGCGAGCCATTGCTTTGCGGCCTCGTCTACCCGCGCCAGGGCATGAACGTCCAACACCAGTTTGCGGCTGCCGAGAGTTGTTCTGGCGGTGCGCCAGCATCCATCGAGATCCGTTACTTCAGTCTCGGTTAATTCGCCTATTAGCTGGAGCCTGCAGGCGTCAGTGCCGTCATGAATGTAATACTTAAAAGAGGACGAGCGAGAAATGCTCCCCGATCTGCTACGAGTGGGCTCGGGTGGAGTCGTCATCGCACTTCCTTGCTAGAAGTTTTCGCCATATCTTCAATCGTTCGATTGTTCCTCGGCAATCACGGTTCCAGATTTTTTGAACGCCCGGTTGAGCATTGCTCCGCCAAGATAATTTCTGTGCGCAGCCAATGGGCTCAGCCTCTACAAAAAAACAACAGTTGATGAATCGCAAATTACTACAGTCTTTGGATAACCTGCGTAGAACTGCTTACGTCCCTTGCAGGAGGCCCGAAAACGATGGCCGACTCCCGGAGCCGCTTTCGAATCTTTAAATCGACTTTGAATCTCTAGGATAAAGCACAAAAATGGCGTTTAGCCGAATAGTTAACGAGCGCTCGCTCTTCTTCTTTCTGGTCTCGCTGGTGAGCTTCAAGCCGGGTTTCGTTTCAGCACAGGAGCTTGCCCAGGTTGCCCGAAATAATACGGCGACGGCTTCAGGCACTTCATCGGTGCTCTCTGACGATGCGCAATCACAGCAGAGTGTCTCTCAAGAGCAGGCGACCGCCGTACAGGATCGGCCGCCGCAGCCGGGGCAGTTGCCGCTCTCCGAACAGCCAGGAGTGCAAGCGCCTGGAAAGACGGCTGCGGGCGAAGACAAACGTATCTTTGGCGTGTTGCCAAATTACCGCACCGCCGAAAAAACCGCGGAATATCAGCCAATCTCGCCGGGTGCAAAAACGAAGATCGCGCTGAAGGATTCCTTCGATTATCCCCTGGTTCTTCTTGGCATGGCGTACGCAGGGATATCCCAGTTGGACAACAGCCATGCGGAATTCGGCCAGGGCGTTGAGGGGTATGCCAAGCGGTTCGGGACAGCTTATTGCGATCAGGTGACAGGGAACATGTTTACGGAAGCTTTCATGCCGATCCTCCTGCATGAGGACCCGCGCTACTTCCGCCTGTCAGAAGGCACGAAAACTCACCGGACGCTTTACGCCCTAAGCCGCATCTTCGTGACGCGCACAGATTCCGGCGGGACCACTTTCAACTACGCCGAGGTCGTTGGAAACGGGATTGCGTCAGGAATAGGTCTTTCCTACTATCCCGATGACCGCAACGTGGGTGGTTTTATGGAGAACTGGGGAGTTGCGCTCGCGACCGACGCCACTTCGCAGGTGCTGAAGGAGTTCTGGCCGGACGTGAAGCTGTGGTGGCACAACAGGCGCCATCCGGACCAGATGGCTGGGAAATAGGCGGCTATTTCCCGACCGCGGCGGGCTCGGCGACATTCCGTTCCCTGAACTTGAAATGATTCAGGAATGTGGTATCGAATCTGCCCGCCAGGAAATTCTGATCGCAGAGTATTTGCTCGTGCAGCGGAATTGAGGTGTGGATGCCCTCCACAACGAACATGCTCAGCGCACGCCGCATTCGATGGATCGATTCAGTGCGATCCTTCCCATGCGTAATAAGCTTAGCCACGAGCGAATCGTAATAAGGCGGAATCACACTGTCTGTGTAAGCGGCGGTATCCACCCGCACGCCGATTCCACCGGGAAGATTCAGCCCGGTAATCCGGCCGGGTGAAGGTGCAAAGGTGCGCGGATCCTCGGCGTTCACCCTGCATTCGATAGCGTGGCCGTGCATCGTTACCGGACCTCCGAGAACCTCGGCGAGTTTCTCGCCGGCGGCGATGCGAATCTGCGATTTGACGAGATCGATGCCAGTGACGAATTCCGTTACCGGATGCTCCACCTGGATGCGTGCATTCACCTCGATGAAGTAGAGGTTCTTCCTTTCGTCCATCAGGAACTCCACCGTGCCTGCATTCGTGTAGCCGATGGCTTTCATGGCTTTGCGGAGGCCGTCGGATATTTTGGCGCGGAGCTTGGGCGTGACAGACGGCGAGGGTGATTCTTCGATCAGCTTCTGGTGACGCCGCTGGATGGAGCACTCACGTTCGCCGAGGATTTCGACGTGGCCGTGTTCGTCGCCGAGAACCTGGAACTCAATGTGGCGCGGCGCTTCGACCAGCTTCTCCATATAGACGTCGCCGCAGGAGAATGCCGCTTCGGCTTCCGACTGCGCCTGCGCGAGAAGATTCGGCAGCTCGGATTCAGAGCGTACAATGCGCATGCCTCGACCGCCGCCGCCGGCGGCCGCCTTCAGCATAATGGGATAGCCGATTTCGGAGGCAAGCGCGAGTGCTTCGTCCACGCTCTTGAGAACGCCGCGCGAGCCGGGCAGGATGGGAACGCCGGCGTCTTCCATAATCGCGCGAGCGCGCTGCTTCAGGCCCATGTCGCGGATCACGTCGGGCTTGGGACCGATGAACTTGATGCCGGACAGGTCGCACACTTCCGCGAAATCGGCATTTTCGCTCAGAAAACCGTAGCCGGGATGGACGGCGTCGACATTGGTGATTTCAGCGGCGCTCATGACGGACGCCACATTGAGATAACTGAGCGTACTTTTGGCAGGTCCTACACAGATCGCTTCGTCGGCGAAGCGAACATGAAGGCTGTGGCGGTCCGCTTCCGAATAGACGGCAACCGTTTTGATGCCGAGATCTTTACAAGCGCATATCACGCGGAGCGCGATTTCGCCGCGGTTCGCAATAAGAATTTTACGAAACATTTCCAGTGCTTTGTGTTATAGCGGGCGGATAGTAAACAGAGACTCGCCGTACTCCACTGGCCGGCCGTTTTCGACGTGCTTGGCGACAACGGTGCCCGCAGTCTCCGCCTCAATTTCGTTCATGAGCTTCATCGACTCGATGATGCAGAGCACTTGTTTGGGTTCGACGCGATCGCCGACTTTGACGAAGGGGTCCGCGCCGGGTGAAGGAGCATCGTAATATGTGCCGACAATGGGAGATTTCACAATCATGTGGCGGTCTTCTTCGGCCGGCGCGGACGGGGCCGCAGCCACAGTGACGGGTGCCCCAGCCGGGATAGCCGACTGACCAGCGGCCGGCACTGCTATGGGAACCGGCACTGCGCCTGGAATCACGAAATCGTGGTTGGCGCCGCCGGCGCCCTTGATGCGGACGCGATCCTCGCCCCACTGAACTTCCAGCTCCGCGATACCGGTATCACGCACAAACTGAATTAACTCTCTGATCTCTTGAATCGTCATCGTTTACTCATGCCGAAGCAACCATGCCCGGCTCACTTACAGAACGATCAGCTCTTTACCGGTTGGCGTCAGGACCTCACAGCCCTTAGAGGTGACCACCACGGTGTCTTCGATGCGAATGCCGCCGAGGGCTTCGTCATAGACACCAGGCTCCACTGTGATCACCATGCCCGGTTCCAGCTTCGTCCTTTCCCTGCGGCCGACTCGCGGCCGCTCATGAATTTCCAGGCCGAGTCCGTGTCCAGTCGAGTGAATGAACAGCTTATCCAGTCCGTAGCTGCGCAATACCTGACGAGCAGCCCGGTCGACGGTGGCGCAAAGAATTCCCGGCTTTACCGCATCAATTGCAGCAAGCTGGCTTTCCAACACGGCCCGGTACATCCGCCGGACCTTCGCCTCCAACTTGCCAACGGCATGGGTACGGGTCATGTCGCTGGCGTATCCAGCGACGTTCGCGCCCATATCCACTAATAATAGTTGATCAGCCTGAATGGGATGATCTGTCGGGTGGGCGTGGGGCAGGGCGCTGCGCCGGCCGGAGGCGACAATGGTCTGAAAAGCCGTGCCATCGGCGCCCAGCAGACGCATACGATACTCGATTTCGGCTGCGAGATCGACCTCGCTCATAGTAGGCCGGAAATGATCCAAGGCCTGCTCGAGCGCAGCCGAGTTCAGTTGGACGGAGGCCCGGATCGTGGCGACCTCGGCCGGCGATTTGACCATTCGGAGCTCTTCCACAGTGCCCGACAACGGCCTGAACCGCACGCCGTCGGCCACGCTCTTCAATTGTTGGTATTCTTCGAAACTGATCCGGTTCTGCTCAAAACCGAACGACTTGAGGCGCAACCGTTTGAGCCACTTTCCGGCTTCGGGCAAAAGCGGCCCTTTGGCTATCTTGACCTCGCAGTCTGATTCCTGCGGAGCCTGGGTCTGATAGCGCGGGTCTGTAAAAAGAAGAGCGCGATCGGGGGTTACTAAGAGAGCCGCGTTGCTTCCCGTGAATCCGCTGAGATAGCGCACGTTCGGAAGCGCCGTCGTGAAAAATGCACCTGCGCGGGCTGATTCGAGAGCGGGGAGCAGCCGCTCCCGGCGATGTTGGTGCTCATTGTGGTCCGTCAAATCAATCCTCAGGGCTTCAGCAGGAGCTTGCCGGTGGTTATTCGCGCTTCCAGGTCGCGGTGCGCTTGCGCCGCTTCGGCCAAGGGGCAGGTCCGATAAATCTGCACTTTCAGGCGTCCGGACGCGATCCAGTTAAGTACGTCCGATGCCCGCCACTTCAACTCTGTGGGATCGCTTACGTAATTTGCCAGAGTGGGCCGCGTAAGGAAAAGCGATCCTTTCTGGCTCAGGACCAGCGGATCAATCTCGCCCACGGCGCCGCCCGATTGGCCGAAGCTGACCATCAGACCGCGAGGTTTCAGACAGTCGAGGCTTTTATGAAAGGTCGTTTTGCCGACTGAATCGTAGACGACGTCGATGCCTGCATCATTGGTGATGCGCTTCACTTCCGCGACGAAATCCTGCCGGGTATAGAGGATCATGTGATCCGCACCCTGCGCTTGTGCAAGCTTCGCTTTTTCCGCAGTGGAGGTTGTGCCGATGACTCTTGCGCCCGCCATCTTGGCCATTTGCACTATCAGCAGGCCTGCGCCCCCGGCCGCTGCATGAATGAGACAGGTATGCCCGGCTTTGAGCGGGAAAGTGGAGTGAGTCAGATAGTGAGCGGTCATGCCCTGCAGCATCACCGCCGCAGCCTGTTCAAAGCTGACGGAATCCGGGATCTCAACAAGCAAACGCTCCGGCACCACTGCATATTCGGCGTAGGAGCCGCGCGCCATGGCGTACGCAACGCGGTGGCCGACGCGAACACTCACCACACCCTTGCCGACGGCGGCTACTGTGCCAGCGGCTTCGTTGCCAAGCTTGACCGGCGTCTCGGGCGCTTTATAGAGGCCGCTACGGAAGTAAACGTCGATGTAGTTGACGCCAATGGATTCGATCTTGACCAGGACCTCACCTTCGCCGGGCTGCGGCGTGGGCAGGTCCATCAGTTGAAGATTTTCGGGGCCGCCGACTGGATCAGCAACAACAGCCTTCATGTAGGAGATTCTACGATGGGGCTCGTGCCGGGGAATTTACACCGCCCAACTGTAGTCGTGAACACTCGCCCTGGCCGGTTTGTCCGTTTCGAGCAGCCGCATGAGCTCCAGCCGCAGGGCATCGACGAGCGCGCGCCAACTGGCATCGATGACGTTATCAGAGATGCCGACTGTCGCCCAATTGCGTTGGTGATCGGTCCACTCGACCAGCACGCGCACTTTTGATTCCGTACCGCCTTTGCCGCCCAACACGCGGACCTTGTAGTCGGTGAGATGGACGTTCATGATCGCCGGATAAATGGCCGCCAGACACTGACGCAGGCAAACGTCGAGGGCGTGCACGGGCCCGTGACCGGTGGCGGTGGACGAGTGAACGGAGTCGCCGATGCGCAGCGTGACACTCGCGGTGGTCACGGTTTCATCGCCGCCGCCGTGCAGCTTGGTGGTGGCTTCATAGTCCACTACCTCGAACGGATGAAACTCCGGATGTGCGGCTTCGCGGACTAAAAGCTCGAAGGTGCCTTCGGATGCTTCGAAGTCGTATCCCTGGTGTTCCATCTGCTTTATACGCTGCAGAATCTCGCGTCCGGCGGTCTCCGCAAGCGAATCATTGAAGCCGAGCTGCTTCAATTTGTAGGCGATATTGCTGCGACCTGAAAGATCGCTGAGCAGGACGCGCTGTCGATTCCCGACCATTTCCGGTTGTACGTGTTCGTAGGTCGACGCGTCTTTCATGACAGCGCTTACGTGAATGCCGCCCTTGTGCGCGAACGCGCTGGCTCCTACGAAAGCCTGATCGCGCCGCAAGGGCAGATTCGCCATTTCCGCGATGAACTTTGCGACATCCGTCAGCCGCTTGAGGTTCTCATTGCCGACCGTGGTGTGTCCGAGCTTCAGTTCCAGATTGGCCAGGACGGAGCACAGATTCGCGTTGCCGCAGCGCTCGCCGTATCCATTGATACAGCCTTGCACGTGAGTAGCCCCTGCCTCTACGGCAACCAGAGTGTTGGCGACGGCAACTTCGGAATCATTATGGCAGTGAATGCCGATAACGCCATCAAAACGGCTGCGGACTTGCGCCACGAGCTCAGCCAACTGCATGGGCAGCGTGCCGCCATTGGTATCGCACAAACAAAGCACACTAGCCCCGGCATTCTTTGCCGCCTCCAGCGTCTTGAGTGCATAGGTCGCGTTTGCTTTGTAGCCGTCAAAGAAGTGTTCGGCGTCATAGACGACCTCGCGGCCGTGCTCCTTCAGATAGGCGATCGTATCTGAAATCAACTGCAGATTTTCTTCCTCAGTAATGCCGAGGGCGCGCCGGACGTGAAAATCCCAGGTCTTGCCGAAGATGGATACCACCGGCGTCTGAGCATTCAATAACTCGGCGACATTCTGATCTTTGTCGACGGGATTTTTGGCGAAGCGGGTCGCACCGAATGCGGTCAGGCGCGCATGCTTCAGCTTCAAGTGCTTGGCTCGCTCAAAGAACTCCCTGTCTCTGGGGTTCGAGCCAGGCCAGCCGCCTTCAATGTAGTCAATACCAAGGTCATCGAGCTTCTCCGCAATGAGTAGTTTGTCTTCAACGGAGAAAGAGACCGACTCGCCTTGCGTGCCGTCACGAAGCGTGGTGTCGAAGGTAAAGATCTTCATAAAGGAGGTTGTCCTGAAATCGTCTCAGCAAAAGTTCATTGTTAAAAGCAAAAGGCCACCGGCTGGAGATCCCCGCCGGTGGCCTCGAAAATTTCGTAGTACACGAGGTCTCAGGCAGGGCCAGTAATGGCCACGCTAATGAGGAGGCTGCTCTGAATAAGGAGGAGCATGAGACCCGTGAATTCTTCCTCGATTATAGGACAGCCGCTGGCAGAATGCCAGCGGGGTGTGTTTTAACCGCCGCTCAGGAGCATTTTCTTTAGAAGAACGAGTTGCCCGAGATGGTAGGAGTTGTGAGTGGCTACCAGCAGGATCTCGCGGAGAAGCGTCTGGCCCTGGCCATGCTGGAAGGGCGTGAACAGATCGCCTCGTTGTGTCAGTTCTTTCAGCTCTCTCGCATCCTTCTGGAACGCCCGTATGCTGGCATCCCAAGTCGCATCATCAGGCGGAGCTTCCGCCCCCGGCCAATAGCCCTCAGGGAATTTGGGCGATTGATGGTTAGGGTTGCGGGAAAATTCCAGAATGTCGTTTTGAGCGATCCGCATGTGCTCAAGCAATTGCCACGCCGTGTGCGGGAGCCCGTGCGGCTTCACTCCGCGCACTTTCGACGGGAAGTCGTGCAACGCTGACTCGAAGTCGATATGCGTCTCGCTGCCCGTCAATGCGCTAGCAAGCTGCTTGCGTAGAACCGTCAGTTCGTCACTTTTCATGCGAAGTGGACTTGCGCTGAGCCGCCGCTGTTTCAGGCTAACGCCGATTCGGCGCTGCAGATGGCGACGTACCTGTATCCGGGTCCGACGGCAGTGGGATGCTGGGTACCTCCGGCGGATTCGCCGGAGCGACTGGAGCTACCGGAGCCGGACTGGTCGCCGGAGACCACTTTGCCGGTTTCTGCAGCACTTCCTCATACCGCGGAAGCTGAGAAGCATCCCAGCCGCCGCCCAGTGCCATGATCAGCGAGACGCTCGCCGTCATCTGCCGCAGTTGGGTTTGCACCTGCGTTTCGCGGTTTGTAAGCACGCTGTTCTGCGCGGTTACAACGTTGAGATAGCTATCGATGCCAGCTTTGTAGCGGGTGAGCGCAAGGTCGAGGTAGTGCGCGGACGAGGTGATCGCCGTGCCGTATTCCGCCACTTCCTGCGCCAGAATTCGCAGGGAGGCCAGGTTGTCTTCTACCGCCTGGAAATCGCTGAGAATGGTCTGGCGGTACGCCGCGACCGCGCTATCGTATTGCGCCTCGGACTGCTCTACTGCCCCGCGGCGCGCGCCGAAGTCGAGAAGAGTCTGCGATAAGGCAGGTCCGATCGACCACACCCGGCTTGGCCAGGTAAACCAACTGGAGAAGACAGCGGTCTCGAAACCGCCGCTGGCGCTGAGATTGAGTGATGGGTAATAGGCCGCTCGTGATACGCCGATTTCCGCATTCTGTGCCGCCACCAATCGCTCCGCGGCAGCTATGTCGGGGCGTCTTTCCAACAATACGGAGGGTACGGCAACCGGCACGGGTGGGGGATGGGTTACGAAGGGTGCAACGGAGATGGAAAACTCAGCCGCCGGCTTGCCGATAAGCGTTGCGATGGCGTGCTCGTATTGTGCCCGCGCCACGCCAAGATCCGTTGCCTGAGCAGTTGCGGTATCCAGTTGGGTTTGCGCCTGCGATACATCTTCGTCCGAGTAGATGCCGGCGCGAAAGAGAATCGTGGTGAGATTCAGGTCTTGGCGATAATTACCGATAGTGTCCTGGAGAATGCCTTCTTCGGCATCGAGAGCGCGAACCTCGAAATAATCTTGCGCCAATTCCGCGTGCGTGGTGAGCAGTGCCGTGGCCACGTCCGCGGCACTCGCCTGTGCCGAGTAAGTATTAGCAGCGATCGTGTTACGAACTTTGTGCCACAGGTCGACACTGTACGAAATGTCCGCCGCGGCCGCGTAGTTATTCAGCGTTCTTCCACTGCTCGCCGCGCTATTTGTGGGATTGCTGCTCGGATAATGCGAGCGTGAGTAAGAGGCCGTACTGCCGATTGTCGGGAACAAGGAGGAACGGGCAGAAACAACAAGGGCGCGGGCTGCGCGGAAGTTTGCCTCGGCCTGAGCAACGGTCTGATTCGAAATCGCGACCTGCTCCTCCAGCGCGTTCAGGTGCGGATCATTGTACATTTCCCACCATTTCGGCCGAATCTTGTCGTCGCCGGGTTTGGCCACAACCCAGCCCGGTCCTTCCTTGAACCGGTCAGGAGTGGTCTCCTTATAGGCAGTTGGAACGGGAGTCGAGGGGGTGGAATATTTCGGCGCCGGATTGCAGGCGCAGAGTAGTGCCAGCCCCGCCGCAACTCCCAGGGGCGCAGCGCCGTTCAGGCTGCTTGGGCTTCGCTTACTTTTCCGCATCGTCACTCACCTGTGTAATCCAGCGCTTCAGATAAATGGGGCAGTTCACCAGCTTCACGTCCGCTGCTGCCCGCGCCGAGAAATATTGAATTGTTTTGCGATCCACCAGTGTGACCTCGCTGAGGTCGATATAGACCTCCTGATGGGCTCCGCGCGCCTCGGTGATCGATTGCTCCAGCTCGGGTATCGCGTCTTCGCCGAATTTGCCGTTGAGCAGGAGCGTGATCGAACGTCCGGCGGGATGCGGCTCGGTTGTGATGGTGTACTGCGTTTGCATGCGCGCGTCCTTCATTAAGCGGGTCCAACAGCTTCGGCAGGAGCCTCGGGTATGTGGCCTCCTCGCAAGCGTTGCAGCCAGAGGCTGAAGCGATCCATGTAGAGATAAATGACCGGCGTGGTGTAAAGCGTTAAGGCCTGGCTTACGATCAGGCCGCCGACGATGGTAATACCCAGAGGACGCCGCAGCTCCGAGCCCATGCCCGTGCCCAGGGCGAGCGGAAGCCCGCCAAGCATAGCCGCCATGGTCGTCATCATGATAGGGCGGAACCGCATCAGGCAGGCTTCAAAAACCGCCTCTTTCGGAGATTTGCGATCGCGCCGCTCTACTTCGAGCGCAAAATCGATCATCATGATGGCGTTCTTCTTTACGATGCCGATCAGCAGGATGATGCCGATGAGTGCGATAATGCTGAGCTCCGTCTTTGTAATAAGCAGCGCCAGAATTGCGCCTACTCCGGCGGACGGCAACGTGGAGAGGATGGTGATCGGGTGAATGTAGCTTTCGTAGAGAATCCCGAGCACGATGTAGACGGCCGCTAGCGCTGCCGCAATAAGAAAGGGTTCGGTTGCGAGCGAAGACTGGAATGCCTGGGCCGTGCCGCTGAAGTTTGTGTTGATGGTGGTCGGCATGCCTGCCTTCGTCTCGACCGCGTTAATCGCGTTGACAGCCTGGCCGAGCGCAATTCCTGGCGCGAGATTGAACGATATGGTCACGGATGGGAAAACACCGGAGTGATTCACCGTGAGTGGCGCGGTCTTTGGCTGGTAATGAGTAAATACAGATAGCGGAATCGGGGTGCCGGTGCTGGACGGAATGTAGACGTCGTTCAAGCCTCTCGGCGTTTGCCAGAACACCGGATCGACCTCCATGATCACGAAGTACTGGTTCATAGAAGTGTATGTTTTGGCGATTTCCTCCTCGCCGAACGCATCATAGAGAACGCGGTCGAGCGTCTGCGGAGTGACGCCGACCCGCATGGCGCTTTTCCGGTCGATGACAAGATTCGCTTCCAAACCGCTGTTCTGCTGGTCGGTATTGACGTCTGTGAGCTCCTTCATCCTTCGCATGAGGTTCAGCAGTTTCGGCGACCACGTCATCAGCTCATCGAGATTGTCGCTCTGCAGCGTGTATTGATATTGCGCTGCGGTCGTGCGGCCCCCTACGCGAATATCCTGAGCGGATTGCAGGTAAAGTGTTACACCGGGCACGCTGTTGGTTTTGGGTCGGAGCCGATTGATGATCTGATCAGCAGTTGCTTTCCGCTCATTCAAAGGTTTCAGGGTGATGAAGGCACGGCCGGTGTTCGTAGTGGTGCCGCCGCCTCCGCCGGTGAACGCCATAATGGTTGCGACGCCGGGATCGCGCTGGACGATAGCGCTGAGCTGGAGCATCTTCTTTTGCATCGACTGAAACGATGTATCCTGGTCCGCCATGAAGATGCCGATCATTCTCCCGGTGTCCTGCTGCGGGAAGAAACCCTTGGGGACCACGACATACAGGTAGACGTTGACCGCGAGAGTCGCAATTGTGAGCAGCAGCATTAGAAACGAATTCCGCAATACCCACGCAAGACTGTGTTCGTAAATCTTGAGAATGAAATCGAAGAACTTCTCGCTTAACTGATAAAGGCGGCCGCGGCGCCGCTCATCGGCCAGCAATCGCGAGCACATGGTGGGCGTTGTGGTAAGCGAGATCACCATGGAAACCAGGATGGTGACCGCCAGCGTAACCGCGAACTCGCGAAAGAGGCGTCCCACGATACCGCCCATCATCAGAATCGGGATGAATACGGCCACTAGCGAAACGCTAATGGAAAATACGGTGGAGCCGATCTCCGCCGCGCCTCGATACGCGGCCTCCGTCGCTGTCATGCCCCGCTCGCGATAACGCGTGATGTTCTCCACGACGACAATGGCGTCATCCACCACGAAGCCGGTGGCGATCGTAAGAGCCATTAGCGAAAGGTTGTCAACGCTGTAGCCGAGCAGGTACATGACTCCGCAAGTGCCGATGAGCGACACGGGAACCGCAACGCTCGGGATCAAAGTAGTCCGCCAGTCGCGCAGGAAGACGAATACGACAAGAACCACTAACACGACGGAGATCAACAGTGTTTTCTCTACGTCGCTCACCGAGGCGCGGATCGTCACGGTCTGATCCAGAGTGATCGTCATGTCGATGGCTGGGTTAATGGCCGCATGCAGTTCCGGAAGCGCCGCTTTGATGCCGTCCACCGTATCGATGATGTTGGCCCCCGGCTGCCGGAAGATAATGAGCAAAGCCGACCGCTGCCCGTTCGCAATACCCATAGACCGCACGGTTTGAACCGAGTCCGTCACCTTTGCGATGTTCGACAGCATAACCGGCGCGCCGTTGCGGTAGGCAACCACGAGCGGTTGATAGTCCACTGCATGCATCAACTGGTCATTCGCATTGATCAGCCACTGCTTATGGCCGTCGGCGAAAAAGCCTTTGGCCTGATTGGCGGTCTGGCCTGCAATCGCGGTGCGAATCGCATCGAGACTGAGGCCGTAGTGATTCGCCTGGGTCGGATTGACATCAATACGGACGGCCGGTGCGGAACTGCCGCCCACGACGACCTGCCCCACTCCGCGAATTTGCGATATGCGCTGCAGGAGGATGGTCGAACCGGCATCGTACAGCGCGGAAGGCGGCAATTTGTTGGACGTCAGCGCGATGATCATGATCGGCGAGTCCGACGGATTGACCTTACGGTAGGTGGGGTTGGAGGGTAAATTGGCCGGAAGATAACTACGCGCCGCGTTGATGGCCGCCTCCACATCACGAGCCGCGGCGTCGATGTTACGGTTGAGATCGAACTGCAGAGTGATTGCGGTCTGGCCTAGCGCACTCGCCGATGTCATCTCCGTCACCGATGCAATCCGCCCAAACTGTCGCTCGAGCGGAGTGGCGATGGAAGATGCCATGATTTCAGGGCTCGCGCCAGGTAGTGATGCGCCGACGGAGATGGTTGGGAAATCCACCTGAGGCAGCGGCGACACCGGCAGCAGCCTGAACGCGACTGCGCCTGCAAGGCCAACAGCCACTGTGAGGAGTGCCGTTGCAACAGGACGTTTGATGAAGGGCGACGAAAGACTCACGGCTGGGCCTCCGGCTGCGGAGTCGGTTGAACGCCCGGGCCCGCTTCATGGCCGTGCCGGTTGCGCCAGGCGGCAAACCTGGAGGCAATCTCGTCGAAAAAGAGATAGATGACCGGTGTGGTGTAAAGAGTGAGGAGCTGGCTCAGCAGCAGGCCGCCAATGATAGTGATCCCGAGAGGACGCCTCAATTCGGAGCCGACGCCGGTGCCGAATGCCAGGGGTACGGCACCAAGAAGAGCGGCCATGGTTGTCATCATGATGGGCCGGAAGCGAAGCAGGGAAGCCTGGAAGATCGAGTCGCGGGGCGTCTTACCTTCTTTTCGCTCGGCCTCCAGCGCGAAATCGATCATCATGATCGCGTTCTTCTTTACGATGCCGATCAGTAGCACGATGCCGATAATCGCGACCACGGTGAGTTGCTCGCGACATACCATCAACGCCAGCAGCGCACCCACGCCTGCTGACGGTAACGTCGATAGAATCGTCACCGGGTGGATGTAGCTTTCATACAGCACGCCCAAGACGATGTAGACCGTAACAAGCGCTGCCAGAATCAACAACGGTTCATTGGTCAGGGATGCGACAAAGGCTTCCGCCGTGCCTTGAAAAGAGTTTTGCATCGCAGGCGGCGCCGGCATTTCCTTCTGAACTTTTTGGATGGCCTGCACCGCCTCGCCGAGTGCGGCTCCGGGCGCCAGGTTGAACGATACGGTGGTAGCGGGGAACTGGCCGATGTGGCTGATCAGGATGGGCATCGACGAGTTCGAGTTGCTCGTGAAGGTACTCAATGGAGTCGACACCGAACCGTTTGCCGACTTTATGTAGAGATCGCTCAGGTTTCGTGGATTGACGCGGAATTGCGGCTGAACCTCGAGAATGACGTGGTACTGACTCAACTGCGTGAAGAGCGTTGAGACTTGCCGCTGCCCGTATGCGTCATAGAGTGCGTCATCGATATTTTGCGTGGTGATACCCAATCGCATGGCCGTCTGGCGATCAATGTTGACTGAAGACTCCAGCCCGTGCGTTGCCAGGTCGCTGGCGACATCGGCCAGTTCCGGAAGACCCTTCAGCCTGTTAACGAAGGCAGCGGTGTAGCGCGAGAGCTCATTCAGGTCGGGATCTTCGAGCGTGTACTGATACTGCGTCCGGCTCACGATGTCTTCTACCGTGAGATCCTGTATCGGCTGCATGTAGAGCGTGATACCGTCGATCTTCGCCAGGTCAGGCTGCAACCGGCGGATCACGTCCGACGCACTGCTCTTTCGCTGCTCGAGTGGCTTAAGGTTGATCTGAATGCGGCCGGAATTGAGCGTGGTGTTTGTGCCATCCACCCCGATGAACGAAGAAAGACTTTCTACTGCCGGATCTTTGAGCAGCACAGCGGCTGCGCGCTGCTGCAGCTTAGACATTTCCTCGAAGGAAACACTCTGGTCGGCTTCAGTGACGCCTTGAATCTCTCCCGTGTCCTGCACGGGGAAAAAGCCCTTCGGAATGACAATGTAAAGATAGATCGTCAGAACGAGCGTTGCCGCAGCTACCAGCAGCGTAATTGTGCGGTGCCGCAGGACCACTTCCAGGGTGCGGCCGTAAAAGGCGATGGTTTTTTCAAAGACCACTTCTGATGCCCGATAAAAGCGTCCCTGCTGCGCATCCGCTTTGTGCCGCAGCAACTTGGCACAGAGCATGGGAGTCAGAGTCAGCGACACGAAAGCCGAAATGATGATGGTTACGGCAAGAGTCACTGCAAACTCGCGGAACAGGCGGCCGGTTATGTCGCCCATGAATAGCAACGGAATCAGCACCGCTATGAGCGAGACGGTCAGCGAGACAATCGTGAAGCCGATCTGCTCGGCGCCTTTGAGCGCCGCTTCGAGGGGTGCTTCGCCTTCCTCGACATAGCGCATGATGTTTTCGATCATCACGATGGCGTCATCGACCACGAATCCGGTAGAGATCGTCAGCGCCATCAGCGTCAGGTTGTTCAGGCTGTAGCCAAGCATGTACATCGCCGCAAACGTGCCGACGAGAGACAGCGGCACTGCCACGCTCGGGATAAACGTAGCGGCAAGGTTGCGCAGAAAGAGAAAAATCACCAGTACAACGAGCGCGATGCACAGCAGCAGCTCAAATTCGACGTCCGCGACGGACGCGCGCACGGTAATGGTTCGATCGGTCAGCGTGGCGATGTCGATCGAAGAAGGAATCGTGGCACGCAGCTTTGGCAGCAGTGCCTTGATGCGGTCGACCACCTGAATGATATTGGCGCCGGGCTGGCGCTGGATATTGACGATTACCGCCGGGACCTGGTTCATCCAAGCGGCCTGATTCGCGTTCTCGACGCCATCGACAGCGTGCGCGACGTCTTTCAATAGTACTGGCGCACTATTCCTGTAGGCGACTATGACCTCGTTGTAATCTTTGGCGGCGAGCAATTGGTCATTGGCGTTGATCTGATAGCTCTGGTGGGGGCCGTCGAAGCTACCTTTTGCTGCATCAAGGCTGGTTTCGGTGACGGCTGTGTGCAAATCCTCGAGGTTCAAGCCATAGGCCGCCAGCTTGGTCGGGTTTGCCTGGATGCGAACAGCTTTCTTCTGACCGCCGCTGATGGTGACGGCTCCGACGCCCGAGAGCTGCGAAATCTTCTGCGCGAGCCGGGTGTCTGCATAATCCTCCACGTCCTGCAGGGCGATCGATTTCGATGTGAGCGCCAACGTCATGATCGGCGCATCTGCAGGGTTTGTCTTGCTATAAATCGGCGGCAGCGGCAGGTCGTTAGGGAGAAACGTCTGAGCGGCGTTGATGGCGGCCTGCACCTCTTGCTCGGCGACATCGATGTTCAGGCTCAGTACGAATTGCAGCGTGATGACGGACGCGCCCTGCGAGCTCGTCGAGAGCATCTGATTCAGGCCGGGGACTTCGCCGAGCTGCCGTTCGAGCGGCGCCGTAATGGCGGATGCGGTTACCGCGGGGCTGGCTCCCGGATAGAACGTGACAACCTGCATGGTGGGATAGTCCACTTCCGGCAGTGCAGAAACCGGCAGTTGCTTATACGCGACAATGCCGATGAGCAACACCGCTGCCATCAACAGCGAGGTGGCGATCGGCCGCAGGATGAAGGGCCGCGAAGGATTCATTTATGCTTTCCAGCCTGGGGATTCTGTGGCGTGGTGCCCGCGTTCGTGTTCGCTTCGCCGGGAGCCTGCCGTATCACCACTTTTGTGCCGTCCTGCAGCTTGTCGAAGCCATCCGTGACCAGCAGTTCGCCGGGTGCGACTCCGGTCACAGCCGAATTCACACCATCCGTCGTTGCGACGGTCACATTGCGCGACTGAACGGTCTTCGCCTGGGGGTTGATGACGTACACATACGCGACGTCATTGTTACGTTGGATCGCGGCGTTTGGAACGATGTTTACTCCCATCAGCGTTTTCACGAGAAGCTTGGCGTTTACGAATTCGTTCGGAAATAGCTTGTAATCGGGGTTTGCGAAGGTCGCGCGCACCTTTACGGTGCCGGTTGTGGTGTCGACCTGGTTGTCCAGCGTGAGGACGGTGCCCTGCGCTAGTTCCTTTTGGTTGTCGCGGTTGAGGGCGTCGACGCGCAGCTTGTGACCGGCGCGCATCTGCGTGGCGACGTCCGAAATGAAATCCTCCGACATGTTGAAAATAACGGTTATCGGCTGGAGTTGAGTGATGGTTACCAGCGGGGTGGTGCCATTTGCCGCGACGATGTTTCCGAGATCGGTTTGCCGCAAGCCCACGCGTCCGTCAATGGGCGAAGTAATTTGCGTGTAATCGACGTTGACCTTCGCCGCATCGAGATTGCCCTGGTCGAGCTTCACGACGCCCTCATCCTGCTGCACCGTTGCCTGTTGGGTGGCCAGCGTCTGCTCCGGCACGGCGTGCTGCGTGTAGGCCATCTTGTAGCGATCCAGATCAATCCGCGCGTTTGCGAGCGTCGCCTTATCACGGTCGAGCTGGCCCTGTGCCTGCAGGGCCGTCGCGGCGTAGGGCCGTGGATCGATCACCGCGAGCAACTGGCCTTTATGAACCATTTGTCCTTCGGTGTAATGAATTTCGGTGAGAGCGCCGGCAACGCGGCTGGTTACCGTGACGGTGTAGACGGGCGTGACAGTGCCGAGCGCCTCAATGTATACGCCCATATTGCCCTTTCGAACGGTTGCGGTCGAAACGGGTATAGCGCCGCCACCGCCGCGGCGATTTCCGGCAGGACTCTTTCCACCTCCGGCATTTTGCGCCGCCGTCCGCTGTGAAAGCAGAAATACTGCGGCCGCGATAACGAAGAAAGCTGCTATCCAGACGGCCCACCGTCTTTGCGGCCGGCGTGACGGTTGCTGAGGTGAAGTATGAGCCGCTTCGGCCTGTGGACTAGCTGGGGACGTCGGGTCGGTGTTCATGAGCTGGCACTTACTCGCTGCTCTAGAAATAAGCTTTGGGCGCCATCTGCCGCGACTGCCGAAAGATCTATCGTTCTCTATGCCATTCGGCATAGCAGAAGCATGCGAGAATGGCGCGGAACTGAGTGCAACTACGAGGAGAAGCGCACCGGCCGCGGCGCGGAGGCGCTCGATCTAAAACCGCTCCAGTTCCACGCGAAAGAGGGGCAGGCATTGATTTGGCTGCGAATCTCTGCATGGCGGAGCGGCATTGGCGCTCATGTGCCGAACATGCTGAATGGCGTGGAGATTTCGAAGAAGCAGATGGCGCACGCGGCTCCGGCGAACTTTGCGGTTCGCCCGACGAAGATTCCGCCAGGATTCGATAGAGCGACTTACTAAAGGCGAATCCGGATGTTGCGGCCAATACCGACCCGGTGAAGCACTGGCTGGAGTTTGGATATCTCGAGAACCGGCCGCTACGATAAAGCATCGCTGACGTTTTCGTCGTCTCTTCATTCTCAAAATTCTCCGCTCTTTAACACCAAGAATTTACCCCATCCGGCAAGAACAGACCCAAACCGGCTCCCTAGCGTTTCATCTGTCTGACTGAAGGCAGAACGAGGAGATTAGATGAAGACGATAGAAACGGTCATAGTAGGCGGAGGTCAGGGCAGGATTGGCCGCGAGCTACTTACTCGAGCACGAGAAGCATCCGCATGTGGTGCTGGAGCGAGCACCGCAAATTGCGAGCGCATGGCGAGAGGGCCGCTGGGATTCGTTCACACTAGTAACTCCCAACTGGCAACTGCAGCTTCCAGGCGCGGAATACAAAGGTAATGATCCGGACGGGTTCCTCTCACGCGGACAGGTCATTGACTATTTCGAAACTTATGCTTCTCGCTTTCACCTCCCCATCAAAACGGGTGTCGAGGTTCTAATGGTGAGTCAGAGCGAAACCGGCCGGGGCTATATCGTGAAAACGAATCGCGGCCAATACAAGGCCAGAAACGTCATCATCGCCTCGGGCGTTTATCAGCATCCGAAAATTCCGCCGCTCGCGCGCCAGTTGCCGGCCGATATTCGGCAAATCCACTCCAGTCAGTACCGTAACCCGAACCAGTTGCCGAATGGGGCCGTATTAGTGGTCGGAAGCGGCCAATCCGGCGCCCAGATTGCCGAGGAACTGTACCAGGCGGAGAGGAAGGTATTTCTTTCAGTAGGCCGCAATGTTCGAGCGCCCCGGCGATATCGCGGATGGGACATTCATCGCTGGTCTCAACTGCTTGGCGTGTTTGACCGCACGGAGGATCAGCTAGCTTCGAGTGCTGAAAAATTTGATCCGCATCCCACGATTTCCGGAAAGGCCGGCGGCCGCACGTTAAACCTGCATCAGTTCGCCCGCGATGGGGTTGTGCTGTTGGGCAGGCTGCGTGGGGTTGCCGGCGGGGTGCTCACCTTCGCTCCAGATCTGCGGGAGAACCTCGCCAAAGCAGATGCTTTCGAAGCCGCAACTGTTCAACGGATCGACGAGTACGTTTCCAGGAATCATCTGGATGCTCCGGAGGAGAAGTTAGTCCAACTTCGTGATGGCTTCGATGTCCCTTTGATCGATACATTGAGCTTCGAACAGGCAGACATTAGGACGGTAATCTGGGCCTCGGGCTACAGCTTCGATTTTGGGTTAGTACGGTTGCCTGTTTTGGATACGATGGGATACCCGATCCAAAAGAGAGGTGTGACTGAATTCCGTGGACTCTATTTCCTCGGCATGCCGTGGCTCCATACCAGAAAATCCGGAATCCTTTATGGCGCTGGAGAAGATGCGCGCTACGTAACATCCCACCTACTGGAACATTCATCGGAATCTCTTCTCTGCGAGGAAGCGTACCTTCGCGGTCTGCTTCCTGCCGGGGAAGTGCCGCGCGTTGCATGAGCCCGCGGTGGGAGAATCGAAGGGTGGGCTCTGCCGGCGCATTCAAGAACTAAAGGGTAAAGCAAATCAGTGGAACCCGACGCGCGAATAGAAGTACTACAGCACGGGACATCGCAGCCGCTGATTTCCGATCCGCCCTTGCTGACAAGTGCCGAAAATCGCTGGGAAGGTTTTCTGCTTGAAGAGTTCGCCGCGCCTGCGCTGTTTGAAGCTCCCTATCACGAGCACGACACTCACGTCATCCATGTCCACACGGGCCCGGCGGCTTCGGTGGAGTGGAAAACAGCCGGTCGGGTATCACACACGTATACAGCACCGGGCAGCGTGTCGATCGCACCGCAAGGTGTGCGCCATTCGATCCTGATGGAGCGGGATGAACCGGGTGGGCTCGTGGTCCTCGAGATCGAACCGGTTCATTTCGATCGAGTATTACAGGACGCAAAGCCGGGTTGGAGGCCGGAACTCATCGAGCAACTCGATGTGCGTGATCGGCAGATCGAGCTGTTGACGCTGGCCATGCAGGATGACATTCGAAGGGGTAACCCTGCGGGCAGGTTATATGGCGAGTCACTAGGAACGGCGCTCGCGATTTACGTTGCCCAGCGCTATGCGTCGGTTTCTCCCATCCTGGCAACGTACCGTGATGGCATGCCGCCCGCCCGTCTGAAACGAGTGCTGGAGTACATCGATGCAAATTTGGACGAGAACGTTAAGCTGTCGGATCTCAGCGAAGCCGCAGGGATGAGCCTTTACCATTTCGCCAAATTGTTCAAGCAGAGTACCGGAGAAAGTCCTCACCAATTCGTTCTGCGCCGCCGCATCGAGCGAGCCAAAGAATTATTGCGGAATCCTAAAATGAGCGTATTGGAGGCAAGCGTCAGAACCGGGTTCGTCGATCAGCGCCACTTTGCGAAAGTATTTCGGCGGATCGTTGGCGCTACTCCGACCGGGTATCGATTCTCCGTTTGAGCGCAGGTCACTTTGGAGTAGATCAATGGCGATCGCCCCAACGGCTAAGGGATCCTCCATAGGAGATACGCCGCCAGAACCGTTCCTAAGGCTGCTCCACCGTAGCAGAACGTGTTGATCAGTTCGTCCAGGTGCTTGATCTGCAAACCATCGTATAGCGTATACCTGAATCGGTGGGCCCAATGGAACAGCGAAAGAGTACATAGAACGAAGAAATATAGTCGTGTGAGCGGCTGCTTCAATAACTCCAGCAGGCTTTGGTAACTTGGACCGTGGAGCCATCCTAAGGGGAACGCCAACCCGAACAGGAAAACGTGGATGGGGATCAGGATCGCCGCAAGCATGCCGCCAGCGCTGAACAGCAGCCACAGAAACGGTTCGTTCGATCTCTTGCCCATTTAGCCTCGCAAAAGGAGCCACGCAACGGCCGCCGAAATCGCCAGCCACGCGAGATAGTTGGGTGCGGTGATGAGCAGATTGGAAACCGGTTTGCCGCGCACACGAATGGACATCGCCTTCGGCGCCAGGTTAAACCAGGTCACCGTGTGGAAGACTACGAAGAATAGGCTCAGCGCGTTGAGCGCCACAAGAATTGGTCTCCGCAACCATTCCTGCAACTGCACATAGTCTGCCGGTCCACGCTTCAGTGCGCTGATCTGGAGGAGAGTTAAAATCACGAACCAGGCAATGAAGATACTACTCAGTTCCCGGAGGATGAACTTCAAATAGGACCAGCGCCCGAGCCACCAGTAGGTGGAGACACGAGGGCGGAACGTCTTTGGCAAGTATTCGGTAGGGCCAGCCATTCAGACTCTTATCTCCCTCCCCACGGCATCAACAGGGACTTAATCCATTCCTTGGCGGCTGTCAGCTTGTATTGCTGGATAGCTCCGGCGGGGTCCACATGTTTGGGGCAAACCCGCGTGCAATCACCCACAAAGGTACAGCCCCAGATTCCATCGTGTTGGGAAAGAATGTCGAGGCGCTCATTCGTACCCTGGTCGCGTGAATCCGTGTTGTAGCGCTGCGCCAGAGCTATGGCAGCCGGTCCCGTGAAGAGCGGATCCAGTCCGTAGACCGGACAAGCGGCATAGCATAACAGGCAATTGATGCACATGCTGAATTGGCGGAACGTGTCCGCTTGCTCAGGTGTCTGGAGGTACTCACCATCCACCACGCGTCTCTCTTCTTCCCGAATCAGCCATGGTTTCACTTTGGTGAGTTTCTCCAGGAAATCTGAGATGTCGACGATAAGATCCCGGAGGATCGGGAAGTGCTTCAGCGGTTCCACGCTGACGGGGCCCGGCATATATTCTGACACGAACGTGGCGCAAGTCAGTTTCGGCTCTCCGTTCACCATCATTCCGCAACTTCCGCAGATTCCCATCCGGCAAGACCACCGGAATGACAAGGACCCGTCCACCTTGTCTTTCACATAATTCAGCGCGTCGAGAACAACCCAATCCTTTCGCAGCGGAACTTCGTAGGTCTGAAACCCGGGCTCGTGATCTCGCCCTGGATCGTAGCGGGTAACTTTGAGCGTGATGCGGTCCGCCATGTCTGATCATCTCCCGTACACTCGCTCCCCGGGTGGCCAACGCGTGATGGTTACCGGTAAGTATTCCGTTCTCGGCCGGCCGTCCGTCTGGCGGTAAACCAGCGAATGAGCCAGAAACCTCTCATCGTTCCGGGCCGGAAAATCAGTTCGCTGGTGGGCGCCGCGCGATTCAGTCCGCTGGAGGGCAGCGTGAGTTATGCATTCAGCGACATCGAGCATGAACGATAACTCCAATGCCGAAACTAATTCGGTATTGAATACGTGGCTGCGATCGTAGAGAGTCACGCTGCCCAATCGCTCCTGCAACTCAATGAGCTTACCTGCGGTATGTGTGAGCAAGTCGCCCCTGCGATAGATTCCGGCGCCCTTTTCCATGGTCGTCTGCATCTCATCGCGGAGAGTTGAAATACGCTCCCGGCCTCCGCTTTTCTGAAGAAACTGGTCATGCAGCCGCGTTTCCTCGTCGAGCGCCTGGGCCAGTATCTGCCGGCGGTTGGGTGCCTGCTGCCCGGCCGCGAATGCGGCTGCCGCGCGCCCGGCTCTCGCACCGAATACCAGAAGTTCGGGCAGTGAATTCGAACCTAGGCGGTTGGCGCCGTTAATGCTGACACAAGCAACTTCTCCAGCAGCGTAAAGACCCTTGAGAGGCGTAGCCCCGTTCAGATCGGTGTGGACCCCGCCCATCATGTAGTGAACTACCGGTCTGACTGGGATCAGCTCTTTCACCGGGTCGATATTCTCGTATTTGAGGCATAGCTCCCGAACAAAGGGGAGCCTCGCATTAATGACCTTTTCTCCCAGATGACGGAGATCGAGGTAAACCACCGGGCCGTATAGTCCTTCAGACGTGCGGCCTTGCTCCTGCTCTTTGACGAAAGCTTGCGACAGCCGGTCACGCGGCCCCAACTCCATGCTGCGAAGGACAGGTTTCGGTTGCGGCGTACCGAGGTTGTAGTCCTGCAAGTACCGATAGCCCTCCTTATTAAGCAGGTAGCCTCCTTCGGCGCGGGCCGCCTCGGTAATGAGGATGCCGGTAAATGGTAGGCCCGTGGGATGGTACTGGACGAATTCCATGTCCTTCAGCGGGGCGCCGGCCCGATACGCGAGCGCCATACCATCGCCAGTTTTGATGCTGGCGTTTGTCGTAAATCGGAAGACGCGCCCGCACCCCCCCGTGCATAAGATCACGGCTTTAGCGATGATCGCCTGAATGCGTCCGGTGGCAAGTTCGATAGCAACCACACCTTGAACGCAGCCGTCGTTGATCAGCAGTCTGGTAACGAAGTACTCGTCGTATCGGGTAATTGCGCTGAATTTGAGCGAGGTTTGAAACAAGGTGTGGAGCAAATGAAAGCCTGTCTTGTCCGCGGCAAACCAGGTTCGGGTTTTCTTCATCCCGCCAAAGGGGCGAACGGCGATGTGCCCGTCCTCCTGGCGGCTCCAGGGACAGCCCCAATGCTCCAGCCGCAGCAATTCTTCCGGAGCTTCTTTCACGAAGGTTTCCACGGCGTCCTGATCGCATAACCAGTCGCCCCCGGAGATGGTGTCGTAGATATGTTCCTCGAGACTGTCGTCCGGATGGATCACTCCGGCGGCGCCGCCTTCGGCTGACACAGTGTGGCTCCGCATCGGGTAAACCTTTGAGACGATTGCCACGCTAAGACCCGCATCCGCTTCTGAGATGGCGATGGCCGCGCGCAAACCAGCTCCACCGCCGCCCACCAGCAGAACATCATGTGAAGAGACGTCCAGCATAATGGCAGATAGGCTGAATGATACCTCTCGGATCGGACCTCAGGTCCCGATTTAGGCGCCTTCAATAGTCACTGAAGGAAGGGAGTCAAAGCTGAACTCTGACGACCTCACTCAAAATCCCTTCTCGCTTCGGCCCGGTGCTTTCCGAGCTTCAGAGTTGCTTCCTCCCTGGTATCGGCACTGTCCACGATCATCCACCCAGCAGCGGCCGGATACTTCTCGTTGAGTTCGGCAATGCCCTCAGCTCCGTCCGCACACTCAACAATTTCAAACCAATCTTGTGCGCTATCGGAAACGATCGTAAATTTCTTTGCGCGAGCGGTCCGCGCCCCTTGTGCTGTTCCCATGTCGTTCCTTTCTTTCTGCGTGCTCAAAGAACGCCACGAATTCAGCATCATTGTACGTCCGAAGCAGCGGCGCCGGGTCGTTGCGCGATTCCGGTGTGGGGAAGCTTTGCGTTGAGAAATGCCGTGATCCGGAAGTGGTTTAGAAATACTGAAGTATCCACTTGACAATTGCGGGACTTGGACTGATACTGAAGTTGCCACTTCACTAACAAGGGAGAGGACCCATGCAAGAGCCATCTGTTATTCACAGCACATTCGTCATCGAGCGTAGCTATCCGAAGCCGCCCGAACGCGTGTTCTCTGCTTTCGCCGAGGCGACCATGAAGCGCCGCTGGTTTGCAGAGGGGCAAAACCATGACGTCGAGCAATTCGAGATGGATTTTCGAGTCGGAGGCAGCGAGCGGGCGCGGTTTCGTTTCAAGGAAGGAACTCCATTCGAGGGCGTCGCGTTTACGAACGAGGGAAGATATCAGGACATTGTGCCAAACCGGCGCGTTGTAACCGCTTCCACGATGACCTTCGGTGATAAGCGCATCTCGGCCTCGCTGGTAACGTTTGAGCTTTTGCCAACGGACAAAGGAACCGACCTCATCTGCACATTTCAGGGAGCATTCTTTGAGGGTGCTGATGGCCCTCAAATACGCGAAGCGGGTTGGCGCAAGTTGCTCGATCAATTGGCGACAGAGCTTGCAGGCTAGCCAGTGAGATGCCCAGCCCCAAAGCAACAGTCGACCGGGTGTTTCATGCGCTCGGCGATCCCACCCGTCGCGCGATCGTGGAGAAGCTCAGCGAACGGCCTCTATCGGTCTCGCAGTTGGCGACACCTCTCGACATCACTCTGACAGCGGTGGTTCAGCACCTGCAGGTATTGGAGGAAAGCGGACTGGTGCACACCGAGAAGGTCGGGAGGGTACGCACTTGCCGGATCGAGACGGCAGGGCTTGCGGCCCTGGAGCAATGGATCGACGATCGGCGTTCGCTATGGGAACGAAGGCTTGATCGGCTGGGCGATTTGCTCGCAGAGTCCGACGAAAGTGAATAGGAGCGGCTCGCGGGGATGTGATTCACGCGCTGCGGGTGGAATGAGAGGAATCTTCCGACTTCGGCCTCGTTGTGCTCTCTGCGAGTCGGGCTGCCTGGGTGATGAGGTAATTCCGTTCGGGAAGGCTCGTCGTCCGACCGGCGGCAGTGCGGTAATGTGCGAGCGCGGCCTCATGATCTCCGGCCAGTTCCAGCAGATGAGCTCGAACGGCATCGAGGCGATGATTGCCGGCCAGTCGTCCATCGGCATCGAGTGCATTAAGGAGTTCGAGCCCCGCCGACGGGCCATGGACCATGGCAGCGGCAATTGCGTGATTGAGCATCACCATGGGATTGTCCGACATGCGCTTTAGAAGGTCATACAGCGCCAGGATCTGCGGCCAGTCGGTATCCTCGGCGCGGGCCGCTTCATCATGAACGGCGGCAATGGCGGCCTGTAGCTGATACGCGCCAATCGACCCCTGGGAGAGGCTCGCGGTGAGGAGTGCGATGCCTTCGGAGATCTGCTTCTGATTCCACAGACTTCGATTTTGTTTGGCGAGCGGGATCAACTCGCTGCCGGGTCCGGTTCGTGCAGCACGGCGCGCCTCGGTCAGCAGCATGAGCGCCAGCAATCCCGCGACCTCGGCGTTGTTCGGGAGCAACTTGTGAACGGCTCGCGTCAGCCGGATCGCCTCCCCGGATAGCTCGGGTCTCTGCAACCCTGGGCCGACGCTGCTGGTGTAGCCCTCGTTGAAGATCAGATAGAGCACGTGCAGCACAGCGGGGAGCCGCTGCGCCGTTTCCTGGTTGCTGGGCAAGCGGAAGGGCACCCCGGAAGCCTTGATGCTCTGCTTCGCCCGGCTGATCCGCTGTGCCATGGTCGGCTCCGGTACCAGGAACGCGTGCGCTATTTCGGCCGTGGTCAAGCCGCCCACTGCCCGTAACGTCAGGGCGATCGCCGATGACGCACTCAGAGATGCATGACAGCACATGAAGAGGAGGATGAGTGTGTCATCTTCCTCTGCCTTGTTCAGCACATCGGTCGCCGGCGCCCGTTGGTTCACCTCCATGGCCTTGTCGGCCTCCCGGCGCCGGCGAGCCAGCTCGCTGCGCAGGTAATCCGTCATCCGCCGGGAGGCGACCTGAATCAGCCAGGCGCGAGGATTGTCAGGAACGCCTTCCCGTGGCCACTGAATGGCTGCCGCAATGAACGCCTCCTGAACCGCGTCCTCGCCGCCGGCGAAATCGCGGAAACGCCGAATCACCGCCCCGAGCACCTGCGGCATAAGTTCTCGCAGCAGGTGCTCGGAAGGTCCGTCCAACAACCCCGGCGTCACAGCAGATCTCGTCAAAAGAATTCAGGAGGCGGTCCGCTCATTACCGGCCGCACTTCAATGGGCATGTTCAGCGGCACGCCCCCGGGTCCGGGAGCCGCCGACGCTTGTGCAGCAACCGCATACGCCCGCTCGGGGGTATCGACATCGACGATCCAATAGCCGGCCAGAAACTCTTTCCCCTCCGGGAACACGCCGTCCGTGACTGGCATCCCGTCCTTTCCGGCCCGCACCAGCCTAGCCTGATCCGGAAAGGCCAAACCTTCGGCGGACACCAACTCACCGGATTCGCGGAGTCTTTTGTTCAGGTCAATCATGAATGCGATGTGCGTCTGGAGGTCCTTCTTGGACCAGTCGGGAAACGGTTCACAACCCGCCTTCATGGTGTTCATCATCAAAATGTACTTCACGTCTTCTCCTTTCATTTTGCGACGGCCTTTAGCGCTGTCAGACGGTAGTCGGAGCACGCGGCGTATTCTCGACATCGTAGCGGATAATTTTTGAAAAGATGCCGAGGGATGCGCTACGCCAGTGCCGATGACGGGGCCGTCGTAGTTTTGCGGGCCCCATCCGTCATTTGCGCTGCAAGCCTTGGCGCATTCGTTCGGGCATGACAATCTCCACCTCGTCCACTCGCTTGACGGTCATACCAAGCGCGTGAACGCTTCCCAGGCTGCACGTCCCGTTCCCATCAGCAAGCCTATAAGTAACCTAGAGGTAGGTAGCGAATCTACTTTATGATCATCATCGATAGCGTGCCGGTCTGCGGTACGCCTCGCTCTGATTTTTCGCTGCTTTTCCGCGGACCAGCGTGACGAATAAAAATCAACCCTTTCTTTCTGCATGGAGCGAGCGCTTGAAAGCGCTCGAGAACGTGCCGCCCGTACTGCGTATCGTTTGGCAATCAGGGCCGTACGTAGTCGCCTTGGGCCTGCTGTTTCGGGTGGTAGCCTCGCTCGTCCCGGTCAGTACCGCCTATGTCAGCAAACTCATCATCGACGTCATCACCGATATCGTTCAGCACAGAACCACGTTCGCTGCCTCAGCCACGCATCTGTGGTGGCTTGCGATCATCGAATTCGCGCTTGCGGTAAGCGGCAGCGTTGCCGGCCGGCTGATTGATTACTACGATTCGGTGCTCGCTGACCGATACACGCGGCACGTCAGCATTGCGGTCATGCGGCATGCCTCACAGCTCGACCTGCAAGCCTATGAAGATCCCGTTTTCTATGACAGGCTCGAACGGGCCCGCGTACAGGCTACGGACCGGCTCGGGATGATTCAGTCCATCGGCCGGCTCTTCCAGCAGGTCCTGACAACTCTTTCGCTATCGGCGGCCATTCTGTTCTTCTCTCCATGGCTGCTGCTTCTGCTGATCGCCTGCCTGATCCCTGCGTTCCTCGGAGAAAGTCACTTCGCATTTTTGAACTACGCCAAGAATTTTCGCCAGACTCCGATCAAGCGCCAGCTCGACTACCTGCGTCAGCTTGGCGGCAGCAGGGAAGCCGCGAAGGAGCTGAAACTGTTTGGTCTGAGTAATTTCTTGACCGGCCGCTTCACCGACCTCTCCAACCAGATCTTCGATGAAAATCTCGAACTCTTCCGGCGCAGGCTGTGGGCGGTTTCACTGTTGTCGCTCGTCAGCACCGGCGGCTATTACGGCTCGTACGTGTGGGTTATCTACCAAACCGCTATCGGTGCGTTCACTATAGGGACCTTATCGTTCCTGACCCAATCCATTATCAACGCGTCGAACAACATCTCGCAGATATTCTCGACACTCTCGAGCATCGCCGACCAGGCTCTGTTTCTCACGGACCTGCTGGCGTTCTTCGAGATGCGTCCAACGGTCACTTCACGGCCTGATGCGATTCCGGCGCCGCGGCCAATGGTCCGGGGCTTCGAATTTCAAAACGTCTCGTTCAGGTACCCGGGTACGGAGCGACTGGTCTTGAACCGGCTGAATTTCCATCTCGAACCCGGAGAGCGCATAGCCCTCATCGGCCAGAACGGCCAAGGAAAGACTACGATCGTGAAGCTGATCACGCGGCTCTACGACCCGACGGGCGGCCGCGTCCTGCTCGATGGTGTGGATCTCCGCGAGTACGATATCGAAGATCTGTGCAGAGAAATCGGCGTCATCTTCCAGGACTTTATGCGATATGAGATGACCGCCCGAGAGAACATCGCGGTGGGTCGGATTGAATTCTTGTCAGATCTTTCCCGAATCCGGTCAGCCGCCGAAAAGAGCCTGGCCGACGGCGTAATTGAGCGCCTCCCGCGGGGATACGATCAGATGCTAGGACGACGGTTCGAAAGCGGCGTAGATCTCTCGGGAGGTGAATGGCAGAAGCTGGCGCTCGCCCGTGCTTATCTTCGCGAAGCACAGGTCCTGATTCTCGACGAACCAACGGCTGCGCTCGATGCGCGGGCCGAATATCAAGTTTTCGAACGGTTCAACGAACTAACAGTGGGCAAAATGGCTCTGTTCATTTCGCACCGATTCTCTACAGTCCGCATGGCGGAGCGGATCATTGTCCTGGAAGACGGCGCCATTGCGGAGGAGGGTAGCCACGATACTCTGATGGCTCATGGCGGGCGTTACGCCGAAATGTTCGAGCTGCAGGCGTCGAGCTACAGGTAGGCCCCAATTATGCCCGAGCCTACACACGAAATGAATGCCGTGCTCATTGAATTGGAGCGGCTGCACGTCACCGGCGCCGAACGAGAGGATATTCACGACCAGGCTGTGCGCGCTGCCCGATCATGCGCCTGGCTTCCGGGCAGACGGCATTCGGCCAGGCCGCGCCAGATATTCCGCGCAGAGACTCACCGGCTTGCCGCTCTGGAAGAAGATCTCTACAAGCTTCGATCCGACGAGCCTACCGACGACCTGAGGTGGCTCTATGACAACTTACGTCTGATACGGAGCGATTTGCAGGGGATTCGCGATTCGCTGCGCACGCTTTCGGCGACGCCGCAGGTGCGCACGCAGACCGAAGACGCCATTCCGCGGTGCATTGTACTGGCGCGTGCCATGCTGGTGGCCGCCAAATACCGCCTGACGGTGCCGGTTTTCTCCTATTTCGTCGAATCCGTTCAGGAAGTGGAACCGCTTCGGCTCACCGAGCTTGGAGGCATACTCGTTGCGCTTAAGGTGTGCCTGCTGGAAGTGCTCGCGCGGCGCGGACATCAGGCGCTAGCCGCTTTTCGGGAAAAAGGCGCGGCGGCGCCTTCTTTCGACATCGGCGCCATCATTACGAGTCTTCGGTTCATAGGCGAAATTGATTGGCGCGAAATCCTCGAACGCCTTTCGGTTATTCACCGGATCCTGCAGCTCGACCCTTCCGGCGTATATCCGCGAATGGATTTCCACAGTCGGGAACAATATCGGCTCAGGGTTGCCAAGATAGCGGCGCGATCCGATCTGAACGAGTTCGAACTGGCGCGCCTTGCCGTCCGGATGGCTGAAGAGGCCATGATCGAGCCCGACACTACCGAACCGCTGCGCGAGCGCCTGCGCCACGTCGGCTATTACATAGTAGACAGCGTCGGCAGCCAGGAGCTGTTGCAGGAGGCCGGTTACCATCGGGGACCGGGCGCCAGCATCCAACACCTCTTCTGCCGGTTCCCGGACGAGATCTACATTATCGGCATTGAAGCCGTTACGCTGTTAACGGTTGTTTTCCTGATCACGCGCATTGTCTCGATAGACGCCGGGCTTGGCCTCATCATCGGCGGCATCTTGCTCATCCTGCCCGCCGCCCAAGCGGCTGTCGAGCTGATGAATTACCTGGTCACCAGCGTGCTCACGCCGTACCCTTTGTCCAAGCTCGACTTCTCCAAAGGCGTGGACGCTTCTTGCGCGACCATGGTCGCGATCCCCACCCTGCTGATCAGCGACAAACAGATTCGGCAGTTGGTGGACGATCTCGAGATTCGCTACCTCGTTAATCGCGATCCGAATATCTTCTATGCGCTTTTGACCGATCTGCCCGATACTGCCGAGCCGGCCGTTGAGCAGGATCGACGCCTCGATCTGGCGATTCGCCTGATCGAGGACTTGAATCGCAGATATGCCGGTGAACCTTTTGGCGGGTTCTACCTATTTCATCGTTACCGGGTGTACAACCCACGCGAAGGGGCGTGGATGGGCTGGGAAAGGAAACGAGGCAAGCTGCTGGATTTGAACCAGTTACTGCGAGGCGCTTATGATCCGTTTCCGGTGAAAGCCGGCGATATGTCGCGCCTGCCGGTAATCCGATACGTGATCACGCTCGATTCCGACACCCAATTGCCGCGCGGTTCGGCGCAAAAGATGATCGGCGCGATGGCTCACCCGCTGAATCGCCCCCTGATCGATCCGGAGCTGAACATCGTCACCCGCGGATACGGAATCCTGCAGCCCCGGGTGGGAATTAGCGTTCACTCAGCGTCGCGGTCCCGGCTCGCCAGCATCTACTCCGGCCAAACGGGCTTCGACATTTATTCCAGAGCCATTTCAGACGTGTATCAGGACCTCTATGGCGATGGCATCTTTACTGGAAAAGGCATTTACGACGTCAATGCGCTTCGTCAGGTACTCGAGCGCCGCTTTCCGCGAAACGCTTTGCTCAGTCACGATCTCATTGAGGGCGCCTACGCACGCGCCGGTCTCGCGTCCGATATTGAAGTCATCGATGATTATCCTTCGCACTACAGCGCGTACAACCGGCGCAGGCATCGGTGGCTGCGCGGCGATTGGCAAATCGTGCGCTGGATCTTCAATCGTGTGCCGGACGAGTCGCGGCGGCTGGTTCAGAATCCGATCTCGTTGGTGTCGCGCTGGAAAATCGTCGACAATTTGCGCCGCAGCCTCATGGAACCGGCAACGCTGTTTCTGCTCATCGCAGGCTGGTTCTGGCTCCCCGGCGGCCCGCGTTTCTGGACTCTGGTAACGCTTGCACTTCTCTTCCTGCCGATCTACTTCAGGCTGATCTTCGCGCTCATTCGCGCAGTCGCCCTGCGAAACACCATCACGGCTCGCGAAGCACTCGGCGATTTCGTGGTCTCCCACGTGAGCATCGTGCTGAACATTGCTTTTCTCGCTCATCAGGCGCTGGTCGCAATGGATGCGATCGTCCGCACCATTGTTCGGAGCACCATCACGCACAGCCGTCTGCTCGAGTGGGAAACAGCCACAGAAGCCGAACTGGGAATTCGCAAGCGCACTCCCGTTGATATCTACCTCGATTGGGTGCCGCTCCTGGCCGTCGCCATCGGAGTGTGTCTCATCTGGAGGCCAGAAGCCGCACCTTGGGCTTTGCCGTTTCTCATTGCCTGGTGCTGCTCGAAGCTGCTTGCGATTTGGATGAACCGATCACCGCATTCGGATGAGTCGGAGCTGACGCCGGACGAACATGTCTTTCTGCGCGATCTTGCTCTCCGCACCTGGCGCTACTTCGCTGAATTCAGTAACCAGAACAACAACTGGCTTATTCCAGACAATGTGCAGGAGGAGCCATACCGGATCGCGGAACGCATCTCACCAACCAATCTCGGCTTCCTGTTCAACGCCAGGCAAGCCGCGCTGGAGTTCGGGTATGTGACGCGATCGGAATTCGCCGAACAAACGGAAAACACGCTCAATTCGGCGCTGAAGCTGCCGCGCTATCAAGGCCATTTCCTCAATTGGTACGAAACGGTTTCAATGAAGCCGCTTGAGCCGCGGTTCGTCTCGACGGTTGATAGCGGCAATCTCGTAGCTTCCTTATGGAGCCTGAAGCAAGGCTGTCTCGACCTGCTTGACCAGCCACTTATTCCTCAAACTGCCCTTTCCGGACTGGAAGACCACGCTCGAATGCTGGATCCGATGCCCCTTCCCCGTGAACTGCGCCGGCTATTCAAGCAGCGGGATCTCAAAAAGAAAGACGCCGCCACGTGGCTTCCGATAGTTCTTTCGCTACCGGATTTGGTTCCTGCGGAAGACGATGAACAAGCTGACAAAAATCGCGCCTGGTGGCGCCGTCAATGGCGTGCGCGCATTACGGCCCTACGGCAGGAAGCGCAGCATTTCCTTCCGTGGTGCCTGCCGGAGTTCGAACCGCTGCGCAAAATGGCGGTGCCGCAGTTCACCCTGCCGTCGAAGCCGCTCACTCTTGACAATTCTGAGAGCTATTACCGGGAACTTGACTCACAACTGACTTCCCTCGCACTTCAGGCGGCGATTCCGCCGGACGTTTCGACCCTTATCTTTCGGCTCCGTACCGAACTGCCGGCTTGCCGTGAACGCGCCGAAGTGCTCAGCGGGAGGCTGAAGCGCCTTGCATTGGAGTGTGACCGTCTGGCCGATGAGATGAGCTTTTCCATGTTCGCGAACCGCGAGCGGAATCTCCTTTCGATTGGCTATGAGGTCGGCAAGCAGGAACTCAGCAAGGCCTGCTATGACCTGCTGGCATCTGAAGCGCGGACCGCAACTTTCATTGCGGTTGCCAAGGATGAAGCAGTGCAGGACACCTGGTTTCGCCTCGGAAGACAGCATACGGTCTGCGAAAAAGAAACTGTTCCGATCTCGTGGACCGGCACGATGTTCGAGTATCTGATGCCGGTGATCTGGATGAAATCTCATCCGAACACACTGCTCGATCGCGCTGTGAGCGGGGCGGTGCGCGCTCAAGAAGGTTACGGCCGGAACCGTAATGTGCCCTGGGGCATATCCGAAGCCGCATACAGCAAGAAAGATGAACTCGGCAATTATCAATATGCGGCTTTCGGTGTTCCATGCCTGGCCCTGAACGTTGCTCGTTCCGGTTCGCTCGTCATTTCGCCCTACTCAAGCTGCCTTGCGCTTATGGTGGATCGCGCGGTCTCGCTGAAAAATCTCCTTCGCATGGCACGCAAGAAGTGGTTGAGCCCTTACGGCTTCTACGAATCTGCCGACTACACCGCCGGGCGCGCCCGCAGACTCCTGCCGCGCAAATACGAACTCGTGCGCTGCTGGATGGCGCACCATCAGGGCATGAGCCTGACTGCCCTTTGTAATGTGCTGTTCGATTTTCCGTTTCAGCGCTGGTTTCACGCCGAGCGGCTCGTACAGGCGAGCGAACTCATCCTTCAGGAGCGGCCGTTGCGTGTTCGCCCCATAACCGACTTGCAGCCGCGCCGCGTCCTGCCGTTCGGCGCAAAAACAATTGCAGCGAAGCTCCGTAGTACGACCTGAATTAGTTTCTGCAAACACCTGCTGATTCGCCAAACGTGATGGCGCCATCAGGTTTTCCTTATCCGTCCGACGCGAGATATCGCGTCCTTGCCGGCAACATTCTGTTTGCAAACAAGAATGTCACCCGGTATGGACGAACGTCGCAAACAGATTTTGGCCACGCTGGCCCAGATGGATAAGCAATTCGGCAAAGGATCGGTGCTCATGCTGGGCTCACGCGCGGCTTTGCCTGTAGAAGTCATCAGCACAGGTTCCGTCGCCGTTGATAGCGCGTTAGGAGCGGGCGGGTTTCCGCGGGGTCGCATTATTGAGGTCTTCGGCCCTGAATCCTCGGGCAAAACCACGCTGGCCCTGCACGTTGTGGCGGAAGCACAGAAAAACGGAGGTACCGCTGCGTTCATCGATGCCGAACACGCGCTTGACCCCACGTACGCCACGAAACTTGGTGTAGACACCGAAAACCTGATCGTCTCGCAGCCAGATTACGGCGAACAAGCCCTGGAAATTGCCCAGGCTCTCGTCCAGTCGCAGGCGCTGGACGTGATTGTCATCGACTCGGTTGCCGCTTTAACTCCAAAGGCGGAGATCGAAGGCGAGATGGGCGATAGCCACATGGGCCTGCAAGCGCGCATGATGTCGCAGGCGCTACGCAAACTTACGGCATCCATCGCCCGTGCGAACACTTGCGTGATCTTCATCAATCAACTGCGAGAGAAAATCGGCGTGGTGTTCGGCAATCCTGAAACCACTACCGGCGGCCGCGCCCTGAAGTTCTACGCCTCGGTTCGCGCTGAGGTCCGCCGCGCAACCGCAATTAAAGAGGGCGAGACAGTTGTTGGCAATCGAACAAAAATAAAGATTGTAAAGAACAAGATTGCGGCGCCCTTTCGTGAAGTGGAGGTCGATATCCTTTACGGCAAGGGCATTTCTCGCGAGGGCGATCTGCTCGATCTCGGAGTGCAGCACGCCATTATCGAAAAGAGCGGGTCGTGGTACAGCTATCATGGCGAGCGCATCGGCCAGGGACGCGAAAACGCCCGGCAATCGCTCTTGGATCGCTCAGAACTCTATCGTGCAATTGAAGCTGACGTTCGTCACGCACTCGGTCTTACAGGAGCGCAGAAGCACTCGCCTGAGTTTGAACTTGTCGGACAGCCGAAGCTCGTTTCCGCAGCTTCGTGAATGGCTAGCTGGTTTCGGCTTCGACCAGTTCGTGTTTGTGCGGTAACGAGGCCGCCTCGAAGGCTTCCACCACCTCTTTCGGAGAGCCGTCGAGCATCATGCGTCCGTGATCCATCAGGATCGCGCGATCGCAGAAGTCGACTATGTTGCCCATGCTATGGGTGACCAGCAGGATGGTTTTGCCGGATGCGCGGAAAGCCCGCAGGCGATCGAAGCATTTGTTCTGGAAGGGCAGGTCACCAACCGCCAGAATCTCGTCCAAAATCAGAATCTCCGGATCGACTTCCGTTGCGACCGAAAACGCAAGCCGCATATACATGCCGGACGAATATTGCTTTATGGGAACGTCGATAAATTCACCGATCTCGGAAAAATCGATGATGCGCTCCTCCCGCTCCTTCATTTCGGCCTTCGAGTAGCCCATCAGCAAGCCGTTGATCAGAATGTTTTCTCGTCCCGTCAATTCACTGTGCATTCCCGCACCGAGTTCGATGAGTGGCGCAATCGTTCCGTTCACGGTCACTCTGCCGGATGTTGGCCGGTAGACCCCGGCGATAATTTTCAGGAGAGTGCTTTTGCCGGAGCCGTTCCGTCCGACAATGCCCACCATTTCGCCCTTACCGACCGTGAACGAGACTTTGCTTACCGCTTCAAAGTCGTGAAACTGCGCGTTGTTTCGGAAAAACCGGGTGAACAGTTCGCGCAACGAATCGGGGCGCTCATGGATCACCCGGAAACGCTGGGTGACGTTGTCGACGGCAATAGCTACAGCACTCTGCTTCATGCGCGGTTATACGTAAAAAACAAACTCGTCCTGGTGCTTCCGGAAAATCCAGTATCCGATTCCTAACGCCACAAACGCACAGACGAACGCGGCGATTATCGAATCCAGGGCAGGCAGCAGTCCATAGTAGATGCTCAGACGGAACTGGTTCAGCACGAAAATCAGCGGGTTCAGCTTAAACAGCCACCGGTATTTCGCGGGGAAGAAGTCGATCGAAAACATAATCGGGCTGACATAGAACCACAACTGCAGAACGATCTGCAGAATGTGACCCACGTCCCGATAGTAGACATTGGCGACGGCGAAGAAGAATGTTGCTCCCAGTGTGAAGATCGTTAACGCGATCAGAGGAACGGGCAAAAAGATCCAGGTCCAGTGAAACGGGTGCCGGAGAGCAAGCACAATCAACGCTGTTGGAATCAGAGACAACAGGAAGTTGATCATGTTCGAAACGACGGCTGCCATTGGAAACACCAGCTTCGCCACACGAATCTTTTTGATCAAATCTCCATTCCCGACGATCGAATCAGCCGCGTACGACAGCGACTGCGAAAAAAACGTCCAGGGAATGAGAACGCTCAGAAGGAAGACCGCATAATGCGGCACGTTCATGCTCAGGATTGTAGAGAACACCAGCGTGAGCACCAGCATCTGCAGCATCGGGTTCAGCAACGCCCAGAGAAACCCTAATGCTGACCGCTTATAGCGGATCTTGAGCTCCTTTAAAGCCAGAGCCCAAATCAATTCACGATAGCGGAGACTTTCCCGCACCAATTCGGTCATATGTTACTTCGGGTTGCCTGCTTTGCCCGCGCCGCCGTCAGAGCGTGGTCACATGCAAACTTGTTGATTCCGTTAGTCTTTTGACTGCCTTTCAGTTCGGTGCACGCCGAAGTGCTTCCCTATTGTAGCGAAACGCAACGATACTGCTTCCAGGAAATGGTCTTTGCTTCGCTTATTCTTCGCTATTCTTTAGCGCCTTGTGAATTTGTATAGGATCTGTACGCTCACAGTTCCGTTGAAATCACGAAGCGCGACCGCCGACAACTTGTGAGTAAAGTCCCACTGGATGCGAAAAATCTGGGCATTTGTTTCGCTGACGTCCGTGATGTAAGTGAAGGTGATGTTGCTCGTGACTTGCTGCCGCAAAGTGACCTTCGCGCCCGGCTGTCCATTAGCGCCGGAGAACGAAGGGTCGATGTTGAACTGCGTTAATCCAAATACCCTTTGAACTCGGTTTGCCAGCGGATTCGCCACTGCCTGGGCAAGCAGCGCTGATCCGCCCATCTGGCTGAACGATTGTTGTTGTACGGGAGGCTGCTGCGCGGCGATGACTGGATTCGCCGGCGTGGTGTTTGTCGCCAGCAGTTGGACGATCTGCTCGAACGTGAGCGGCGGATCCGACCGATAAGTCAGCTTGAGGTCATCTATCGAACCGGAAAGACCGATCACCACATCCACGCCCTGGGCGATCGTCTCGAGCGAGACGTTCAGTATTGGCTCGATGGCAGTCGGATCGTAGAAATTGATCGTGCCCGTATTCACGGTGTAGGTGTTGCCGAAAAACACCAGCTGTCCGTTGGTGACGTTGATGCGTCCTAACATGCCCGGCCTCTCCGCCGTCCCCCGCAATGTCAGATTCGCCACGACATCCATGGTTTGCGTGTAGGTTGAAATGACGCGTATACCGGGCGCGGTCAGGATATGAATATCCAGGTGCAGCCCCGCGAGCAGCGGTGAAGGGGTAGACACTGCGGAAGGCGGTGTCGACGCAATCGAAAGTAAGGAGCCCGCGTCGCTGCTTGACGTATAGCCTATCCGCGTGACGGTCACTGTACCGCCGAGCCGCGACCGGCGGGTATTGCCGATCAGCGATAGATTCGCGTTCGAAACCACGCTAACACCGGAATACAGGACACGGACCCGGTTTGCCGTAGCTTTCAGATTGTAAGTCAAGGCCTGTCCGGTGAAACCGACGAACCCCGCCGCCGAAATCGTTCCTCCACCGCTCTGACCGGTGAGACTCTGGATTGTTGCACCCGTGCCGTTCAGAAGAACCACACCGTTTCCGTTCGATAGCCCGTTCGGCGCATTGATGTAATTGACGTTGGCATTCTTCAGCTCAATACGCCCGTTAATCAGAGGCTGCGAAAGGCTGCCGCGCAGGGTTGCGTCCAGCGCCAATGCACCCGATGAATAGAACTCGCGGTCGATGTCCTGCAGCACGCCGAGATCTACATTACCGGCGAGCGTCAATGCCAGCGGCGTGTCCGCGTTCTTCAAGCTCATTCCACCTGAAGCCGAGATCGTCGTGCCCGGGCCGGTGATCCGCAACTGTTTCACCCTCACGACCGAGCGGTTCAACTCTACAATGATCGGCCCCTGGTTCTGCAGTTCCACTCTCCTGACGGGTGGCGCGCCGGTGGGCGAACTTTGCGGGATTGTTCCTACGTTCAGGCGGTTCAAGCGTAACTGGCCGCTCAGAGTGTCGAAATTCAGCACCGATCCGTCCACGCTCGCTTCGCCCTCCACCAACGCATCTAAGGGCACCAGCTCGCTTGTCTCTATTGAGAACAGCGGTGCAAGGTTCGAATACTTGAGATTGGCAAATGTCAGGCTCGCGCGCACCGGATAATCGCCTGTCAACTGCGCCTGCCCTGAACCGTGGACCCGGCTTTGTGCAAGGTTCGAATCGACTTGGAAATTTAAGTTCGATCCGGTTGTGTGCGCCGTAACCGTAGCATTGCCCAGGTGCGTCGCATTCATTCTCACGTCCCTAAGCGACCCATCGGCATTCAGGTTCGAGAAAAAGACGGAGCGCGTGCCGTTCCGCTGTCGCAATGTTGCCGACAGATCTGCGGCCAGTTGCAGTGTTCCCGCCAAACCTGGCTTCTGAGCTTCCACGTGCTCGATCTTTGCCACCTGGAGTGGACTGCTGTTTACCTTCAGCGTGAGTGCGCCGTTGTTGAAGTCGTTTACCGCATGGGAGAACCGTCCGCTCAGGTTGACGCTTCCGGCCGGAACATTTAGCTTGATCGAACGTATATCCACCAGCGTGCTCGAATATTGCACGCTGCCTTCCAGCCGCTCGACCGGTTCCTGGTACAGCTTAGCGTTAGCCAATGTAAAGCTTAGATTCGCGCTGGGGGCTGATAGCGTTCCAGAAACATGCGCGTTCGCGGAAAGAGTACCGCTCGCGGGAATGGAAGTTTGGCCGGCAAGCTGCAACGCGTTCGCGATGGAGAGATTCTGAATGGCGGCATCCGCTACGGTCGGGTAATCTTTCGTTAGCTGCGTGTGTCCGTGCACGCGAACCTTCGAACCGGCGAAATTGGAAGTCAGGTTATAGGTCACAGCGCCGTTCACCGTGCGCGCCGTTCCGGTCAGATCGCCCGCCGGCTGATTCTGGACCGCAAGACTGTTTGCCGCAACATCGGCGCTGATGTTGGAGACAGCGATCTCGCTCTGCGCGCCGTTATTTACGACGTTGGCGCTTGCATCCGCGGTCACGCGGACCAATCCCGCAACGGCGCCTTCCTTCTGCAAAGGCTTCACCTGAGCCAGTTGC
Organism: Acidobacteriaceae bacterium; assembly: GCA_019233755.1. GTDB lineage: Bacteria > Acidobacteriota > Terriglobia > Bryobacterales > Bryobacteraceae > Bog-105. Next base: position 21,466 of record JAFAMD010000010.1, on the reverse strand, counting down.
ACATGATTCACGGCCAGATGGAGCTGTGCGTATCCCGTAAGCAAATTGTCCGGCGGATGCTGGAACGTGCCGTTTGCAGTAACTTCGCCGCCGGCGCTATCGAGTTGCAGATTTGAAAGAGTGATTAGCCTATCGCTGAGATTCACATTCGCATACAAACGCTGAAACGGCTGGCTGTAGGCACTCCCGTTCAATACCTGCGCCGTTGCGGTACCAAGCGGATTGCCATAGGTCCCGCGAATGTGTGCATCCGCAGTCAACTGGCCCGACCCTGTCGTTGGGTCTTGCCCGGCGAGGCTAAGTAGGTCCACGATACTGCCCTTGCTGATTGTGAGATCCGCCGTCACCGGCGATCGCGGCAACGGCTCCCATTTCGTCAGCCTGAGCGACGCATTAAAGCTGCTCTCGAAATCTTTCCCTCTCAGTACTCCGTTCTGAATGACTGCTTCCTGGGGAGAGGCCATCAGGCTGAGCGCGAATTCATCGAATGGTTGCTGCTCGATGGAAAATTGTTTGATCGCCGCCTGCGCTCTTACCTGCGGCGCTGAGAGTTTGCCGGTAATCTGCGCGGTCACTGTCGCTGCGCCGCCGTGGAGCATGACAGGGAACGAAGTCGCAGGCTTGTTCGTTTCGAAATTCGCCGCGGGCAGGAAATCATTAAGATTGCGCGAAACCAGGTTTAAATCGACGTGCTGCCCCAGGGTCCCCACGATATCCAGGCGCGAGTGCGGCAGTGCGATGTAGGATTGTCCGAGTTCCACGGCTCCTGTCGTCCCAACATAGTTCGCATCCAGGCGCCCGCTCACCGGTACTCCGCGTGCGCCTGGAACAATCCTGAGTCTTGCCGCCGCCGTATAACCGGCTGTTCCTTTCGCCTTCAGATTCCCTTGGGCATTTAACGAGCCCTCGATCGTTCCGTCGTAACCCAGCCGTCTCCCCATGAACGCCGAAGCAAGCGACGGCAGCGAGAAGTTCCGCAACTCCCCTTCTATACTGAGTTGCTGCATCTTTTCGATGAAGATCTTCGCTGCCAGCGACCCGCCCAGCACGTTCAGCTTCAGTCCTTGCATGCTGAGGAGATTCGGATCAACATGAAACGGCGAGGAGAGGCTCACATTGGATACCTTGGTCGTGCCGCTACCAATGGACAGCCCTTGGGAATCGATCGTGCCGTTCACCGAATAGTCATTTTTTGCATCCAGCGTCGCGCTGCCATTCGCGCGCAGGGCGCCTCCAATCTGAACGGCGTCGAGTTTCATCAACTTCGCAAGCTCGCCGAGCGCCAGGTTGGCATTAAAGTCAATGCTCTCGTTCGAAGATGGCTCCGCGCGGCTGGATGCCTGGAGCGTTGTTTTGCCCAACACGACGCTCGCTCTCTGAACCTGTATCGTTTTTGTTTTTTCACTGATGTTGAAGGCCAGTTCGGCGGTCAGCGCTTTGGGCGCTCCAGCGGCATTCGCGTCTATCGGCATGGCAATCGAACGCTGGATCTCGGGCAGCGATACGTCGGCCTTCATCTGCGCCGTGATGACCGGCGCGTTCACATTCTGGAAAGAGGCGGTCAGCCCAATCTGCGATTGCTGGGTCGTCAACGTGGCGCCTTCGACGCGCATACTGTTCTTCGTGATGGCAACGGGAATATTTACGTTCACGCCCAGCGGTGTGCGGTTGCCCAGGTCGAGCAGCAGCGGGTTTATTGCTAGAGTTCCCGTGTAGCCTGGGTTTGCTGCGTCGTAATTCAGCAAGGCTCGCAGGTTCTCACCCTTTGCGCGGAACTCGGTCTTCCGATCGGCTGCCTGAATCAGTCCACTCTGCACTTCGAACTTGTTTACCTTTAGGTTCACCACCGTCTCCAGCGGATTCCCATTACTCGCCGTCGTCTTGGGCTGCGGGATGTTCGTTGTGCCGTCCGGTAGCAGGATCAGGTTCACCTGCGGCTGCTGTATCCCGAGATAGTTCAGGTCTATCGCATGTGCGATCCCCGAAAAAAACTTCAATTTCAGTTCGATGACGGCCACGCGTAACAACGGATCGGCTCCCTTCGGCTCCGTGCCGTGCAGAACGCAGTTTCTGAGACGGATGGTCAGATGCTGGAGGTCGAATTCGAAAGATCCGAGCTGTGCCGATCCGCCGGTGGAATCCTCAACTATCGAAACAATCTGGTTCTTCGCGAAATTTGCGAACCACGACGTCTGCAGGATAACTATGACGGCGGCAATAACCACCGCCATCACTCCGCCCACACAGGCAGCGGCAATTGTGAGGATTCTCGCTGGCTTACTCACCGCAGGCTCTCCTCGAAGTACTTGATTTTTGCTTGTGCCCTCTGTTCGTCGAGCCAGGCGAAAAACAATTTATTGACCTGCTCGCCGGTGAGCGTCTCGCGGATGCCGCCGCTCAGATCTTCCAGCGATCCTTTTCCCGGATGCTCGCGCCGCAAGTCGGCAGCATGCTCGTTGTAATATTTCTGGATTTCTTCATCGGTAATCAAAACCGCCGGCCTGAAGCGCGCGTCGATGAATCGAAGTACGGTCAACTCCCATTGAAACTGTTCGCGCAATTGCAGATCGGCAAGGCCGTATCGTCTTAGTGCCTGCTGAAAGGCCGCCGGTGTCTTGAAGCGCTGCTTCTCTAATTGCGTCAATTCCGCCTCGGCATCCTCCATCGTGGCTCGTGGGTAATCGCCGATGCGAATCTCCCGTCGGATGAATACCTGGTCGATCAACCGGTTTGCTGCCGCTTTGCGAGCGGCAGGGTCGACGCTAAGGGGCTGGCTGTTCAGAAAGGCAGTCACCCGTAAATCGCGCACGACATCACTGTCTTTGATGATGGAGTTTCCGACCACAATGGCTATCCGATCGATCGTTACTCCCAACAACACCGAACCTATTAACAGCAACAAGGCAGGGTTGAGGCATCGCATCAGAACGCCTGCCCGATGGAAAAGAAAAATTGGAAGTGGCTGAGTCGCTGCGGAGTCGCCGTGCAGGCCGGGATCACGCCGATTTGCTCAGGAGTACACTTCACCAATTGGTCAATTGGCTCGTTGACACCGAATCCCAGAAATCGGGGAGGATTCAGCGCGTAAGCGAAGTCCACGCGAACCGGGCCGAGCGGTGTCTTATAGCGGATGCCGAATCCCGGCGCTTGGACCGCATAGTTGAAGTTCTGATTGCTGCCTTGGGTGTACGACAGAGAAAGCTTGTTGAAAGTCGTGTAGATATTCCCCATGTCCTCAAACAACACGCCGCTGATGTTCGGACCCAGCAAAGGGAACCGCAGTTCCAGGGTATTAAAGAAAAGAGCGTTGCCGCCAATTGGAAACCCGGTAGGGGTTGATGTCGGCGGACCCGGCAGTTCCGACACAGTTCCTATGTCGCGAGGCCCGGCCTGGTTATCACCGAAGCCGCGCATGGATGTATTGCCGCCGCCGTAAAAACGCTCCGGCAAGGGAATGTCTTCAAAGTTGCTGATCCCCGCAGGCACGCGAAACGGTATGATCGCGCCGATCTGCGTCTGCCGTGCGAAGACAAGCTTCGCGCCGATCGGCGTGTAAGTCGCGTTGCGCCCTATCACGCGCACAAAGTCCCGCTGCGATCCGAAGAAATTACCTGCCAGGCCCACATCGATTGTGTTCCAGTACCCCCGGTGTGCATCCCCTGGGTTGTCCCTATGGTCCTGCACATAGCTGGCTGAGAGCATCCCTATCCGGACGGATTCCAGATACTGCGGGATTAGCAGCGCCGGAATATTTATATTGCTCGTGCTGACGCGCCGGTATGCAAATCGCAGGAGAAAAGTGGAGGCTCGATTTAACTTCTGTGACATTTCGACAGACGCTTCCTCCCGGCGGGATGAGAAGGTTTGCACATCCTGCGTTTTGTCATAAAGGCCAGAGAACGTGATCGTGCGATTCAGACTTCCAAGGAATCTTGGGATGATGTAGTTTAGTGATGCGCGCTGTTCCAGAGTTGAATAATAAGTCTGCAGCGCGAGTGTCTGGCCAATGCCAAACATATTCAACCGGCTCACGTTGAACGAAATAATCGGCGAGATACCCCTGGCCCCACCGGCCTCCGTCAAGCTGGTCGTGGTCTGTCCTAACTGCCCCACGATCAGACCCAGGCCTACACTGTAGGTATAGCGAGCCGCTTCATCGAAATCGTAAAGCACATATTTGTACCGATTCGTTCCGTCGGGATCCTGCAGCGCGGTGTTTACGTTCGCGAATACCCCCAGGCTGGTAAGCATCCGTGCATCGTTGTTAATCTGCTCCATCGAAATCGGCTCGCCGCTGCGCACCGTGATGAACTTCTCGGCTAGCGATGGTTTGGTACGGTATAACCCGGAGATAACCGCCTGCCGCACAAACTCCTGCGGACCTTCGCGGATCTCGTATATTAGGTCGGTCGTGTCCGGCTCAGGCCCTGGAGACACCGTATAGTTGAATCCCGCCGAGAGAAAGCCCTTTGAGTAGTAATAGGCCAAAATGCGGTTTCTATCCGTTGCAATATTGATGTCCGCATAGGGCTGGCCCTCAATCGAAGCTAACTCATGCCGGATTGGCGTAAGATCCAAGCGGTTGTTGCCCTTAATAGTGAGTGTCGCCACTCGCCACTGGGGGCCCGGCTTAATGTGAAAGACAACTCCCAGGTCGCTCGGCTTGCCCTTGTAATCCGTCAGTACAGTGGAAGTAACCTTTACGCCCTGAAACCCATTCGCCTTGTACAGATCCGCAATAGCCACCTCGTCGGCCGACCGAAACGCCTCGCTATAGCGGCCATATCGCATCAGCAGGCTGTTCGGCCGGAGGAACATTCGCTCCTGCAAGGTTTCCATCGTAAAGTAAGTATCGCCCTCTATCTCGACATTCGCGAGCCTGCGCCGCGGACCCGTCGCGATGTAGTAGTTGATAACCTCTTGATCGCCTGTTACCGGCTCTCGCTTGAACGTGACGTCCACATCTGGATAGCCCTTCGACTGGAAGTAATCGTGAAGATTGCGCGCCCCCATGGTGAGGAGATCGTTATCGGCCGATTGCTCCGTGTACACCGGTACAAATTGCCTGAGTTTTCTTTTCGGGACCTTCGCTTCCAGCGCATGGATCGTGATTTTGGGACCGGCATCGATATCGAAGGTAGCTTTGGCCCTGTTTGTGCTGGCGTCGTATGTGAGCGAAGTCAGGTTTACTGACGCCGTGAGTCGATCCTTCTTCGCGTATGCTTTCTGAATCCCGTCCTGGCCCTTCTCCGTCAGCGCCTGCGTTACTTGCCGCCACGTGCGAATCACTGGCCAGCGCCAGCCCGTTGCCCTGATGATAGCCCCATTTGAGAGCTTCGTATCACCTTCGATCGTCGGAGCCTCATATCGCGCCCGCCGTCCCGCGTTCACGATAAATCGGATCGTCACATCGTGAGTGACAGGATCCTCGATGGTCGCTACTCCGATTGTTGATTCGAAAAGCCCGTTGTCCCGGAGTTCCTGCTCCAGGTTTCTCCGTGAGGTCTCGACCGCCTCGGGATCAAACGGCTGTCCCAGGTAAAGCTGGGAATCACTGATGATAACGGCCCGATTGGGGGGCTCGCTGATCCTCCCCTGCGCGCCTACATGGCCGATGAAGCGTCGTGGAGTTGTAACGAAACGAATGGTTACGCCCGCCCCGTTCGGCTCTGCATCGACGACGATGTTGTCATAGAGCCCGCTCGACCACAAGCGATCGATGGTCGTCCCTACCTGGTCCGGATCCAGCGGCTGCCCGAGTTGTACCAGTTGCAACCTCTCCAGGTCCCGAGCGTCGATGGGTTGCGCCGCAGGCTGGTATTCAATAGCTGTTACTGTCCGTCCGGCGAAATCCTGAGCGGAAGTTGAGAATGAACCGGCCGCAAGTAGAATCGCGAAGAAAACTGTAAGACGGTGCGCCAGAATCCGGGTGTTCATCTCCGCTCTTGCATTCCCTGCTGCTGAAAGCGTTTCAACGCAAATTCCTTCCGATGTAAGGCCTCCTGTCGCATTCCGTGGACGTGAGTTTGTTCTCTCTCGTTACACTGTCCTGGGCGTCCGGATCCTGCTATCTATAACATCAATGACGGCGAAAGTGGTCGCGACAATGTTGAAGTCCGCGGCGGCCCAATGGACCGATCGTGATGCGCCCCGCCTGGGGGCTGCGCTCGCATACTACACGCTCCTCTCCGTTGCCCCCCTTGCGGTGCTGACCGTTGCCATCTGCGGATTGGCTTTCGATCGCAATACCGCGGAGCGCGACTTGCTCCGGAACGCCCAGCATCTGATGGGCTCTGCGGGTGCGAAAACTATCAAAACGCTACTCGATCACACACACCAGGCCCATAGCGGGGTTGTCGCGAGCGGTATCGCACTTGTCACACTCCTGTTCGGCGCCTCCAGCGCTTTCGTAGAACTACGTAATTCGCTAAATACCATCTGGAACGCTCCAGCCACTTGTTTTTCTCTGCGCGCCGTGGTCAAGCAACGCCTCTGCTCCTTCGCCATGGTGCTGGCGCTCGGCTGTCTGCTCTTTCTCTCGCTTCTTCTGAGCACCGCATTTACGGTCGTATCCCAGTTTTTTTCAGACATCATCCCCCTGCACACCGCCATCTGGGCCGAAATGGCGAATGTCACGGTTACACTTGCCGCCCTCGCCTTCCTGTTCGCGCTGATTTTCAAGTTCGTCCCCGATGTTTGTATCGCCTGGCGCGATGTTGTAGTGGGCGCTATTCCGACTTCGATCCTGTTCACGATCGGCAAAGCGCTGCTCGCGCTCTATCTCGGGAGGGCCGCCGTCGGTTCCACCTATGGCGCCGCCGGCACATTAATCGCCTTTGTCGTTTGGCTTTACTACTCGGCGCAGATTCTCCTCTTCGGCGCGGCGTTCACTCATGTATATGCCGATACCGTGGGTTCCCGGTCCCGGGCATCGAAGGGCAGCCAGAGCACACCTGCATAAACGCTGAAAATGCGCTAAACTGAAGATTCCCACCTGTTTCTTTTCCCATGATTTCAGTCAGCAATGTCAGCATGCGCTTCGGCGGCAAGATCCTGTTTGAGGATGTCTCCACCACCTTCCTGCCCGGCCGCAGATACGGGCTCACCGGCCCGAATGGGGCTGGCAAATCGACGTTTATGAAGCTTCTCTCCGGCGAGTCGGAGCCGCAAAAGGGCAACGTGGTTCGCCCGAAGAGGCTCGGCATCCTCCGGCAGGATCAGTTCGCCTTCGACCAGTACCGCGTTGTAGATACGGTCATTATGGGCAACATGACACTCTGGAAAGCTTTGGAAGAGCGTGAAGAGCTCTATGCCAAGCCAGAGTTGACAGATGAAGACGGCATGCGCCTCGGTGAATTGGAGGGCATCGTTGCTGAAGAGGACGGCTACACGGCCGAAAGCGATGCCGCCGTTCTGCTCGACGGTCTCGATATCCCCGAGCCATTTCATCATCGCAAAATGGGTGAATTGCAGGGCGGCCAGAAGGTGCGCGTTCTCCTGGCGCAGGCGCTCTTCGGGCGGCCGCAAGCGCTTCTCCTCGACGAGCCTACGAACTATCTCGACCTCGAGTCCATCCACTGGCTGCAGAACTTCCTGACGCATAACGAGGGGACCCTGATCGTGATTTCGCACGATCGCCACTTCCTCAACAGCGTCTGCACCCATACGGCGGACATCGATTACCAGACCATCATCACGTATCCCGGCGGGTACGACGATATGGTTCTGCAAAAGACGCAAATCCGTGCTCGTATTGAGGCCGAAAACGCCCAGCGGGAAAAAAAGATTGCCCAATTGAACGAGTTCATCGCCCGTTTCGCGGCCGGTACGCGCGCCAGCCAGGTGACCTCACGTAAGAAGGAAGTCGAACGGCTGCAAACGACAGAACTCGCGCGGTCCAACATTCAACGGCCGTTCATCCGCTTCGAAATGAAGCGCCCTTCCGGTCGCCATGCCCTCGAATTCAAGAACGTCACCAAAGGCTACGACGGTCTCGAAGTGATCAAGGGCTTCTCTGCTGCGGTCCAGCGCGGCGAGAAGATCGCGCTCATGGGCCGCAACGGCGTCGGCAAGACCACCCTGCTCAAAGCGCTCCTCGCTAATGCACCGGGTGTGGACGACCCGGACGTTGGTCTCGATTCAGGCGACGTGACGTGGGGACACGAAGTGCAGGTCGGATACTTCGCTCAGGATCACCGCGGCAGCATCCGGAACGGCACAACTGTCGCCGAGTGGCTGCACGAGTGGGACCCGCAAGCCTCCCGGGAAGAAATTCGCGGGCTGCTGGGCCAGATGCTTTTCAGCGGCGAAGAGGGCCTGAAGCCCACTGATGCACTCTCAGGCGGGGAGGCCGCTCGCCTGATGTTCTGCAAACTGATGTTGCAGAAGCCAAACCTGTTGGTGTTCGACGAGCCGACGAACCATCTCGACCTCGAATCGATCAACGCCTTAAACATCGCTCTTCAGAAATTCGAAGGTACCGTGCTGTTGGTCACCCATGACGAAGACCTTGTCTCCGAAGTGGCCACGCGTATCTGGAATTTCGAGAACGGCCAGATCGAAGACTTCCTCGGCAGCTATGAAGAGTACGAGGGGGCAGCGGCCCGCTAGCTGCAGTTCCCGTCTCTGAATGCCTAGCTCTGAAGCACAAGCAGCACTACCGCTTGTGCTTCGCATGAGCGGCCTTCCCCTACCGGACCCACATTCTCAGCCGTCTTGAACTTAACGCCCACTGCACTTTCGGGCAGGCCCGCGGCTTGGGCTAGATTTGCACGAATCGCACCGCGAAAGTCTTTCAGCTTGGGTCGCTGAAGGATGATCGTCGAATCAATGTTCGCCAGCCGGTAGCCTTGCTCCGCTGCGAGGCCGATAGCATGTTGCAGGAATTGCAGGCTGTTGGCGTCTTTCCATTCTGGCGCCGTATCTGGAAAGTGCATCCCAATATCGCCTAGCGCGAGAGCTCCGAGCACAGCATCGGTTACAGAATGAAAGAGAACGTCAGCGTCCGAGTGGCCGGCGAGTCCAAATTCACACGGTACATGGATTCCGCCGAGAATCAATGGGCGGCCTGCTTCGATGCGGTGCGTGTCCCAACCTTGGCCTACTCGGAAGGGCAGCCGGGCCAGATTCATCATTCGGCGGAATTCTCGAGAGCGGAGCGCTCAAGCGCAAGATAGAGCCGAGCCAGGTCCATGTCGCCAGGCTTCGTGATCTTGATGTTGCGATCCGTACCGAGCACAACAGACACTTCTACCTGTTCCAGCCTCTCGACCAGTGATGACTCGTCGGTGCCCACAAACAGATCCTCCCGCGCCTTCTCGAACGCCTGCTTCAGAAGGTCCAACCGAAACACCTGCGGTGTCTGCGTAAGAATCAGGCGCTCGCGCGGGAGAGTACTGCGTACTTTATTGCGATGGACCTGTTTAACGGTATCGACCGGGACTATACCAACAATAGCTGCCCCTGTTTCGGCCGCCTCCTGAATCACTCTCTCAATGGTCTCGCGTCCGATAAACGGCCGCACGGCATCGTGCACAGCAACCAGGTCCGTGTCGCTTGAAATCGTAGCAAGCGCGTTCTCCACGGACTGCTGTCGTGTTTCGCCCCCCTCCACCAGGCGCACGCTCCCAGCGAGCCCCTGATTCTTGAATACTTCCTCAGCCCAGGCGAGGTCGTCTGCTCGCAGCGCGACCACGATTTCTGTGACCAGCGGCGTGCTGACGAACTTCCTGATCGTGTGAATCAGGATGGGCGAGCCGTTCAACAGCATGAACTGTTTTCGGCTGATACCTTCTTTTTCTGGCGCGCCGCGGCCCATCCGCGTTCCGAGTCCGGCGGCAGGAATAATGACGGAAACTTTCATCGCTAATTGGGCCTCAGGAACGCAGCACCCTTAATCTCCCCGAACCTACATGATAGAGGACAGCAGAACGGATTCGCTCTCGTAGCCCACTTGGCAACCCCCTGACGGCCACCGGTAGCCAATGGATAACTGCGAATTTTTGATCGTCTGGACTGAAAAAAACTAACCGCCGCGGCAAGTAAACCACGGCGTACCACGGCAGATCAGATCACACTCTCCGAAGTTTGCTGACTCTTCCTATTTCTACCCACTCGACAACGAAAATATTGCCGTTGTGATCGAAGCAGGATCCATGGGGACAGACGAACCTGCCGGGTTTGAACGCGCTCCGGTCCAGTTTGCGGACCTCTTCCCAATTGTGAGCCGCCGAATCGTCGCCAAGATGTTCGATCACATTATTATTCTTGTCGAGTAACGTGACCCGTGCGCCCAGATCCGGGACTACGGTCTCACCGGACGTGCAGAAATCGAAGTAGCAAGGCAGGTTCGTTCCGGCGATGAATGCGATATGCTCACCTGCCAATGTGAAGGTTTGAATGCGATGATTGGCTCGGTCGGCAATCATCAGGATCGGCTCCGGCCCTCGGTCGTCCAGAATAATGCCGTGCGGACAATTCAACTGTCCCGCCTCTTTACCGGGTCCGCCGAATGTTCGCAGGTATTTTCCGTCCTTGTTATAGACATTGATATAGCTGGATCCGTATCCGTCACCGACATAAATATCGCCATTTGGCGCAATGGCGAGATTTGTCGGGCTGTACTTCTTCTTGCTGCCGTCCGGACTCGGTCTATACGCCTCGGACTCAGTTGGATAGCCGAGTGTGAAGACTTCCTCGCCATCCAGCGTGGTCTTCACGACGAGCCCGCGCTTCGTATCGCATAAATAAAGAAACTCAGTGCTGCCCTCTTTTCTGATGTGTAGACCGTGCGCCCCGCTCTTGAAGTCCTTACCCCAGCTTTTGACGAATTTCCCCTTTTCGTCGAACACCACCATGGAATCGCTGCTCTCGCTGGCGGCATTGACCGTGTGGTGAATATAGATGCGGCCCTGCGAGTCTTCGCACACACCATGCGTATTGCCGTATTTGATGTCTGCCGGAAGTTCGCCCCAGTCGTGGGTCACTTCATACGTGTAAGCGCCGGAACCAAGCACAGGCTTGGCCGAGCCGGATTTGTTCATGGCTCCAAGGATAAGGGGAGCACTGCCTCCGACCGCGAAAAGAAAGGAACGCCGATTCTGCATATTTAAGCAAGCACCTCCTGATTCACGCTGCCGGCCACATCGGTTAAGCGGAAGTGGCGGCCCTGAAACTTGTAAGTCAGCCGGGTATGATCGATCCCGAGGCAGTGGAGCACCGTTGCCTGCACGTCGTGAATCGGCACCGGGTCGGAGACTATGTTGTATGAGAAATCATCCGTTTCGCCGAGTGTAAACCCGCGCTTGATGCCGCCGCCTGCAAACCACATGGTGAAACAGCGGGGGTGGTGGTCCCGGCCGTAGTTGTCTTTCGTGAGGTGGCCCTGGCAGTACACCGTGCGGCCAAATTCGCCGCCCCAGATAACCAGGGTGTCGTCTAATAAGCCGCGCTGCTTCAGATCGGTAATGAGCGCCGCAGAGGCTTGATCGGTTCCCTGGCACTGCAGCGCAAGGTCGCGAGGCAGGTCGTTGTGCTGGTCCCAGCCGCGATGATAAAGCTGGATGAATCGCACGCCGCGTTCTGCCAGGCGCCGAGCCATCAGGCAATTTGCGGCGTAGGTACCAGGCTTCTTCGAATCCGGACCATATAACTCGAAGGTGCTTGCCGGCTCTTTTGAGAGGTCGGTCAATTCGGGAACGGATGACTGCATCCGATACGCCATCTCATACTGTGAGATGCGCGTCGTCACCTCGGGATCGCCGTAGCTCTGTTCGGTAATGTGATTCAGGTCGGAAAGCGCATCGATCATGGACCGGCGCGTCTCGCCGTCGATTCCCTCCGGGTTCGCGAGAAAGAGGACCGGGTCGCCGGAGGCGCGAAATCGTACGCCTTGATATTTCGAGGGCAGAAAACCACTCGACCAAAGCCGCGTGAACAGCGGCTGATCACGATTCAGTGCGTTCGCTTGCGAGATAAGAACGACAAAGGCCGGCAGGTTCTGGTTCTCACTTCCAAGCCCATAGGTGACCCAGGAGCCCATGCTCGGTCGCCCGGGCTGCATGAAGCCGGTCTGAATGAACGTAATGGCGGGGTCATGATTGATCGCGTCTGTGTTTACCGTTCTGACGATCGTGATGTCATCGACGATCTTTGCCGTATGCGGCAGCAGTTCACTGATCCAGGTTCCGTGCTCACCTGCGCGATTGAATTTGAAAATGGAGGGGGCGACCGGCAGTGAATTCTGGCCTGACGTCATCCCGGTGATGCGCTGTCCCTGGCGCACGGAATCCGGCAGTTCCGTGCCGGCGATCTCACTCAACTTCGGCTTGTAGTCGAAGAGGTCTATCTGTGAGGGTGCGCCCGATTGATGCAGATAAATAACTCGCTTCGCTTTCGGTGCGAAATGCGGCAAGTCCGGAAGGCCGCCGAAAGCCGCAGCGCTCTTGATCGGCGCTTCATCGCCCATTAGCTTTGGGTTCAGCAGCGATGCCAATGCCATGACACCTATGCCCCGGCTGCCATAACCGAACAACTGCCGGCGCGTGAGGTTCAGTGCATGCTCTCGAATCGGGTTCATTCGGCGCCTCAATTCTTCGTTATCGTTTCGTCCATGTTCAAAATGGTGCTGCTGACCATCGTCCAGGCGGCGAGTTCGGCAGCGTCAAATTTGGGATTTCGCTTCGATTCGCCGCTGGACAGCAATTTTTCCGCTGCCGCTCTGTTTTTCTCGTAGTGAACAATCTGTTTCTTATAAAGCGCGTCCAGAATGGTAAATTCCTGCGGCGACGGCTCTCGATCGGTCGCCAGGCGAAAAGCGTAGCGGATCCGGTCGGCCTCCGCCGGAGCTGCGTCTCTCAAATCGCGCTCGGCAAGCGCGCGTGAGGCTTCTACATAAGTCGGGTCATTCATCAGCACGAGGGCCTGCAGCGGTGTGTTTGTAACACCTCGGCGGGCTGTGCACTTTTCACGATCGGGCGCATCGAACGTATTCAGCGACGGGTACGGAACAGTGCGCTTCCAAAACGTGTACATGCTCCGGCGATAAAGATCGGGACCATGACTCTGTTCGTACGTTTGCGCGGAAAAATCTCCGCCGAAGGCCATCTCTTCCCAGAGGCCTTTGGGTTGATAGGGAAAGACACTCGGGCCGCCTATCTGATCGTTCATCAAGCCGCTGATTAAGAGCGCGTTATCGCGGACCATCTCGGCGGGTAACCGGAAGCGCGGCCCCCGCGCCAGCAATCGGTTTTCCGGATCCTTTTCGAGCAATTCAGGCGTGACTTTTGAATCTTGCCGGTAGACCGCGGACGTCACTATGAGCCGCTGCATTGCTTTGACGTTCCAGTTGGTTCGAATGAACTCCGTGGCCAGCCAATCGAGCAGTTCCTGATTGCTTGGCGGATCGCCCTGCGAACCAAAATCCTCGCTTGTCTTGACTATCCCAATGCCGAAATACATTTGCCAGAAATGATTGACGGCTACGCGTGCGGTGAGAGGGTTGCCGGGATCGACCAGCCACTTGGCCAGGGTAAGCCGATTTCGCGGTGCGTCCTTGGGCAGCGGCGGAAGCACGGCCGGAGTGTTTGGCTCTACTTTCTCGCCCTGGTTTCGATAATCACCTCGAAGCAGGACGAAGGTGTCACGCGGTTTCTCCATTTCGCCCATGATCATCGTCGACGGTATTTCGCGATTCAGTTGATCGAGGCCTCTGTTGAGTGTCGCGTAGTCAGTGCCAAGCTGCTTTTCCGCCGGATTGCCGATCTCTCTCAGAAAGTAGGCGCGAAGCCATTTCTTCTGATCATCGGAGCGGTGTTCGCTCTCAATCTCAAGTACAGTCTGGATTGGGCTGACCAAACCAAGCTGGTACGCTTCGTCTGCGTAGAGCCGCCGATTGTAGATGCGTAGATCGTCAAGCTGGCCCTTAAATGGCGTGCCCCAGTCTTTATTGCCAATCTGCATTTCTCCCGTCTCAAAAGAGGCCGGAGTCATGTTGTCGAGGACCACAGTCGTTCTCACGCCGCGGCCATCAATATAGATTTGGATGCCTTTCGCTTTCCCTGAGCCGTCATACGACACAACAACGTGATTCCACTCTTTCAAGGTCACGCCCTCGGTCGACTTCGCTTCTATGCCTGTATCGGGCCCGTTGGACTGAAACCGGACAATAACGTTGCAATTGTCTTTATTGCAGTAATCGAGGGCCAGTTCATACCCCGGGCCCGCTTTGGGCGACTTTTCATAGTGCTGCAGAATGGCCATGCCGGACGGGCCGTCCGCTCTTAGCCACATGGCAAAACTGAACGGTTTGCCGGTTGAAAAACCGCCGGTGTTGCCGAAAGAAACCTGAGGTTCCTCTTCAAAGTCCGCCGCTCGCCCGACACGGCCGTCTGTGAACGGAAGCTTTCCATTCACTACTCTTGCGGCGACGGCCGGCGGCAGTCGATTCGACAGGGAATCGTTAAACGCGTATTCCGCAATCAGGCCGGACGTTACGTCCATTACGGAAGCCTCGCGATCGTGCTGCTCCCAATTCGACTCCGCCACGGCGATTTCATCGTCTTTCTGCTTGATTGCCTTGATCAGCAAAGCCTTCATCTCCGCTTGCTTCTCATTTGGCATCTGCAGGAAGGGAACGGCGTTTCCCTTATATCCATCGAGACCTTTTTCCGGCACGCTGCTAAAGAATGCACCAAAACTGTAGAAATCCTTCTGCCTGAAGGGGTCGTACTTATGGTCATGACAGCGGGCACAGCCGAGGGTGACGCCCAGCCAGGTTGTTGACGTCGCTTCAATACGATCCACGATGTACTCGTTCTGGTATTCCTCTGGAATCGCGCCACCCTCGAAATTGATCATGTGATTGCGATTGAAACCGGTAGCGATGATTTGCGACTGAGTAGCCTTCGGCAGCAGATCGCCCGCGATCTGTTCCAGCGTGAACTGATCGTACGGCATGTTGCGATTGAAAGCCTGAATCACCCAATCGCGCCAGGGCCACATTTCACGGGCGCTATCAATGTGGTACCCGTGCGTGTCGGCGTAGCGCGCGAAATCGAGCCACTGCATCGTCATTCGCTCGCCGTAATGCGGAGACGCGAGCAGCCGGTCTAGTACCTTTTCATAAGCCTCGGGCGAGGTGTCATCTAAGAAAGCCTGTAATTCGGCGGGAGTCGGCGGCAAACCGGTGAGATCGAAAGTTACCCGGCGCAGCAGTGTCGCCTTGTCGGCTTCCGGTGACGGTTTGAGTCCTTCCTTCTCCAGTTTCGCGAGTACGAACTGATCGATCGGCGTCCGGACCCAGTCTTTGTTCTGCACAGGCGGCAGATCAGGACGCTTCGGCGGCACAAATGCCCAGTGCGTCTGCCACACCGCTCCGGCATCAATCCAACTCTTGATGGTTTCAATCTGCGCGGGCGTAAGCTTGCGACCCGAATACGGCGGTGGCATTCGCATGGCTTCGTTCGGATTGCTGATCCGCCAGTACATCTTGCTGTGCGCCGAATCTCCCGGTGTAATCACGCCGGGTTTGCTGAACGCGCCTTCCTTCGTGTCGAAGTGCAGTCCGGCCATGCGGTGCTTCTCGTCCGGACCGTGGCACGTGAAACAGTTATCGGACAGAATGGGCCTGACCTGGCGGTCGAAGTCAATAGACGATGTCGCTGCGCTCAGCGCCCGGACAGCCGTCAAGGTCAGCGAGCAAACAACAAGGAATCGGGTTCGCATTGTCTACCAGGAACCGATCACCGATCGATTGTGAAGAGTATATCGACTAGAAGTTCGCGCTTACAGGACTAAATACCATCTCAACTCTGCTGATTTGCCCGAAGGGAGCGTGGAAAGTTGCCCGGTCCCAAATATCTCTGCTGTAGCACCCGTTCGTCGCTGCCGTGGTTAAGGCACGATCGCCACAGTCGTGCTAAAATTACCATAGTCTTTGACGCATCCGTCCTTTCTACGAGTGCCATTTCTGGCCGCCCTTCCCGTATCGCAGATTTTCCGGTTCGGTTTCCTGAGCAGTCTGACAAAGACAATTTTTTCCAATTGGAGCAGTGTACTTTGATGAAACTTTTTGTCGGAAATCTCAGTTTCCAGACCACGCAGGACGATGTTCTGCAGGCTTTTTCGCCCTATGGCCACGTGGAAAGCGTTGCCGTGCTCACGGATCGGATGACCGGCCAGTCCCGGGGATTCGGATTTGTTGAGATGTCGGATCGCACGGAAGCCCAGAATGCGATTAACGCATTGAATGGCGCCGAGTTGAACGGACGCGCTATGAATGTCAACGAAGCACGCCCAAAAACCGAAGGCGGTTTCGGCGGGGGTAAGCCCAAAAGCAGCGGTTTCGGTGGACACAAGAGCCGCCGCGAACCTCGCTGGTAGCCGTACCCAATATTCCGGGCCACCCGAGCCGAGGAGTTCGGGGGCCTCATAGAGACGCTGCGCTGAGAGCGCGAAGGGGAACACAAGATGGCAGGTCGCGGACCGCAAACTTTCAAAAAGCGCCAGAAGGAACAGCAGCGGAAGGAAAAGCAGCAAGAAAAACTTGCGCGCCGCCTCGAGCGGAGACAGGCCGCGCAAGCCGGCGTAGAACCGAGAGAAGAAGACGAAGGCGTGCTCGAAAAACCGGACTCGCTTCTTGATCCTCTCTCGAACGGCGAATAGCGCTGCGTTCCTCTCTTATCCGGAGATGGATCGGCGCCGGGTTGGTCCCTCTCCTTCATACGCTCCCCGTTCCCCGTGGCCTTTGGGCAATCTGTTGCCATTTAGCTCTCCGCGGATCTTTTCCACACCTTCGATCGGAATCAAAATAAATCGAGTGCCTAGCGCTGGGAACAGCATCCGGAGTGGCACTACGCCATCAGGAGAACCGGTGCGCTCGCAATCCCCGGTTCCCTCCCGGCGGCGTTCATCTGAACCAGGACGAATCGCCTGAATTCCGCTACCACGCCCCCGTCAAGTCGCGAAAATTACCCGCATTTATCCTCGCTTTACTTTCGGGCTAGTCACGCTTATAGTTTCTGATAAAAATTGAGAATTGCATAAAAAGTCTTGATCTTACCATAGGAGAAGATCAGGAAAACTAGGGTAGTTCCTGTGGTAATCTTTCGGGAGTCCAGTAAATCGATTGGACTGCCTTGGCTTTGACCAGCAGGGAGCGAGCGTGCCGTTTCACGACCGGGAACCTGCCGATAGGCAGGCGTGCTTCCGGTACCTGCCCGTCAAAGCAGCCCAATCGGAACTTTTGTCTCGGTTCTGAAAGGAGAGAACTATTCGATTCTCAATTACACTCTCGTTACTGGCTGCTTCATCAGCCTGCCTGTTTGCACAGGTCCCGACGGTCGGTGGCTGCGAGGTATTTCCGGCAAACAGTGTCTGGAACACCCGGGTCGATAATTTGCCTCTCGACCCCAATTCCGCCAGATACGTGCAAACCATCGGGCCTACTGCCGTCCTGCACCCGGATTACGGCGCGGGCGGCGGTTTTGCATACGCACTCGTTCCGGGAAGCCAGCCTAAATATCCTGTAGCGTTTTACTATTCAGGTGACCCGGGACCATATCCCGTCCCGGTACCCCCGCCGATTGAAAACGGTGTGAACAGTACCGGCGACCGACACGCGATCATGATCGATACCACCAATTGCGTTCTGTATGAGCTCTTTAATCTCACTGGCTCGCCCGGATCATGGGGAGCGGGCTCGGGCGCGATTTGGTCGCTTAAATCGAACAACCTGCGCCCCAACGCATTGAACTCCGCAAATGCAGCCGGCACCCCTATCTTCCCCCTCCTCGCGCGATACGACGAGGTTCTGTCGGGTCACATCAACCATGCCATCGAGTTCACAGCTCCACAGACCAGAAACAACTGGATTTGGCCCGCGCGCTCTGAAGCCTCAAGCCTCGGTGGCTCCCAATACCCGCCCATGGGCCAGAGGTTCCGGCTCAAGGCGAGCGTCAACATCAGTTCGTTCCCTCCGCACGTGCAGGTGATCCTGACCGCTTTGAAAGAGTACGGGATGATTCTCGGGGACAATGGTGCGCCGTGGCACATCGCCGGAACAATGGACCCGCGATGGGATGACACGGAAATGCACACGATGACCCAATTAACCGGTGCAGATTTTGAAGCAGTGGATGAATCGGGTCTGATGGTCAACCTCGACTCAGCAGAGGTGAATACGGCCCCCACTTCAGGTCCAGCCCCGGCCGTTCCAACTGGTTGGGTGCGCGTGGTGTCCAAGCGGACCGGGAAGTGTCTCGATATAGCTGGCGGGCAGGCTGCCACTGCTGCGGGTGACCGCGCACAGCAGTGGAGCTGTTGGAACGGGCCTAATCAGACCTTTGAATTTACGCCGGTCAACGGCGGATATAAGGTGACGGTGAAGCTGAGCGGCATGCAACTCGATATGGCAGGTGGCCCTTCAGCTACCGGCAACGGTGTTCCGCTGCAGCAATATCCATATTGGGGTGGTAGCAACGAGATATTCCAGGTTGTACCCACCTCAGACGGTTACGTTGAAATCAAGCCGCGTAACAGCGATCTCTGTCTCAATGTGAATGGTGCCTCGCTCAACAATGGAGCAGTCGTCAACCAAAACAGTTGTTCGGGTGCCGATAACCAGAAGTGGCAGTTGGTTGCAGCTCAATAAAAGCTAGTTGTAACACCTAACTTCGAACCGCAGGCAGCAGCCGTGTGCCATCTGGTGCTCTGGCTGTAACCTGCGGTTTTTCGCTAAAAGGCTTGGTTGCTGTCAGCAGCGCGGACGTGTCCGGGACGGGCTCGGCACCGCGCGGGCTAAACACGAGACCCATGCTATATTCGTATTTTCGAATATTAGTTGGCGGATCATTCTTATATGCAAGACGCACTCCGTCAGTTCAAGGCTGATTTTTTTCAGGCTCTGGCCCACCCCACCCGCATTGCCATTGTGGAACAGCTCCGAAATGGTGAGCTATCGGCCGGCGCACTGATTGAGCGGCTCGGGATTGAGCAGGCAAACGCCTCGCAGCATCTCGCCGTGCTGCGAGCGAAAAATATCCTCATCAACCGTAAAGCAGGCAATCAAGTCTTCTATTCTGTGCGCGATCCTCTCATTATTGAAGTTCTCGACATCATGCGCCGCTACTTCCACGCTCATATGAGCGAAGTGCTCGCAACCCTTAAGGCGATCGATAAAGCCGAAAAGATCCATAGATGAGCCTTTCCGAGCAATGGCTGCCGGAGTCAGTGCGCTGCTTACGCGTCTACTCACGGCAGGATTTCGGTGCAGACCTGCTGGCGGGCTTGACCGTCGGGCTGGTCGCGTTACCACTGGCGATGGCCTTCGGCATCGCATCCGGCGTAACGCCTCAGGCGGGCCTGTACACGGCTATCGTCGCGGGTGGTCTGATTTCGGCTCTTGGCGGTTCCCGCATGCAGATCGGCGGCCCGACGGGAGCATTCGTAGTTATCGTTGCGGGCATCGTCGCGAAGTTCGGCACTGCGGGCCTGGCCCTGGTGACGCTGATGGCTGGAGCCATGCTCGCGGTCATGGGGCTGACGCGCCTCGGAGCGGCGGTCAAATTCATTCCCCGGCCGGTAACGATTGGTTTTACAAACGGCATCGCTCTGCTCATTGCCTCTACTCAGATCAAAGACTTCCTGGGACTGAAAACAGGTGAGGTGCCGAGCGCTTTCATTCCGCGCATGACGGTCCTGGTTCGGCACATCGGCACCATCAACTGGGCGGCGTTCGCCGTTTCTGCCGCCTCTCTAGCGGTCGTCATACTCTTGCCACGTGTTACGAAGCGAATTCCCGGCTCCATTGTGGCCATGCTCGGCTGCACCGTTTTCGCAGCCATACTGGGCCTTCCTATCGAGACAATCGGAAGTAAATTCGGTGGGATTCCGACGGGCCTTCCGGAGCTTTCCCTCCCCGAATTCAAGCTCGACCAGGTGCTGCCATTGTTTCCCTCCGCCCTGACCGTGGCGCTGCTGGCAGCCGTAGAGAGCCTGCTCTCAGCGGTGGTCGCCGACAGTATGAGTGGAACCAGGCATAATTCCAACGTGGAACTGGTGGCGCAGGGTGTCGCCAATTTCGCTTCGCCTTTGTTCGGCGGTATTCCAGCAACGGGCGCGATTGCGCGCACTGCGACAAACATCCGGGCGGGTGCCAGAACGCCCGTTGCCGGAGTAATCCATGCGGTGACGCTGCTGATGATTCTGGTTGTGGCGGCTCCCCTGGCTCGCTACGTTCCGTTGGCCACGCTTTCTGCGGTTCTTTTTGTGGTTGCGTACAACATGGGCGAGTGGCGGGAAATTGGCACGATCGTGCGGCTCTCGAAGGCCGACATAGCGGTGTGGGCCGTAACGTTCGCACTTACGGTCTTGGCTGATCTCACCGTAGCGGTCGAGGTGGGCATGATTCTGGCAGCGCTCCTGTACATCTACCGGATCTCACAAACAACTACCGTGGTACCGGTGACTGAAGAATATATTCGCGACGGGCGCCCGCACGTGCTGCAGGATAAGCAGGTCCCGTGGTACGTAGTGATTCTACGCATTCACGGACCCTTCTTGTTTGGAACCACGGAGAAGCTTGTCGAAGCGACAACCGACCTCAGCGCGTTTCCGGCCGTTGTGATCGTCCGTCTGCGTAATATGACTGCGCTCGATGCGACCGGTCTCCACGCGCTCGAAGTATTCGCCAAGCGGCTACGGAAATCGGGCAGAACGCTCCTCCTGTGCGGAGCGCGCGACCAGCCGGCGCGGCTGCTTCAGAGAGCCGACTTTATGGAGCACATCGGACCTGAAAATATTCTGCCCCATGTCGAGGCCGCTTTGCAGCGCGCCCGTGAAATCAATGCGGCTTTCGGAGGTGTCGGAGAAGAAATGGCCGGCGATTTTCAGCACACCGCCCTCTAAGCTTCTACGGATTTCTAACGATTCCATTACCATCGGATCAGACCATCAGCCACCACCTCATACTTATCCAACATCGGCATTAGAACGTTCTCCAGTTCGTCTTTCCAGAGTTCTCCTCCGTAAAACTTTGCCTTCATCGGCTCACGGGAAGCGAGGTCGGGAAAGCCGCGCATGAAAAAGAAGGTGTCGGTCTCTTCTATGGAGAGGAACGGACCCAATATTTTCATTCCGATTTCTGCGTGTGCCGGAATAGACTTGCGTCGGAATATCTCCAGGAATTGTGAGCGGCAGCCGGGCTTGGTCTTATAGGTCCGCATTTCAATGATCATTGGAATGCCTCCTCCAGCAGACTTGACAAGGTTACCGATTCCGGGATCGAAGGACGTACTCCGGCACGTCGCGGCCATCGGCTAGCCCGAAGTTCCACCCCTGACCGTGTGTAAAGAACGCGTTTCTATTAAGTTGGGGTATTTCAAGCACGTTTTTGTAGACATGTAAATAGAGAGATATCTCTTGTACAATTGTGCTAGTATAGGTATAATGTCGGCATGCACGTGGCGGT
>JAFAMD010000023.1 GCA_019233755.1 Acidobacteriaceae bacterium | reverse complement strand
TTGTCGGCTATCTCCATCTGCGCCACCGCTCGGTGCTTGAACGCTTCTGAAAACTGCCGGTATGGCTTCTTTCTTCTTGCCACTCGCTGTCTCCATTCGCTGAGCGCTGTCTCCTCGCGAGTGTCTCATTTTCGGGGTTCACTCCATGAAAGCTGATAGCTGAAGGCTGATAGCTGAAGGCTGATAGCTGAAGGCTGATAGCTGAAGGCTGATAGCTGAAGGCTGATAGCTGAAGGCTCTCCTGAAAGCTCTCGTCCGCTTCCGGCGGCGTGACGTTCGCGCTAGCGGTTGATATCGCGGTGGCTCTCTTTGACTTTGTAACCTGCTTTCTTCAACCGCTTGTCGATCTCGCTGGCAATGAACACCGAGCGATGATGCCCGCCCGTGCAGCCGAACGAGATGGTGAGATAGCTTTTCCCCTCGCGGATATAGTGCGGCAGCAAGTAAATGAGCAGCTCCGAAATGCGGTTGATGAACTCGTCGGTTTGGGGGAAGGAGCGGATGTAGCGGGCGACGCTCGGATGGCGCCCGGTGAGCTCTTTGAACTCGGCGATGTAGTTCGGATTCGGAAGAAAGCGAACGTCGAAGACGAGATCGCTATCGGGAGGCACGCCGTGGCGAAAACCGAAGCTGTTCACATAGATGACGAGCTTGGGAGATTCCTTCGCATCGTGGAATTTCGCCGAGATCAGGCTTCGGAGGTCGTGAACGTTGAGCTTCGATGTATCAACATAGACATCAGCAAGCGCGCGTATAGGCGCCAACTGCTCGCGCTCAGTGCGCAGGCTGGTGAGCACGGTCTCGTCGCCGCCCAGGGGATGCGGGCGGCGGGTTTCGCTGAAGCGCCTGCGCAGGACCTCATCCTGGGCATCGAGAAACACGAGGGTGGAACTGCGGCGGGCCGTCAGCTCGCGGAAGATGCGCGGGAATTCCTTGAGCGATTCGCCTTCGCGGATATCGATAATGAGCGCCGCGCGCTTCTTGGATTCATGGCTAAGATCGGCGAACTTCGGCACAAGAGCGATCGGCAGGTTGTCGACCGCATAGAATCCGAGGTCCTCGAATGCCTTTAATGCGGTCAGCTTTCCTGAACCGCTCATGCCCGTGATGATGACGATCTCGGGTGACGAGTGTGCGTCTGACGGAGCAGGCACACTGGCACTGATTGATTTGGGCTTGCTCATGTACACGTTCGCCGCCAGTGCGCGCGCCGGGGAATGCCCGGGTGTCTATAGTGTACTGAACAGAATTTAAGACAACCCTTAAGATTCGATTAAATCGTAGTTGCCGTCAGGCCGCCGGATCAGGACCGACAAGCATTGCCGGTTGTAATCGCGGTACACGAAATACGCGTCGTTCTGTTCGATGACCAGCAGGGCCTCTTCGAGCGTCATCGGCTTGGTGCCTTCGTCGTAATTCACGCGGAAGATCTTAGGCTTGATGGAACGCCCGTTGCCGGGCGATGCAACAGGCTCGGCGGTCTCGACGGCGGAGGCGGGGGCTGGAGCGGCGCCGTTTTCCTTCATCATGCGAACGCCCTTCGCGTCGCGATGATTGTCGCGCCAGCGGTCTCGCATTTTCATGACCTGCTTTTCGAGCGTCTCGACCGCCTGGCAGAGAGCGGTTTCGAGATCGGGATCCGCAGTCCGGGCGACGAGCGCATGGTCGTAGAAGTTCACGTTGACCTCCACTTTGTGAAGGTGGCGCTCCACCTGGTGCATGACGTGCGCTTCGCGCTCGCCTCGCCGCTCTATGAATTTGCTCAGTTTGGCCAGCTTGGCGCCAAACTTTTCCTCGAGTGCAGGGGTAAAGTCTTTGGTTTTTCCGGAAACGATGAGTCTCATGTTCCCCTCTCAAAAAAAGCGGGCCCCGGACGGAAATTCCGCGGCTCGCGGAATTAAGAAAACCGGGTAATGATTAGGCGCGTACGCGGCGCTGGTGTGTCGAGGGAATCTTCATGTCCTCCCGATACTTAGCGACCGTCCGGCGAGTCACTTGTATGCCTTCGGCCTGCAAGCGAACCGTGATCTGCTCATCAGTCAGGGGGTGAGCGGCGTTTTCGTCTTCAATCATTTTTTTCACGCGCCTCTTCACGATCAGCAGGGGCGTTGCACTGCCGGAGGGACCTTGCACCGCCTCTGAGAAGAAGTATCTTAGCTCAAAAATGCCCTGGGGGGTATGGGCGTATTTGTTCGCAACTGCGCGGCTTACCGTGGAGGGATGCACGCCAATTTCTTCAGCCACTTCCTTGATCATCATCGGCTTCAACTGGTCGATGCCGAATTCAAGGAACTCCTCCTGCCGCCGGACGATCGACTGGCAGACACGCAGGATCGTCTGCTTCCGCTGCTCGATATTCTTGATGAGCTGCAGGGCTGACTGGTAGCGCTCCTTGACGTAATTGCGAACGTCTCTATTTGGTTCCGCCTCGCGGTCGAGCATGCGCCGGTAGTCGGCGTTCAACCGCAGTTGCGGAATCTCGTCGTCATTGAGGGTAATGAGATAGTCATCGCCCTCTTTGGAAATGTAAACGTCAGGCTGAACCTGCCGGGCGCCGCCGCCGGAGTAGCGCAAGCCGGGAGCAGGGTCGAGGTGACGGATGACGTTGACCGCGATCTGGATGTGCTCCATCGGCCGGCCGAGCACCTTGGCAAGCTGCGAAAGCTGGCGCGTCTCGAGCAGCTTCAGGTGATCATGAACGATACGCCAGGCGACTGAATCCCGGCCGCCGCGAGCTTCGAGCTGAAGCAGCAGGCACTCACGCAGATTGGTGGCCCCAACGCCCGTCGGATCGAGCGACTGAACGGCTTTCAGCCCGGCTTGAACGTCTTGGAGGCTCAGGCCATCAGCGACTGCAATCTCTTCGATGGGGGTGGTGAGATATCCACTCTCCTCAACATTGCCGATGATGCTGTTGGCAGCCTCGCGGGCCGCCTCAGGTAAAACCAGGACGCTGAGCTGGCTCTGCAGATAGTCACTCAGCGTGACCGGAGAAGACAGGAAGGTCTCAAAGGATGGCTTTTCGACCGACTCGGAGGCCGGACTCTTGAAGCCCGGATCGAGATAGTCATCGAAAAAGCTTCCGAAATCGATTTCTTCGAACGGATCGGTCTCGGTCTTGACCGGTTCCTCAGGAGCAACTGCGGTGGCCGCACCGTCCGCTGCAATGGCAGTTCCGCCGTCGGCGATGAAATCCCCCTCGGAGGGTGCATCGAAGGTTTGCAGCGGTTCGGGTTGATCGACGATGATCGCCTGTTCGATGGGATCGGCGTGCCGTTCGCTTTCGAGGATTGTCTGAACCTCGGCGGGCGTCAATTCCTCGCCGGCTTCCGCCGCCTCTTCGAGGACCGGGTTCTCAGCGATTTCATTCAAGATCATGTCCTTCAACTCAAGGCGGTTGAGTTGCAGGACCGTGACCATCTGGACAAGGCCCGGCGTGAGGATCTGCTTTTGCTGGACACCGAGATGCAGGCGTTGCGAAAGCGAACTCATTGGTTTTCAGTTTAACACCGGACGAGTGCTATGACCTGTAGGAAAAACGGAGGTTTACGCGGAAAAAGGCGGTGAGACGCCGGGTATTTGCCCTTGTTTTTCAGGCCACGGGAACGTTAGGGAGGTAAAAGTTCTCGCCCAGGTAGACGCGCCGCACCTCGGCGTCATTGCCCAGGGAATCCGGTGAGCCGGCGCGAAATATGCGGCCGTTGCTGATAATGTAGCCGCGGTCAACCACGGCAAGCGTTTCCCGCACATTATGATCTGTGATCAGGATTCCGATGCCTTTGCGCCTCAGATCTGCAATGATGCGCTGCAGCTCGAGCACCTGGATGGGATCGATGCCGGAAAAGGGTTCGTCGAGCAGGATGAAATCAGGCTGTAGAACGAGGGAGCGGGCGATCTCGCAGCGGCGGCGCTCGCCACCGGACAGCATGTAGCCCTTGCTGTGACGCACCGTTTCGAGGCCCATATCTTCAATGAGGGCGTTCATCCGATCATGGCGCTCGCGACCGCTGATCGGCAACGTCTGGAGGATCGCCATCAGGTTGTCTTCTACGCTTAGCTTGCGGAACACGGACGCTTCTTGCGGGAGGTAGCTGACACCCCGGCGGGCGCGTTGATACATCGGGAGCTGGGTGATGGGTTGGCCGTCGAGCAGAACAGCGCCGCCGTCCGGGCTGATCAGACCAACAATAATGTAAAAGGACGTAGTCTTGCCGGCGCCATTCGGGCCGAGCAGGCCCACAACTTCGCCCTGTTCCACGCGAACGGTGACATTGTCAACTACTCTGCGCCCGTTGTACGACTTGCAGATTTCCACTGTTTGCAGGGTCCTCATACACCACGACCCCGTTGGCGGCTGCTTACCGGCATTTATTCTTTCATGTCCTATGATACGCGGTGAGTGCATGATATTCCGGGCGAACGCCCGCCTTTAACGCGCGCCAGGATCGCGCTTTTGTCCCTTCTTGGCGGACTTGCCCTGCTGCGGCTGTGCCATGTAAATCTACTGTGGGCTGATGAGGATTACCATATCGCCGCCGCAGTAAATCTGCTCCACGGCAGGGTGCCCTATCGCGATTTCTGGTATGACAAGCCGCCATTGTGTGCGGTTTATTACCTGCTGTGCGGCGGATACTGGGGCTGGCCGCTGCGGCTGCTGGATGCCGCGTACGTCCTGGTCGCCTGCCGGCTCGCTTTTCGCATCGCGCACGAGTGGTGGGGCGAGGCCGAGGCCTGGACGGCTGCTCTGCTGCTCGCGTTTTTTCTGGCGTTTTATCTGCCGTCAACAGTGATTCCTTTCGCGGCGGACGCGCTGATGATTGTGCCGCACCTGGCGGCGATCGATTGCGCGTTGAGAAGGCGCCCGCTTTGGAGCGGGATCTGGTGCGGCATCGCGTTTCTTTTCAACATTAAGGCAGTTTTTGTGCTGGCGGCGTGCGGGCTGTGGATGGCTGCCGAACTTGTGCCGCTGTGCCTGGGGTTCGCGATGCCGGTGCTCGCCGGGTTGCTGGCGGCTGTTGCCACAGGCGCCTGGGCGGGCTATTACGAGCAAGTCTGGCGGTGGGGACTCATTTATGCGGAAGCCTCGCCGGTAACGAATCCTCTGGCGCTCGGGGTAAGACGAACTCTGGATTGGCTCGGGTTTCACGGCGCGCTGGCAGCGGGTGCAATCTATGGCTTTGCGCGGTTCACGCGAAAGGAGCGGTGGAAACTCGGCATCTGGCTGGCCGTCTCGTTCGCGGCGGCTTGCCTTGGGACGCGGTTTGCGCCTCATTACTATTTGCAACTGCTGCCGCCGATGGTAATTACGGCGTCGCGAGGCTTTACCCTGGCGTGGCGAGAGCGGCGAAGGTGCGCGCAAATTGCGACGGTTCTGCTGCTTCTGGTGCCGTTCCTTCGCTTCGCCCCAAGATATGTTTCGCTTGCCGCGGGAGATATGGAGGGCCGCAACCCGGCGTGGTCTGACGTGAAGCTCGATCTCGATAGCCAACAGGTGGCGCGGCAGTTGGAGCATTTCACACATCCCGGCGACACGCTGTTTGTATGGGGCTACCGTCCGGATATTTACGTTTACACACGGATGGTCCCGGACGGCCGTTTTGGCGATTCGCAGCCAATTACCGGCGTTCCGGCGGACCGGCACCTGCATGTAACCCAGGTGATCTACGGCGGGCCCGCGGCGGCGAATCGTGCGGCGCTTCGGCGCTCGCATCCGACGTTCCTCGTGGATGGCCTGGGATTATTGAATCCAAAGCTCGCGCCCGCCGTGTACCCCGAACTGCGGGAATGGCTGGCGGGCTATCAGGAGGTGGGGCGGACGAAGATGTCTGTGATCTACCGGCGGAAGTGGTGAGAAGGAGCCGCTTCCGTCACCTACTACCGTTCATCCGAAATTGGAAATAGCGCCACCAATTGCCGAATTCCTCTGTGAAACCGAACTGTTGGAATAGGGGACGATCGCGCTCGGTGATTTTCTGATTGTCTGCGGCGAGACGCGGCAAAAGGGCGGCGATAAGGGGCTGATACCGCGAATCCCGATTCAGAGCGACGTACTGTTGCCAGGATGCCAGCAGTTCGGGATTAAGCAGGCCCGTTGTGAAGTCGAAGGTGGGCGTGTTATCTATTCCGAAAAAATAGAGAGTGGCGAGCGAGCGTATTGCGGGCTCGACTTCCGAATGGGTCTCCAGGAGTTGCGGATGGTCTTTTGCGAAGCGCTCCCAGCGCGCGAGACGCTCCCGAAGCTGCTCCCAGGTGAGTTGGAGGGCGGCATCCTCTGCGATACGTTCGGCGTCTTCCCGTGCACGAAAGCGAATGTAGCTTGCCAAACCAGGCGGTAGTTCTGAGGCGAATTCGAGTAATGTGGCGGGGTCCTGGTCCGGATACAGATCGCCTTCTCCTTCCATTACGGAGAAGCCGCATTGAAACCAGCCGGCACCTGCTTTGGCGATATCGGGGCGACGCTGCAGAAGAGCCCGCAGGGCTTCATGGGGTTCAGAGTGCGTGAGCGATGTCTCGATGTCGTCGGCATGCGGAGCCATTTGCTTCGTGAAGGCCGGCACACTGGCCGAAACGGATTCTATATAAAACGCGCGGAAGGCGCGAAACATCGCGGCCCGGTCAGCCGGATTTGCGTTTGGCATCAAAGCGCGCAACGAGGTACGCGCCGCGCACACCGATTCGGGTCGCGAAACATCCAGATCCGACAGTTGACGCTGGTAGTCGCCTGCATCCTCAGCGGCGTGGAGCGCGCCGCTGAGGATGAGAGCCAAGCCTGCTAAGGGCAGGCCGATCAGACTGCAGTCAGGTCCGGTTCGCATCAATTGTTTCTCCAGTATTGTATAGTGAGCCCAGGGATGATACGCCTTGACCTTCTACCTATTTAGGCGTATATGTAGAAGCCTAAGGCATGGCCGATTTCACAGATTCTCCCAAATCCGACATTCCGCAAGGCACGCTGGATCTCCTGATACTGAAGGTGACTGCGCTGGGGCCGATTCACGGGTACGCCATCGCGCAGCGGCTGCAGCAAATCTCACGAGACGTTTTGCAAGTGCAACAGGGCTCGTTGTATCCGGCGTTGCACCGGCTGGAAAACAAGGGCTACCTCACAGCGGAATGGAAAGAGTCGGAGACCGGGCGGGAGGCGAAATTCTATCGGCTGACCGCGAAGGGCCAGACACAACTCGAAGCTGAGGCGGCCAATTGGGCGCGTCTCACCAAGGCTGTCGGCCTTGTCCTGAAACTCTCCGAGGGAGGCGTCTCATGAGCTGGCTGCAGCGGCTTTTCGCAAAGAAACGGCTCGAGACTCAGCTTCAGAAGGAGCTGCAGTCTCACGTGGAGCGCCAGATTGCCGACTATCTGCGCTCAGGAATGAGTGAAGCAGACGCGCGGCGGAAAGCGGCCGTGGCTTTCGGCGGCATGGAGCAGATCAAAGAGGAATGCCGCGACGCACGCGGCACGCTTTGGCTGGAATCCACCGTGCAGGATATCCGATATGCCGCGCGCACCTTGCGGAAGAGCCCGGGGTTCGCGATAGCGGCCATCTGTACTCTCGCGCTCGGCATCGGGGCGAATACGGCCATCTTCACGGTTATCAACGGCGTGATTCTGCGCGCTCTTCCTTACCATGATCCGAGCCGGCTGGTAAAAGTCGACGAGTGCCTGAGGAAATCAGGCGAACCCTTTGCGTTTTCTTACCCGGATTTTCTGGATTGCCAGCGGCAAAACAGCGCGTTTACGGGCATCGGAGCCTTACGCCAGCGCGATGCAAACATGACTGCACCGGGCGAGCCGGAGTATGTCCTCACCTCGGAAGTCTCGGCCAGTTTCTTCCCGGCACTGGGTATACGTCCTGTCGCCGGCCGGATGTTCCGCGCCGAAGAGGATCATGCCGGCGCGGCGCCCGTGGTGATGATTGCGTATTCCCTTTGGCAACAGCGCTTCGGAGGGCGCGTGGACGCAATCGGAAAACGATTGGTGCTGCAGGGCAAGGGGTACACGGTAATTGGTGTTCTGCCGGCCCATTTCCGCTTTAGCTCGCCGCCGCGCCAGATTTTCACGCTCATCGGACAGGACGAGGACATGATATTGAAGACGCGTGATTTCCATCCCGGAATCATGGCAATCGCACGCCTGAAACCTGGAGTCACTTGGGAACAGGCCGATGCAGAGCTGAAGGTTATCGGCCAGCGGCTCGGCAGCCAGTACCCCGACACCAACCGGGAAATGACCTTCCGGGCGGAGCCGCTGAAACAGGGCGTAGTGGGCGACGTGGCGCCGACGCTGTTTCTGCTTGCCGGAGCGGTTGGTCTGGTTCTTCTGATTGCCTGCGCGAACGTCGGCAATCTGTTCCTCACGAGATCTCTTTCCCGTACGCGCGAGTTTTCGATTCGCGCCGCGATCGGCGCAGGCCGCAGCCGGCTCCTCAGGCAGTTGCTGACCGAGAGTGTTTTGCTCAGCGTTACAGGCGGAGTGGCGGGCCTGCTGCTCGCAGTGGAAGCGACACACCGGGCGCTAAACCGTTTGCCGGACTGGCTGCCCCGGACGGATGAGATCTCGCTGGATGGACGCGTCCTTCTGTTCACGCTGGCAGTTTCCGTGTTGACCGGAGTCCTCTTTGGCCTGGCACCTGCGCTTCGGCAGCGGCTCAGCCTGGCAACGGGCCTCGGGCAAGGCGCGCGTGGAACGGGACGCGGGATCCTCCGCCTGCAGAGCATATTTGTGGTTGCAGAACTCGCGCTTGCTCTCGTTCTGCTCACGGGCGCGGGACTCATGCTCCGCACCATCGCGAGTTTGTGGTCTGTCAACCCGGGTTTCGACGCACAACACCTGCTGGTGATGAGCATCGGGCTTTCCCCGAAGACTATACGGAATCCGGCGCTGATGCGTGCCAACTGGCGACAAACATTGGAGCGCGTGCAAGAAACGCCGGGAGTGCAAGCCGCCGCCCTCGACAGCCTGGTTCCGCTGAGCGGCGACAACGATGCAATACACTACTGGACCAGCGCAGCCGCCACGCCGCCCAAAGATTCACCGCTGGCGATCGTTTACACACCTACGTCCGATTATTTGAAGACCATGAAGGTTCCACTGCTGAGCGGCCGGTTCTTCACTGATCAGGACCGACTGGGAAGCGAGCCGGTCATTGTGGTAGACCAGGTGCTCGCGGACCGCATTTTTCGGGGCCAGGATCCCGTGGGCCGAACACTATCTGTGCAGTGGATAGGCGTAACGCACATCGTCGGCGTAATCGGTACCGTTAAACATCTTTCGCTCGATGAGGACGCCGATAGCGAGCGAGTGCCGGCGATTTATTTCCCGTTTTTTCAGTTCTCCGATGACTTCATGCGCACCAGCGATTCCGGCATGGCTCTGTTAGTACGCACGTCCGGCAGCCCGGCTCCCATTCTTCGGGCAATAAAGTCAAGCGTACTGGGTCCGGACCGCGACCAGCCCGTCCACGATGTGATGACCATGGAGCAGATGATCGCGGATTCCCTGGCACGCCGCCGCTGGGTGCTGATGCTTCTGGCCATCTTCGCCGGTGTGGCGTTGATTCTGGCATCGATAGGCATTTACGGGGTGATCTCGTACTGGAGCACGGAGCGAATTCAGGAGGTAGGAATCCGCATGGCGCTGGGAGCACAGCGAGCGGAAGTGCTGAGGCTGTTCATGACCCAGGGCCTCCGAATGGTTTTATTCGGTATCGGGTTCGGCACCGTCGCCGGGTTTGCGCTGACGCGGTTACTGAAGAGTCTGCTATATCGAGTGAGTCCGGCAGACCCCCTGACATTGGCGGCAGTTGCGTTGGTACTCGCTTCGGTGGCTACTGGGGCGATCTACCTCCCGGCGCGTCGCGCCGCGCAAATCGACCCCATGCAAGCGCTGCGGTGGGATTGAGCTAGATCCTTCTAAACAAACAACCTGCACGGGCACCTAAGGCCCGCGTTAAGCCCGCGTCTCTTCCAAACCCCGTAGAAAGCAATAACACCGTTTACGTACGTAGAAGGTGATATAGTTGCTCTCCATACCTCGACTCAGGTCGAGGTTGGGACTGTGGGAGGTTCACAGGGGCGGCTTCCCTCTGACCGACCGCGCCCATTTTGTGCTTCAGGAGGTTGCTGCGTATGCACCATCGGACTACGAATGGGTCCGAACCCGGGGCCTGCGTTCCGGGTCTTTTGATTCCAAGGCGATCCATTGCGCTCGCCTCGCACGTATTTTCTGTGAGAGCCGGCCGGCTTCTCACACTCTGCGTACTCTTTTTGATGTCTGCCTTCCTCGCGTCGGCGCAGGAAGCGACCATCGTGGGAACTGTCACGGATCCTTCGGGCGCCGTGGTCCCGAATGCGGCCATCAATATCATCAACACCGATACGAATCAGACCCGCCGGATGACCAGTAACGACACGGGGCAATACGTCGCTGCAGATCTTCCGATAGGACATTACCAAGCCCGTGCGGAGGCACCGGGGTTCAAATCGGTTGAGCAGAAGGATATTGTCCTCAACGTCGGCGACCGCGATCGCGTGGATTTCAAACTGGAAGTCGGCAACACCCAGGAGAGCGTGACGGTAGAGGCCAACGCAATTGCTGTCCAGTCTGAATCCGGCGAAGTCAGCAACGTGATCACCGGACAGCAGGTTTCGCAGCTTGCCACTAACGGCCGAAGCCTCTATTCGCTGGCCGGCATCACGCCGGGAGCTTCCAGCAACATGGCTGATTTCCAGAACCCTGTGCCCGTGGGCGGGGATTCGAGCGTGAGCTTTAACGGGCTGCGCGTCGCACACAACCTGTACATGGTGGACGGCGGCGAGGACTATGACCGGGGCGGCTCGGGAAATATCAGCATCATGCCTTCGGTAGACGCGATTGCCGAGTTCCGGCAGCTTACCTCGAATTACAGCGCGGAGTACGGCATCTCGTCCGGCGGCACCATGACCATCAACTTCAAATCCGGCACGAAAGATTTCCATGCGTCCGCGTGGGAGTTCTTCCGTAATGACGCGCTGGATGCAGGCAACTACTTTACCAACGCCTCCGGGCAGAAACCGCCCGAACTGCGGTTCAATCTTTACGGCTACAACGTAGGCGGCCCGGTGTTTATCCCGAAGGTCTATAACAAGAACCGGGACAAGACGTTCTTCTTCTTCAACCAGGAGTGGCGCAAGCTGGTGACGGGCGGTCTGTACAACCAGACGGTCCCGAACACGAGCGAGTATGGCGGCCAGTTCCCGTCAAACGTGATCATCCACGCACCCGCCGCGAGTCAGATTTCTCCGGCATTGGCGCAGACTTATCAAAATCAGGGTCTGACCTTGGGAGCTCCGTTCCCGGGCAACAAGATTCCAACATCCATGCTGGATCCTAACGCGCAGGCACTGCTGCAGGCGGGCATCTTTCCGGCTCCGAACAGCGGAACCCAGTTCATAGGCGGCAACAAGCAGCCCGAAAACGTACGTGAGGAAATCATCAGGATTGACCAGCGGTTCGGCGACAAATTCACCGTCTTCGGCCACTGGGTGGACGAAGCGATCAGCCAGACTTACGGGACCTCGCAGTGGAGCGGCGACAACGTACCGACTGTGGGCGACGTTTTCGGAAATCCGTCGTACAGCGGCGTGATTCATGCGACGTATTCGATCAGCCCGACGCTCCTGAACGAAACCGCCTTCAATTACAACGGGAACCGCATCAACATCACTCCCTCCGGCGTCTATAAACGCCCCAGCGACCTGAACATTCCGGAATTGTTTCCGGGCAATAACCTGGACAGAATTCCCGGAATTCAATTGAGCGGGTCTACCGGAACGAACTACGATGTCTCGAGCTGGCCCTGGAAGAACAAAGCGGACGACTACCAGATTCGCGATGACATTTCATGGGTGAAAGGCGCGCATCAGTTGAAGTTCGGCGCGGCCTGGATGCTGTATGCGAAAGTACAAGACCTGTTCGGCGATACGCAAGGCCAGTTCGCCTTCAACGGCAGTTACACGGGCAATGACTTTGCCGATTTCCTCCTTGGCTACGCCAACTCCTACACCGAACTTGGAGTGCAGGACGCAGGGCACTGGGACAGCCACTCCTACGACGTCTATTTCCAGGACAACTGGAAGGTCAACAACCGGCTCACCTTGAACCTCGGGCTGCGCTGGGACGGCATGCCGCACACATATGAAACAAACAACCGGCAGTCGAATTTCTACCCAGGACTCTACAACGCCGCGAATGCGGCGATTGTTCTGCCCAACGGCACCATTGCCCCCAACAGCCCGGGACTTGGCCCCAGTCCGAACCCGATCCTGAACGGGTACCAGTTCTATTTGAACGGTATCGGGATCGCCGGGCAGAACGGCATTCCGGCGGGCCTGGTGAAGAATCAGTGGGCTAACTTCGGGCCAAGAATAGGATTCGCGTATGACCCCACGGGCTCCGGGAAAACCGTTGTTCGCGGCGGCTTCGGGATCATGTATGAACGCATTCAGGGTAACGACGTCTACAACGCCGGCCCGAACATACCGTTCAGCACCACGGTGACGTTGAACAACGTCTCCTTAAGCAACCCGAACCTCAGCGTGCAAACCGGTCAGACCGTTACGGCGCCGATTACAGCGGCCAGCATTACGGGCCTCGCTTATACCGATTACAAGAACCCGACGAGCTATCAGTACAGCATCGGCGTGCAACGGGAAATCGCGCATGCGACCGTAGTCGACGTCTCCTATGTCGGCAACCAGAACAGGCACCAGAACGACTACCGCGACATCAACCTGCCGGATCCGAGCTATCTGCCGGCTTTGATCAATAAAGCCACAAATGTAACTTACAACCAGGTTGTGCAGTACCAGGGCTTTAACTACATCAACCTGTCGGAGAATGCAGAAAACTCGCATTACAATTCGCTCCAGGTCAGCTTGAACTCGCAACTGAGAAGCGACCTCACCTTCCAGGCTGCCTACACGCTTTCACGCGCGGTCGACCCTGCGGCCGGCGGCGGCTTTGGCGATCTGAACAACGTTTCCAACCCTTACAATCGCGGCTACGACAATGGACCGTCTAATTTCGACCGCACCAATGTTTTGCTGATCAACTTCATCTACCAGCTTCCGTTCTTCAAGACTACGTCCAACCGTGCGCTCAAGACCACGCTCGGCGGATGGGAGCTCTCCGGCATTGTCACCGCCGAAACGGGTATTCCGCTGAACATCACGCTCAGCGGGGCACAGTCCTCTAACGGCCTGGCGAAGGCGACGAACCGGCCGAATATCGACGGAAGCATCAGCTATCCGCAAACCGTCAACGAGTGGTTCAACACCTCGGTGTTCTCGGTTCCGACGATTGGACAGTGGGGCAATGTTGGAAAGAACGCCCTTCGCCAACCCGGCCGCGACAACTGGAACATCGCGCTTTTCAAGAGCTTTGTGTTCAGCGAAACGCGCGGCAGCCAATTTCAACTGCGGTTTGAAACATTCAATACCTTCAATCACACGCAGTTCAACAACATAAGCAGTTCCTATGGATCGAGTAACTTCGGCCAAGTCACTTCGACCTGGGATCCCCGTGTGATCCAACTCGGCGCGAAGCTGATTTTCTAAGTTCAGCTTCCGGAACAAGTGAGTGCTAGAAGGGCCACCGGCTTCGGCTGGTGGTCTTTTTTGCTTTTCAGTGCAACAGCTGGAGTAAGTTTCAGTTCATGGTGCAAGCCGCCTGAAAAGGCGGCTGCAGCCAGGATTGGCTGCCCCACAGCAGATCTTCTGCCTTAATTAGATTTTCTTAGTTAGATTAGATGTTCTGTCTTAGGTCGAGGTCAGATCAGAACAGTGAGCAGCTTTAAGGAGCGAAGTAACCCGAGATATCGAGAATCAGGTGCGTGGGATTAGAAGTATAGGCATCGACAGAGCCGTTGGATGTGGGCACGATGGCCATGTTCGACGTGACGGCGGTGTCTTCGGCGTTCAGGCTTGAGACCCAGGGCTGCGCTTCACCTGCCGGCCAGAGGCTGAGAAAGCCGAGCGGTCCGTCAGGAACAACCGTGGCATTTAGAACGAAAGCTTGGGCGTTGGCCGGGACCTTACAAGAGCTGGACCCTACATTTACCGGCAGCGTTCCCATGATGGGCTGAGAGCCGGCCGGTTCGCGAGTATCCTGCACGCGGCAGGGACTGAGACTATACAGCGACAGGCCGCCGCCCTGCGCTTCGGGCGCGAAGTAGCCGTTAATGTCGACCACGACGTCCGTCTTGTTGCTCACGAAAACCGAGATGTCGCCGTTTGTGCCCGCGGGAACGATGGCGCTATTGGCTGTAACGGCGGCCGTGGGGGCATTCAGAGTGGAAACCCAAGGCTGGCCTTGGCCGGAGGGCCAGGTGGAAAGATAGCCCAGTGATTGTTTGGGTATCACCGTGAAGTTCAGCGAATAGGCCTGCGCCGCGGCAGGGACGCTGCAGGCGCTGGCAGTGATGGCAAAGTCGCGCGATTCTCCGGAACCCAGTGCGCCGCCCGATTGCCGGGTGTCCGCCACACGGCAAGGCGTCAGCGGGAAGAAGGCAAGAGCCGAAGCGTTGCCAGACACAAAATACCCGTTGATGTCGAGGACCACGTGGCTTGGATCGGAGACATATACGCTGACCGCACCATTTGCGCCGGCGGGCACGATGGCCGCGTTTGCTTTTACGCGACCATCGGAGTTCAGCGTCGATACAAAGGGCTGCGGCTGCCCACTTGGCCAAATCGAGAGAAACCCGAGTGCTCCGTCAGGCACGACGGTTACATTCAGCGAATAAGCAGCAGCGGCAGATGGAACCCCGCAGGAGGATTTGGGAATCGCAAAGTCACGGGAAGCACCGCCGCCAAGTTTCGGGCCGCCGAACGGACCGGTGGGGTTTCGCGTGTCGGCAACGCGGCAGGGCGTGATGGGGACGAACAGCAGCGGTATCGCGCCGGCCGGAGACGGGGCTCCAGCCAGGTGAACCACTTGCGGCGAATCTGCCGCATCATCCGTCAGAACGATGGTGTCGTGCTCGCCGCCCGGGTCCGGCGGTGTGAACGTGACCGCGATTGAGCAGTTGGTATTGGGCGGAAGAGATTGGGGCTGGAGGCCGCAGGAACCTCCGGTCACCTGAAACCCCGAGCCTGTTCCGCTCCCGATCTGAACAGACTGCAGGTTGAGAGTGGCAGTTCCGGTGTTCGTCACCGTCAAAGTTTGCGTTGTATGGCCGTTGAACGACAGGCTGGTTGCGGTGAGCGAGACGTGCGGGCTTGACGCGACTTGCGGAGGGGCAACGCCTGTTCCGCTGAGCGTTACCTGCTGAGGCGAGCCTGCAGCCGAATCAGCAAACAGGAGTACAGCATTACGGTTGCCGGTTGCTTTGGGCGCAAATACGATGGATGCCCCGCAACTCGCCCCGGGGGCCAGTGTACCCGGACAATTATTTGCCGCTGCGAAGTCGGACGCGTTTGCCCCGCTGACGGAGACGCCCGTAAGAACGAGAGCGGCGTTCCCGGTGTTGGTCAGCGTAACAGTCTGAGAGGCGCTCACGCTGCCCACGTTTTGCGCCGGAAACGTGAGGCTCGCCTGGCTCAGCGACGCGATCGGTGTCAGGTAGCCGGTCCCGGTCAAAGCGACGGTCTGCGGCGAACTCGCAACGGAGTCGGTAATTGCCAGCGACGCGGTTTGCAATCCGCCGGCCGTGGGAGAGAAGGTGATCGAGAAAGTACAATTCGAGCCCGCCGGCACGGAGTTCGAGCAAGTCGTGGATGAAACTGTAAACTCCGGTGCATTGGGACCGGAAAGGCTGCTTCCAAAAATGCTGAGCGGCGCCGTTCCCGTGTTCGACAACGTTACCGTGGCGGCCGTGCTGGTGCTGCCGACCATTTGGTTCCCGAAAGAGAGCGTGGCGGGCGTCACGACAACCTGAGGCACCGGTCCGCCGGCCCCGGTTCCGGTTAGGGCCGCGGTTTCGGTGCCTGCGGAAAGGGAGTTGCCGGCAATCGTCAGGGTGCCGCTGACGGGACCGGCTGAAAGAGGCGCCAGCGCGACCGCGAGGATGCAGGAAGAGCCGGCCGCGACTGGCACACCGGCTGCGCAATCGATGTAACCGGACGGCTGTAGCGCAAAACCTGAAGTAACCGTCACGGACGAAAAACTGAGCGGCTGGTTGCCGACGTTTTGAGCGGTGACGACAAACGGGCTGCTCGCCTGCCCGACGTTTTCAGTGCCGAAAACAATTGGCTGCAGCACCGGGCTGAGCTTGACGACTGTGTTGTTACCCGCGCTCGAAGCGTAAATGTTCCCCGAGGAGTCGAGTGCAAGACCGCCTGGTCCAGCGAGCGCGGCACTCCCCGAGGCGACGGCTGACAGTGTTGTGATCACGCCGTCTGCCGCCTGCACCTCACGGAGGAAATTGATCGCCTGGTCGGCAATGTAGATGTTTCCGGCAGCATCGACCCTGATCGCCACGGGCTTACTCAGCTCCGCATTCGTGGCGACGCCGGAGTCGCCGCTGTAGCCATACGCACCGCTCCCGGCGACGGCAGTGATGATGCCGGAACCGGTACTTACCTTGCGCACCAGGCTGTGACCGGAGTCGGCTATGTATAGATTTTCATTTGCATCGAGCGCAAGTCCCGAAGGATCACTCAGGGTGGCATTGGTGGCCTGCCCGCCGTCGCCCCAACCGTCCGAACCTCCGCCCCCGCCGCCTCCGGCGAACACCGTGATGATTCCAGTGGAGGCGTTTACCTCGCGGACGAGGCCGTGAAAAGAATCTGCGATGTACAGGTTCCCGTTGACGTCTACCGCAACATCGCTGGGACCGGAAAGCAGGGCGCCGGTGGCCGGGCCGCCGTCGCCCAGTTCGTCAACCTGCGAGGCGGCAGCTCCGCCGCCCGCGACGGTGCTGATGATGCCCGCAGCCGTGACTTTGCGGATGCGGTTGTTGCCCTGGTCGGCGATGTACAGATCACCTGCGCCGTCAAACGCCAGGCCCATGGGGGTTTGGAGGCTTGCCTGGGTAGCGGAGCCCCCGTCTCCGGCGTATCCCGCGTGCCCGTTGCCCGCGACTATTGTGATGACGCCCGTAGCGTGATCGACCCGCCGGACAACCTGATTTACGGAATCGGCAATGTAGAGATTGCCGGAGGGATCGAGAGCCAGGCCGGTCGGGTCAAAGAAAGAGGCTTCGACGGCCGGACCGTTGTTGCCGGAATAGCCCACCTGTCCGGTTCCCGCAAACGTAGTCAGGATACCTGGAAAGACGGCAATCTGAGGAGCCTGACCGATGCCGTGCAGAATAGTTGCCGCCAGGATATTGCCGGACTGATCGGTCGCGAGTACGCCATCCAACAGCAGTCCGGGATGATGAGGCGCGAAGGTCACCTGGATGGAACAACTCACCGGCAACGACCCGGTACAGTTGGGCGCCGCGAGCTGGAAGTCAGCGCCGTATACGAGCGAAAACGCGGGCGGCGTGGTGAGCCCCACAAAGGAATAGGCCAGGGATACCGGCACAGTGGCGTTCACGGCGGACTGACCGAAATCCTGAGAAGCAGGCGCCGTGCCGGTGCCAAGAGCCAGACTCGACAGGAACACGGCCACCCCAAGCGCGCGAACGCCGGAGGAAAAAATGGTCGAGGGCCTGTGAACAGACATACAACTGGTTCACAGATCGCATCGGCTTAGGGCTCAGCAGTCTTAGCGATACGGTGGGAAAAACCGCGTAGGTCCTTACAAGGAAACGGGGTATGCGGGCCGCAGCCGGCGGCGTGACAAGCTTCGGACGAAGCCGTCAGCCGGCAGACGATCACGGGATGACGATCATGGGATCATGCCGCACTCGAACATTTTGTTGGCGATAGGAGCCGCGATTTTGTTAATAAATGCGGCACGCATCTGCGGATCGTTATGCAGCAGCTGTACGGCCCTCTGCTCCTCCGGCGACGGCTGCTTTTTCTGGCTTTTCTCCTCATACAGTTGCTGACAACTGGCCGTTTGGTATTTCTGGATAATCTTGGCGGCGACCTTGTCCATGATCGGATATTGTTGAGCGCCGCCAACGCTCAAATAGAGCAGCGCAAGCCCCAGTGCGAACAGGTAAGAACGTTTTCCCATCATGTTCTCCAATTCGCATCAGCAGATGTCGCTTTTCGGGCGACGGGTTTACTTTTTTTCGGCCCTGCATCGCGTCACACCCGGGCCTCACATCCCGGCCTGCCGGCCGAGCTGCGCTCCTCAGTGCTTTCGCAATTGGGTGTAGGCGAGCTGCTTCTTCTCGCCCTCGACGATGAGGTGATCATCGTCGCTGAAGTAGGTGAGCTGCCGGCCGCGGGTAGTGCCCTTTAGACTGTCGTTCATCTGCGGTGAGCCGCCGTTCAGCACGACCTTATTTGCTTTCGTGTAGTACTCGCAGTGCTCGGAAGTGCCCTGCCGAGTGCGCGTGGGCGTCACCTGCTCGAAGATCTTCACATTTCCTTCGGCAAACGCGTGGTCAAGCGATGAATCACCGCTGTTGTTGGCAGTCTTCGGGGTGAGGAAAGCGCGCAGCTCTTTCGATGTCACGGTCATCTTGTCGCGCTGCAGGCTGACGCCCCCGCTATAGACCGCGACGCGCGTATCGTCGCGGTAGGACAGATCCGGCGCGCGGACGATTGTATAGATGGGCGAGGCATCGGCGGCAGGCTGCGGCGGGTTCGTTTGCCTGTTGTCGACCAGCTCGCTGACCACGTTGCCCGATGCAAGCAGGGTCTGGTCATCGCGGTTTATATCAATCACCTTGGCGGCAACGCGGTTAGGGCCCTGCCACATGACCGCGTGCCCTTCGTAGTGAACCCTGGTGTTGTTCTCGCGTGTCTGCATCAGGTCAGCCTGCGCCTGCATCGGCTTGCTGTCGTCGAGCATGGAGGTGCCCGGCTTCTGGTTGGGATCGGGCTGATGCGTGGAGAGCACGTGTCCGCTGGCATCCATGTCGCCGTTAGCCTGATTCATGATGATCTGGTCGGCAGTAGCTGAGCCGGTGTCGTCGATGACATGGGCGCCGCCCGTGAGCGTGATTTTGTTGATGTCCTGCTGGAGAAACGCCCGATTCGCCCATGCCTTGCGTGCTCCTTCCTGGTAACGGAAGTTGCCTACCTGGTC
Source organism: Acidobacteriaceae bacterium (assembly GCA_019233755.1). Lineage (GTDB taxonomy): Bacteria > Acidobacteriota > Terriglobia > Bryobacterales > Bryobacteraceae > Bog-105. Next base: position 2,490 of record JAFAMD010000023.1, on the reverse strand, counting down.
GATGGTCGCGACCTGATTGGTATTCGGCGCAAATTTTGTCGTCATCTGGTCGCTCCAGGTGAGCGCCGGGGCAGGGGGGAGAGGCTTGCCGTCCTTACCAACAACCGGCTTCGCCAGCGCAGCGGGTTTGTCCGTGTGGGTGGCGACATTCCAGGCCAGGAAGGTGTCGACATAGCTGTTGGCCCCGTACAGAACACGGATGTGCGAGGCGTCCAGAATGCGATGCGACTGGTCCGGCCGGTTGGGCTTGAATTCGAGCTGTGCCTGGGAAGACGTCCGGATCTCCTGCACGTCCTGGCCCCCGGGCTTCATTTCAAGCTCGATATGTTCACTGCGCAGTATGCGGGTTTCGGCAAGCTGCACGCCCGGCTGCGGCAGCGGTACGGATTCGGCTACGGAGTGGCCGTCGGCCAGAACCAGGTGCAGATCACTGTCGGTGACGGCATGCCCGTTCTGCTGCTTGGTTTCGAGCGCAAAGCGCAGGTCCGCGCGCTGGCCGGTTAACGTCGTGCGCGAACCCGGCTGAGTGGAAACCACGCGCGCATTCTGATTCCCCAGGATCTGCACCAGATTGCCGTCCTCATCGAAGTGCGCGGTCATTGTGTCGGCGGAATAGTTCGTCTGGCGATCATCGCGAATGTCGGATCCTACCGGGTGATCAGAATCGATCTGCTGCAAGACGCCATCGTCCAAGGTCACCACGGAGCTTTGCGCCTGGATGGTAGTGGATTGCCGCTGCAGCTTCGACCAGGGGGAAAGATAGACCTTTTGTTCCGCTTCCTTGTAGACCAGATCGCCGGTCTCGATGTGCATCTTATTTTCCGGCGGGCCGTTGCCGATCCAGTTCAGCGCGACCTGCGACTTCAGGTGAAGCACTTTCGTATTGGGATCGTATTCGACGCCCACCGCCTGTCCGTCGCCTTGGGTAAAGACGAACGAGGCGGGCTGATCGGTGCTTGCCTTGCCGCTCTTGGTCTCATAGACGACGCCCGAGGTTGTCACGCGCACCCGCTTTTCGGCGACTTTCGGATCTGCCGCATCCTGGTCTACGGGAACATTGATGACGATGTGCACGGGCCCGTCTGACTTCAGCTGTCCGGACCCTTCATCAAAGAGCGCCCTCGCGCTCTGGACGTAGGTATAAGAAGATGCATCTTTGTCATAGAGGCGCAGAGCGAGGTCCTGCAGCTCGAAGGTGGACGGATCTTTGGTTCCCTGAAACGTCCTGGCATCTACCCGAACAATCGGTTTGTTCGTCTGCGGATCGTCCTTCTCATAGCGCCATCCGCTGAGCGCCAGGCCGTTGTACTTGGTCGCGATTCGGGGCGCCGGCGCAAGATGCGCGTTTCTGGCCTTTTCAATGCGCAGCCTCAGGGTGTAGCCCACGGCGACCGATATAACGATCAGCGCAAAGGCAAGCAGGATGGAGATACGCCGCATATCAATGAGGAGGCTGACATTTCAAGAGTAACAGGGAAAATCCCGTGAGGCGAAACGAAGAAAATCTGAGTGCGGTGCAATCATGCCTCAGACTGCTACAATTCTATTGTCCTTAAAATCAGCAAGTTACACAGAAATCTTGTCACTCTACTGGCGAGTGTGCTAAAACGGTCCGTGGATGGTCAGGCTGAAGTTCGGCCCGACCGAATAAGTTTTCCAAATCAGTTCGTTCAATAGCAACTGGAGGTTTTGAGTATGGATATTCGTCCACTACACGACCGCGTCGTAGTGAAGCGGATTGAAGAAGGCGAGACCATGCAGGGCGGTCTCTACATTCCGGATTCCGCCAAAGAGAAGCCGCAACAAGGCGAAGTGGTTGCCATCGGCAAGGGCAAGAAGACGGAAGAGGGCAAGGTTCTTCCTCTCGATGTGCAGGTTGGCGACCGCATTCTGTTCGGCAAATATTCGGGCAGCGACATTAAGCTGGACGGAACCGAATACCTGATCATGCGTGAGGACGAGATCCTCGGCGTGCTCTCGAACGGTGCAAAGAAGTAAGGAGGGTTCTAAAGGACAATGGCTGCAAAACAGATTGTTTATAGCGAAAATTCGCGTCAGGCGATTTTGCGCGGCGTCAATCAGCTCGCAGACGCCGTCAAAGTGACGCTCGGCCCCAAAGGCCGCAACGTCGTTCTGGAGAAGAAGTTCGGCGGCCCCACCATCACCAAAGACGGTGTGACGGTGGCCAAGGAAATCGAGCTGAAGGACCCGCTCGAGAACATGGGCGCGCAGATGGTGCGCGAGGTTGCTTCGAAGACCTCCGACACGGCCGGCGATGGCACGACCACTGCGACGATTCTCGCGCAGGCGATTTACCGCGAAGGCGTGAAATCCGTTGCAGCAGGGGCCAACCCGATGGCGCTGAAGCGCGGTATCGAGAAAGCAGTTGACGTGGTTGTTCAGGGCGTGAAGCAGTTCTCGAAACCCGTGAATGACAATGCGACGATCGCCCAGGTGGGCACGATTTCGGCTAACGGCGACCAGGAGATC
>JAFAMD010000002.1 GCA_019233755.1 Acidobacteriaceae bacterium | reverse complement strand
GACTGATTCCATCACATTGACGCATCGTCAGAGTATTTTCACGCTGGAGTTCGCCGCCTTGAGTTATATGGCCCCGGAAAGGAACCGCTACCGCTATCGGCTGGAAGGACTGGAGACGCAGTGGAATGAGGTGGATAGCGGACGGCGCAGCGCCACTTACACGAACCTTCCCGCCGGGAAGTACTTTTTCAGACTGCAAGGATCGAACAACGACGGAGTATGGAACAGCAAAGGCGTTACTTTAGCCATCACGGTGCTGCCGCCCTGGTGGGCGACATGGTGGTTTGAAAGCATTGCCGGCTTGCTCATTGTCGCGGTCCTTCTGGCGGCCTACCGGTCCCGTGTGAAGAGTCTGGAGCTTCAGACTACCAGGCTTGAGGCCCAGGTAGCACAACGAACCCGTGAACTACAAGTTGCCAAGAACGCCGCGGAAGCCGCCAATCAGGCTAAGAGCATTTTCCTGGCGAACATGAGCCATGAATTGCGTACGCCCTTGAACGCTATTCTTGGTTTCTCCAATCTTCTGCGCGAAAGCAGCGTGTCCGAACGGCAGCTTAGGGATCTGAACATTGTTAGTCGCAGCGGCGAACATCTGCTCAGCCTGATAAATGACGTACTCGACATGGCCAAGATCGATGCCGGTCGCGTGGTAATAGAAAACGCTCCGCTGAACCTGAGAGATCTTATGTACGGCGTCATCGACATCTTACGTCTGCGGGCAGAGGAAAAGGGACTCGAACTGTCGATGCAGCAGACTGCCGGGTTCTGTCAGTTCGTGCAGGCTGATGGCGAGAAACTGCGTCAAGTGCTCATCAATCTGGTCGGCAACGCTGTGAAATACACCGAGCGCGGGAGCGTGATTCTGCGCGTGGGCGGCCAACCGGCCGAGGATTCTCAATACTGCAGACTCGTGATGGAAGTGCAGGACACCGGAGTCGGCATCGGCAGGGATGATTTAGCCCGCATTTTCCAGCCGTTTGTACAAGCGGGCAAGCAGTCAACGCAAAAAGGCACTGGTCTGGGGCTGGCCATCACAAAGATGTATGTCGAACTGATGGGTGGCGTCATCCAGGCCGAGAGCGCGCCGGGCAAAGGATCCTTGTTTCGAGTGGAGATTCCGGTGCTGAAGGTAGAGGGGTCCGAGATGCCGGACGCCGGAGTCCACCGCGGCCGGATTATCGGCCTCGAGCCTGGCCAGCCCGAGTATCGCGTTCTGATCGTCGAGGACCAGGTGGAGAATTGGCTGCTGCTCCAGCGGCTCCTCGAGAATGTCGGCTTTGAGGTGCGGGTAGCCGGCGACGGCGCAGCCGGCATCGAGAAGTTTCTGGCGTGGCGGCCGCACTTCATCTGGATGGACTGGCGGCTGCCCGGCATGAACGGTCTGGAAGCGACACGGCGCATCCGAGAGCTTGACGGCGGCCGGGATGTGAAGATTGTGATCCTCTCCGCCTTCGCCTTTACTGAATATCGCGCCGAAGCATTGGCGGCAGGTGTAGACGACTTCGTGAGCAAACCATTTCGAGCCGAAGAGATTTTCGATTGCCTCGCGCGCCGCCTCGGCGTGCGTTATACGTATCAGACAGCCTCAACTCAAAAGACCGCCGGAGCGCTTGGGCTGGAAGCGCTAGCGGGCTTGCCCATGGAGCTCCGCAAGGAGCTTGCGGACGCGGTCATTACCCTAGACATCGAGCGGGTAGCTGTTGTCATTGACCGCATCTCCGGGCAGAATGGAGCATTGGGCCGCACACTCTCGCAGTATGCCGAGAGATATGCGTACTCTTCTATTCTTCAGGCGCTTCGATCTTCTGAGCCCGTCGAGACTTGAGCGCTACACCGTGCAGAGCGTTACCGCAGCGCGCAAAGAGGTCATCGGATCCTTTGTCGGCACAAACTCGTGCGCGAAGAAGCCTTGGAAATTAAGATCCGCAATCGCTTTCGCAATCGTCCGCCACTGCAGCTCCTGCGTGTCATCCAGTTCGTGACGGCCCGGCACTCCTCCCGTATGGAAGTGACCGATGTATTGAATATTTTCCGTAACAGTCCGGATGATATCGCCTTCCATGATCTGCATGTGATAGATGTCGTAAAGCAACTTGACTCGCGGCGAGTCCACGCCCTTCATTACGGCTACTCCCCACGCAGTGTGGTCGCACTGATAGTCCGGATGATTGACTTTACTGTTTAGGAGCTCCAGGCAAATCGTTACGCCATTGTCTTCGGCCATTTTCTTAACGCGCCGCAGGCCGAGAATACAATTCTCTTTGCCTTCTTCGTCCGGCTGGCCCCGGCGATTGCCGGAGAACGTAATGACGTTGGGAAGCTTTGCTGCCGCTGCGCGTTCGATTCCCGCCCGCATGTCCTTTTCCAACTGATCGTGGTTCTCTTTGCGATTCCAGCCATCCGGGATGGTACCGGCGGCATAGATCATGGACGGAACCAGGCCGTATTTTCGGATAGTCGGCCATTCATCGTCCTTCACGAGATCGATCCCGCTCAGGCCCATTTCGGCGCCATTGCGGCATAACTCGTCCAGGCTCGTCGTCGGGTAGCACCAGCGTGCAACGGACTGTTTCAGCCTGCCCTTTTGTTGGGCAGAAGCAGTCTTTATATCGCCAGCAATCATGGAAGCAGCCCCCACTTGAAGAGCGGTCCTTCGTGTCATCAGAGAAGTTTTATCCTTCGTTCTAGACAGACTACTACGTTTGCCTTGTCGCTTGTCTGAGATTTCTATAAGCCGGTGTGAAACACTAACGCTAAGTATTTTCGACGATGGCCACTACACGAAGAAGGTGCTTGCTGAGCATCGCACTGGTTACCGCTATGGCGGGCTGCGTGACGGCTCAAGCACCAGTCGCCCGGCCGCCGGCTGCCGGCTCGGCTAAGCAACAACTTCCCGATGCTCCAGGGAAGGAAACTTTCCAGAAGATTTGCGGCTCGTGTCACAGCGCGCAGATTGTTCTCGGCAGAGGAATGACGCGAGAGCAATGGAGCGAGCTTGTTTCCGGAATGATCAGCCGTGGAGCGAAAGGCACGCAGAGCCAGTTCGCTGAAGTCGTGGATTATCTCGCCACGAACCTGCCTCCAAAGGAAGGCGCCGCGCCTGCAGCCGGAAAGGCTCTCGGCGGATTCACAATGGGGCCGGACGACAAGCAGATTGTGGATTCCGCGGCCGCGGCCCGGGGCAAGGCGTTGTACTCCGCGCAGTGCGTCACTTGTCACGGGCCGCTGGCGAGAGGCAGCGACAACGGGCCCGATCTGGTGCGTTCCGTCACCGTGCTGCATGACCGCTATGGAAGCACCATCGGACCGTTCCTGCACCAGGGCCATCCCGCGCCGGGAGGTACAGCCGGTACCAGTCTCACCGATGAGCAGATTAAGGATCTGTCTCATTTCCTGCACCAGCAGGTGGACGACACACTGCGAAGCGGCCCTTATTCAAAAGTCCTGAACGTGCTGACGGGCGATCCCAAGGCCGGGGAAGCGTATTTCATGGGAGCCGGCGGATGCAATGCCTGTCACTCTCCCACCGGCGATCTCGCCGGAGTCGCGGCGAAGTACGATCCGCCAACTCTGCAGCAGCGATTCCTTTTTCCTCGAACGGGAGGTTTCAATCGCGGCAATGCCACTCCCCCAAAGCCCGTAACGGTGACGGTCACAGTTGCCGGCGGGCCGGCCGTGTCGGGCGTGCTTGATCAGATCGACGATTTCAACGTTTCCTTGCGCGATGCCTCGGGCGAATATCGTTCCTGGAAGCGGACTCCGGCCGTGAAAGTGGAGAAAAACGATCCGTATGCAGCGCATGCCGAACTGCTCGACAAGTACACGGACAAAGACATACACGATATGGTCGCCTACCTGGAGACACTGAAATGAGACTGCTTCGAACTTTTCTAGGTTTTTCGCTGGCGGCTACCGCAGTGTTCGGCCAGTTCCTGAATCCCGCAAAGCTGCAGCAGCCGGCCACGGATACCTGGCCGACCTACAACGGTGATTACTCGGGGCGGCGCTTCAGTACGCTTTCGAAGATCAATTCGTCGAATATAGATTCGTTGAGTCTCGCCTGGGTCTATCGAATTGGAGCGGGTGCGGGCACTCTCGGAGGGGCGATCAAGTCGACGCCGCTGCTGGTTGGCGGAATCTTATACTTCACCATTCCCGACCATGTATGGGCTGTTGATGCACGGACCGGACGCGAAGTCTGGCAGTACGAGTGGAAATCGAAAGGCGGCATTCACCTTGGAAATCGCGGTGTCGGCATTTATGAGGGTTGGCTGTACTTCGAGACTCCGGATTGCCATTTGGTTTCTTTGAATTTGAAAGACGGCAAGGAACGCTGGAGTAAGCAGGTCTGTGATATGGACCAGTACTATTACGCCAGCGTCGCGCCAATCGTCATCAAGAATCACGTGCTTGTGGGCGTAAGCGGTGACGATCTCGACATCCCGGGATATCTGGAATCTCGTGATCCCGAAACCGGAGACCTGCAATGGCGTTGGTACACCGTGCCCCAGAAAAAAGGAGATCCAGGTTCTGAGACGTGGCCAAACGTCGATGCCATGAAACATGGCGGCGGCATGACGTGGGTTCCAAGCACATACGATCCGGAACTGAATTTGATCTATGTCGGGACAGGTAACCCTCAGCCGGTGATTGCGGGTAAGGCGCGCAATGGGAGTGATCTTTTCACTGAGTCGATTGTGGCGCTGGATGCTGATACCGGGAAAATGGTTTGGTATTTTCAATGCTCGCCCCACGACACGCATGATTGGGATGCTGTGCAGACGCCGGTATTGTTCGACGGAGAGATCGACGGCAAGCCGCGAAAGCTGCTGGCTCAAGCAAGCCGGAACGGCAAGTTCTTTGTTCTCGACCGGACAAATGGGAAAAACATCGTAAGTTCGGAGTTTGTGAAGACGAATTGGGCGAAGGGCGTCGACTCCAGAGGGCAGCCGATTCCGAATCCCGCGAAGGAGCCTCAAATCGATGGTGCTCTGGTCTCCCCGAATCAGGGGGGCGCGGTGAATTGGCCTCCTCCGAGCTTCAGTCCGCAGACCGGACTGTTCTACGTGAATGCAACGCGAGCATTCAGTGAGTACTACATTTTCGATACAGGTGACAAACCCGAAGGATGGGGCGGGAATGACCGCGGGGGTTGGGGCGAATCCATGCTGCAGGCACTCGATTACAAGACTGGCAAAATTTGTTGGAGCCACAAATGGGAGGGAAGTGGCATCCGTTCCGGTGTCTTGAGCACGGCCGGTAATCTCGTCTTTGCAGGCGACCCTTCCAATAATCTGGTGGCGCTCAACGCTAAGACCGGCGAGCCCTTATGGCACGCCAACCTGGGCGAAGCAGTCAGCAACGGACCGATGACGTACGAACTGGATGGAGCACAGTACTTAGTCGTCGGCGCCGGGGACACGCTGTATGGTTTTGCAATGTTGAGTAAGTGACCGGCGAATCGACCATCGGGTACGAGATGGCGTCGTTTGTCATTGGAGTCTGCGGATGTCCTGTGTTTCGAGAACGCGCACCCCGTGGGAGGGGTTTGCAATCACATGCACTAACCCGTTGACTATCTCGTGGATGCTCAATAAACCCAACCGCAAGGCGCCGTCGCGAGTCTTTGGGAAGAGTTCGCCTGCTTTATAGAACGGAAGCAGGACGTACGGCCAACGATGACCAGGCCCGAGAATGTACCAGGGCCGCAGGATGGTCGAGTTCAGGTGACTCGCCACGATCGCTTGCTCGCACTCTACACGCGCCTGGATGTACGCCTGCATTACCGGCGCAGGATGCGCAACGCTCATAAAAACAAAATGATTGACGTTGCTTTCACGCGCGACTCTAATTGCTTCCAGCCCAGCCTTCAGGTCAATCTCCATGAACTCGCGCGCTTTAGCCGGGCTTGGATGCGACACTCCCACGAGATGAAGGAACGTGTCCGCCCCTCGCACGTGATGGCGGTACGAATCTCCGGCGAGCGCGTTGCCCTCCGCCGGAATGCATGAGGATGGCACTTTTGATCGGGACGAAGAGCGGAAGAGCGCAACCACCTCATGACCTTCTGCATACAGAGCCGGAATCACCCGGCTGCCGACATAACCTGTTCCGCCGGTTACAAAGATCCGTTGGCGAGCAGTCATTACATACACAGCGTGTTTTTCAGTATTGAGATCTGTCTAATATACGTGATTGCGTGTTGACTTGGATTTGGAAGCGCATCGCTAGAAGCGTCAGAACGAGGGAATCCGGCTCCATGCCAAAATGGAACCGTCGCATTGCCTATCGACAACGCGGCGTTTTCTCTGACACCTCATGTTTATTCAAAAGCCAGGATCTGTCTACGACGCAGTGATCGTGGGCTCGGGTGCAACCGGCGGGTGGGCGGCAAAATTGCTCAGCGAGGCGGGAATGCAGGTAGCCTTGGTCGAAGCCGGCCGGCGCATCGACCCCAGCGAATTCACCGAACACAAACCCGCGTGGCAGCTTCCTTACCTCGGTCACTCACCCCTGGTATCCGAAACGCGGCCCATACAGAGCACCTGTCCGTCGTGTACCGAATACAACTACAAGTGGTTCGTGGACGATCACGAGAATCCGTACACGCAGGAGAAGCCATTCACCTGGATTCGGATGCGGGTGCTCGGGGGCCGGACCCTCAGTTGGGGACGGCAGGTGTATCGTATGAGCGACCTTGATTTCAAGGCCGCGTCCCACGATGGTTACGGTGAAAACTGGCCCATCAGCTATGCCGACCTGGCGCCTTACTACGATACAGTCGAAAGCTACATAGGCGTCAGCGGCCAGCGCGAAGGTTTGCCGCAGCTTCCTGACGGACCGTTCTTACCGCCCATGGAATTCACCTGCGGCGAAAAGGTCTTCAAGAAGGAGGTGGAACGTCAGTTTGGCAGAAGGGTTACGATCGGGCGCGCCGCCATCCTCACGAAGCCGCACAATGGCCGCCCGGCCTGCCACTACTGTGGCCCTTGCTACCGCGGCTGCATCACCAGGTCGTACTTCAACAGTCCTGCAACGACACTTGCCGATGCGGAAAAGACGGGGCGGTTAACGATTATCACCGAGGCGGTCGCCGCGCGCATTCTGATGAAGGACGGGAAGGCTGCTGGTGTTGCGTACATCGATGCCAATCGTCGTACGCTGAACGAAGTCCGCGGCAAACTGGTTGTCCTCTGTGCGTCGTCGCTTGAATCCGTACGTTTGATGTTGAATTCCGGCATCTGCAATTCGAGCGGCGCGCTGGGACACTACATTTTGGACAACATGTTTCGCGGCGGCGCAGATGGATTCATTCCTGCCGGTGAGGCGCGGCCATGGAGCGGCGCGCCCGCCCGGCCCAACGGAATCTACATCCCGCGCTTCCGCAACGTCACCGAGAAGGAAACGAACGGCTTCATCCGCGGCTATGGATACCAGGGCGGCTGTACGCCTTCTTTTGATTTCGGCGCACCCGGGCTTGGCGCGCAGTATAAGGACGCGGTTCGCAGCGGTCACTGGGGGATGCGGCTCAACTTGTATACCGAGTGCCTGGCGCGCAAGGAAAACCGCGTGGAGATCGATCGTTCGCGAACCGATGCCTGGGGCGTTCCCATCCTGAAGATGAACATGTCCTGGAGCGATAACGAGCTCAGAATGTTTGCCGATGGGCAGCAGGAGGCAATGGCCATGCTGAAGGCTGCCGGCGCCGAGAACATCCGGCTGTATGACGAACGCTCGAAGCCGGGAGCGGCCATTCACGAAAGCGGCGGCGCGCGCATGGGCGATGATCGGCGCACGAGCGTGCTGAATCGTTACAACCAGGCCCACGACGTCGAAAATCTTTTTGTGACGGACGGCTCCTGTTTCGTCACGAATGGCTGTCAAAATCCGACTCTCACGATGATGGCCATCACGGTTCGGGCGTGTGACTACATCACGAACGAATACGCGAAGAAACTGGTATGAGCGATCCGCGGCGGGAGCTTCGCGTTGCGTTGCTCGGACAAGGTTTCATGGGCAAGGCGCACTCCAACGCCTTTGCCCAGGTGAGCCGGTTTTTCGATGTTCCCTTCCGTTTGCGGCTGAGCGTGCTGTGCGGCCGCGATCAGCAGGCGCTCGAACGTTCGGCAGCGGCGTGGGGCTGGGAGCAGACCGCAACCGACTGGCGGCAAGTGGTGGAGCGTCCTGATATCGATTTGATCGACATCGCCTTGCCCAACCACCTTCATTCCGAAGCCGCCATCGCCGCTGCGCGAGCCGGAAAAATTGTGCTGTGTGAGAAACCGCTCGCCAACACAGTGAAAGAGGCAAAGGCAATGGTGGAGGCGGCGCGAAACGTGCCGACGATGGTCTGGTTTAACTACCGGCGAGTTCCCGCGATTGCCTATGCCAAGAGGCTCATAGACGAAGGACGTGTCGGCCAGGTCTTTCACTATCGGGGAACGTATCAGCAGCAGTGGGGAACCGATACGAACCGGCCGCTGACCTGGAAGATGGATCCGGAACAGGCTGGACATGGAGTTGTGGGCGACCTCTTGTCGCACGCGGTGGATCTCGCGCTCTACTTGAACGGCGCCATCGAGCAGGTGACTGCGCTTACGCGGACGTTTGCGCCAGGCAGAGCGGTGGAAGATGCGGTTGAATCGCTCGCGACCTTTGCTAACGGGAGCATCGGAACGCTTGAAGCGACGCGCTTCGGCGTTGGTTCGCGCAACGGAAACAGCTTCGAGGTGCAAGGCGCGAAGGGAATGCTGCGCTTCCATCTCGAAGACATGAACAAGCTCGAGTTCTTCGATGCAACGGACGGCGCGCCGCTTCAGGGCGTACGGAGTTTGCTCGTCACAGACGCGCAGCATCCTTACGGAACGAATTTCTGGCGGCCGGGACATATCATCGGCTACGAGCATACATTTATTGCGGCGCTGGCCGATTTTCTCTTCAGTCTGTCCCGAGACGAGCAGTTTCATCCAAATTTTGAAGACGGGCTGCGGGTGCAGGAAGTACTCGACGCAGTTCTGCAATCGGCGCATTCGCGCCGCTGGGAGGGGATACCAACATGAGCTTGTCGAGACGCGCGTTCACAACAGGTTTGGCAGCCGCTTCGCTTGCAAGGCCGCACTCGCACGCCGAACAGGCCGCCGCGCAGCCTGAAGCTCCGGCGCCCTCGTGGCAGCCGCAAGTTTTCGATCCGCACGAACTCGAGACGGTGGCTGTTCTGGCGGAACTCATCATTCCAAAGACGGACACACCCGGCGCACGTGACGCGCTGGTGCATCAACACCTCGATAAGATCCTGTCCGCGTCTCCCGAAGCTGCGCGAACTGATTTTCTCCAGGGGCTTTGGTGGCTGGATGGTTACTGCCTGCAATCTGCGGCAAAGCCGTTTAAAGATGTTCCCGCGTCAGAACAGATGCAGATTCTGACACGCCTATACGACAGTCCTGATCCGGAACTTCGGCCGGGAAAAGAGTTTGTTCATCTCGCGAAGAACTGGACGGCAAAGATCTACTACTCAACCCAAGCCGGCGAGCAGGAACTCAACAAGGGCGGACACGTGCCATCGAGCTATGTATCGGCCTGCGGCGCCTGAGAGCAAACTCATGGTCTCGCGGCGGCGGTTTTGCTCGCTGTCCGCGGCTGCTTTCTCGCTGCCGCTTGTTGCGAGTGCCAGCGAAGGGGGCGCAATTCCCCTGAAGTTCGGGCATCGCCAGGCGAACATGGTGGAGCAGACCGGACCGATTGTCTTCGAAATCGCCCGTCGTATTCGCGGCCTCTCGGGCGTTGAGCTGCAAATGATCTGGAAGGGCCAGGATCTTTCAGACCACGAAACGACGCTGGCATACAAGAGAGAAGCAAACCGCTGGGCCGTGCAGGTTCCGTCTATTGCCGGAATCTGGTCGCACGGCGAATCGATATTCAACATCGGGTCCGCCAGGCAGACCATTCAGCGGGCCATCCGGGCGGCGGAGCTGCTGGGCGCCAGCGTGATTCTGGTCGCCCTGTTCGATGCGAACTGCCCGAACATGAGCGACGAGAGCTCTTACGGTCCGGTGGTCGACCTTCTGCAAAATGTCTCATCCGAAGCGGCAGACGCGGGCGTAGCGCTGGGGCTCGAGACGTCCCTCACTCCGGCGGACGACAAGAAATTTGTTGATCTCGTGAACCGCTCGGCGGTGAGGATTTACTACGACGCCACGAACAAGGAGCTGGCGTACCCGGGCCAGAGCGTGCCGGGGATCCAATTGCTCGGTCAACGTATCGTTCAGATTCATCTCAAGAACGAGGACCGGCTGCTGTCTGAACCGGCAAAGGTCAACTGGCCGGCCGCGTTACGCGCCTTGCAGCGGATCAGCTATCAAGGCTGGTATGTCTTTGAAACGAAACACCAAAACCCTGAGCAGTGCGTCCTGGCGACCCAGCAAAACATAGACTTTGTCCGAACGTACTCTGCGTAGCGGTCATTTTGCGAAACGAACTTCCCCATGAATCTGATTAATCTCGATCGAAATAATTGACAAACTAGCTGACCTGGACAATCCTGATAGGAATACAGGGTTTTTCAGATATGCGGCTCATTCCTCTAACGCTTCTCCCCGTTTTCTTCGTGGCAACCCTATTCGGGCAATCAACAGGCCGAATCGCGGGTACTGTGGCGGACCCAACCGGGGCCGTGATTCCGCTTGCGACGGTAGTGTCCATAAACAGTCAAACCGGAGAAACGCGCACGACGCAGACGAATCAGCAGGGCATTTTCGCGTTGCCGGATCTACCGATCGGCAATTACACGCTCGCAGCAAACGCGCCGGGATTCGAGACACAGCGGCGGGAGGGGGTGTCGCTGCTTACCGGACAGGCTCTCGAAGTGAACTTCTCGCTGCCGGTGGGTAATGCCTCCCAAACGGTTGAGGTTTCGGAATCGGCGCCGCTTGTGCAAACGGACTCTTCAAGTATCCAGACCTCGGTGAATCAGAAGCAGATGCAGGATCTTCCGCTGAATGGCCGGAATGCCTTGCAATTGACGACGCTGACGCCGGGAACGGTGCTGACGAACGTCGGCACCGAATCCGGCCAGCAGGACAATACGGGGCTGTCAGTGAACGGACTGCGCGCCACGCAGAATAACTTTCAGTTGGATGGAACCAATTACACCAATAGGTTCTTTGACTCGGTTCCGGTCATGCCGGCTCCCGATGCCCTTCAGGAGTTCACGATTCAATCGTCGAATTATGGCGCGGAGTATGGCGGAGCGGGCGCGTTAGTGCAGTTGTCAACGCGTTCGGGTACGAACGAGATCCACGGGACCGCGTTCGAGTTCCTGCGGAATACCGATTTGAACGCGCGCAATTTCTTTAACATCACCAAGCCGCCTTTCAAGCTGAACCAGTTTGGCGGCACGGTTGGCGGACCGATTAAGAAGAACAAGACTTTCTTCTTCTTTGCCGCGCAGGATACGCAGCGCCGGTCGGCGCCGAGTCCGATCTCCATCACCACCCCAACCGAGGCCGAGAGGAATGGTAACTTTTCCTCGCTGCGGACCACGATCATAAATCCGACAACCGGCAAGCCCTTTCCGGGAAACATCATTCCGACCAACATGTTCAATCCTGTTTCGGTAGCAGTTGCGAACGCGCTGCTCCCACTGCCGAACAGCGGGACGCAGTACATTTCCGCCGCGAACCAGAACCTTGATGACACGCAGTATTTGGCAAAGATAGATCAGGTCTTTTCGGACAAGGATCACTTGAGCGTCCGGTACTTCTATGACGAGGACAATTTTCAAAGGCCGTTCAACGCCCCTACCGGCTTCTATGCAGAGAACCTCTTCCGAAATCAAACGCTCGTTTTGAACGAGACGCATGTGTTCGATCCGTCACTGACCGCGACCTTTTATGCCAGCGCCGGGCGGTTCGCAAGGACGCAGATACCGACCGACCCCGGCCTGCAATCCCTGCAGAGCTTCGGACAGCAGGTGCCGCTGGGAACGGCGGTTCCCATCTTTCCCGGCATCCGCCTAAACATTTCCGGATTTGTAAACATTTTCTCGGGTGGGGCATTGCGACAGGATCCGACCACCTTCGAGTACAGGGCGCAGGCGGTGAAGATCTGGGGCGCCCACAGCATCAACTTCGGCGGCGGGTTTGAAAGAACCCGCATCGATGCGAATGACTATTCGTACACACCCGGCGACAACACGTTCAACGGGCAGGTAAGCGGTTCGGCCCTGACTGATTTCTATCTGGGCTACGAGTCGCAGTTCTTCCAGGACAACGGGCGCACGTTCTACCTCCGTGAATCCAGGCCTTCTCTTTATGTGCAGGATGACTGGAAAGTGAACCGCCAGCTCACGTTGAATCTCGGATTCCGCTGGGAGCCCTGGCTTCCACCGATCGATCACAACAACGCATTGACTGCCTTTGTGCCGGGACAGCAATCGACAGTGGCGCCCAATGCGCCGCTGGGCCTGCTATTTCCAGGCGACCAAGGCATCTCCGAATCGGTGTTCAAGCAGAACTGGAAGGACTTTGCGCCGAGAGTAGGCTTTGCCTGGAACGTTGGCGGCGATCAGAGGACAGTAGTTCGGGCAGCTTACGGAATCTTCTACAGTTTTCCCGAAGGTCTCTTGTATCAGCGGACGGATGCCACGCAGCCCACTGACCTCTACTTGAGTATTCCAGCCCCGCAAAGCTTCACCAATCCGTATCAGGGATACCCAGGTGGAACTCCCTTTCCGCGCGCTCATATCGCTCCGAGCGAATTCGCGACATACACGTTCTTGCTGCCGGTGTCCGGCGGCACGCTCGATCCGGCTTCCAGGGTCGGTTATACGCAGAACTGGAACTTTACATTGGAGCACCAGTTTGCCGGGAATACGGCAGTCTCGGTCGCATACGTCGGGAACCACGCAGTGAATATTATGGGCTCGCGGCAGTTCAATCCGGCGATTTTCGGACCAGGAGCCACGGTTGCCAACGAGAACTCCCGGAGGCTTTATCCGGGGCTCGCGGCAATGGAACTCGCCAGCTCTTATGTGTATGAAGAGTTCGAGTCGCTGCAGATCAACGCGACCAAACGAGTGAGCAACGGGTTGACTCTGTTGTCGAACTTCACCTGGGGCAAGACGATTGATGATACTTCGAGCGCTACCGAGGGCAACCCGGGACCTCCGAATCCATTCAATTTCTCCAGCGCGCGGGGACCAGCCGACTTTGACCAGGAGTTCCGGTTTGTTACGTCCCTGGTTTACACGCTGCCGCACTTCGGCGTGACCGGCTTCCGCAATGTGGTGTTCAACGATTGGCAGGTGAATGCCATCGCAAGCCTCTACAGCGGGTTGCCCTTTACGGTGGTGAGCGGCACGGATCGATCGAGATCGGGGATCGGCAATGACTATGCCGACATTGTGGGGAGCCCGGCCCGACCGGCGGGAGCGAGCCAGGTACAGGAGTACTTCAACACGGCCGCTTTCACACAGGCGATTCTTGGAACTTTCGGCGACATAGGCCGCAACAGCCTGCGCGGACCCGCTTTCTTTGACTTCGATGCCTCCATATTCAAGAACTTCCTGTTTGCCGAGAGATTGCGGTTGCAGTTCCGGGCGGAAGCGTTCAACATCGAAAACCGCGCGAATTTCAACAATCCGAATGCGACGGTCTCGGCAGGGGTGACGTTTGGGAGGATTACGAGCGCGGCTGATCCGCGAGTGCTGCAGTTTGCGCTGAAGCTGTTCTTCTGATACGGGGGCGGGAATGCCGGCGAGGCCTGATTTCGGCGGAGCGCTTTTATCACACGCAGAGCCTTCTAAAATGCCTTCGTGAACGATCTTCGGTTCGCGCTGCGCATGTCGGCGAGAAACTCTGGTTCGACCACGTTGATTGTTGCACTGCTCGCCGTAGGCATCGGCATGTGCGCGACCATGTTCAGCTTGTTTGACGCTGTTTTGCTGAGTCCGTTGCCGGTTAGCCATCCCGAACAGTTGGTAAGGATGGTGCAGCAACTGCCGAGACTCGGCATCAGAAGCGAGTTCCCGTATGCGTATTATCGAGCGCTAGGGGACCACTCCAAGACACTTACGATATTCGGCGAAACGGGCGAGGACACGCACTTCAGAATGACTGCGCCTGAGCCGGCAGAGGAGATTACGGTACGTGCGGTGACGCCGGAATTCTTTCGGGCTTTGGGGGTCCGTGCGTTGCTTGGGCGAATCTTGATGCCGGATGATGCGACGCGGAATTCGGGCACGCCACCCGCGGTCTTGAGCTACAACTTCTGGCGCCGGCGTTTTCGCGGCGATCCTGCCGCTGTGCGCGGCCAAACGCTCGACATCAATGGCCACCGGTTCGCTGTTGTCGGCGTGATGCCGCGAGAATTTAACGGGCTTTCGGCAGATACGACGCCCGATCTGCGGATTCCTTTGCAGGCGTTCTCCCTCATCTCGGACTACAAAATAGAATTTGCCGTTTTTGAACTCGCAGGCCGGCTCAAGCCCGGGTTCACGCGAGCAAACGCCCAAGCCGAGTGTCTGTCGATCTGGCAGTCGACAATGTCTGATTACTATCGGAACGTCGAAAAAGAGTCACCAGAAACCGTGGCAGCGCTGCTCAAGCGCGGGATGCGACTTGATTCACTGGAACGCGGCACGTCCATTCTGCGCGAGACCTTCGCCGATGTCTTCAAATTATTGATGGCTTCGGTCAGCCTGCTGGCGCTTATTGTTACGCTCAACGTGGCGGGCCTTCTGCTTGCGCGCGCCGCGACACGGCGGCAGGAAATGGCGGTCCGACTCGCCGTTGGCGGAACTCCGCTGCGGTTAGCGCGGCAAATGGTGACGGAGAGCCTGTTGCTTTCTGTGTCGGGAGGAATCGGCGGACTGCTGATCGCGATGATAGCAACGCCCCTGGCGCTGCATCTGCTGCCGCCGCTGCGAGACATTTCGACCTCAATCATGCCGCTGTCGATTGACACGAACCTTAACGCGCGAGTGCTCTGGTTTGTTCTCGCATTGTCGACGCTCACGACGATCAGTGTTACGGTGAGCCCGGCCTTGACGACAATGCGGCTGAGTATTGACAGCCTCCTGCGAACCGTGCGGTCCAGCAGAAGCTTGCGCGGGCGCCAGGCCTTAATTGTTTTGCAGATGGCGCTGTGCACGTTCCTGCTCGTAAGCGCGGGCTTGCTGGTGCGCAGCTTTCAACAGTTGCGCGACACACCTTCCGGCTTCTCTCGCGACTCGATAGCGACATTTGCCTGCGATCTTGAAGGGTACAAACAAGCGCCAGAAATCCTAGATGCGCTGATGAATCGCATTCGCGAAATACCCGGCGTGGTTTCGGTGGCTACTTCTTCGATCGGCGTGATGCGCGGTCATGGAATGTTCGCCAGCATTGTACCGGCAGGCCAACGCGTTGGCAGAGCCGATTTTATGGAGTGCGCTGTGAATTATGTCTCCCCGGATTACTTCAGCAGTATGGGCGTGCATATTCTGGCCGGGCGTGATTTCAGGCCTTCCGATGTTCCGAAGCCGAAACAGCCGGCTCCGATAAAGGCGGTGGTGAACGAAGCCTTCGTTCGGCGTTTGTTCCCGGGTGTAGACCCACTCTCAAAGCAGTTCGGTTGGGCCACGGAAGGAAGCGTAGCCAAGGCTCGTTTCGAAATCGCAGGCGTAGTAAGCGACGCCAAGTACAGATCTCTGAAAGAGCCGGTCCGGCCCATGTTCTTTGCGCTGGAGACGGATTTCGATTCGTTCGTACTGTACGTTCGCACCCGCACGCGTCCGGAAGAGATCATCGAGCCGGTGCGCCGCGCAACCGCGTCAGTCGCCCACGGATTGCCTTTTCTTGAAGTAAACACGCTGGCTCACGAGGTGGACGAGAGCACGGCCCCGGAGCGAATCACCGCGCTGCTAGCGTCACTCTTTGGTGGCATCGCAACGCTGCTGGCGGGTATTGGCGTATACGGATTGCTGGCCTATGCTGTCACACAAAGACGCCGCGAGATTGGCATTCGCATGGCTCTGGGCGCACAGCGATCGAACGTGGCGCGATTGATCGCGCGACAGACGCTCATCATAACGGCGGCCGGCATCGCCCTGGGACTGGCAGCGGCCCTGATCACCGGGCCCGCTATTCGATCCCTCCTTTATGGAATTTCCGCCACCGATCCGGAATCCTTCGCGGCAGCGGCAATCTTCGTCCTAGTAATCGCCGCGGCGGCAACGGCTATACCGGTGATGGATGCGCTCGAAACACAACCGGCCGAAACTCTCCGCATTGAAAATTGAGGCCGCCTGCCGGTCTCTACTTTACGACGCGGAATTCATTGCCAACCACTTCGGCTGCCGTGCGGCCGGAGCTTACGACATCGGACGGCTCGGAGTTAGAGATGGGCAGCAACGGAAAGAGGAGCTCCGCGACGCGGTACGACTCTTCGAGATGCGGATAGCCGGACAGGATGAAGGTCTCGATTCCGAGGTCGGCGTATTCCAAAAAGCGCTTCGCGACGGTTTCGGGATCGCCTACTAGTGCGGTTCCCGCGCCGCCTCGGACAAGACCGACGCCGGCCCAAAGGTTGGGGCTAATCTCGAGGTTCGCCCGATCTCCCTGGTGCAGGGCCACCATCCGGCGCTGTCCTTCGGAATCGAGTCGAGCAAGCGCCCGCTGCGATCGGGCAATGGTCTCCTCATCTACGTACTTGATAAGCTCGTTTGCCGCCTGCCAGGCTTCTTCGTTGGTCTCACGCACAATCACGTGCAGGCGAATGCCGAACCGCACCGTGCGGCCAGCCTCCGCGGCTTTCTGCCGGACGGATTGAATCTTCTCCGCGACCAGCGCAGGCGGCTCCCCCCAAGTCAGATAAACGTCGACCTGCCGGGCGGCCAGTTCGATGGCGGCTTTTGAAGAACCGCCGAAATACAACGGCGGATGCGGCCGTTGCAGCGGCGGGTAGATGACCTTGGCGCCTTCCACGTGGACATGCTTGCCTTTGAAGGTGGTCGGTTCCCCCGAAATGGAGCCGCGCCATACGGTCAGAAATTCATCGGTGACTTCGTAGCGCTCATCATGCGAAAGGAAGATGCCGTCGCCTTTGGCTTCGTCAGGATCTCCGCCGGTGACCACATTGATAAGCAGCCGGCCGTCGGAAAAGCGGTCAAACGTGGCTGCCATTCGCGCCGCGAGAGTGGGTGACATGACTGCGGGACGAACGGCTACCAGGAACTTCAAACGCGTAGTTACCGGCACCAGCGTGGAGGCAACCACCCAGGCGTCTTCGCACGAATTACCGGTGGGAAGCAGGACGCCTTCATAGCCGAGCCGGTCAACGGCTTGAGCGATCTGCTTCAAGTAACCATGGTCGGTCTGGCGCATGAGATGAGTAGTGCCCAGATAGCGGCCGTCGCCCTGCGTGGGAATAAACCAGAAGAGTTTCATTGATAGTGGGTTGAGCCTCTCAAAGAATCATTGTTGGCGAAAAGAAACGGGCTGAAGTCCCTTGCTCACGGCGAAAAGTGCAATCGTACCAGCAAGAGGCATGACTGCGGCGAGCGCAAAGACCGGCGAATAAGAAAATCGATCTACGAGAAATCCGGTCAACAAAGGAAACAGCAATCCGGAGAGCCCGCCGCACAGCCCGTGAAGCCCGGTGGCGCGACCGACCGACTCATCGGGAAACATGTCAGTGACGGCGGCAAACATGTTAGCGGACAGAAAGGTGTGTCCAAACAGGACGATGCCAATGACGGCGAGAGCTTGCGCAACCGTCGGGACGAAATAAACCGCGAAACTCGCCAGGCAGAGAATAGCGCCGGAGTACATGGTGATTTGCCGCGCCCGTTTCGCACTGAAATGGCGCTTCAAAAGCAATCCCGCGGCCCAACCGCCGGCAACGCTCCCTAAGTCGCCCATGAGAAACGGGATCCAGCTGAATGCGCCGATGTCGCGCAAGCTCAGACCGCGAACCGTGTAGAGGTAGTCCGGCATCCAATACCAATAAAACTGCAGAACCGGGCCGACCAGAAAGCGGCACGCCATGATAGACCACGACTGGCGATAACGAAGCAACTCGACACTGCTCTGTTTCCTGACCGCCGTTTCATTTGAGCCGCTTCTCAATGCGCCGCGTGAAATCGACCGGTGAAATCGCCACCAGAGCGGCACCCAGCAGACGCCCAGGAGCGCAGGCACCAGGAATGCATATCGGTAGCCGTAATGCCTTGCGAGGAACACGACAAGGGGCGGCGCGATGATAGATCCGATCATGGTTCCGCTGTTGAAGATTCCAATGGCAAACGCCCTTTCGGTTCGAGGGAACCATTCATTTACGGTCTTGACGCCGCCGGAAAAGTTTCCGCATTCGCCGGTCCCCATCCAAAAGCGCAGTAACCCGAGGCTCAAGCCTGAACGCGCGAGGCCGTGCAAGCCAGTGGCGATCGACCACCATAGAACGGCAAACCCCAGGCCCAGGCGAACGCCCCAGCGATCCATGAGCCAGCCCATCGGGAATTCGCCGGTCATCATGCCGAACTGAAAGGCGGCGACAATGCGCCCGTAAGCCTCGTGCGAGAGGTGAAGCATCTCGCGGATTTTGGGGGCGAGGACAGAGAGAGTCTGGCGATCGATGAAATTGATGACGGTAATGCTTACCAGGAACGCCAGAACGGCCCAGCGCCCAGCCAGAAACTCGCTGCGGCCGTTTTGATGGCTTCCGGATTGATTCGGCTCCAGACGGGCCGCGGGTTGAGGCATTCCTGGACGAAGTCTACCATGTCGATAGACTTCAACCCCTTGTCGGCTATGCTGGGAGCTTGCCGACCTCTCCAAGAATCCAGGTAGGATGCCAGACGAATGCCTGGCCTATCGATCCAAGCAAACCAGAAACGCTGTTTACGAGCCTTCGAGACATCGATGAGCTTGGCTTCGAGGGATTTGAAACCGGGTTTCGGAATGTTTTGCAGCTGGCAGATCAGCGAGCCCGCCTCGATGTCCAGAGGCGTGGTCTCACGTTTTTCGGCGTGCACATTTTTTTGCAGGAGTATGACTCTCACAGTGGAGTCGCCCCGGTCGATTTGGCGTTGAAAGTAGCGCAAGCCGGAGCGGATTTAGGCGCCGAACGCCTGATCCTGAGCGGGGTGCAGGCGACGGCAGAGGCACTCAACGGCGTAGCGGCGCAGCTCCGGCCGTTGGAAGTGCAGCTCGCGTACCACAATCATGGCGCTGAGTTCCTGGGGCCGCGGCCGGAAATCGAAACGCTGTTCGCCGAGACGGACCCCGGGCTCGTCTGGTTTTTGCTGGATGCGGGGCACGCTTTCCGCGCGGGCGTGGACCTTCCGGTGTTCCTCGCCGATCATGCCGCCCGGCTGACCGGAATTCACCTGCGCGATTTCAAGGGAGGGCGCCAGGTGCCGTTAGGGCAAGGCGATTTCCCGCTGGCGCAGGTTGCCGGTGCGCTTCAAGCCAGGAACTGGTCCGGCTGGGTGCTGGCGGAAGAGGAGAGAGAAGACGGCTCGAAGCCCGGCGTCCATGCGGCCGGACCGGCACGGGCGGCTTTGAAGCAGGCTTTTGGCGTGTAGGCAGGTGCAGGCGAGCACGGCCGACGGAATGGGAGATAGAGGGATTCAGCGCCGCTCTCCGTGGCGGTGTCGTCAAGGACATCGGACGGACAAACAGATTCCTCGGCGACGCCCAACGCGCTCGACAAGATTGCGGCTAAAAATCGTGATGTAGTGACTCTGTTGTGTGTTTTGGGTGGGTTATATACTCAAAGTCCGATCTCGGGCGTTACCGGACGTGCGCGGCGGTATTCTGTCCGGCTAGCGACCATGCAGGACTTGGGAAACGGAAGCACCCCGTTGGCTACTTTGGCAAGGACAATGAAACCCTCTTGGCTCTACAGAATCGCCTCCATCCTTCTCATCCTCTTTGCTGTTGGCCACACGCTCGGCTTTCGTCAGGTCGATCCTAACTGGGGCATAGATTCTTTGGTCCAGTCAATGAGATCAGTCCATTTCAATGCCAATGGCTCTGAGCGCACCTATTGGGATTTCCTCGTCGGCTTTGGCTTGTTCGTTACGGCGCTTATGGTGCTCGCTTCTTTAGTCGCGTGGCAACTCGGCAGCCTCCCAGCGGCAACGCTTGCAAATATGCGCATTAGCGCGTGGGGATTCGTTCTTTGCTTTGCCTTCGTCGCTTTTCTGAGTTGGCGTTATTTTTTCCTCGTTCCGGTTATCTTTTCGGTAGCCATCCTCGTGTGCCTCACTCTAGCCGCGTGGCTCTCCGGCAATCCGGAATAAGCAAGACGCTTCGCCTTCTCCGATTTCCGAATGGCATCAGAAGCGCGCAAGCAAAGTCGGCTCCGCTCCGGTCCGCCGTTGTCCAATGTACGAGGAACCGACGCCACTCGGATCGGTGACAGAGCCGCTGATAGTGGCAATCTCCCATCTGGCCACACGCGCTCACCGTAAAGTTGGCGGCCAGCGAGAACAGCAATGCGAGCCCGAATGTGCTGAGGAACCCTCTCCGACCGAGCATAAGCCACGTCTGGGAAGAGACCTGAAGAGTTCGAACGGGGGTGCTCTCTGATGGGCGGAATTTTACCTCGCGATCGGGACGTCTGCGACGCGAGACCGAAAACGCCCAGAAGAGCAAAGCAGCGGCCCACTCTTCCCGCTAGAATGTTTGACTATGAAGAGGGCGCACGACAAGTGGCGCTCTGTAGTGGCACTTGGTGCCCTGCTGGCGTGCTGCCCTTGTGCTTCTGCGCTGGATCCATCGCTCGACGTCAGCCAGTATGCGCACACGTCCTGGAAGATTCGCGACGGCTTTACGAAGGGCCCCATCTGGGCCATCGCGCAGACGTCCGATGGCTATCTCTGGCTGGGCACGTTGTTCGGTTTGCTTCGCTTCGACGGCGTCCGCGCTGTGCCGTGGCATCCGCCCGGCGGCCAGCAGCTCCCCAGCGATTGGACTTATTCCCTCTTTGCGGCGCGCGACGGCACACTTTGGATTGGCACGCGGAAAGGGCTGGCCAGTTGGAAGGACGGCAGGCTCACCCAATATTCGGAACTTGCCGGAGACACCGTCTTCTCAATCCGTGAAGATCACGAGGGCACAGTATGGACAGTGGCAGCGGTATTCGCGACTGCCCCTGTCCAGTCGAGACTGTGTGCTATTCACTCCAGCCGTATCGAGTGTTATGGCGAGAACGGCCCGTTCCACAAAGGTATTGAGTGGGTCTACGAGGACAGCAGGAGCAATCTCTGGGTTGGCGGCGCCGATGGGGTATGGCGATGGAAGCCCGGGCCGCCGCAACACTATGACGTCTTCAACCCTCCCACCGGAGTTGGCCTGGCGGTCGAGGGTGACGACGGAGCGCTCGTTCTGGCTCATCACGAGGGGCTCGCACAGCTCGTAAACGGGAAACCCGAGAAGTATGCCCTGCCCGGCATCGATTTCCACTTCACTCCCACACGTCTCTTTCGCAGCGGCGACGGAGCCCTATGGATCGGAACAGCGGACCGCGGCCTGATCCACGTTCACCAGGGCCGCGCCGATTGGTTTGCTCAAACCGATGGGCTATCCGGCAATCCCGTAGCGAGCATATTTGAAGACCGAGAAGGCAACATCTGGGTAAGCACCATGGACGGACTTGATCGCTTTCGTGAGTATGCCGTACCGACCGTGTCCTCCAAGCAGGGGCTGGATGCGGGCACATGGTCAGTGTTCGCCGCCCGGGACGGAAGTGTCTGGCTCGGCTCCCCCGTCGGAGTGATCCGATTGAAGGACAGGCAGGTGACGATCTATCGTTGGCCGCATCCGGAGGAGCGAAGTTCGGCGGAGCTGATTCCTGGCCCTGCGAAGAACGGGGCGCGGATCGTAAGCAACAGTGGATTGCCGGACAGACCGGAATCGCTCTTTGAGGACGATGCCGGCACAATCTGGGCCACCACGTCCAAGGGCGTTGTCCGCTGGAATGGGAGCCGGTTTGTCCCTCTCAGCGGTGTCCCCGGTGGAGAGGTATATTCCATTGCAGAGGACCTCCAAAAAAGTGTTTGGATAAGCAGCCGCGACCATGGGCTGTGTCGCGTGGCCCGCGACGGTCAAGTTGAACGGATTTCGTGGTCCAGCCTGGGGCATTCGGACTACGCCCTCGCGATGGCGGCTGATCCAGTGCAGGGCGGCCTGTGGTTCGGCTTCCCGCGAGGCGGCGTAGCCTACTTCAAAGACGGGCAGATCCTCGCCTCCTACACCTCATCAGACGGGCTGGGCAAAGGCCTTGTCAAAGAGCTTCGTTTCGCAACGCGGGGCACGCTGTGGGCGGCCACCGAAGGAGGGTTAAGCCGCCTCAGAGACGGCCACATCACGACACTAACCAGCAGGAACGGATTGCCATGCGACACGGTGCACTGGTCGGTCGAAGATAATGCCCATTCCGTGTGGCTCTACATGCCCTGCGGGCTGGTGCGGATTGCGCGATCGGAATTGGACGCATGGGTAAGTGATCCAAAACATATTGTCCAGACCACGCTTTACGACATCTCGGACGGCGTAACTCTTTTACCGGCGGTTGGCGGCTGGGGCCCGCGTGTGTCGAAGTCCCCGAACGGAAGGATATGGTTTCCAGGTCCGGATGGCGCCAGCTTCATCGATCCGCCACATCTTCCGTTCAACAAACTGCGTCCTCCGGTGCACATCGAGCAGATCACCGCCGACCACAAGACCACCGACGTGACTTCCGATGCGAATGGAAATTCACGCCTGCCCGCGCAGGTACGCGATGTGCAGATCGACTATACGGCGCTCAGCCTCGTGGCGCCGGAGAAGGTACTCTTTCGCTACAAGCTCGAAGGCTGGGATCGCGATTGGCAGGATGCCGGCACTCGTCGGCAGGCTTTCTACAGCAATCTTCCTCCCCGCCGCTACCGCTTCCGCGTGATGGCTTGCAATAACAGCGGAGTATGGAACGAAGCTGGCGCTTCCCTGGCCTTCTCCGTCGCCCCGGCGTACTACCAGACCGCCTGGTTCCGTTTGTCATGCGTGGCCGCATTACTGGCATTGCTCTATGCTTTCCATCGATTGCGGATGTACCAGCAGGCGCGGCAATTCAACATTCGCCTGGAAGAGCGTGTCGCGGAACGAACGCGCATCGCGCGGGAATTGCATGACACGATGCTGCAGAGCTTTCAGGGTGTGATGATGAAGTTTCATACGTTAACCTACACCCTGGATCGGCCAGCCGAAGCCCGCGAGAGGCTGCAGGGCCTGCTGGAGCAGGGCCAGGAGGCCATCGAGGAGGGTCGGAATGCAGTGCGGGGGATGCGCTCATCGACGGTCATCCAAAACGACCTCGCCTGTGCCCTCGCCACGGTTGGAGAAAGACTCGCGGGCGAGCAGAATGCCCAGAACCCCGTGGACTTTCGTGTGGTGGTGGAAGGAGAGTCGCGAGATTTGCACCCGATCCTGAGGGACGAAGTGTACCGCATCGCCAGGGAGGCCACATGCAATGCCTTCCGGCACTCCGGCGCGGGGCGGATTGAGATCGAAATCTGCTACGACAAAAAACAGCTTCAAGTGCGCGTCCAGGACAATGGAAAAGGCATCGACCCGAAGGTTCTGGATGGCGGCGGGCGTGAAGGGCATTATGGTTTGCCCGGCATGCGCGAACGTGCCAATCTTGCGAGAGGGAAATTGACTGTCCGGAGTAGACTTGATTCGGGTACGGAGGTCGAACTAACTATTCCTTCCTCGATCGCATACGCCAAATCGTCCGCTCCGAGTCCATCGATTTCCTGAGAGCGAGGAGGGCACCCTGTGGTGAAGCGGGCCGCTCTGAAGCTAGCTGGGTGGCGTGCCCTTGGATAAACCGCCCAACGAGGACTCTCTGCTGCCTCGGCTAATTATGAACGACCGAATACGGGTTCTTAGCGTCGACGATCATCCTGGCATGCGCGAAGGGCTTGCGCTGATCATCAATTACCAGCCGGACATGCTGATGGTGGCGCAAGCATCCAACGGTCGCGAGGGGATCGAACGTTTTCGTGAACACAAGCCCGATGTCACCCTCATGGACCTCAGACTTCCGGACATGAGCGGCATCGACGCCATCATCGCAATCCGGACAGAATTCCCAGAAGCACGCATCATCCTTTTGACTACTTTTGATTCCGACAACGATAAGCAGCGTGCCCTGGCAGCGGGGGCAAGAGCTTTCGTGCTCAAAAGCGAGCCTCCGAGGAAACTGGTGGAAGTAATCCATCAGGTCCATGCTGGGTGATGCGTTTTTGCTCCAAGGGCCGACTCATCTTTCTTCCTATGTGTTGGAATTCGTAAGCACTAGCGTTATGGGGCCTATCAAGTTGGAGCATCAGGAATCACACTCTGCGGGCTCCGCTTGTGTCGAAATCGCTGCTCTAAACTGAATCGATGATTCTGGCTGCGGGCTCATCCACGACTCGATTGCCGAACTTCTTTGCAAGGCCCAGGAAAGGAAGCTCAGAATGAGAAAGCTTAAAATCATCGAACATATCTCGTTGGACGGCGTGATTCAGGCTCCCGGCGGCCCGAATGAAGATGGCGACTACCCGTACGGCGGATGGACAGTGCCGTATCGCGATCCCGCTGCCGGAAAAGCGGTTCTTGCGGCGCATAACGAGCCCTTCGATCTGTTGCTTGGCCGGCGCACCTACGATATCTGGTCGGGCTTCTGGCCGAAAGCCCCGGGCGGTCCGCTCGCAGACAGCCTGAATGCGGCCACTAAATATGTCGCGACTCACAGACCGGACAGTCTTGAATGGGGTCCGTTCGAGGGCCTTGGACCGGACATCGTCGAGGGCGTTCGGCGCATCAAGGCGATGGACGGGCCAGGCCTGATCCTCTGGGGCAGTTCAACGCTGACATCAAAGCTGCTCCAACACGGGCTTGCGGATGAGGTCTTGCTATTCGTCTATCCCATCCTGTTGGGCAAAGGGAAACGTTTCTTTGAAGACGGAACCCCGCCAGGCCGACTCGTACTGGCCAGCACGAACGCTGTGTCCTCAGGCGTCCTCATCAGCACCTACACACCTGCCGGACCTTTGCGGGCCGGCCCCCTCGAAAACGCAGCGCCGTGAGCGAACACCGTAATTCAGGTAGGAGCGGATCGACGCAGGCTTGCGGCATGTAGTTTCCGTGTTGCCGTCATCCACTCACGATTCCGGGAACAACGGAGGCGAAAAGCCGCTACTCTTCGAGCAGACTAACGGTAAACTTCCAGCATGTTTCGGCTCCGATGTCTGGCGATTCTTCTCCTGGCAGCTTGTGCCTCGGCACGGACTACGGCGCATGAGGACGATGCGCTGCATGCCGTTCATAACGCCCTTTTCGAATCGTTTATCCCTGTCGATCAGCCTGGGATAGATCCGGAACTGGAAGCTCGATTCACTTCAGTCCGAGATGGCATCTGGGCCTCCGCCTCGAATTCCGTGGAGTTTCGTCGACTTCTGCTCCCTCTCTTAGATCTGCGCAGCTTCGGCAAGTCATGCGGGATGACGAGGGCGCTCAATAAAAGCGGTTCTGTGTCCTTCGCCGAACTGTCACCCGTGGAACGGCAGCATGTGCTACTCATGCTCTCGACCTGCGATCTGAATCAACACCGGATCCTGGCGATGACTTTGCGCTACTTCTACATTGGCCACACTTATGAGCCTTTGCAGGAGGGAATTGCTGGGGTTGATCTGAATCTTGCTGCGCCGCGGAACTGGATCGATGCGCATCGACCGTCGCTGCCGACAATGCGGCTGCGTTTCGATCCTGCCGCACACGAAGTCTCTTCGGTTGGTGGCCCAATTGATTACCTGATTGTCGGAAGCGGGCCCGCGGGCTCGGTACTCGCACACGAACTGCGTCGAGGCGGTAAGCGGGTGCTCCTGGTGGAACGCGGTTCGCTGATAGTCCCCGGTTCAATGCAGACAAGGATGATCGGCGATCTGCTCGACTCGCGTAGGAGCGTGGATGGAGGAATTATTATTCACAATGGTATGGCAGTGGGCGGAGGAACTCAGGTCAATGTCGACCTCTGCTTCGCACCAACGCTGCCCGCCGTTCAGACTCATATTGATATGTGGCGGAATGCGGGCCGGATTGGCACTGCTGACTTTACATACGAGCAGATGGCGGCCGCCTATCGTTGGGTTCGGTCCGCCATCGGAACTCGGTCCGTCGCCGATCTTGAGATCAACCGTAACAACCGGGTGCTTTGGGACGGTGCGGTGCGCGAAGGGCTTCACCCGCAGTTGTACGATCTCAACACTTATCCGCCGGGCAAGTCGCCATATCCTGTCACGGACAAACGCTCGTCCGAGAGCCAATTGCTGCTCGATGCTCTCGAGGACACGAAGAACCCTCTGCTCTTGCTGCCCGATGCTGACGTTCGTCGTGTACTTTTCGATGCTGAAGAGCAAACACCGAGGGCAATCGGCATCGAAGTCCGCACGCGCAGTCCGTTCGCCTCACCGGGCGCAATGCCGGATCCGAATCATCTGGGCATTCCGGCAGACACCACGGTACTCATTCACGCGCGGACGATCATCTTGTGTGCCGGCGCACTGGGATCGCCGACCATTCTTCTTCGATCAAGGGTGGCTAATGACAACATTGGTCGTGGCGTCGTTCTGCACCCTTCCATGCCGATCATCGGGAAATTCGATAACGTCATCGATGCGCTCGACGGAACTCAAGCATCTGTGTACGTTGGCGATCGCCTCGTACAGCGCGGGTATGCCCTCGAATCCATGGCTGCCGAACCGGAATATGTAGCTATTATGTCGCCCGGCACGCCCGAACATACCCTGTCCATGATTGAGTCCTTTCGGCATCTCGCTGGCTTTGGTGTCATGCTGGTCGATACGCCCAATCCGGACAACCGCCTCACTGTCGACGCTGATGGAGAACCCGTAGTCAATTATCAGATTTGCTCGGCAGACAAAGCCCGTTTTCGCGAAGGGATCAAGGAGGCCGTTCGCGTCATGTTTCAGGGGGGAGCGCGCGAAGTTTATCTTCCGACGTTCGAGAAGGTTGTCCCGTCTACGCAAGCAGATGCCGTCGAGTCTGTTGTTGTGACCAACATTCGCGAGGCGGAAACTGCGGCGGAGGGCCTTCAGTTCATTCCGAACGAGACGATACTGACATCGGCGCACATGCAGGCTACCGACAAAATGGGAGCCAGTCCGTCAGATAGCGTCGTTGGCCGAGACTTTCATGTCTGGGGAACGCGCAACCTCTACGTGGTTGATGGAAGCGTCTTTCCAACGTCAGTTGGGGCGAATCCGATGCAGACTATCTATACCGTTGCTAAGATTTTTGCAGATCGCGCGAGTACAATGGCGCAACACCAATAAGTGCAGGACGCGAACGAATTGGCGAGCTCCCGTTGACTAATCCCTGTGTCGTCAGCGATCCGGACAGAACTTCGGTCACGCAAAACGCGAGTATCAGCAAGGGTTTAGGAATCCGGACGTAGTTTCTAGATAGCGCCAGCATTACGGACTATTCGGAAAGGGTGCGCGCCTCGCGGACCTGAAGTGAGCTGCCGGGAAATTAGAACCACCGAGGCTTCGATGTCTTACTCGACTGCTGCCCAATAGCCGGCGCGCGCATGAACACGAAGCGCTCCAGACTTGCGAACGCTAACTGACAATCGGTGGTAGCCTGCCGGTTGCGGTTCGGGTGGGACAAACGTCAGCGTATAGTGGTTGTGAACTTCGGTTCCGATTGCAGTCAACTGTGTCTCAAGGCCATGAAGAGTTGTGAATTTGTCGTGAGCGCCTCCAGTCGCCTGCGCCAAAGCTTCGGCGATGTTCACCTTCGCCATCCGGGCCAGCTCCAGACCGAGGGCCAAGAGATTCATGCCTCCCTGGTTGTTCGGATCGTATAATCCCGGTTGATCTGGCGGCGGTTGGCAGTCTGAGGCTTTTTGCGTGAACGCAGTTGCGTAAGCCGAGTAGGAGAGTGTGTAGACGACAACATCGTGCTTCTGCGCTTTTTCAATGACATCCGCGAAATGAGCCTTGCTCTGGCGGTCGCGCGACTCACTTATTAGCACGATCACGCGGCGT
The DNA here is from genome assembly GCA_019233755.1 of Acidobacteriaceae bacterium. Taxonomy (GTDB): domain Bacteria; phylum Acidobacteriota; class Terriglobia; order Bryobacterales; family Bryobacteraceae; genus Bog-105. The sequence continues at coordinate 45,591 of JAFAMD010000002.1, read as the reverse complement.
GCCGGCTCTCTTCTCACGGCGAGCAGGTCACACGCAAGACTCACGCCATCAAGAAGGCGGTCCGAGTCGCCGGTTGCTGAGAGCTTTGCGAATACGTCTCCCAGGATGTTGGGATCGGCCGTGAAATCCTGATTGATCCGTACTTCATCCGAAGCGGTCACAACGGCTGCAAGGCTGGGCGCTCCTGTCTCCATGTCGTTTGTAATGTAACTGCTGACGATGGATGCCGTCTTCCTGATCTTGGCTAAAGCGGCTTCGCTCGATCCGTTGGTTTCGAGGACGATTACGGCGTGAATAGGAAGACTGTCAGAGTCGCGCGAGATCATCCGTACTGTCTGCGGTTTTCCGTCATTCAGAACGAGAAAATCGTTTGCAACTAAGTTTTCCACGGGCTTACCACCCTTGGTCATCACTGAGACTGGAACCAAAACTTCGTGGGCCCGCGTCTGAAATCGCGGCTCTTGCGACCACGCTTCCGCGGTTAATAAGAGGAGGAGTGGCCATTTCATTGCGGCGAGAGACGCACCCTCGCAGCCTTTCGTTTCACACAGCACAGGCGCAAGACAGAGCCCAAAGAAATGTGCAGCTTTGAAGGCGTCGTCGTTCGATGCTAGTAACAATTCCTGCTCTTGCGCCGTCGATCATTTGGAGGAGCGATAAGTAAGTTTAAGTTATGGGATTGAAACAGTTGGCGAAAGTCTCGCTGCTTTTCCTAGCGTCCGTTGGGTTCGGGGTCGCGGGACAGGATTGGTACCACAACCGTGATGAATATTACCGGGGTGAACACTGGCATGCGCATGTTTTTGCACGGGTGCACGACGACCTTGATCACATCTATACCGCCGGGGCGGCCAGCGAAAAAGAGCAGAATCGTATACAACGAACAAAGGAAGAATTGACTGGGCTTCAAGCGAAGCTGGACCAGGGCGTCTGGGACAACGGCACGGTCAATGACGTCATCGATTCTTTACGCAAATCGGCGAATGACGAGCGCCTGGGACCGCAAGACAGGCAGGTTCTCGCCGACGACGCAGCAAGAATTCACGATTTCCAGCGAAACCACAACCAGTGGCTCCATCATTGAGGTTAATCTGTCCAAACCGGACATTTATGGGTGTTTGCGCACTTGCAATGCCGGATCATCCAAATCCGCCGCAGCCTTCTTCAGCATCTCGAGCTTACGTGTCTTTGTCGGAGACTGCCATTCCTCGTCCGAGAAGCTGGCATTTGAGTACCCGTGTGTCAGATAAGAGTACTCGCTGTACTCGAAATAAATTCGCGGCGGCTCCATCGTCGCCGGCTGCTTATTTTGAAATGCCTGCAGTTCGGCTTGATGCGCGAGACTATCCATGAACCATTCAGGAGGGTACGGGAGATTTTCGCATTGGGCTTTCAGGTCCTGCAGGCGAAACGCACCCGAATATCCGTAATCCCGGAATATCTTGCCGAAAAACGTAAGCGAGATGAACTTCATGGACGGATCCACGATCATGCGCCGTTGGACAAAGACGGCAGGAACAGCCTTGTCCACGGAATAAAGATTCCCGGTTACGAAGCAGGCCATTCGCTTCTGGACATCAACGCCCACATCAATCACCAGAGACCCATTTTCGAGATGCTCATTGAAGCTTCCGGTGAACTTACCAGCAACCATGGGAGACGAATAAAAGGATTGCTGCGCCAGATACTCGTCCTCGATGCCTTCCACGGTTAAGGTGACATTGAGCTGCAATCCTCCCCAATATTTCTTGTCTGCGGAAGGCGCCGTCCATTCGAACGTACATGTCGCGTTGGCTGAGTCGCAGGAGAACGGCACGCTGCCCAAAGATGGAGAACCGAAGTAGTCATCTCCTATCAATTCCGTCTTCACGACATGAATGCGAACAGGTGTGTTCAACTCATCTGCCGGCGTCACCGTCAGTTTCGCCCGGAGCGTATCCTGAGTGCCTGCCAGGATTGTTTTGTTCACGTCGAACTGATATCTGGGGAGAGAGGACGGCATGGTCACCCTTTGCGCTATTTCGTCGTCCGAGAGGCCGGAGTTCTGGAGCAATTCCAGTTGACGGACTGTAGCGACGGGAAGGAGGGACATCAAAGAGCCCTCTGTCAGCCAGGGATGCAGCAGGTCCCAGTTCGAGCTATTCAATGGCCTGGATTCCGGTGGATATTTCGCAAAGTCCGCGAAGATGGCCAGACTGCCCCTTGCGGATGCATCGTCAAGGTTTTGTACTTGGCCGAACGCCGGGCCGGTTACCCCGCAACCGAGCGCGATTCCTGTAAGTAAGAGACTTACGGTATTCTTTTCTATTCGAAGCATGGTCTCTTTCCTCCATTCCTTTTCATTGAGCTGTTGTCCAGAGCAGCTATGCTACGGACAGAGGCTAAACGGAGCTTCAGTGTATTCGCCAACTACAACTGTTTTCCCATCGGAATGGTCCACGTGATACGTTTTGAAGGGCGGGTTCCATAGGCTCCTCCCGTTATTGGAATAGGGACCATTCCAACTACAGCCCTGGCTAAAATCGCCATTGCACACATGATCGTTGATCCACCAACCATGGAACGCGTATGTGCCTTTGGTGTCGTCATGAGGAGGAATTCTACTATTGCAGTCCTGGAACGAAGCCTTCCGATTGTGAGCACCACTACTGTGCAGAGCGACCGTACCGTCTGAGCACTCTCGATATATGGGTCCGAACCGTCCTGCAATGCAGGGAGTGCACTCCGAATTAAGCCTGCCTCCGGTCTGACTAGGGAAGAAGTTACAGGCAATAAGGAAGTGGAGCGGGTAATTGTCGGTTGCGCCTCCGACGCCTCTCACCACCACGCCCTGCATGTGGTTATGGTTATATGCACCTCTGGCGTAGCTGGTTTTCAAAGAGTTATCGAGCCGGCCGCTTTGTCCGGTCCGTCCACCTATCCAACGAAGCAAGCCATTATCGGCTAATTCAGATCCGCCGGCCGCGCTGTCGGCAGCCATGACGTGCTCAATGAGAATCGAGTTATGGGCATAATCGGAGTTTGAAAGATAGTCTTCGAATGCGGCACAGCCCGCGCTGTGACAAAGAATCCAGCACTCCTGACCCTTATTGGCGTCGCACTTGGCATCGATTGCGTCACGAACCACTGCCTCTCCTCCAGGCCATGAGTGGTCGTCAAAATAATGGTTCCAGGCGTCCCACTGCACGTACCAGACAGTCCCGGTAGTTAGTGGCTTCAGACCATTCCACGCGCCAGCCTGATCATGAGTGAAATGACCGTAGCGTTCGTGCGTGTTGTGCAGCCTTCCATGGATAAGAAGGACATTGATCTCCCGCCCGAAAGTTGGTGCTGAAAATAAGAGAATACTTAAGCAGCAGACAATCGTGCGCATGATGGCCGTTCCACCCAAGGACGCGGGTGTCCTGAAGTTCATGTTCGCCTCCTATGCGTTAGTGCCGGGAAGCCAACAACCGGATCGCCTTGCACGTTTTCTACACTTCGTCTGGGACAAGTACCAGAGGCAGTGTATTGAGATCGGGATTGAGGTGTATCGATCTTGGGCAGGTTTGCCGATGGCCCAATGAACGACCCGGCTCATGGCAGGCCCGATGATACTCCGGTGGCAGCGAGGTTAGCAATCCACCAGAACCCCAGGTGGCTTTTGCTGCTTAGGATCTGGCGTGTGCTTCCGCCACCACGGAGAGATTTTTCCGCATGACATCCAGCCGACGGCGACCGGCTTCGGATTCTTCGATCAGGCGCTCGATGCTGATGAGAAACTCAGGCAGGTTCATCTTCTTGCGGAACTCTGCCAAGTATGGTTGAATCTTCGCGTACTGGAAAATACGTCACGATATCGAAAAGCTCTTCGGCTGACTGGGGCATAAATGCCCCACCAACATAAGAGCGGGCTTCGCGCATCACCGCCTCGCGACGGAGTTCGTACAGCTTCAGGATCAGCCTCCGCTTGGCGGATGGGATCGTGATCTGATCTTTCCTTACGTGTCGCCATCCTCGATCAGTTTGTCCCAGCGATCATAACACCCGCCATGAGTTGCCCCGCCGGAAAATGAACCCGCCCGTGGCTGATCGGCCGACGGGGACGTGAACCAGGGTTCTTGGAGAGTTGCTATCGATGCACTACCACGGTAGTTCCTGGCCTTGATGGATGAAGCGTCCGGTGGGACCGTCGGGGCCGATCAGCGCGAGTTCGACGCTGGTTCTGGCGCCGTCTGGAATTTCCATTGGCGCTGCCTCTGAACCCATTTCGGTCTTCACCCAGCCAGGGTGGACGGAGTTCACCTTGATCCTGGTATCTTTCAATTCGTCCGCCAAATGCACGGTGAAGGCGTTCAGCGCGGTCTTCGAAGCATTGTAGGAGAAGCGCTTGGCCGCGGCAATCGGGCCATTCGGCTGGCTGTGCAGAGTGAGCGAACCGAGAATGCTCGACAGGTTCACGATGCGGCCGCCTTCGCTCTTCAGGAGCAGCGGAAGAAGATCATGCGTGAGCAGAATGGTGGAGAAGACATTCGTGTTGAAGACCTCATGTAGTTCGGCTTCCGAAGTATTAATGGTGCGCTTCTCAAAGGCGCCGCCTTCGGTTGGCGCAATACCGGCGTTGTTGACGAGAATGTCGAGGCGGCCGAACTGCTTCTCAATCTGCTGCGCCGCCGCGCTGCGTTCTGAGCCTTTCGTCACGTCGAGTTGGATAGCGTAAATATCATTCAGACCTTCAGATTTCAGCTTCGCGGCAGCCTCTTCCGCGGAGGCGAGCTTACGCGCGGCAAGCACGACGGTGACGCCCTTCTGTGCGAGTTGGCGAGCAGTTTCCAGGCCGAGGCCGCGGTTGGCTCCGGTGACGAGTGCGACATTCTTTGCGTTTTCCATGATATTTCTCCCTGCCACAGTAGATGAAGGCAGCGGGGCAGCTCGATTCCGAAAAATAATGGCTAAGTCGACGCGCAACTCACGAGACTGTGTTTAAATTCGTAAACATGAGAGCGGCTCGGCTTCTCCTCTTTCTGAGTGTTATTACCGCGAGCATTGCATGGTCTGAGAGCACTCCTCGCGAGGCCCTATTAGTGCTGTCGAAGGGGGATCATACGCTCGCCATCGTGGCCCCCTCCAGTCTGAAGGTCATCGCGAAGGCGCCGGTCGGCGAAGATCCTCACGAAGTCATCGCGTCCGCCGACGGGAAATTCGCTTATGTCTCTAACTACGGGGGCGGGGCTTACAACACCCTTACCCTGATCGACCTGATCGGCCAGAAGAGAGTAACGTCGATCGACCTCGGTCCCTTGCGCGGGCCCCACGGCCTGGTATTTGTAGGCGGAAAAACCTGGTTTACGGCTGAAGCTGCTAAAGCGATTGGCCGTTATGATCCTGCGACGAAAACCGTCGATTGGATCCTGGGAACGGGACAGAACAGAACGCACATGATCTTTGTTTCCGACGATATGAAGCGAATCTACACAACTAACGTCAGTTCCGGGACGGTCAGCATCATTGAGAAGAGCAGCCGGACCGGATTCGGCGGCCCTCCTCCGGGACCGGGACCGCGCGGCAGCAGACCTCCGATGAGGCCTCCTGGCGGGGACTGGGACGAAACCGTAGTTGCTGTCGGCAGGGGCGCCGAGGGATTCGACGTTGCTCCGAATGGTAAGGAACTCTGGGCGGCTAATGCTCAGGATGGCACCGTGTCCATCATCGATCTGGCGACCAAAAAGGTGACGGATACGCTGCAGGCGAACGTTCCCGGCGCCAACCGCCTGAAGTTCACTCCAGATGGCAAGCTTGTGTTTATCTCTTCACTCAGCGGTTCCGGCATTGCCATCCTGAACGCCGAGACCCATAAGGAGATGAAACGGATCGATGCCAAACACGGCGCCGCGGGTATCCAGATGCAGCCGGACGGCTCGCATGCCTATCTGGCCTGTACCGGCGACAACAGCGTGGTTGTCATCGACCTGAAGACTCTCGAGATCACCGGCCGGATCAATGCCGGTCCCGCACCGGACGGACTTGCCTGGTCAGTCCGGCGCTAGTTCGCCGGAACCGTTACGCACTCTCTCCGGCCGCTTCTACCCATACGGCCGTTCCATAGGCAAGTACTTCGGTCACACCGTCCATGACCTCATTCGCGTCGTAGCACATGCCGACAACTGCGTTCGCTCCCATTTCCGCTGCATGGTTCAGCATAAGCTCGAACGCTTCTTCCCGCGCCTTCTCGCAAAGACTGGTGAACGCCGTGATATTTCCTCCCACGATCGTCTGCAACGAGCCGCCGATTGTGCCGAGAATCGACCGCGACCGCACAGTGATTCCCCGCACAATACCGAAGTTCCGCTTCACTCTGAACCCGGGAAGGTCAAATGCGGTGGTTACCATCGATTTCTTGATCATCCGTAACACTCTATCCGATGTATCGGTGATTCGCGTTTATTCGTCACCTGGATTCTACTGATGCTAGAAACTCGGAGATCTCTTTGTCGCTGCGTAGCACGATCACGGGAACATTTGGTCCGTGTGACACCCGCATCGCATGGATGCGCGGCCGGTTCACCCGGTTGAAGTTCGCTATGAATTGCAGCCGGTGCAAGAATCGTCGATCAAAGTGTTCCTTACACCCGAGGGCCAAATCCTCAGACGCGCTGAAATGGCTCTTGATTGCTCGCTTGAACACTCGCCAGCAACAATGCAGGAGTGGTCGTTCCATCCAAATCACCAAGTCCGCACGAGGCATGCATAAGTCAAAGGTATGGACCGCATAGTTGCCGTCGGTTATCCAGGCGTCGCCTGAGATTGCGTGCTTGAGGCGTGCTCTGAACGCCTCAATTGTGAGCGCCTTCCAACCAGGCTCCCAGTTAATGGCATCCAGATGGACAACAGGGATACCAAGTCGTTCGCCGAGGCGCTTTGCCAAGGTCGACTTGCCGCTACCGGTCGCAACCCAAAATGACGATCCGCCTCATGCCTTCGTCCGACACATCGCTTACCGAGGCCGCGGAAGCAAATGATAGGCGCGGTCGCACCAAACGAGCGGTCTACCCTGGTGGCGCTGCAGTTCGCGAACGGCGGCAATTAAGACGAGATGATCACCCGCCTCGACGATCCGATCGAGCGAACAGCCGAAGCTGGCGACGGTTCCTCCCAATAGAGGTACATTCGCCCAACCGGGAGTCCAATCCACACCGGCGAACCGGTCCTCTTCACCGCGGTCGGAGAATCGCTTCGCCAGGTGCTGCTGATCCTCACTCAAAACGTTCACGATGAAAGGCAAGCCGGGTTCCATGGCTTCCAGGAAGCCGGCGTCTTTGTCGACGCAAACCAGGATCAGCGGCGGATGCAAGGAGACCGACGTGAAGGAGCTCACCGTCATTCCGTACGGGAGGCCATTTGCGAGCCTCCGAGTGATTACCGTTACACCGGAAGGAAATGAGCCGCATATAGAGCGAAACTCGGCAGCGGACACGTCCCCTGCGCTCACGACCTGCGATGCATTCAAATCTGTATTCATCCTCAAAAGAGAATCTTACCTGTGGGCCGATGTTCCGAGAGGTTAGAGTTTTGTAACCACTGGCCTTGGAGTCGGCTGACCGTGTAGTATTACGTGTATGACGCCTGTCTATTGCGATAGCTAGGGATTTTAGATAAACTATCCTTATAGTAGTATGCTATCGCGTTATAGAGACATCGTAATGAACAGGGAAAACGAACTGATGCCGACGACTGGCAGCAATCAGTCAAGCGTTCCTGCCGTCGGGCGGGCAGTTTCGGCACAGGCTTATAAAACGTGAGGGCATGATCGGCAGGCTCAGTATTGATTGCCTGCGCGGCGAGCGCTTCGCGTTTAATTAGCGCGAGACAGAAGTCTCCTCTTCCAAACCTCAAGACCTTCGCACCGATGCGGCGCCTCTGCGCCATAGCGGGGAAGTGTTTGCGCAAAGGAGCGTGGGAAGAGGAGCGACCGGATAGTAGAAGACCGCAAAAGACTCAGGAGTTTATTAAATGGCAATACATCAACTGCGTGAGGGAAATCCCTGCAAGTTGCGGCGGAACTTAGCAGCCGCTGTCTTACTTAGTTTTGTTTCTGTAACTCTGCCTTCCACGGCGCTTGCAGCCCGAGGCAGGCACCCGGTGAGTGTCTCGGTTTCCCCCACCTCATCAACGGTCCAGGTGGGAAATACGCAGCAGTTTACCGCAAGCGTGCAGAACACCAGCAATACTAGAGTCACCTGGCAGGTAAATGGGGGTGCAGGCAGCGCCTCGGTGGGCACAATTTCCGCATCGGGTCTCTACACTGCCCCGACGGCAGTTCCGAAACCGGCGACAGTCACGATAACGGCAGTATCGCAGGCCAGCCCGGGGCAATCGGCGTCCGCGCAGGTAACTATCACCGCAACTTCTTCGACTCCCCCGCCCCCCACCGGCGCGGCGTTTTACGTTTCGCCGTCGGGAAGCGACAGTAATTCAGGAACGATTTCTCTCCCCTGGAAAACGATACAGCATGCGGCGAATTCCGTGCAGCCTGGCGATACGGTGTACGTTCGGGCCGGCGTATACAACGAATCGGTGAACATTGCTGTATCCGGCACAGCGGCCAGCCCGATTGCGTTTCAAAACTACCCCGGGGAAACCGCGGTTGTGGATGGCACCGGACTTACGCCTACAAGTTCAGACGTGCAGGGGTTATTCAATATCGTGGATAAGAGTTATGTAACTATCCAGGGATTTGAAATACGTAATTTTCAGACTTCGAGCTCATCTTCCACTCCGGCCGGTATCTGGGTTACGGGATCGGGAAGCCACGTTCAGATTCTCAACAACGTGGTACATAACATCGTGACCACATCCGAAGCTAACGGAAATGCCTTCGGAATTGCGGTGTACGGATCTGAAGCGCCTACGTCCATCGACAGCATCACGATCAGTGGAAATCAGGTGTATAGTCTGAAGACCGGAAACAGCGAAACCGTGAATGTGGACGGCAATGTCACTAACTTCACCATTTCTAACAACATTATTCACGATAACGACAATATCGGAATTGACGCTATCGGCTTCGAGGGCGTAGCGCCCAATGCGGCTTACGATTATGCACGTAACGGGGAGATCAGCGGAAATACGATATACAACATTTCGGCGATTAACAATCCGGGTGAAGGAAACCAGAATGACGCAGACGCAATTTATGTAGACGGCGGCTCGCAGATCGTGATCGAGCGCAACCGCGTCTACGGCTCCGATATCGGTATTGAAGTAGCCAGCGAGCACGCAGGACATGTGGGCAGCTACGTGACCGTGCGCGACAACCTCGTGTATCAAAACCTTACCGTTGGGATCACGATCGGTGGCTATTCTGCGAGCGTTGGCGGAACCGACCATTGCACCATCGTGAACAACACACTGTTTGAGAACGACACGCAGAACACAGGAAGCGGAGAGCTGCAGATTCAGTACGCGGCGACGAACAACGTATTCGAGAACAACATACTCTACGCAAACGCTCAAAATCTGTTTGTAAATGACTACACCACGGCGTCGGCAAGCCCGGCTGCTCTGGATTACAATCTATACTTCTCCGAGGCAGGCGAATCCAGCGGCCAGTGGACTTGGAATGGCCAGAGTTATACAGGCCTCGCTAATTTCCAGAAGGCGAGCGGACACGATTCTCATACTAAATTTGCTGACCCGCAATTTGTCAGCCTGACGACTCCGGACTTGCATATCGATTCCAGCTCGCCAGCGGTAGGCGCCGGTACGAACCTAGGCGCATCCGTCGTTGGGACGATGGACTTCGCAGGAAATCCGCGTGTCCAAGGGACGAGTATCGACGTTGGCGCATACGAATAACCGCGCCGAACTCGAGTGCAGGATCGATCCAACGATCCGGCAGAGTGTTTGAACGAAAAGGCCCGCGGCGACGATTGTCTCCGCGGGCCTTTTTGTTGTCCTTCAAGAGCAAGCCGTTCTTTTTTTGATAGTGTTGCGCTGTGGCCGTTTCGCCACGGACTCTCAAGGAAAGCACGATATATGGGCCCCAGAGACAAGCAGGCTGCCGATGCAGAACAAGCGCGTCTTGCCGAATGCAAGCTGAGCAACGTTCCATGGAAAAAATGGGGGCCCTACCTGAGCGAGCGCCAATGGGGGACTGTTCGCGAGGATTACAGCAAAGACGGCAATGCCTGGGACTACTTCACTCACGACCAGGCCCGTTCGAGAGCGTACCGCTGGGGCGAGGACGGCATTGCGGGCCTCTGCGATGAAAAGCAGAGGCTGTGCTTCGCCCTGGCCCTGTGGAACGGTCGCGATCCTTTTCTAAAGGAGCGCCTGTTCGGACTGACAAATTCCGAAGGCAACCACGGAGAGGATGTGAAGGAGTATTACTTCTACCTCGACAGCACGCCGACCCACTCGTATATGAAGTTCCTGTACCGGTATCCCCAGGCAGCTTATCCGTATGCGGATCTCATTGAAACCAACCGGCGCCGCACGCGGTTTGAGCAGGAATACGAACTGATCGACACGGGCGTGTTCGACGACGATCGTTATTTCGACATCCTTGTCGAATATGCAAAAGCGGATCCCGAGGATATTCTCGTACGCGTATCGGCCGTAAACCGCGGAGCGGCAACGGCAACGATTCATTTGCTTCCCACTCTCTGGTTTCGCAATACCTGGACATACGACGGCCAAGAGCCGAAACCAAGACTCACGGCCGCGGCGGTCGGTGAACATGCAACAATAGCGGCCTCACATCAAATCCTAGGAAGCCTGCATCTCTACTGCGACACCAAGGTGCCGCTTCTGTTTACTGAAAACGTAACCAACAATGAGCGAATCTTCGGCGCCAGAAATACGACTCCGTATGTCAAGGATGGGATCAACAACTACGTAGTATCGGGTCGCGTCGCGGCGGTCAATCCGCGTCAAAAGGGCACGAAGGCGTCTGCGCACTATGAGTTGACGATTGGCGTAGGGGAGTCCGCGACGATTCGTCTTCGCCTGAGGCGCGAGGCACCCATGGCAGCGAACCTGCTATTCGATAGCAGCTTCGACGCGCTGTTCGAGCGGCGAATCCAGGAAACAGACGACTTTTATGCGCCTCTCTTTTCCGAGCAGGTGTCGGAAGAAGATCGCATGATTGCGCGGCAGTCGCTTGCGGGAATGCTATGGACGAAGCAGTATTACTACTTCGATCTCGACCGTTGGTTGCGCGAGCACGGGTACGATCCGACTCACCCCAGACGGAACCGCGAGATTCGCAACATTCATTGGTTTCACATGATGAACGATGACGTGATCTCGATGCCGGACAAATGGGAGTATCCCTGGTATGCGGCATGGGACCTTGCTTTCCACGCAGTGGCGCTGGCCATGGTGGATGTGGATTTCGCCAAAGAGCAACTCGACATTATGCTGCGCGAGCCCTATCTTCATCCGAGCGGGCAGATTCCTGCTTATGAGTGGAACTTCAGCGATGTGAATCCTCCAGTCCATGCATGGGCGACGCTTTACGTTTACGAGATGGAGAAGGCCGCTACCGGCAACGGCGATCTTGCTTTTCTCGAAATCTCGTTCCGCAAGCTGATGTTGAATTTCACCTGGTGGGTCAACCGGAAAGACCGTTCGGGACGGAACCTCTTTGAAGGCGGATTTCTCGGATTGGACAATATTGGCGTATTCGACCGGAGCGCTTCGCTGCCGGGCGGAGGTCATCTGGAGCAGGCGGACGGAACTGCGTGGATGGCGATGTTCTGCCAGACCATGCTCAGCATTGCTCTCGAGCTTGCCGCGCACGATCCGAGTTACGAGCGGATGGCGCGCAAATTCGTGGATCATTTTCTCTGGATTGCCGGGGCAATGGACCGTGAGGGTGACCACGAGGATGAGCTTTGGGATTCAGAAGACGGATTCTTCTACGATCTTCTGTACTCACCGGATGGCTCGGCCCACCGTCTGAAAGTACGTTCCATGGTCGGGCTATTGCCGCTTTGTGCCGTGTCTGTCATTTCTGAGGAAATGATGAAGCGCTATCCGAGCCTCATGGACCGGATCCGGCTTTTCTTCGACCGCCGGCCCGAACTAGCGGCTAACCTGCACGAAGCGGAGCGGCCCGGATATAAAGGCCGGTACCTGCTTTCGGTTCTTAACGAAAAAAACCTGCGACGCGTCTTAGCGCGGATGCTCGATGAAGATCAGTTCCTCAGCAAGTATGGAGTTCGATCGCTTTCAAAAGCACATCAAAACGCGCCATACATATTTCACTGGCACGGCGACGAATACCGTGTAGCTTACGAGCCCGCGGAGTCCTCAACGAATCTGTTTGGCGGAAACTCAAACTGGCGGGGGCCGGTGTGGTTTCCTGTGAATGCTCTTATCATCAAAGCCCTTGTGCGGTTGTACCTGTACTACGGCGATTCATTCACTGTCGAATGCCCGACCGGTTCGGGACTTCAAATGAACCTCTTCGACGTGGCCCAGGCAATTTCATGTCGCCTTACTCAAATATTCCGCCGCGATCAAAACGGACGGCGACCGGTCTTCGGCGGCGCCGAAAAATTTCAAACGGATCCCTACTGGCGGGATCACATACTTTTCTACGAATTTTTTCACGGAGACAACGGAGCGGGCATCGGGGCCAGCCACCAGACGGGTTGGACCGGCCTGGTTGCGCGTGGCATCCAGTTGTTCGGTTTGTTAAGCCCCTCGGAACTGCTTGCCGAAGGTGGAAGCGCGAGCTTTCGAGCGCGCCGCGACCAAAAGATTGAGGTGGAGATCGCCGGGCGCTGAAGACGGATTCACGCTAATCTCCGGTGCGCTCAAACGCCGATGTCTTCATTCCAGAGCACGGGGTTCTGCGCAATGAAGCGGCGCATCAGATCGATGCACTCCGGCTGCTGGACCACTTTCACCTGAATAGCGTTCGCGCGCAGGTAATCTTCGCTTCCCAAAAAGGTTTGATTCTCGCCGACCACCACGTGCGGAATCCCATAGAGCACGATGGCGCCGCTGCACATGGGACAGGGCGAGAGGGTCGTATAGATAGTACAGCGGTGATACACAGATGCGGCCAGACGGCCGGCGTTCTCCAGGCAATCCATTTCTGCATGGAGGATGGAACTGCCTTTCTGCACGCGCCGATTGTGTCCGCGGCCAATGATTTCACCGTCACACACCAGGACCGAGCCGATGGGGATGCCCCCTTCTGCCATTCCCCGACGTGCTTCATCAAGAGCTGCGGCCAAGAACGGATCGATTGGGTCGCTCATCGTACAAACTGATCGATGTAACGCTCGCCGAGGCCCACTGCGACATAGTGCTTCCGGCACATATCGATCTCTGTGAAAACGTCTTCGAATCCCGTGTTGCGGCCCTGTTTGTCGACATAATACATGCATCCGGAGATGTTGAAGAAAGTGATCATTTCCTCCACGTCTTCATCAACGGTAAGGGTGTGAGTCTCGCCGGGCGGCTCAAAAACGTAGTCGCCGGCGCGTGCCACCCAGTTGTGCTCCAGATAGCGCCACGAGCCCTTAAGCACGTAGCCGTGCACTGGCGCGGGATGGCGGTGCCGGCTGAGAATTCCCGCGCGGCGTACGCGAAGAAGGTTGCACCATTGACCGTTCAGCGTGTTCATCATGAGAGGCCGAAACCACACGCTTGCCGCTTGTGGGACCCAGACACGCTCGTCTTCAGGAATGGCACAGGTTACGATCTGGGCGGGCGAAAGGGATGAGTAGTCTGCATGAGTCCCTCTGCTCAAAGTTCAGACAGCCGAATAACCCCCATCTACGGGAAGAATGGCTCCGGTAATGAAGGATGCCGCTTCGGACGACAAGAATAACACTGCGCCCGCTATTTCTTCCGGCCGGCCCCAGCGTCGCATCGGGGTCCGGGATAAGAGCTGTGCGGAGCGTTCAGGATCGTCCTGAAGCGCCTGTGTCAGGGGAGTTGTGATCCAGCCTGGGGCGACGGCGTTAACGCGAATGTGATCAGCGGCCCAGGCTGCGGCGAGCGACCGAGTGAGTTGCACGATGCCTCCCTTACTGGCGCTGTAGGCCGGAACGCGCGGCCCGCCAAAAAAGCTGAGCATCGATGCTATGTGAACTATGCACCCGCGACTTTCTTTCAGCTTCGGATATGCGGCGGTAGAAATTCGCATAGCGCCGATCAGATTCACGTCCAGGACCTGGGCGAAGACCTCTGTTTCGAACTCTTCATCCCGGCGAATGATTCCGGCAGCATTGACCAAAACATCGAGACTGGGAATTCTGGCCAGCAGTTCGTCGATCTTCGCGTTGTCGGTGATATCGAGAAGCTCGCTAGCAACGGAGGGCGGCAGGTTTTCGTCGGAACTCAGGCCCGCCGCTATAACGTTTGCGCCGCTTGCTGCAAACGCTTCTGCGACGGCCCGGCCGATGCCGCTTGTACCGCCGGTAACGAGCACTGATTTATGCGTGAAATCGAACATGTGTCGAGATCGCTTGATGTACGCTCACTTGGAGCGATTTGTTTCAAGTTGGAGGTTTGAGTGAAGCGCCTTTTGATGATTGTACTGGTGGTGTTTAGTGCGGCAGCATTCGGTCGGCAATCCGCGCCCGAGATTCCGTATGAGTCGGAGCATAATTTCGTGAAACTGCCGGCCGATCTTTATCTCGGAGAAGCTGCGGGTGTGGCGGTTAATTCCAAAGGACACATCTTCGTGCTGTCGCGCGGAAATACGACCGGTCCTGCCTATGGTGCCAGTGCGGCGCAACTGCTGGAGTTCGATGCCGACGGCAAGTACCTCCGCGAGATCGGCAAAAATCTCTATGCCTGGTCTTTCGCTCACGCGGTCCGTGTAGATAAGGACGACAACGTCTGGGTCGTCGACAAGGGGTCTGACATGATCGTGAAATTCGATCCCGAAGGACGACTAGTCATGGTGTTCGGACGAAAGAAGGAGGCTTCGGACGAGAATAGCGGCCCATGGACTCATGTCAATCCGCCACGGCCCGCTGTGGACGGCCAGTTCCGGCAGCCCACCGACGTCACGTGGGACCAGGAGGGCAATATTTTTATCAGTGACGGATATATCAATTCACGCGTGGCTAAGTTCGACAAAAACGGCGACTGGGTGAAGCAATGGGGCCGCGCCGGCCAGGGAGCCGGAGAGTTCAATACGCCTCACAGCATTGCGGCGGACGCGCATGGGAATATCTATGTCGCCGATCGCGGCAACCGGCGCATCCAGGTATTCGATCATGACGGCGTCTTTCTGCGTGAGATGAAGATTGATGTGCCGGCGTCGCCGGATGCGCAGCCGTGGATGGGAGCCCGGCCCGCGCCGGATGGACCTACAACCATGCAGCCTGGGGCGCCCTGGGCGATTTGCATTACTCCCGGGCCAACGCAGTATCTGTATACTGCGGACGGTTTTCCCGGCCGCGTTTACAAGCTATCCCTCGACGGCAAGATGTTGGGGATGCTAGGGCGGTCAGGGCGGCAATTGAAGCAATTTGGCTGGATTCACGAAATGGCGTGTCCATCGGAAAACGAAATCTATGTTGCTGAGCTATTGAACTGGCGGGTGCAAAAGTTGATACTGCATCCCATCGAAACGAGGGCTAACACGGCGAGCCATTAAGTTTCGATGAGGAGGTCATTGCTCAGAGGGGAAAGCGCCGATGCGCGACGTTCACGCTCTCTCCATGAGCTCCCGCAGTCTTACAAATCCCGCACGGCTCACCGGCACCTGTGCGCCGCTCGCCAGCACGGCAATCCGTGTGTCCCTGGTATACGGCTCAATATTTCGCACGCGATCCAGATTCACCAGATACGAGCGGTGTACCCGCACGAAGCGCCCGGGATCGAGTGATTCCGCCAGGCTCGAAATCGTTTGTTGCTTCAGGTAGCTCTTTCCGCCGCTGTGCAGCGCCACGTAGTCTTCTTGCGACTCTGCATAATCGAGGTGTTCCGTTGGGATGATGTGTACCCGCGTGCCGATTTTTACCACAATCCGTTGCGCATACTGTCCCGGCGGCCGGGCGGCATTGCTCAGCTCCGCCGCGCTCACGCCGCTTGTTTTTTCAGCGAGCCGCTGCCGCGCCCGCTGCAGCGCAGTCTGAAATCGTGCGATATCGAACGGCTTCAGGAGGTAATCCACCGCTGCAGCATCGAATGCTTTCATCGCGTATTGATCGTACGCCGTGACAAACACTACGGCCGGCCCATTCCCGGCCAGTTCCAGAACTTCAAAGCCGTCCAGCTTCGGCATCTGAACGTCAAGGAACAGCAAATCGGGTTTGTGCTCGGCGATGAACTTTACCGCATCGAACCCGTTACTGCATTCCCCGATCACCTCGATGTCCTTTTCGCCGCTCAGGTATTCACGGATGATCTGCCGCGCCAGATCTTCATCATCAATAATGCCCGCCCGTATCATGCCTGTCTCTGCTCCCGCCGCTCTCCGCAAGGCAGCGAGAGAACGACCCGATATCGCCGCTGATCCACCTGGACCTCCAGTTTCGCCGCACTGCCGTACCGCGCTTCCAGTCGATTGCGGACGTTTACCAATCCGAAGCCGCTCTTCCCCATCACCGGTGCGTCCGGGTCAAATGGATTTTCCACCGTGACCCGCAGATGATGGTCATTCCGCTGTCCTGTCATAGCAATCTCGCCGCCCTCGGACAGCATCGCAATCCCGTGCTTGATCGCGTTTTCCACCAGTGGCTGCACCAGCAGCGGCGGCACATCGCAGTCTGCGCAGCCGGCGTCGAAGTCCTGCGTCACGCGCAGCCGCTGGCCGAAGCGCACCTGTTCCACATCCAGATAGGATTTGGTGAGCGCCAGTTCTTCGCCGAATGGAATGCTGGTGCGCTCTCCAAGCCGGAGTGAGCTTCGGAGGAAATCCGAAAGCCGGATGCACATATCGCGCGCCTTTGCCGGGTCCGCGCTGGTCAAGGCACTAATCGAGTTCAGGCTGTTGAACAGGAAATGCGGATTGATCTGCGCTTTCAGCGCTCTCAATTCCGCCTCACGCGATAGAATCTCCGCCCGCCGCGATGACTCGATTGCGATCCACAGGTGGCATAGTGCGACGGCCAGCAAATAGATTAGCCACGTCATGGCCGTGAGTATTGGAAGGGATGCCTTGAATCGCATGATGAGCCCCGGAAAGAACCGGCTCAACAGTTCCACCCAATGATGCCCGAACACCAGCACGACGGCGCTGGCACATACCGCTGCCAGGGTTTGATTCACAAGCAGTTTCCAGGCCGGCGCAGATCTGAGCGGTAAAGACCGTGCTACGAACCAAGCCGACGTGCAAAGCACTGCAAGCAAAATCGTGGTGGGAATCGTAATCGCTGCGGTTTCCTGCCAGGACAGCCGTCCTGTAAACGCGAGCGCAAGCCCGAAAATAATCCCCACCGGCACCCAGGCCGTGCAGTAGCTCAACAGATGCTTCCAGCTTTTGAGCAGTGGATGCACCGCACACCTCAGTTTTCAAACTCGACGCTGCTAAACGCCGAGTAACCGGTAACTACCAGAACGGGCGCATCCGGCCCTGTATTTGGCGAGATCGTCTTGTCTTCAAATACGCCAAAGATGCCGACACCATGAATATCCAGCCGCCACGTTTCCGGAATCCTCATCTTCACTGACGCGAAACTTGCCAATACTTCGATGGTTGCGGATCGCGTCGCACTGTCGATCTGTGCCCGGCGCAGGTCAATCTCCACGCTGCCCATAAAACTCGTGATCGTGCCGCCCTCAAATTTTGCCGTATCCAGTTTGCGTTTGATGGCGCCGAGAATGGCCGTGTCGTCGACGCGATCCACGCTATAGCGGCCCGATATCGGCAGTCCAATCGATCGCTGACCTCGCGCGTTCCGTTCCAATGTTTTGAAAAGTAAAGCGAAGCCGAGCAGGATAAAGAGCAGCGCGGGGGCCCAGCTGTCGTTCCTTGTCGTTATCGACAGGACATGCAATGTAAACAGCAAAATCAGCGCGCCGACGCAGACAAAAAATATTCCAAAGGCTCTTCCGGCCGGTTCGTGTGCATTGAGCAGTCTGCCCAGTCCCATCCACACGAAAATCAGCGGCCAGAAATCCCAGATGTTGCGGACGGGCAGCCAGCCCAGGCTATTCAGAAACAGCAATACTCCCGCAGCTATCAGAAAGATGGCGGCAAAAAGCGGCGGGGAACGGTGTTTTCTCCGCTTTTGCAGCAGCGCCTGGAGGGTCTCGCCGGCTCGCGAGTATCGCAACTCGTCGTTTTGCGTGTTGCGTTCATCTCCGGCCATTGGTTGCAGTGTCCTCCGGCTTCTCCGTTCTTAGCAAGTGCGGCCTTGACGGTGCTGGTCCCGCCAGCTCGCTGAGACCGATCAGGATTGCCGCCACCGGCCACAAATCCTCAATCCTCGCCAGGGACAGCACTCCCAGACTGGCGCCGGCTACCAGAAGCAATCCGGTCACGATTAACACCACCGGTGCTGCCAGGCTCTGCCAATCGAGGTTCCAATTCGTGAATCGTTCGCGGTCCATTGTCCTGCCTCGCTTTTGATCCTAGGTGCTATTGATGGTTTCCGCACCGCCAGATCGGTGAATTGCCGTTAAATGCCGACGAATGACCGAACCGGGCAGCGTTTTGGATGCGCCGCTTTCCGCTCAGCCGCGTGTGGAAGCAGACAGGCATGGGCCAAGCGCCGGACGCGATGGCTTTGCCGGGCCGCGTGCTTATTCGTTCCGAAGCGCCCGGATAGGGCTAATAGAGGCGGCGCGGGCAGCGGGAATCAGCGCGGCGAAGCCTCCTGCCACGAGAAGCGCGAGAGCGGCGAATATAAGCGACGGAGGTGCGCCTCGACCGATGGCGCCAAAGAAATGTTGGAGCAGCGCTGTGGCCGTTAAGGATAGAGCTACCCCGATGCCGAGTCCGGTGAGCACACGAGTCATCGAACTCTTCAGGACCATTGCGAGCACGTCGCTGCGCTGTGCGCCCAAGGCCATCCGAACCCCCACCTCGATGGTGCGCTGGGCAGTGAGATAGCTGATCAGGGCATATACGCCAACAATTGCCAGCAGCAGCGCTACCGCGGCGAAAGCGGCCAGCATCCATACGATAAGCCGGCGTCCCGCAAGAGAATTTGAGACCAGGAAATCCAGCGTCTGAATATCCGAAACGGTCTGTGTACCGTCAACCATTCGAGTGGCACGTTTCACGCGATCCATGAGCGAAGTTGGATTTTCACCGGTGCGAATCACAAAGTTGGCATAGCGGCCGCTGCTCTGCTGTGCGAAGGGGTAGTAGCGCATTCCGTCACTCGTGTCGTCTTCGAGCGAATCGAACCGGATATTGCCGACGACGCCGACGATTGTCGCCCAGGGTAAATCGGTATCGGTGCGCAGATGCTGGCCAATGGGATCCTGGCCGGGCCAGTATCGGCGGGCCAAACGCGCGTCAATCACCACAACGGGCGCAGTGCCGGCGCGATCTCCACTGGTAAACCAGCGTCCACGAACAAGCGGAATCTGCATGACCTTCAGATAGTCCGGCGTGACCAGGCTGACTTGGCTGTGCGGTCCCGGATCGTTCGAGCCGACCGCTCGGCCTTCGACGCCAAACGAGCTGGATTCCTTCCCGTCGCCGAATGGCAGAGGTGCCACCGCAGCCGCTGCCCGCACTCCCGGCTGCACGCAGAGGTTTGCAAGGGCCGCATTCACAAAGGCGGCCTGGCGCGGCTGGCTGTTTTTGAAATCCGCTCCGGAAAAGGCTACCTTGGCGGCCAGCACTCCATGGGGGTTGAAGCCGGGATTCACCTGCTGAAGCTTCTGGAGGCTGATTAAGAAGAGGCCAGTGCCTGCAAGCAGAAGAAAGGCCAGGGCTACTTCACCAATGACGAAAGCGCTGCGGAGTCGCTGCTTATCGGCAGACGCAGTTACGCTGCGGCCGCCTTCATGCAATGCCAGATTCCTGGACTGTCTGATGACTCTTGCTGCCGGACCGATGCCGGCGATCAAACAGGTCAGTAACCCCGCGCCCGCAGTGAAGGCAAGCACTGCCGGTTCCATCTTCACAGTGAAGCCTTCGGCTAAATTATGCGGAACCGCGAGAAGCAGCAGTCTGCCCAGGACGGGACCCGCGGCAATGCCGGCAGCGGTCGCGGCGGCCGCGAGCAGGAGCGTTTCGACCAGCAATTGTTGTGTCATGGCGCGCGCATTCGCGCCCAGGGCAATGCGAATGGCGAATTCCCTGCCGCGCGTGGACACCCGTGCGAGAAACAATCCGGCTACGTTGGCGGCGGCAATCAGAAGCACGAGAACAACCACCGCAAACAAGACATACAGTGGCTTGCGCAATGTTCCTGCGGCGTACTCCGTTAAGTGAGCGCCGTAGACGGACCAGCCGGAGCTTGCCGCAAATGCGGCATTTCCCTCGCGGGGCAGCTCCTCGCCTATCCTTGCCGCAAAGCTGGCATTCATGCGTTCGAGCGATATGCCCGGCCGAAGCCGGACAGCGGTTTGATAGCTCTCGTTGAATCGATTTTTCACAGAGAAGGCCGCAGGGGCAAGAGCCAGGGGCGTCCAGATTTGTTTGCCGCGCGGCCAGTCGAAATCGCTGCGCATGACGCCCACAATGCGGTACGGCTTTTGGTCAAGCAGGATGGTCTGGCCGATCACATCGCGCCGCCCGCCGAAGACACCTTGCCAGGTTCCGTAGCTGAGAACCGCAACGGCCGCGGCGCCCGGCTGATCTTCCTCAGGAGAGAAGGTCCGGCCCAGAATGGGGCTGGCGCCGAAGACCTGAAACCAGCGCCACGACACTTGTGCAGCGGAAAGATGCTGGATACCGGAGTCATGAATGACGTTGTATGCGGTATCGCTCTCGAGGGCGGCTACTTCGACTTCGTCCTTTAGCGACGCGGCATCGGCGTAGTCGGGAACCGAGATGTAGGGGACATCCAGGCCGAACTGCTTATAGCGCACATACATCATACCGACGCGCTCCGGGTGGTCGACGCCGGCAGGGTGACGCAACACGGCATTTACAACGCTGAAGATTGCCGTGTTGGCCCCAATTCCTAAAGTGAGCGACAGAATCGCGGCGAGGGCGAAACCGGGCGCTTTCAAAATCTGTCGTAAGGCCAAGCGAACATCATTAAGAATCATCGGCCAGGATCTTCCAGAGTGAGGGCAGCACTTTGAATGCCGGACAAGCCGAATTCCGAAACTATTCATTCGAAACATATTCCATTTGGAAACGATGAGGCTTGCGCCGGACGGTGTCCGTTTTTGGGATGTCAGCGGCCGCACGCGGCATCCATTCCATTTGCGTCTACCAGCTCGCGCATCGGTTTATGCTCTCTTATAGCCCGATTCGCGAAGTAAGCTAAACAGGCCTATGCCCCTTTCCCTCGCCGAAACGCTGGCCCCGATCGTTCTGCCTGATACGAGCAGACGCGAGATGCGGTTAGGTTCGCTTTGGGAGGGCGGTCCCGCGGTCCTTGTTTTCCTTCGCCACTATGGCTGAATTTTTTGCCGTGAACACGTCGCGCAGTTGCGCGATTACGAGGCTCATTTCAAAGAGGCGGGAGCGCAGATCGCGGCCGTCGGCCTGGGCGACTTCACCTATGCAAATCTCTTTCGGGAGGAGACTGGTATCAGTTTTCCGCTGCTATTGGATGAAAAACGAATCGCCTATAAAGCCGCGGGGCTGAAGACCGGCAATATTTTGCACACCCTTCGACGCGATAATTCCGAAGCCAGAGCTCGCGCGCGTGCTGCGGGACACAGGCAGCATCGTCTGGGCCAGAACCCTTTTCAACTCGGCGCCAGCTTTGTGTTCGCTCCAGGGAACCGGGACCTATACGTGCATTTAAACCGCACGTTTGGCGATAACGCTTCTCCTGAAACGCTTCTCGCGGCTGTCCGCAACAAAGGAATTGCAGGAGAATAGCGTCGTTTAGCGCAGGCCTCGTGACGGCTCTACAAAATAGAATTGTAGGGAGGCCCCCGCATGTATCATTACCAACCTGCTCTCGCTCTGGAAGAGCTCCAGGATGACGCTACGCTTCCGAATCCGGTCCATGTGCGGGATATGATCATTCGCGCACGCCTTACGCCAAGCCACGCGATGGAATTGAACCACAAATTTCAGGAGTATCTACAAGTGTTCGGAGAGGCCCAATCTCTTGCCCAGGGCATTCTGCAGCAGCTCGTGAACGAGCCGCCTCAAAAAATTCATCAATGAGGCGCGTGCAGGCCCCGCCTCGCGTCACACTCCTCTTGGGCATGGCAAACACCAGCATTTCCTCCTACGACGAGATCGCAGGCATGTACCACGAGCTATGGGCCGATTGGTATCTGCCAGCCGCAATGCCCGCGCTTGAGCGACTCCTCTTTTCGCGGTTGCCGCACGGGGCGTGCGTTTTGGATTTGTGTTGCGGTTCGGGTCACGTCACTAAAGAACTGGTTGCGCGCGGTTACCAGGTGACCGCGGTCGACAATTCGGCCGAACTGATAGCCATCGCTCAACGGAATCTGCCAGGCGTCGATTTTCGTGTGCAGGACGCGCGGGACCTGCAGCTCGAAAAGCGGTACGATGCTGTGCTCTCGACGTTCGATTCGCTCAACCATATCCTCGAACTCGACGGCTTGCGGCGCGTTTTTGCAGGCGTACAGCGGTCACTGAAGCCGGGCGGGTTGTTCCTGTTCGACATGAATCTGGAAGAGGCTTACTCGGCGGATCTAAGGCAGTGGGCAGTGGATATAAGTGACACTTCGGTTGGATTGGTGCGCGGGGTCTTCGATCCGATCTCGAAGATGGCGCGCACAGAGCTGATCTGGTTTGTTCGAACCGGCCAGGATAACCTCTGGCGGCAGCACCGAAGTGTTGTCAAGCAGCAATGCTATTCGCAGTCGGAAATTCTGCTTGCTCTTACGGAAGCAGGTTTCAGGGGCGTCGAAGCGGTGCAATCGCGTGATGCCGGGGTCGTGTCCGAACTCGGATTCGGGCGGGTGTTCTTTCTGGCCGGCGCCAGCGTTCAGCGCGAATGAGGAAAGACGCGCACGTCAATTCCGTCGGCTGAGCGTATCAACCGGTCAAGATCGCTGCCGAAGGCACGCTCCCACCAGCTATCGCGTCCTTTATGGCCGACGAAGATCTGAGTAATACCGCGATGACGTGCAAAGTGGAGAATGGCATCCACCGGGTCGACGCCGTCGATTTCGGCTATCTCGGCGCCCTGCTGCCTTGCTAACTGCAAACCCTCTCCGATGCGCTTGCGTTCCTCTGCGGACCACTCGGGATGATCGATATGCGCCGCGATCAGCTCGCCATGGAAGCGGTCGCGATTACGGACCCCAGTCTCAACCATGCGCTGGTAATCTGACTGCGGAGTGATGTAGACGAGGATGCGTTCCTGTGTGCCCCAGGTCTGTTCGATGCCGTGGCGCGCCAGATAGCGTTCAAGCTGCTTATCAATAACGTCAGCCGCCAGCAGGAGCGCAATTTCACGAAGCTCGGAGAGCTGAAGTTGCGTAAGCCTCTGAGCCGAGCCGGGGCAGTCGTCCGTGGCGCTCAAGCATGCTTCCGGCGGCGCGTCGACGACCACGATCTCGTCCGCGGTCTGAAGGAAGCTGAGAGGAACCACCTGGTCTACCCGCTTACCGGTGATGCGTTGGACCTTTGCCCGCTCCTCCTCAATGTGCTGCAAATTGACCGAGGTTATGACGGAGATGCCTGCCTCGAGCAACTGCGCCACATCCTGCCAGCGCTTTTCATGGACAGATCCGGGCGGATTGTCATAAGCAAGGCCGTCGACCAGGCACACTTTGGGCGCCCGGCGCAGGATGGTGGGCATGTCCATTACCTGAATGCCGTTTACGTCCTTGAGCGGAATGACTTCAAGATGGGAAATAGTCTTCAGGATTTCCCTTGAAAGCTTCGGCTGAATCGCTCCGACAACGACGTCCTGACCGCGTTCGGCGCGGCGGCGGCCTTCATCGAGCATCCGAAAGCTTTTGCCGACACCGGATGCATATCCGAGGAAGATCTTCAGACGGCCGTGCGTCTGGTATTCTTCCTCGCTTTCCAACTGCTGCAGGAGTTGCTCAGGCGTTGGTCTGCGGTCTGTTACGATCCCCACAAGTCTATTATCCGGCAGGCGGACTTCCGGCTGCTACTACCAGCTACCTTCCTTGCCTCCAAGCCACCACACAAGGCCAAGAGTGGCGGTGTTCTGCTGATTCGATAGAACGCCCAAGGTGCTCGTGTAGAAAAAGGGCTGATTGGAGAAATCGCGGCGCCATTCCACAAAAACATCGAAGCCCTGCACCATCTGGTACTCACCTGTAAGCGTGGTCTCTTTGAGCGCCTGGTTCAGCCCGCTGAAAAGACCGCCCCGATCGGAAAGATATTCGGCGCGTGCGGCAAGATCAAATTTGGGGGTGAACCGGTACCGCGCGTATGCCGCTCCGCCATCCGTATGGAGGGGAGGAGAAGATTCATAGAGACGGCTCTGTTCCCAATCGGCTTCCGCGGCGAGTGTAAGTTTCGGCGTCACGTTCCATGTCACATATGTATCGATGATGTGTAGTTTTCCTTTAGGAGGGTTGACTATAGGTTCAAATGGAACGCCTTGGATGCTCGGCGCATCCGCAGGCGCACCGCCGTTCGGAAAATACTGTACGTCCGGGTGTTCCTGGCCGAAATAATAGTTCACGTTCCACGTGACATTCTTGTGGGGCTGTATAGCCAAGCCGAAAAACTCGTCCTTGAAGCCGTTGAACGGCTCCGTTTGCTGCGTGCCGTTCACTATCCAGTAGTTCAGCGCCAGGACGTCGTTGAACTTGTAGTTCGCGCGCACGCCCATGTGATAGAAGGGCAGAAAGTTAAACCAGTAAGACCGTGAGTAATTCATCTGGTCCTTCGTATAATTGCCCTCGACCCCTAACGAGCTTGCAAATTTGCCGAAATCGACGGACAAGCCCTTTCCAATGGGAAGAACATAGGTACCGTACGCCTGAAAGACGTTGCGGTAGATGTCCGGGCGAGGCTCGTTGGCCGGGTTGCCCTGCAGCGTTTCGGTTGCCTGGCCATACTGTAGGTCGAGGCGCAGGCCGAATCGCTTGCCCCCTGCAGGATCGGCCGGGCTGTCGACCACCATTGCCGCCTGCCCTAAGCTGAAGGCGTTGCTGAGAACATCGTAAGCACGCAGCAGATTCGCACGGCCTATGGGCTGGTTAAAGTTGTACCCGTAGTAGCCATCCACGAGGAAGTTGAGAGTTGTGCCGCCGGCGAAGGTCAACGGCGGTGGATTGGGATTCGCGACGGCATTGGTCTGGGCGGCCTGACTGGCCGGGGCCGCCTGCGGAGGCGCCGTGGCAGCCGCTTGTACCGCTGCTGTTGCTGGCGCCGCTGTCACTGGAGCTGGGTCCGCGTGCGCTGAGGCGGTTGCGGCCGCCAGCCTGTTCTCGAGCGCGTTGACCCGTTGTTCCAGATTCGCAATGCGCTCGAGCAGCATGCGCTCACGATCCGTGAGCGGCGCCTGATTTTCATTGTGGTTCGCAAGGGCCGAGGGCGCCTCAGGCGTAACCTGTTGTCCCAGGCAGCCACCGGCCTGGGAAAGAAGCAATAGAGAACACACAGAGACGGAGTGAAGACGCAGCATGGAGCCTCCCCCTGAGGATCGTTACCACGATCGCAGATCTGTTGCGTTTACTTTTTGGAAAACTGCTGATCGAGTGCGAGGTTGAGCCCCAGCACGTTGACCCGCGGTTCCCCAAGGAACCCCAGTGAACGCGCCTCGGTCGCAGAGGCGACAAGTTTGTCAACTGCATCCACGCTGATGCCTCGGGCCTTGGCGACGCGCGCGGCTTGCGCCTGTGCGTTGGCAACGCTGATTTCAGGGTCGAGCCCGCTGCCGGACGCCGTCAGAGCATCGGCTGGAATCGGACCCTTAAAGTCAGGGTTGTCTTTACGAAACTGATCCGCCGCCGCTTTCAGCCGATCGAACAGCTTTTGGCTTGTGGGACCGAGATTCGAGCCGCTTGATGCGGTCGGGTCGTACCCATCGTTTCCTGCCGCGGAAGGCCGCGGATGGAAGTATTCGGGCCGGGTGAAGTTTTGCCCGATCAGAGCAGAGCCAATGACATGGCCGTTTTGCCGGATCAGGCTGCCGTTGGCTGCGTTCTTGAAAAAAACCTGGCAGAGGCCGGTGATAACACCTGGATAGACGAGACCCGTTGCAATGGTGAGCAGCAAAACCATTTTGAGTGCCGGTTTGAGTTCCTGTAACATTTATTTCTCCTCCGCTCCTTACGCAAGATGCAGCCAGACCAGAATCTGATCGATGATCCAGATACCCGGGAAAGGCACGATAATGCCGCCGATGCCGTAGATCAAGATGTTCCGACGCAAAAGCGAGGCGGCCCCTACGGCGCGGTATTTCACGCCGCGCAAAGCCAGCGGAACCAGCGCGATGATGATCAGCGCGTTGAAGATCACGGCCGCGAGAACAGCGCTTTCCGGCGTATGCAATCCCATGATGTTGAAACGTCTGAGCGCGGGATAGGTAGCCATGAACATGGCCGGGATGATGGCGAAATACTTCGCCACGTCATTGGCGATGGAAAAAGTGGTGAGGGCGCCGCGGGTTATCAGCAGTTGCTTGCCGATGGCCACCACTTCAATGAGCTTGGTCGGGTTGCTGTCGAGATCCACCATGTTGCCGGCCTCTTTTGCGGCCATGGTCCCGGTATTCATGGCAAGACCGACATCGGCCTGCGCCAGGGCGGGAGCGTCGTTCGTGCCATCGCCGGTCATTGCAACCAGGCGGCCTTCGCCCTGCTCGCGCCGGATGTACGCGAGCTTGTCGGCAGGGGTGGCCTGTGCGAGGAAATCATCAACTCCGGCTTCGCTGGCGATAGCGGCCGCTGTCAGCGGATTGTCGCCCGTGATCATGACAGAGCGAATGCCCATGGCGCGCAACTGGCCGATGCGCTCCTTCATCCCGCCTTTGACGATATCTTTCAAGTGAATGATGCCGAGCGCGCGCGGCCCATCGGCGACCGCCAGCGGAGTGCCGCCTCCGCGAGAGATGCGGTCTGAGATCTCTTCATAGTTGGCGGGCAATCGGCCGCCAAGCTCTTTTACCAGGTTCGCGATAGCGCCGCTCGCTCCCTTGCGCAGCATGCGGCCATCGATGTCGACGCCGCTCATCCGCGTGTATGCCGAAAATGCAATGAAGTTCGCTTCGTGCTCGGCGATCTCGCGTCCGCGCAGGCCATACTTTTCCTTGGCGAGCACTACAATCGACCGGCCTTCCGGCGTCTCATCCGCAAGACTCGAAAGCTGAGCCGCATCGGCAAGCTCCGCTTCCGTGACGCCCTCGAACGCGATAAACTCTACCGCCTGCCGGTTGCCGAGCGTGATCGTTCCTGTTTTATCCAGCAGGAGCGTATTCACGTCGCCGGAAGCCTCTACGGCTTTCCCGCTCATTGCCAGAACGTTGTGCTGCATCACGCGGTCCATGCCGGCGATGCCAATTGCCGAAAGTAAGCCGCCGATGGTGGTTGGGATCAGGCAGACGAGCAGCGATACCAGCACCGCGATGGTAGGTACATGGCCCGCTCCCGATGACGAAACCGCGTAGATCGCAAACGGATCGAGAGTGGCAACCGCCAGCAGGAAGATGAGGGTGAGACCGGCGATCAGAATGTTGAGCGCGATCTCATTCGGCGTCTTCTGGCGCTCGGCGCCTTCCACCAGCGCGATCATTTTGTCCAGGAACGTCTCACCCGGATTTGAGGTGATGCGGATCCGGACGTGATCGGATAGAACTTTGGTGCCGCCGGTTACGGCGCTGCGGTCTCCACCGGATTCGCGGATGACCGGCGCGCTCTCGCCCGTGATTACCGATTCATCTACCGTCGCGATGCCTTCAATCACCTCGCCATCGCCCGGGATCAGGTCTCCCGCTTCGGCAATGACGATGTCGCCCGAACGAAGCCTCGAGGCGGGAACCGTCTCTATGTTGCCCTTTGGCAGAACCCGTTTAGCGATGGAGTCGGTTTTGGTCTTACGCAGCGTGTCGGCCTGCGCCTTGCCGCGAGCTTCGGCCATCGCTTCCGCAAAATTCGCAAAGAGCACGGTGAACCAGAGCCACAGTGCGATTTGAATCTCAAATCCGATTCCCGCTGCGTGGGTGACCAGATCGCGCACCAGGAAAACCGTGGTCAGCGCGGCGCCTACCTCTACGACGAAGATGACCGGATTCTTCATCAGCGTTACCGGGTTGAGTTTGCGGAACGAATCCCGGGTGGCGCGCTGCACGATCTCCGGATCGAACAGGGGGCGTGCGCGAGTCAGCTTGGTTGGGAGAAGCGAAGGTTCTGTGCTCGGTGGAGCGACTGGAGTTTGTAAAGAAGTGGCCATGGTTAGCTCCAAAGAGGGAACGCAAGCAGCGAGAAGAACTTGCCGTCCTGCATCAGGAAATGTTCGACAATCGGACCGAGCGCGAGCGCGGGAAAGAAGGTCAGCGCGCCGACGAGGAGAACGGTCCCGACCAGCAGGCCGACAAACATGGGCCCGTGGGTCGGGAATGTACCGGTCGTCGCCGGAACTCTCTTCTTTTTCGCCAGGCTCCCGGCGGCAGCAAGTAACGGAATTAAGAACAGGAAGCGGCCTATCAGCATGGCCAGGCCAAGGGTGAAGTTATACCAGGGTGTGTTGGCATTGATTCCCGCGAAGGCGCTGCCGTTGTTGCCGGCCGCGCTGGTGTACGCATATAACGCTTCGCTGAAACCGTGCGGACCGTTGTTGTTGAAGTTCGCCGTCGCGGGGCCAGGCGGGTTCCAATAACTCTGTGCCACCGCTTGTCCCTTGGCGTCTTTTGTGGGTGAGTTAAACGGAATGACCGAGCTGATTGCGGCGAAGACCAGGATTGCGAAAGCAGTGGCGAGCAGCGCCAGCATCGCCATTTTGACTTCCTTCTGCTCGATCTTCTTGCCGATGTATTCCGGGGTGCGGCCGACCATCAGGCCGGCAATAAAGACCGCCAGGATGGCATAAAGCAGGATCCCGTAAAGACCGGCGCCTACGCCGCCGAAAATCACTTCGCCCGTCTGTATATTGAAAAGCGGCACCAGGCCGCCAATGGGTGTGAAGCTGTCGTGCATGCCGTTTACGGCGCCGCAGCTTGCGTCCGTGGTGACGGTGGCAAATAGAGCGGACGCGGCGATGCCGAATCGGGTCTCCTTGCCTTCCATGTTGCCGCCAGCCTGACCGGCCGTAGCATGCGTTTCGACGCCCAGCTTGGCGAAATTAGGATTGCCTTTTTGCTCTGCCCAGTAACAGGTAAAGACTCCGGCAAAAAACAGGACAGCACAGGCGGCGAAGATCGCCCAGCCCTGCCGGCGATCGCCCACCATGACACCGAAGGTGTATGTGAGGCCCGCGGGAATGAAGAAGATGAGGATGATCTGTATGAAGTTCGTGAACGGCGTCGGGTTCTCAAATGGATGGGCGGAATTCGCATTGAAGAATCCACCGCCATTGGTGCCGAGCATCTTGATGGCTTCCTGCGATGCCACCGGACCTTGTGCGATGACCTGCTTGGCGCCTTCGAGCGTTTTGGCGACCGTGTATGGCTCGAAATTCTGAATGACGCCGTTTGCGCACAGGAGCAAAGCCGCAACGATCGAGACGGGCAGCAAAATATAAAGGGTTGCGCGCGTGAGGTCGACCCAGAAGTTGCCCAGACTGTTCACCTGCTGGCGGGCGAACCCCCGAATCACGGCAATCGCAACCGCTATTCCCGCGGCAGCGGACACAAAGTTCTGCACCGTGAGAGCAGTCATCTGAACGAAATAGCTCAGGGTCGATTCGGGCGTATATGCCTGCCAGTTCGTGTTCGTAACGAAGCTAATTGCTGTGTTAAAGGCCAGATCGGGCGAGACGTTGGTATGGTTAAAACCCTGCGGGTTTAACGGGAGAAGGCCCTGCAGCCGCTGCAGGGCATACACGAACAGAAAACTGAAGATACTGAATGCCAGCAGCGACGCGGTGTAGTGCGTCCACCGCTGCTCCACAGTCTCATCTACGCCGACAAGTTTGTAAACCAGCGTTTCGAGTGGCCGAAGTGCACCGTGCAGAAAGGTCCGCTTGCCTTCGAAGAGACGGGCCATAAACGTGCCCACCGGTTTCGCTAGCAGCAGAATGACCAAGAAATAGGCAAGGATCTGAAGAATCCCGTTGGTAGTCATACGTTAGAATTTCTCCGGTTTGAGCAGCGCGTAGATCAGATAAACGAAGAGCACCACGGTGGTGGCGCCACCGAGGATATAGTCAAGATTCATTTGGGGAACTCCCGCGGGGTTAGGCTAGAGACGGTCACAGGCCTTTGTGAAGGCCCAGGTCACGATAAAAAAGACCAGGGCTGCCAGGATGTAGAGTGCATCTGCCATATCTACAGCCCAATTTAGGGTCAATAGGGTAAAAAAGTCATAAGGACGGCATGAGGATTCCCGCCCAGGGGGAGTGAGTATGCTATCCTGCGTTTGTCCGACGTATTCCGCAAAAAGGGGACGTAGTTCAGTTGGTTAGAACGCCGGCCTGTCACGTCGGAGGTCGCGGGTTCGAGCCCCGTCGTCCCCGCCATTTCTTCCATTAGTTCACATAGGCATGGGAGCCCCTAGCGGCGTTAACCCGTACGGTTCTCGCAAGGCGAATGGGATAGCGCTTATTGGGCCTGCATGATCCCGCTGTAAACCGCTTCATCGATACTGAAGAGATGACGCCGGGACAACCGCAGCCAAAACTACAACTTACCGCCACCCCTGATTACCGCGAAAACTACGCCAACAGCGTGCAGATGCGCGTCAGCCTGTGGGATTTCTTTCTGATCTTCGGCACGATGAACCAGACGTCGCCGGACGCAGTAAACATCGCGAATTTCCAAGGCGTGTATCTCAGCCCGCCGCAAGCGAAAGCGCTCGCGAACCTTCTTACCCAGAATCTGAAGCAATACGAGGCGGCTTTTGGCGAGATCCGCCTGGAATCGCAGACACAGGGCGGCGTCGTTCAGTAGCCGCAAATGCCTGTGCAGCCTCGACCGCCGATGCCGAAACTCGCGCCGTACGCTTCGGCGGATGCTGCCTCCGCGCGACTCCCGCGGCCTTATTACGTTGCGATCTTCTTTCTCTTTTTTGCGGCACCGCTGTTTGCGGCGCATTTGCCACTGCTGAACCTGCCTTTTTTTTGGGATGAGCACGGGCAGTTTGTTCCAACAGCGCTCGATCTGCTGCGCACCGGCGCCTGGGTAGCGCACTCCACTGTTCCGAACGTGCATCCGCCGGGAGTTGAGGCTTACCTGGTGCTTTGGTACAAGCTGTTCGGCTATTCGATTGTTATCACGCGAGTGGCCATGCTGGCGCTGGCGAGCTTTGGAATACTGTTCACGTTCCTCTTGGCAATTGAGTTGAGCAAAGGTACGCGCGGCGCGCCTGCATTCATAGCGCCGGTTCTGCTGCTGGCTTCGCCGCTCTTCTTCACGCAAAGCATGATGGCACAGTTGGATATGCCGGCGATGGTGCTCACCTTGCTCGCGCTGCTGCTGTTCGTGAAGGGTCGTTATGTGGCTGCGGCCTGGGCATGCATTGGGTTGGTTCTGGCGAAAGAAACGGGCATCGTCGCGCCGTTCGTGTTCTTCATTGTTCTTGCAGTCCGGAAAGACTGGAGACACGCGTCGCTCTTTGCTGCACCTGCCATCGCGCTTGCCGGCTGGCTGCTGGTGCTGCATCGTGCGACTGGTTACTGGCTTGGTAACCCCGGCTTCGGTCATTACAACGTTGAGTATTCATTGCACCCGGTCCGGATGGCGCTTTCCTTCGCGCGCCGCATCTACTACCTGTTCTTCGCCGAATTCCGTTGGATCGGCACGCTCGCCTTGCTGTTTGCTTTCAAGCGGGCGGATGTGTTTCGCACTGGGGCCTGGGGCGTGACAGCGGCCGTTGCAGCCGGCACTCTCGTGTTGGTCTCAGTGCTGGGCGGAGCCGAACTCGAGCGTTACCTGCTGCCGGTTCTCCCGATCTTCTACATCGCGATGGGAGTAGCTCTGACATACTTGCCGCGACGGATCAGCATGGCCACCGCTGCGGCGCTTCTCGTCGGACTCGTCGCGAACCTCTTTTGGAATCCGCCCTACCCGTTTCCATATGAGAACAACTATGCCATGGTGGATTTTGTCCGGCTGCAGCAAGCCGCTGCGCAGTTTGCGGAGCAGAATCTGCGCGACCGCACCATTGCGACCGCATGGCCGTTTACCGCCGGACTCGAGAGCACCGATTACGGATTCGTCAGCCATAAGCTGCGGACGGTCGAGACCAATGATTTCCACTTCTCTTCCATAGCGGCATTGGCGCCCGCGAGCTTCGATGCTCTCATTACCTACAGCCGTACATGGGCTCCGCACTGGAGCGTTATTTCGTGGCCGCCGGTTCGTCGCTTTCTTACACGCTTCTACGATTGGCAGCCGGAAATTACGCCGGAGCAATGCCAACAACTCGGGCTTCGGCAAGTGGTCTCTCTGCGCATGCGAGGGCAGGAAATTTCGATTTACGTGAGAGGTGACCTGCCGCGCATGCCTGGAGAATTGGTCCATTCAACTTCACACCGTACACTGCGAACATGGGTAAAGTTCGGCTCGCATGGTGGGCCGTCGTCATCTTGTTCCTGGTTCACGGGCTGGTGGTTGCCACCTGGGTCGCACGCATTCCGGCAATCCAAACGGAACTGCACCTCAGCAACGGCATCCTCGGGCTCACGCTGCTGAGCTCAGCGGTAGGCGCCGTCACCACCATTCCGCTAACAGGCTGGTTCATCACGCGTTACGGCAGCAAAGAGGTGGCTGCGGTTACCAGCATTGCTTTTTGCTGCGGGCTGGTGCTGCTCTCGGTTGCCTTCAATGCGGTTACGCTCGCGCTGGCGCTCTTCTTTTTCGGCGCAATGGCGGCGGGCATGGACGTGGCGATGAACGCGCAAGGCGTAGAAGTTGAGAAGGAACTTGGCACGCCCACGATGTCGCGCTTTCACGGAATGTTCAGCCTGGGTGGCATGGCCGGCGCCGCAATCGGCGGATGGGTTGCCGCGCGCGGGGTAACACCTCTTCCGCACTTTGCCGCGAGTGCTGTCATCAATCTCGCAGCGGTGCTGCTTGCCTGGCCGGCGATGCTCGACACGCACGATACCGGCGTGACCGAAGGGCATCGTCTGCCGCTCAACAAAATGCCGCGTGTGCTATTTGCGTTGAGCGCGATCGGGTTTTGCATTCTGCTCTCGGAAGGTGCAATGGCGGACTGGACCGCCGTATATCTCAAGCAGGCTTTGAGGGCCGGACCCGGCCTGGCGGCAGAGGGTTATGCCGTCTTCTCGGCAGCAATGGCATGCTTCCGATTCCTGGGCGATATCATCACGGCGCGGCTGGGTCCGATGCTGACCGTACGAACAGGCAGCTTGCTGGCAGCCGCTGGATTGCTATGGGCGCTCAGCATGCATTCGCCCCATTGGGCGCTGCCGGGTTTTGCCGCGGTAGGCGCCGGTTTTTCGGCCATCATCCCGTTGGTGTTCGGCTCTGGCGGACGCGTCGAGTCCGTTAATCCCGGTGCGGGAATCGCAACCGTCACCGGCATCGGCTATGTAGGTTTCATCATAGGCCCGCCGACGATCGGTTTTGTCTCGCAACTCTTCACGCTGCGTTATGCGCTCGGGGTGGTGGTCGTCTGCTGTCTTGTGTCGGCCGTGCTCGCTGGGTCTATGCGGACGTTACAGTGCGGCCGGAAGCCGGAGCCCGTGGCAGAGCTGCACTTTTAGCGGAATCGCTGCCAGGCGATGTTCTCGAGTGCCGGTTCGAACAGCCCGGGATGCAGCATTTCAGCGAAAGCCTGAAGGGATTCAACCAGCCGCGGCCCCGGTCGGTTCATGTATTGATTGCCGTCGCAGAGGAACACTCGTCCTGTCCGCACCGCTTTCAAACTGTCCCAGCCGTCGCGCCCGGTCAGCCAGTAAATTTCGGCGCGTGTACGCTCGAGATCGAATCCGCAGGGCAGCGCGACGATCACATCGGGATCGGCTGCCGTGACGTCTTCCCAAGCCATCCAGGGTGAATGCCGCCCGGCGACGCCGAACAGGTTCTTGCCGCCGGCTGCTTCAATGAGCTCAGGGACCCAGTTGCCCCCGGCCATTAACGGTTCAAGCCATTCGATGGCGGCAACCGTAGGACATTCTGGCGCGCTCTTGGCTGGATTTTGAATCTCGGAAATGCGGTGCTTCAGGTTCGTAATCAGATTCCTGCCGGCACTGGAGCAGCCGCAGGCATTGGCAACGCGGTCGATGTCACGCCAAAGATCAGCCAGGGCATAGGGCTCGAGCGCAATGATCTCGGCGTTCACACCCATTTCGTCCCGCAGCGCGTTTTCGACATCGTCTAAACTGACCGCGCAGACTTTGCATTGGGTCTGCGTGAGAATGTGCGTCGGAGCAAGTTCGCGGATGAGCGCGGAATCGACTTCATAGATGCTGACGGCCGCGGCAGCACGCTCTCTTACGAGACGATCGATCTCGGCGCTCGAGACCGTGACTGGAATCGCCGGACGAGTGCAGACTGGCAGATCGAGAACGCACGCCGGGTAATCACACTCGTGCGAGCGGCCGACTTGATAAGGACCGAGCCCGAGCGCGTGGACAATTTCCGTCGCGCTCGAGATCAGAGGAAGGATTCTCAGTTCCGGCACTACCCTAGCGCTGAGGCACGGCGCTCCGCTCCTCATTGTGATGGCGAACGTCGATGCCTTTCACCAGGAACAGAACGTCTTCGGCGATGTTGGTCGCGTGATCGGCGATGCGCTCGAGATTGCGGATTACAGAGAGCAGATACAGCGCCTGCGGAATCTGCTGCGGGTTGGTCGCCATGAAGCTGATCAGCTCGTGGTAGCTGGCGGTGCGCATGTTATCGACGGCGTCGTCTGACGCGAGCACGCTGCGCGCGAGTTCCGGGTCGCGATTCACGAAAGCATCCAACGCTTTTCGAACCATTCCCTGCGCGAGGCCCGCGATGTGCGGAATATCGATCAACGGCCGGATTACCGGCTCTTTGATCAGCGCAAGCGCGCTCTGGGCGATGCTGACCGACAAGTCGCCCATGCGCTCAAGATCGTTGTTGATCTTGATGGTCGCGGTTACCAGCCGGAGATCGGCCGCAAGCGGGGCCTGTAAAGCAAGCAGGCTGATGGCCGCATCGTCGATTTCAATTTCAAGCTGGTTGACGCGGCTCTCATTGCGAAGAACCTGCTGGGCCAGTTCTTCGTTCTTCTCTACAACGCCTTGCACACTCCGATAAATCGCGCTTTCGACAAGCGCGCTCATCTCCAGCAGCTTGCTTTTCAGTTTTTCTAATTCCTGTTCAAAATGGCGCACGAGATCCTCCGGTCACAGCACAGAATAGACAATCAACCGAACCGGCCAGTGACGTAGTCCTCCGTTTCCTTCTTGTTAGGGTTCTGGAAGATTTTCCGGGTGTCATCGAACTCGATCAGCTTGCCCAAGAGGAAGAAGCCGGTGTAATCGGCGAGGCGTGCTGCCTGCTGCATATTGTGCGTCACGATGACGATAGTAGTCATGTCTTTGATCTGAAACAGCAGTTCCTCGATCTTGAGGGTCGCGATGGGATCGAGAGCAGAGCAAGGCTCGTCGAGCAGAAGAACTTCGGGCTCCACGGCGAGAGCGCGCGCAATACACAGGCGCTGCTGTTGTCCGCCCGACAAGGCAGAGGCAGGCTTGTGCAGTTTGTCCTTTACTTCGGTCCATAGGGCCGCGCGGGTGAGGCTCTTTTCAACCGACTCTTCGACGATGGATTTCTTGGTGATGCCGTTGACCCGCAATCCATAAGCGACGTTGTCAAAAATGCTCTTGGGGAACGGGTTCGACTTCTGGAATACCATGCCGACACGGCGGCGAACGTATGTGACATCCATACCGAGAAGGTTCTCGCCGTCAAGCAGGAGATCGCCTTCGACCCGGGTATTGCGGAGCGCCTCGTTCATCCGGTTCATGGTTCGCAGGAACGTTGACTTCCCGCAGCCCGACGGGCCGATAAAGGATGTAATCTTGTTGGACTGAATATCCATGCTGATGTCATGCAAGGCCTGGAATGAGCCGTAGAAGAAATTGATATTCTTTGCGTTCAGCTTGGAGGTCGAAGGTAATGTGTTCGTATCGGAATCGGAGGCGCGGGCAGGAGCGCGTTCTTTTACGATTGGTTGCTCAGGAGTCGTCACAGCTTATCTCCTTGAGGACGAAGGTCCCCGGGCAATTATCAGTCTAGCGGTTATGTTAATCACGAGGACAAGAGTAAGCAGTACAAAGCCGGCGGCCCAGGCCTGTTGATGCAGGTCCTCTTGCGGGGCCAGCGCATAGTTGTAGATCATCACGGGAAGGGTAGCGATCGGTTGCAGCCAACCCTTGCTCCAGAACATGTTGCCGAGGGCGGTGAACAGCAGCGGAGCGGTCTCGCCGGCGACTCGAGCCAGGTTCAGCATCATGCCGGATATGAGGCCCGAAATGGCAGCCGGAACTACAACAGTAAAAATGGTTTTCGCCTTTGTGGCGCCCAGGGCCATGGCTCCTTCGCGCAGCGAGTTGGGCACCGAGCGCAGAAATTCTTCGGTGGTGCGGACGGCAATCGGGATCATCATGATGCCGAGTGCCACACCGCCGGCGAGTGCGGAAAAATGCTTCATCGGCAGGACGACCAACGCATACCCGACAATTCCAATGACAATCGACGGAACGCCGTTCAGCAGATCGACCGTGTAGCGGATGAGAGAGGCGAAGGCCTTGTTGCTGTATTCGGCCAGGAACACCCCTGCCAGAAAACCGAGGGGAACGCCGATGAGCACGGCAAGCAGAAGTACTTTGCCGCTGCCCACGATAGCATTGGCCATTCCTCCGCCGGTTTCGCCGGAAGGCTTCGGGAGATGTGTAAAGAACGCAAAACTCAGCGAGCGCACGCCGTGAACGAGGAGATAACCGAGGATAAAGAACAGCACGCTCACTGCCAGCACGGTGCACAGGCCCGACAACGACAGCATCAGTACGTTTACCACGCGGCGCCGCAGCGAAATTTCCATGGTCATTCTAGGCAGCCTTCCTGGTAGTCATGAGGATCAGGATTCGCGCGACGGCGTTAATCACAATCGTCAGGCCAAAAAGTACCAAACCGAGGAAGATGAGCGACGATATGTAAAGCTTCCCGTTCGCTTCGGCAAATTCATTTGCGATGACTGCCGCGATAGAGTAACCGGGCGCGAACAGGGAAGCAGCAATTTTCGGAGTGTTTCCAATAACCATCGTGACAGCCATGGTCTCGCCGAGGGCTCGCGCGAGCGCAAGAAAGACAGAGCCCAGAATGCCCGTGCTGGCATTTGGGAGGACGATGTCCCAGGTGGTTTCCCATTTGGTTGCACCGAGGGCCAGCGCGGCTTCACGCTGGTCGGTGGGGACGGCCAGTAGAACTTCGCGCGAGACCGAAACAATAAAGGGAACAACCATTACCGCGAGCACCAGGCCTGCTGAGAGCATACTGACGCCATAAAACGGGCCTTCAAATATCGGCAGGTAACCGAACGTGTTGCGCAGGGCTGGCACGAGGTATTCGCGGATGAGAGGGACCAGGATGAAGATTCCCAGTAGCCCGTAAATCACGCTGGGGACCGCTGCTAACAGCTCAATCAGGAACGTAAGCATGTTCGACAGCCTTGGCGGAGCCATCTCGGCTAGGAAAATTGCCGCTCCTACGCCCAGGGGAATGGAGATAATCAAGGCCACGGCGGAAGTGACGCACGTTCCGTAAATGAACGGAAGAGCGCCGTACTGGTCGCTATTCGGGTTCCAGGTGGAGGTGCTGAGGAACTTCCAGCCGAACGTCTGAACGGTGGGCTGAGATTTTGTCCACAGCTCGGCGACGATCAACCCGACAATGAGCAGAATCGAGGCGGCGCAGGCGAGTGTGGTCAGGTAGGAAATTTCGTCGCCGGCCTTCAACCTCCCGAGGAAGGTACGCTCCGGAGGCCGGCGCAGGATGTCAGTTATATACGAAGAGCTTGCCATGAGGCATGAGTGGGCGGACAATGCCGCCCCGTTTTTATTGGATGTCAGCGATTTGTTTTTGTTCTTTGGCGACAACGCTTGCAGGAAGCTTAGCGTAGTCGAGCGCCTCGACGGAATTCTGACCGGTGGTAATGGCCCACTTCAGGAAGCTCACCATCGCATTCTTCTTGCCCTGATCAGACCATTGGGAAGGAACCAGAAGCCACGTAAAGGTGGAGATGGGGTAAACCCCCTTCCCGGTCTCATTTGTGATGGAGACGCGGAAATCTGCCGGCATTTCCTTGAGGGCACCGGCCGCGGCGGTCACGGACGCAAGATCTGCTTTGACGAACTCGCCGGAGGCGTTCTTGACCTTGCCGAAGGGAAGATGGTTCTGAACCGCATAGATCAATTCAACGTAGCCGATGGATCCTGCCTGCTGCTTCAGAAGCCCGGCCACACCGTCGTTACCTTTTGCGCCGAGGCCGGTCGGCCAATCGACTGAGGCGTTCTTGCCAACTTTGGACTTCCACTCCGGGCTTACCTTCGATAGATAGTCCGTCCAGCAATAGGTCGTGCCGCTGCCCTCGGAACGATGAATCACGACGATATCTGTGCTGGGCAGCTTTACACCCGGATTAGCGCTTGCAATTTCCTTGTCATTCCATTTGGTGATGGTGCCCAGATAAATACCGGCGAGGGCTTGTGGTGTGAAGTTCAGTTGCTGCGTGACGCCGGGGATGTTGTAGGTGGGCACAGCAGCGCCTAGGACCGTCGGGAACAGAAGAATCGTGTGTCCGTTGTGCTTGTCCTTGAAGTTCTGGATCTGAGCATCCGTCAGCGCAGCGTCGCTGGCGCCGAAATCGACGGTACCCTCCGTAACAGACTTGATGCCCCCACCCGAGCCAATCGCTTGATAGTTGATTTGCACGTGCCCTATCGATTGATAATCACTGAACCACTTTTGGTAAATCGGGGCTGGGAAAGTGGCGCCAGCACCGGTTAGGTTGACCTGCGCAGTCATGGGGAGGGCGGCAGCCATGACAGTCACAGCCGCGGCGGCAAAATTTCCGCGAGAAAACCTCGTTAAGCCAAGCAATCTCATTCCTGTTTTGTCCTTGTATATACGGTGTATGCGGTACCCGCAACGGCAATACACACTACCAGAGTTGGGTTGATGCCTTCCTAGTATGGTGAGTTCGTCATAAACTTCATATGACGTGGATGTTACAAACGCGTTAATTGGGGAGGAGGCTAGTACCAGAAAAGTAAAGTTGGCCGGGGACGTAGCCGTGATTCACAAACGGAAACTCGCCCGCTAAATCGGCAGTAAATTCAAACACCATGTTAAATGAGCAATTAACCGCCCATTTTTTAAGCTCCTGAAAGAAGGGAGGTTGATTGCGGCGCCACGTTGGATTCTCAGCAAATGCCGAAAATCCTGCGGAACGTGTTCGACATGTACCGGGCAAACGTGGAACGTTTGACATCGTGCCTTAGTCCCGGTTCAGGCGGCGGTCGTTGCGATAAACGACGCCTTCTTTCATGACGAACATCACGCTTTGGGTCACCTTGATATTGTCAAGCGGATTGCCCGGAACGGCGACGATATCGGCGAATTTGCCAGCTTCGAGCGTGCCGGTCTTCTCCTCGAGTCCGAGGAGGGTCGCCGCCACAGAGGTTCCGGCGCGCAACGATTGAGCCGGCGTCATGCCGTCGTTCGCCATGAGGACAAATTCGAGCGCGTTGTCTCCGTGCGGGTATACGGCGGCGTCGGTTCCGAGCGCGATCTTGACACCCATCCGTAAGGCGCGGCGCACCATATCGTCTTGTGCCTTGACCGCGAGATCGGCTTTCTGCTGCACGAGCGGCGGAAACTTGGATTCAGCGAGACCTTCACGTACGGAAAGAGTGGGCACGAGATAGGTTCCATGTTCGCGCATCATGCGCAGTGCCTCATCATCGAGAAATGTTCCGTGCTCGATCGAGTCGATGCCCGCACGAATGGCGCGCTTGGCGCCTTCGGCTCCATGGGCGTGTGCTGCGGTTTTCCGGCGCAGTTCATGAGCGGCCGTGACCAGTGCATCGAGTTCGGCTTGGCTCAACTGCGGAACATCGACGTCATCGGTGGGTGAGAGTACGCCACCGGTGGCGCAGGTCTTGATCACATCCGCGCCGTACTTGATATTGAAGCGAACGGCAAATCGCGCCTGGTCTGGAGAATTAATCACTCCGTCTTCGGGCCCGGTTTCGTGATTCAGGAAGCCAAAGCGGAAGCCGGCCCCATCGTCGCAATGACCGCCGGTGGATCCCAACGCGCGAACTGCCACCAACATCCGAGGGCCCGGCACGACGCCGCTGTTAATGGAATTTCGCAGGCCGATGTCCAGGAAGTCGCTCGAGCCGACGTCGCGAACGGTGGTGAAGCCGGCCATGAGTGTGGTGCGCGCATTCACCGTGGCGCGAATCGCTTGTTCCGGAATGGTACGGCTCTGCAGGCGCAGCCTGGCGCCGTTGTAGTCGGGATCGAAGCCCATCGTCAGGTGCGTGTGGGCATCGATAAAGCCGGGTGTGAGCGTGGCGTCGCCAAGATCAATAACGGTGGCGCCTGATGGAATGGTGCCGCCGATCGACTGAATCTTACTGCCTGATACGACGATCAGGCCGGGTTGAACGATGGTGTCGCTCTTGCCGTCGAAAAGTCGCGCGGCTTTGATGGCGTACGTTCCGGTCTGAGCGGCGAGAGAGGTAGTGAACAGAAGAAAGCTGATACAGGCCAGTCGCATGGATGGTTGAGGATATCGCAAAGATGGGGAAGCCCCCCTGTTGCCGATCAATCCAGTTCAGCCTCGACTTCGATCTCGATCAGCATACGCGGATCGATCAGCGCCGAAACCTGAACCATGGTGGCGCAAGGGCGGATGCCGCCGAAGAACTCGCGGTGAGCTCGGCCGTATTCCTGCCATCGGGATATGTCCGTTACGAACATACGTGTGCGCACCACGTTCGCGAGGGTCGCGTTGGCCTGTGCGAGTGCGCGCTCGATGTTCCGGATGATCTGCACGGTCTGCCCATACGCATCCCCGATGCCTACGATTTCGCCATGCTCGTTCGTCGCGGTGGTGCCTGTGAAGTAAATCCGCTTACCGACCCGGACTGCGCGGCTATAGCCGACGATATCTTCCCACTTAGCGCCGGAGCTGATGTTTTGACGGTCAGCCATGATGGTTTTCTAATTATGCCGCCTGCAGCAGGATGCTGAATTTGGAGCCGCGGCCGAGTTGGCTTTCAACAGTAACCATTCCGCCCATGCTTTCGACAACTTCTTTGACGATCGACAATCCGAGGCCGGTTCCTCCCGCTGGCCGCGAGCGGGCTTTATCAACACGGAAAAAGCGCTCGAAGATGCGTTTCAGATCCTCCATCGGAATGCCGATGCCTGTGTCGCAGATGGTGATACGAACTTGTCCGTCTTCGGTCGGGCCGCATTCAACCGTTACGCTGCCGCCCGCACGATTGAACTTAACGGCGTTGTCCAGCAGATTCACAACCGCCTGCTCCAGGCGGAAACGATAGCCCATAACACTGCAATCCACGCAGTGTTCGCTGATAACGCGAACACCGCGTACGGCCGCGGCGCTCTCCACCGTATGCAAAGCTGACTCGATGACTTCGAGAAGCGGTACGCGATCAGGCGGAACAGGCGGCGGAACATTCGAATCGAGTTCCGAGATAACCAGCAGATCAGATGCGATGTTATTCAGCCGAACCGCATGCGAATGGATGATCTCGAGAAACTTGCGGTTATTCTCGCCGTCTTCGATCGCTCCATCGAGCAGTGTTTCGGCATAGCCGCGGATGGCCGCAAGCGGGGTTCTCAACTCGTGCGAGACATCGGCTACGAAATCCTTTCGAACCTGTTCCTGGCGCTCGATATCGGTGACGTCGTGCAGGACGATGACGGCGCCCTGTTTCGGCTGTTCTCCGATGGGAAGTGCACGAGCTTCGAACGAGCGTCCGGCAGCGGTGGGTAACTGGAAGCGATCCTTCTCCTGTGTGCGGGTCCGGACGACGCGTTCAAGAATGTCGCGCAAGGCCGGCTCACGGACAACCTCATATAAGCTGCGCCCCTCCCCAATCGGAATACGCGTACTGAAGGCTTGGGCGAACGCCTCGTTACAGAAGATCACCTTCAGGTTCTTATCCACCGCGAGCACACCTTCTGCCATGCAGGCGAGAATTGTTTCACGACGGGAAAGTTCGAGGTTGGCGCGCTCCACAACCTGGCGCACGCGTTCGGCCATGGCCTTCATGGCGCGAGCCAGGCGCTGCATTTCCTCCGGTCCTTCTTCGATGAGTTGAGTCTCAAGAGCGGGCAGCGCGTCGGCGAAGTTTTCGAGTCGCTCGGCCACTTTCGGCCAGGTGCGGGTCCATGAATAGATCAATCCCATCGCGCACGCGCCTGCGACCGCCAGTACCAGCAGAAGTTTGAGAACAACGCTCAGCTCTGTTCCGGGCGCCAGATCCGGCGCCAGCCAGATTAAGCTGACCGGCAGCGCTGCCAATACAACAGCCCATGCCCCAATCAATCGGCTAGGAATAATTTCTCTCCTTCGTCACCAAAGTAAAACCTGGTGTGCCAACACACAATTCAACCATTGGCTCACCAGGGAGCCGATTACTCAAAATGAGTTTGGCCCAAACAGTTGAGGGCCTAATTATTATTAAGAAACCAGGCTTGACTGCTGAACATGCGCTTCCCGGCCTGAGCCTTCTCCCTGGCGTAACTTCCATCGGGCTGCATGATCCGAGCACCCGCGTCGTCTGCCAGGCATTTGGCGAGAATGCGGTCGTGCAGACGCCGGATGAAGCGCTGGTTCTCGACCGGAAACAACACCTCTACGCGGCGGTTGAGGTTGCGCGGCATGAGGTCGGCGCTGCCGATGTAGATAAGCTCCTCGCCTCCGTTGTGGAAATAATAGATGCGCTCGTGCTCGAGAAACCGGCCGATGATGCTCCGTACGTGGATAGTCTCACTGATGCCCGGCAGGCCTGGCCGAAGGCAGCATACGCCTCTGACAATGAGATCAATCCGTACTCCCGCGCGTGATGCCTCATAGAGCAGCCGGA
Organism: Acidobacteriaceae bacterium; assembly: GCA_019233755.1. Lineage (GTDB taxonomy): Bacteria > Acidobacteriota > Terriglobia > Bryobacterales > Bryobacteraceae > Bog-105. The sequence goes on along the minus strand of JAFAMD010000002.1, from coordinate 2,357 downwards.
CCATGCCCGCATCTTCGAGAGCATTCATTTTGAAGATGATGTGACCGTCGCCGTGCTCCCTTTGTCGTTCCATCTCTTTATGCACCAGCCGCTCGAGGCCGCCGCGCAGGCTGTGCGGTGCAACCAGCAGTTTGCGGTACGATTTCTTGGCCGAATACCCGGTAAGGTGATTGAACAGGTCGCTGACGTCTTCCCCGATTTCCTCATTGCAGGTAAAAAGGCCAAGATCCGTGTAGATCCGCGCGGTGATGGGGTTGTAGTTGCCCGTTCCTAGATGCAGGTAGCGGCGAATGATCTCTCCTTCGCGGCGAACAACCATCGCCAGCTTCGCGTGCACTTTTACGCCGGGCAGACCGTAGACCACATGCACGCCCTCCCGCTCCAGTTTCTGCGCCCACTCGATGTTGCTCTCCTCGTCAAAGCGCGCTTTCAGCTCCAGCAGAACCGCCACCTGTTTGCCGTTCTGAATCGCTTCGAGCAGAGCTTCGACAATCGGCGAATTTCGGCCTACGCGGTATAGCGTCATTTTGATCGCAAGCACATCCGGATCGTTGGCGGCGGCGCGCAGAAAGTCGACCACCGGCTGAAACGACTCGTAGGGGTGGTGCAGAAGAATCTCTGATTCGTGGATCGCGGCGAAGATCTCGCTGCCGGAGATGCCGGTCAAAGCCTTCGGCGTGGCCGGCACAAAGGGCTTATCCTTGAGAGCCGACCGATCAATATTGAAAAGCGCGCGCAGCCGGCTGAGGTCCAGCGGCCCGTCTACGCGATACACATCGTTCTGATCAAGCTCAAGATTCGTCGTGAGCAGATCCACCATTTTTTGCGGCATGCCGACGCTGACCTGTAAGCGGACCACATCCCGGAACCGGCGCTGCCAGACGGCCTCCTGCACGCTTTCGAGAAGGTCATCCGTTTCAAGTTCCTGGATCGCGAGCTCGGCATCGCGCGTGACGTGAAAGAGGTCGGCCTTCAGAACGTCCATCTCGGGAAACAGGCAGCGGAGGTTCGCAATGATGGCTTGTTCGAGCCAGACAAACGCGAGTTCACTTCCCTCTGCAGGAACCGGGATGAGCTGGGGGAGCGAATCGGGAACTTTGATGCGCGCAAAGTGTTCCTGCCCGTCGCTGCTGCCGACGATCGCGGCAATGTTGAGGCTGAGGTTGGAAATGTGCGGGAACGGGCGCCCCTGGTCGACGGCCAGCGGCGTGAGAACCGGGTACACCACGCGTCGGAAGTAGTCGTCCACCGCCGTCTTCTGCTGCGCATTCAGCTCGTCCAGGTCAAGGATGTAGATGCCGTTTTTGCGGAGCTCGGGCATGATCTCCTCGCGCCACAACCTGTAGATCTCCGACATAATGCCTGTGACCTCATGGCGGATCAGCTCCAACTGCTCGGACGGCGATTTTCCGTCCATGCTGATCTCTGCCGTGCGGGTTTCTATCTGCTGCCACAGACCGGCAACGCGCACCATAAAGAACTCGTCGATGTTGGAGCCGAGAATCGAAAGAAATTTGGCTCTTTCAAGCAGCGGCGTCCGCGGCTCCTGCGCTTCTTCCAGAACACGGCGCTGGAACGCCAGAAGGCTGAGGTGCGGGTTGAGGTAAAGGTCTTGGGAATCGAGGCGAGGCTCGCTGATCTGACGGGAAGCCGCGGCGGCTCGCCTGCGTGCGGGGGTTGAAATCGCCATAAATTGGTGCAGCCGGTCACTCTATACTGTAAGATTTTCTCGCGTGTCGCAAGACGAAAAAACCACGGAAAATCCTTTGCCAGACGGGCCCGATGAGAGCACGGGCAACACGGGTTTCGTTCGTCATTTGGTTGACCGGAGCAGGCCGGATTGCTACCATACGAGTGCGGGGTGGAGCAGTCAGGTAGCTCGTTGGGCTCATAACCCAAAGGTCGCAAGTTCAAATCTTGCCCCCGCAACCAAAGCTTGCAGTTGGTTGCGAGCTCCCGGGCGCAACCCCAAACGGCTCCAAGCGAGAACTAAACAGCGCTATATCCTGCGACGGGCCGGACTTAACAGGTGCCGCGCTCTTTTGCCGTACAGTGTGTCGCTTCAACTCCGTTGTCGTTGAGAGGGCACTCTCCGTGGAGAGCCGTTCCAGAATCTTTGGCCGACTGCCGTCATTTCTGACAACTCGAACGCCGTGTCCCCCGAGTGTCGGAATATCAGCTACTACGTCAGCCATCTCTGAAAGATTCACTTTGCGCCTTTGACGCCAAAATGGTGTGCGGCGTGACCAGGTTAAGGTCGGCTATAGCTACAATCATCAGATATCGCTGCGCGGGAAATTCTGGAACATCTCGGCCCGGTTCCGATCGATTTCCTCGGCTGGCGGAGGGGGCCGTAT
>JAFAMD010000017.1 GCA_019233755.1 Acidobacteriaceae bacterium | reverse complement strand
TATCCGTTCGGCTATGGGCTGAGTTATTCGGAGTTTCAATATTCCGGCAGCGCCAGAAAGGATCTGGCGGATTCGAAGGTGGAATTGAGCGCGATAGTTACAAACACGTCGGAGCGCGACGGGGATGAAGTAGCAGAGTTGTACGTGACGAGTCCGGACAGCATTGCGCTGCGCGGCTTTGAGCGCGTTCATGTGCGGGCTGGAGAATCGAGGGTGGTCACGTTCGTGATCAAGGGAACTGAACTGGACGGCAAGACTTTCTATATCGGGGGCGGGCAGCCGAATGCGCCGCGAAGCTGATTTCTTTGACAACGCCGAACTCGACCTCGTTTACATGTCGCGGCGCTTGCGCGAGGCGCTCAAAATTGAGCGGCTTTTGACGGACGCAGGAATCGAGTATCTGGTCGAAACGGGAACTTATACAGGCGGATTTCTGATCAAGCGCGAATTGACAGGGGCGTTCTTCTATGTTGCGCCGGCCGATGTGGTGCGGACGCGTGAATTGCTTGTTGGGAACAGGTACAAACCGTACGAGGCGGATTAAGATTGTGGGATCGACGCCAGGCCACACGCCCTTCAAAAGCCGGCGGAGTCACGCCAACGATAGTACCAGGGGTGACCCTCGCTTCGCGGCGTTGTCTCGAGGCTGCGGCCATGCCGCGGTAGCAAGGAATCGTGCAGGTGCATGACGGCAACCGAGTGAAGCCAGGCGCATTGGCGAGGCTGCCTTTGTTTAGGAGCATCCGGCCTCTGCAGCCGTCCCAAATCCCGAAGGATGTCCTGGCCGGGGTCACGCTGGCCGCGATGAACATCCCGCAGGTATTGGGCTATACGCGGATTGCCGGCACTCCCGTCGTAACAGGGCTTTACACGCTGCTGCTGCCGCTGTTGGCTTTCGCGGCCTTCGGGTCCTCGCGCTATCTTGTGGTGGCCGCCGATTCGGCCACTGCGGCGATCCTTGCCGGCGGACTGGCCGGTATGGCAACAGTGGCGAGCGCGAGATACGTTGCACTGGCGGCGTTGGTGGCCCTGATGACCGGCGGGTGCCTGATCGTGGCGCGGCTGCTCAAACTGGGCTTCCTGGCCGATTTCCTCTCGCAGACGGTGCTGGTCGGATTTCTTACCGGCGTTGGGTTTCAGGTCGGCATCGCGGTGCTCGGGGAAATGCTGGGCATTGAGGTTCACAGCCATAAGACGGTAAGTCAACTGGCGGAGGTGATCGGCGGTCTGGCCGGGGCTCATTTGCCAGAGCTGTACATTTCCGTGGCGGTCGTGGCGTGTATCCGCTTATCGACCCGGTTCGCGCCGATGCTGCCGGGCCCCCTTATCGCGGTAGTGGGCGCAATCATAGCGAGCGCTGCACTGGATTTTTCCGGGCACGGCATTCCGGTGGTTGGGCCGGTAACCGGCGGCTTGCCATCCCTGGGCTTCCCTCATGTGAGCTGGAGAGATGCCGGGGCCTTGCTACCGGTGGTCGGCTCGTGCTTCGTGATGATCGTCGCCCAAAGTGCGGCGACAGCCCGCGCTTATGCAATGCGCCATCAGCAGCAGCTCGACGAGAACGCGGACTTGGCTGGACTGGCTGCAGCCAACGTGGGCGCGGCACTGAGCGGGACGTTCCTGGTGGACGGGAGTCCGACTCAAACGGCGATGGTGGAACGCTCCGGAGGGCGAAGCCAGTTGGCGCACCTCTCCACAGCGTCCGTGGTGGCGCTGGTACTTCTGTTCTTGACCGGTCCCTTGAAATACCTCCCGCAATGCGTGCTGGGAGCCGTCGTGTTCACCATCGCCATCGGCCTCATCAAACTGCGCGGTCTGCAACATATCCGCCGCGAAAGCCCCGGCGAATTCTTGCTGGCGGTGACCACCGCAGCGACCGTCGTCCTGTGGGGCGTCGAACAGGGAATTCTGCTTGCCATGACTCTGTCGCTGCTCCGGATTGTGCAGCACAGCTACCATCCCCACACGGCGATACTGGTGAGGGACTCAAAAGGGGACTGGCTGTTCGAACTCGTCGGTTCTGGCGCGGTGACCGAGCCCGGCCTGGTGATCTACCGGTTCGGAGCGCCACTCTTCTACGCCAATGCGAACCGTTTTTCAGAAGAGATCCTTAGCGTGGTGAGGCACGCCACTCCGCCGGTACGATCTCTGGTGGTGGACGCCGGACCGATCACTCGTGTCGACTACACGGCCGCGCGTGTCGTGCACCAACTCAAGGATCATTTGGCCAGCCGTGGCGTCCTATTGGCGTTCGCACACGTGGGGGATCTGCGGGCTGATTTGGACCGGCACGGTCTGACCGAGGTGATCGGTCCCGATAAGCTCTTCGACACCCTGCACGAGGCCCTTGCGGTCGTACACACGATGAGCTGACGGCATACGGTCGCGCTCTGCGGCAGGTCAGTAGAACTCCAATACGTCTAGCTGCGGCCCTTCTCAATAGTAGAATTTCAGACCGAATTGGATCTGTCTCGGTGCGTACGCCGCCGTGACGTACCCGAACGTCGGAGTTCCAAAAGTGGTCGAGTTGTTCGAGTTTTGCGGGCCCGGGTTAGCGAACAGAAAGTTCGGATGGTTTGGAAAGTTGAAGAATTCGGTCCTGAACTCAAACCTTCTCTTCTCACCCACCGGTATCGTTTTGAGTGCCGAAATGTCCCAATTATTCACACCAGGGCCGTTCAGAGTGTTGATCCCCACATTGCCGAGGGATCCTAGCGGCGGGTCGGTAAACGCGCAGGTATTAAAGAACGTGCCAGGCACGCACGACTTACCCTTCGCATTCTGGCCTACCACTGCATCAGGGCGCTGTTGTCCGTCGGAATTAGCGAAGTTGTTAACATCCGTAACCGTGTACCATGTCCCGGAAGATATGGTGGTGATGCCGGAGATCTCCCAGTTGCCGATCAACGCATTGATGAACCCACTCACGTTGCCGCCGAAACGTTGTCCCTTGCCGAACGGCAGGTCCCACGTGTAGCTTGCGATAAACCGGTTCCGGACGTCGAAGTCCAGGTTTCCGTGCTCCCATTCAGGAAACTCTGACCAGCGAAAGCCGTCATTGTTCTGCGAACCCAGGTTTGCATTTGAAGAGTTACCGAGAGCGTGGCTGTAAGTGTAGTTCACCAGGAACGAGAAGCCATTTCCAAAACGGTGCTGCATCTTTGCCTGCAGCGCGTCATATTCCGAATTGCCTGCACTGTTCAGGTATGAGATGCCGGCATTCACATACGAAAACGGTCTGCGGGGAGCGGTCGGGGCTGACGGATCGGGCGACGGTGCAGCTTGATTTAGATTCAGAAACGTAAAAAGCTTCGTCCCCTTCGAGCCGACGTATGCCATCTCGAACAACGTGCTGGGTCCGGCCTGATACTGGACCGTCGCATGCCACTGCATGACATAAGGAGTCTCAATGCCTGGGTCGATGGAGAACAAGGTCGGAGTATTTGGATCTGTCAGCGATGAAGCGGGAAATCCCTGAAACAAATTGCTGATCCCCGGCACGGAACAATCTTGAGCAGCCGGGTTGTACGATGGCAAGCTGCATGGAGCAGCGAACGTCTGGCTTACGAAGTACGGTGGATTGAAACCGGGGCTCGGGTTGCTGTACGGCCCGTTCTCCGCGCCGTTGAAAAAAACACCGAACGCACTGCGGACGACCAGCTTGGGTGCCACCTGGTATGCAAGCCCCACTCTCGGTCCAAAGTTATTCCAGTCCTTGTGCACCAATGCATCGGAAGCGTTATGGTTTACCGGAAGAATAGATGCGAGCGTCGGAGTCAGGCTGACGTTGCTATTGGATGGGATGTCAAGCTGGCCAGTAGTGGGATTAAAATTCGCCTGCGCATTGAATTTCTCGTAAACCGGTGAAAAATACTCGTATCGAAGTCCCAGGTTCAGCGTAAGCTTCGGGGTCACTCGCCAGTCGTCCTGAGCGAACAGTGCGAAGTTGTGACGTAGATAGTCGATGTTGTTCAGGTTGTTGATGAGGCCGCCATCCGGCTGTCCGGTCAGGAGCGAAGCGAACCCGCTCCCACCAGTGCCGGGCAAGCCTGCGTTGTCTGTATACACCGTGCCGAAGCTCATAGAGCCACGCGGATCAGCCGGCTGAAAGATAGTAAATTCTTCGGGTCGGAACTCACCTCCAAATTTCCAGGTATGCTTCCCGGAAATAAACGTGAACGTGTCTGCAACCGAGTAGGTATTTTGAATTTCGTTGGAAGGCAAGTAAGTCGGGCTCCCCAGGTTTGCCACATCGCTGAATGTCAGTTGCGGCAATCCTCCATTGTCTGTACCTGGAGCGTACGGGACACCCGGAAACCCTACTGTGCCGGATACGTTCTGGTTGTAGTTGAACTGGAATCTATATGTGTGCAATCTGTTGTAGCCGAGCCGCAATTCGTTCACTCGAGTTGGCGAAAAGATGTGCGTCTCGCTAATAGCGATGCTGTATCCATTGACTTGTTGAATACCTGTAAAGAATCCGCCGCCATCCGCCAAACCGGGGAGCGGTGAAGGAATGATTGAGGGCTCCTGGCTGATGCTGAATCTGTAAAAAGCACTGTCTTTCGCCGAAAAGATCTGATCGACGCGAACATCTCCCTGGTTGCGATTGTCTACCAGGGACGGATTCAGGAGATAGTTGTAGCCTAGTCCATTCGCATTCGGAAGAGGGTAGAGCTGGGATAGTTTCACCCCTAATGGGTCCATTTTCGATGGCGGGATGACGTTGCTCGGATTGCCGTTCGCATCGTAGCCAAAAGGGACACCACAGTAGCCGGTCGGACTCGCCGCGCTCACCTGAGTAAGTTTTGTATCGAAGAGTTCGCCCGCGTAGGTGGGCTGCCCATTGCAATCGAGCACCCCTGTGGGAGAGCTGAGGTTCAGTTGGTTCGAGAAGTCGCCGGATCGTTGCGCCGCAGTGGGAACCAGGGATGTATCTGTCTGGCCCTGCCGAATCCGCAGCCCTTCGTAGTCGGTGAAGAAGAACAGTTTGTCTCGAATAATTGGCCCACCCAGCGTCGCGCCGAACTGATTTTGATGGTACGGCGGAATGGTTGCATCGAAGAAGTTGCGTGCATCCAGATGCTGGTTTCTCAGGAATTCGTACAGCACTCCGTGGAATTCGTTGGTCCCGCTTCGCAACGTTGCATTTACCACTGCGCCCGTGGCGCGGCCGAATTGCGCGCCGTAGGAGTTTGTATCAACCTTGAACTCCTGCAGTGCATCCACCGAGGGCATGACTACGTAATTTGCTTCGTTGAGCAGATCCGGAAGATTGGAATTGTTGTCTATTCCGTCCAGCAAGAAATTGTTCTGGAGCGATCGCGATCCATTGGCGCTGAATCCGTATCCGGCCTCATCACGAGCGCCAGGCTCACTCACCGTCACACCCGCCGTTAACTGAGCTAGCTGCACCGGATTTCTTCCATTCAAAGGCAGCCCGACCATCGTCTCGCTGCTAATCACCTGTCCGCGCTCAGATGTTTCCGTTTCGAGAAGCGGCGCAGTGCCTGTAACTTCCACAGTCTCCGATACTTGCCCCACCTCCAGCGAAACATTTATGCGCTGGCGTTGTTGAACATCGAGTGTGATCGGGCCCGCAACGGCGGTTTTGAAACCCTTCGCCGAAATACTTATCCGGTACTTGCCGATCCGCACCGGGCTGATAGTCCACTCGCCGGCGGTATCGCTCTGCGCGTGGTAAGTGAAGTCCGTATCGATATCGACAGCGGCTATCTCAGCGCTCGCGATTGCCGCACCCGAAGGGTCCAAGACTTGGCCTACAAGTGAAGCCGTATCGCGTTGGGCGAATACCGCTGTGGTGAAGAAGACTAGCGCAGCCGTGCAACGCACCGCCGCACCGGATCGGGCCCGCTTTGCGCCCGGCGCACACTTTCGGAGCCTTTCACTCATTGTCGATCCCTTTCGGCTATTTACTGTGGGAAAGTGTATGTCCAGTCGGCGGCCTTGTCAAGAAGCCAGGCTGAAAGACGTTTACTCAGGTGCAGTCGCACGGCGCTTTACTGGGATTTCCACCAGCTGCTCGTGATGGGCTATCTCTCCAGTCAATGGAAGGGCGTAATCGCAGAACGCCGGCAATATGTCGTTTCCTGCAGCATTCGTCCATTCGGCGCGGAAGGGCCGCTCACGGTAAGCAACCCGGTCGAGTTCCACGAGATCGGTGCGAGCGAAGTGCCCGGAAGGCTGCCGGACCAGAGTGACCATTGACCCTCCCCGGCCTTGCACTGCCGCCAGTACCGCGTTTCTTCCGCATAATCGTGCTCCGTTCCAATCCGTTTCGGAAACCGACGATGCGGAGGAACGGCCCAGCAGTCCCGGTTTTTCGGAGCGCGTACGAAGCTTCAGACGCTCTGCGATAAGCATTGCCAGCCGATGCCCCAGGTTCATTGCGAGTTCGCCGCGCGATCCCGCGCGCACGTCTGCGCCGAAAGGCTGCCCCTCTGCATCAAGCTGGCCTTCACAAACAACCACAACACAACGGCCCAGCCGTTTGTAAACCTGCTGGACATCCTCGAGTAATTTCTCGAGCGCTAACCGCGTTTCGGGTAGATAAATCAGGTGTGGCGCGTCGTCGGGCCGGTGTCTGGCGAGCGCAGTAGCAGCCGCAATCCATCCCACATTCCGGCCGAGAACCTCCACTACCTCCACCTGGCCGCCGAGCGCCCGGTTGTCTATCCCGATGTCCCTTACGGCACAGGCAAAGAACCGTGCCGCGGAACCGTAACCGGGCGAATGGTCTGTCTCAAGCAAATCGTTATCAATGGTCTTAGGTATGCCGACAACCTGAATTGCCTGTCCGCTCTCAAGCGCGAGTTTATGGATCTGCCAGGCTGTTCCCATCGACCCGTTCCCCCCGGTGTAGAAAAGGAAGCGAATGTCGTACGAACGAAAAATCTCGAGCACCCGGTCGATATCTGCCTGTGAAATTTCGCGCCTGGATGTACCTAGAGCGGAAGATGGTGCGTGTGCAACAGCGGCTAATGTTTGTGCGGGCTGGCGCTCCAGGTCGATGAAGTCTTCGCTGAGAATGCCTGATATTCCATTACGGGCGCCATAGATGCCGGTGATCATCGAGTGCCGGCGCGCCTCCTCCACCACTCCCAGCAGACTGGCGTTAATCACCGCAGTAGGGCCGCCGCTGTGCACAACCACCGCAACTCCGCCTGTGGCGCGGGTCACCGCCGAGCCTCGAATGCGGCCGTGCCGCCCGCTTGTTGCACACATTTTGCGGCCGAGGAGATGCCGGCTTCGACGCACTCTCGCAGGCTTGCCCCGCGCAGGAAGCGTGACAGAAAGCCAGCGTTGAAGCTGTCCCCTGCCCCGGTTGTGTCCACCACGCGCACTCTCTTTGCAGGAACGCGGAAGGTCTGCCCCCGCGCCATGGCGAGCGCACCGCGCCGCCCCAGCTTCACCACCACGGTCCCGGCAAATTGCGCCAGCTTCTCGGCCGCCTTTTCACAATCTCCGCTCCCCGTAAGCCTCAGAGCTTCTTCCTCGTTTGGGAGGAAAACGTCCGTATACCGCAGCACATCCCAGATCCCGGACTCCCATTGCTCAGCCGGATCATAATTGCAATCGAGCGAGGTACTCAATCCCATGCGCCTGGCTCTGGCAAACACGGCTGGCGCGCCCCCGTGAAAGTTCTTCAGCAGGAAATAGTGCCCGACATGCAGATGGCGCGCCAATCGAAGATGCTCCGCGCGAATATCGCTTTCACGCAGCATCGAGATCGTACCCGCATACGTCAGTCCTGCCCGGCGTCCCCGACGGCTTAGCCACATCGTGAGACCTGTCGCAGCTTTCTTCGACCGGCGCATCGCACTAAGATCCACACCCGCCGCTTCCAGCCGTTCCTCGATGAATCGGCCGAACGAATCTGTGCCGACAACCGACACAAACCGAACCGACGCGCCCAGTCTGGCAAGGTTAAACGCTGTTATGGAACTCGAGCCGCCCAGCACCAGGCTCATCCGCTCCGCCAGCTTTTCTTTTCCGAATTCCAATTCACTCTTCGTGTCAAGCAGCAGATCGACGTTCGTTTCACCCGCTACCAGGCAATCAAAGACTTTCATCATGAATGCGAAAGCCCTGCACGACCCGTGTAATCACGCCTTCCGGGCTGGGGTTATCCGGGTTAAGTCCGCACTTCAGGCTGAGATGATACGCGAGCATCTGACCAAACGGAACCTCGAACGGCGTTCGCAGGAAGTCCGGCAATTCTGCGCTCATGCCGGGAACCTGGATTTCCGAAAACGGCGCCGGGACGTTCTCCGGTCCGATCGCCACAACACGCCCGAGCCGTTTTTCCCGCAGCTCTTGCATAAGATCCTCCTCGTACCTGCGGCGGCGGGCATCACGGGAAAGAAAACACAGCACGAGCGAATCCGGCCGCAGGAAACTCATCGGTCCGTGCCGAAGTCCGAGAAAGGTTTCCGGCAAAGCGCTGATGCTACCGGCAGTCATTTCCAGAATCTTCAGCGAGACCTCCTGAGCGAGCGGTCCGAGATCAGCGGAAGCCAGCACAGCTACGCGCTCAGGCACATTTGTTGCGATCTCGGAAGCGATTTCGTCCAGCCTGGGAAGTGCCGCCCGCACGTCCTCGCAAAGTGTCGCAAGTGTGCCTGCGAGACCATCACCGTAGTTGAGGCATAAGCCCGCCAGGACGAGGTTCGAAAATGAACTGGTCATCACCAGGCTTTTGTCATTCGTGCGGGGGTCAAGAACAATGCTTGTTACGCCTGGCATCCGGGCGATGCGGCCTTCCGCGTTGCACGTGATGACCACGTGCTGCACAGCCGGAAAATGACGCTGCAATTTGGCGATCACCGCCGCGCTTTCCGGACTCTGACCCGACCGCGCTACGGAGATGAGAACTCCTTCGGTGGTGAACTTCGGAAGCGTTCTTTCGATTTCTTCCGGAGACTTCACTAGCAGATCCGTCGTCGCAATGGCCTGCGATCCAGGCCACGACAAAGCGATGGCTGCTGCCGCGTATGCCGAACTCCCCGCGCCTGCAAGCACCACCGCCTTCGACGCGAACACGGCCGCGGACTGACCGCTGTCGCGCATCCTTTTGATCGTAGTAGGCCAAAGCTCAGGCTGCTGAAAAATCTCCGTCCGGGTAGTCTCCCCTGCCCGTGTTCTGTCCTCGGTCGATTGATAGCGCACCGTCATAGTTCTTAGTCGCTCGATTCCTGCGCTGCCGGTTCGCGGCGCATCAGTTTGCCTCGCGCTATCGCGAGCGTCACTCCAGCTGCCAACCAGATCCCGCCCGCGGTCTTTGCAAGAGGGCTGAGATTCAGCCAGATGTACAGGCACACCAGAAAGCCGGCAACCGGCGGCAGCCAATCTTTCCAGGTGCGTTGGTTGCGCTGGACGCAATACAACGCGAAGGCCGACGCGTTCACTCCCATGAACGCAATGAATGCGCCGAAATTGAGCATCTCCGCACCTTGTGCATAACTCACCGTCAAAGCTCCAATGAGTATCAATGCGCCCGTCAAGAGCACATTGTTGCGAGGAATGCGCCGCACCGGGTCAAGCACACCAAAGAAACGCTGCGGCAGCGCATTTTCACGCCCCATGCCGAACATGAGTCTGGCTGCTGCCAGTTGGGATGCGAAACCCGATCCGATAGTCGCGAACAGCAGTGCAAAGTTCATGAGCGTGAACAGAGCTCGCCCCCCGGCTCGCGCGGCCACATGCACAAACGCGGTATCCACGTCCGGATAATGTTGGTAGTCCGGCCAAACCAACTGTGCGGAATAAACCTCGATCGACGCGAGAACTCCTGTAATAAGACAGGTGAGCACGGTAGCGAGCAGCACATTCCGCCCGGGGTCTTTCACCTCTTCCGATAGCGTCGAAACGCTATCGAAGCCAATGTAGGTCAGCACTGCGATAGCGCTTCCCCTCGACAGCGCGGAGATCGAAAACGACTTCGGATCGTAAAACGGCATCAGCCAGCCCTTCACGCCCGCAGGCTGATGCCCAAAAATGTACCGGGCCGCGTAAACCAGAAACAGAGCAACCACCACGCAGAGACTCAATGTCAGCGCCTTGTTGAAACGGGCGGAGGTTTCAATGCCGCGAAGATTCAACATCGTGAAAAGAACTGCGAAGCTCACCGCCAGCAGCACGTAAGGCGCTTCCGGAAGGAAGTTCTGTACCGCCTTACTGCACCAGATCGTGCAGATGATCGGATTCATCAGATAGTCGAGCGTGATGCTCCAGCCGGCAACATAGCCGAGCGCCGGGTGCAGCGCGTTACTAACGTAGCTGTAAGCGGAACCGGCACTCGGGTAAGCCCGCGCCATGCGCCCGTAGCTGATTGCCGTAAAAAGCATCGCCACCATCGCGACCTGTACGGCCGTCACAACATGGCCGCGAGCCACCTGGCTGACGACTCCGAATACGGGCATCGGCGCGGTCGGTTGGATGATGACGATGCCGTAAAAAATGAGATCCCAGAGCGTTAGAACACGGCAAAGCTGAACTGCCTGTTGCCCGGACATTGTCGTTTTGTCCCTGTCGCTCAAGCGTTCCGAAGAATACCGTAACAGCTTGAAAGAGTCAATGGACGCAAGCTAGACATGGACGCAAGCTAGACCGTTAGAACCACTACACCGCTTTGCCGGATGCGTTCCACCATCTCTGGATCGGCGCTTGCATCGGTAATCACGCGTTGGACATTGTGGACCGCGCTGATCACCGACAGACTACGCTTCCCCAGTTTGCTCGCGTCCGCAACAACCGTCACTTCCTCGGCAATCTGCATCATCACAGCATTCAGTTGCGCTTCGAGCAGATCCGGAGTTGAGAGCCCGGCTTTGAGATCCAGCCCGTCCACCCCCAGGAAGAAATGGTCGGCATGAAGTTCGCGAATGGAGCGCTCGGCCTGCGGTCCGACGAACGATCCTGACACGTGACGCATCAGACCGCCGATCATAATGACCGAGATGCTCGGCGTCGAGCTAAACACCTGGGCAATGTTCAGCGCGTGGGTGATCACTGTAAGCGGTCTCGTGTTCGAACGCCTGATTGCTCGGGCGACCTCGGCGGAAGTCGTGCCTGAATCGAGAATCAGTGTCTGATTTGGCCTTAGCAGTTCAGCGGCCGCGCGGCCGATCCGGAGCTTCTCCGCATGGTGTATCGACTGCTTGATACTCAGGGGAAAATCTTCATTCGAGTCCTGCGGCAGAATGGCTCCGCCATAGGAGCGCACCAGTACTCCCTGCTCGGCCAGTTGCATGAGATCCGCCCGCAGGGTAACGCTGGAAACTCTGAACCGACGCGCCAGGTCTTCCACCGAGATATGTCCGTCCCTGCGTAGAATTCTGACGATTTCCCGCCTTCTCTCGCCTGCGAGCAAAGCGGGCTGTTTGATGTTGATCGCAGGTTCAGTGTGTCTCAAACGATTGAAGCTCGTATCCGTAACGCGTGCCGGTGTTACTTTCGCTGTATATTATAAAGACCTTCGCTGTTCAGCGTTTTCTTTCGCCATGGAAAATGTAGTACTCGCAGAAGCGCCGAAGACCAGCCCCAGCCTTGAGCCGTCGCCGAAGCAGCAGGCCACAGCGCGCAATATTGCCGTCGATGCATACCGTGGCTTGGTGATGATCCTGATGATGGCGGAAGTTCTCCGCCTGGCCCATGTCTCCCGTGCCTTTCCAGGAAACTGGTTCTGGGGCGTATTGGCGTACAACCAGACGCATGTTGAATGGGCGGGGTGCTCCCTTCACGATCTGATTCAGCCCTCCTTCTCGTTTCTGGTGGGCGTGGCTCTACCCTATTCGATTGCCGGCAGAATTCGCAAGGGTGGGACCTTCGGGAGGATGTTCGTCCATGCTCTCTGGCGGTCGCTCGTATTAGTAGCGTTGGGCATCTTCCTGAGATCTATTCAGAGCACTCAAACGTACTTCACGTTCGAAGACACGCTGACGCAGATCGGCTTGGGCTACCCATTCCTGTTTCTCCTCGGATTCCGTTCTCCGCGCTGGCAGTGGATCGCGTTTTCGCTCGTCCTGTTCGGTTATTGGCTCGCCTGGGCCTTATACCCGGCGCCCGGTCCGCATTTCGACTACCCCGCGGTTGGGGTACCGTTGAACTGGTCTCACAACTTCTCGGGGTTCGCGGCACACTGGAACAAAAACAGCAATCTTGGCCTTGCGTTTGACCAATGGTTTTTGAATCTGTTCCCCCGAGTCCGGCCTTTCGTTGCTAACGACGGCGGTTACTTGACCTTGAGCTTCATACCGACGCTCGGCACGATGATTTTGGGCCTGGTGGCCGGCCGCTGGCTGCGCCAGTATGCTCCGGTATTGCCGCTAAAGCGCTTCCTGGTTGCCGGCTTCATCGGCATCGCGTCAGGATTGCTCTTGCACTTCACCGGCATCTGCCCTGTTGTAAAGCGCATCTGGACCCCAAGCTGGACGTTGTTCAGCGGCGGCGCATGCTTCCTGTTGCTCGCTGCATTCTGCTGGCTGATCGAGGTCAGGCAGCACCGCAAATGGGCATTTCCCTTAGTGGTGGTCGGCATGAATTCGATCGCGGCCTATTTAATGGCACACCTGTTCGAGGACTTCATCATCAGCAGCTTCCGGATCCATCTCGGCGATCGCCCGTTCCAGATCCTCGGCCCGGGTCTCTATTCTCTTCTGTTGGGATCCGCGGTCCTTTTTACCTACTGGCTCATGCTCTTGTGGATGTACAGGCGTAAGTTGTTTCTCAAGGTCTGATCACAACCGAAGCAACCCCAATCCAACTTCCCTGGCATGCGGATCTTCCGCTTGAATCTGCGGCCCCAACATTGCCCCGAGGAACACGATTCCGCCGCGGCCAAGCTGCCACCTCGCGCCTACCGTCTTTCCGCAGCAGGTAGCGATCACCTCAGCCGGCGGACACTCGATCGGCGTCACCGTCAGGAAGCTCCTGATCAATATATCGCGCGGCCAGCAATAGCGCACATAAGAAACCAGCCGGTCGGGACTCGTCGGAATAGGGGGCAGAACTTTACGCCCGAACAGACGTTCGAGCATCGGCTCGCCGTATCGCGGGTAGTACGGCGCGCTTTCCCAAATGATCCAGGCGCCGCGCACCGCGCAATCGCGGAGTTCGGAAGCGCGCGATCGCGACACCGGGCGCGCCGCTGGAAAGATCAGAATGTTGCGAGCGCATCCATCTTTCAACAATGACCGAAACCCATGTGCAGATTCCTCCGAGAGCAGATCGGAATCGGCCACAATCTCGACCCGTTGCTCCGATGGCGGCGCGCTTTGTGACTGCCGGCGCGCGAGAAACGGTAATGCAAGCGCTTGCCGGAGTACATCGCGTCGTGTCTGCATACGCAATTACAGATTCCCCGAGATCACGCGGGTCATCGCCGCCGAGGTGTCGTACACCTGCTGATCGGGAGCGTAGCGGTAGCGCGCCTCCATCTCGGCGATGAGCCATCCGCTATAGCCAACTTTGGTCAGAGCATCCCGAATGGCACGCCAATTGTTATCACCCAGGAATATGTTCGTGTACACGCTCTGCTTACCGCAGCGGCCCCGCTGCTTCTGCACATCTTTGACGTGAATGCGAGTGATCCTGGGCCCGGTGATCTCTATCCACTGCTCGGCAAATCCGGTGTCGTGAATGTTCCCGACATCGAGATGGATACCCACCCAAGGGTTGTCGACATCGGCCAGGAACCGGTCGAACTCCCGAGGACTCAGCAGGAACTTCTGCTCTGAACAGCAGTTTTCCGCCCCGATCT
Organism: Acidobacteriaceae bacterium; assembly: GCA_019233755.1. Taxonomy (GTDB): domain Bacteria; phylum Acidobacteriota; class Terriglobia; order Bryobacterales; family Bryobacteraceae; genus Bog-105. The sequence goes on along the minus strand of JAFAMD010000017.1, from coordinate 11,077 downwards.
TCACGTGCGCCTTTGCTGCTGTTTCACCAAGCTTCTTGAGCGAATCGAGACATCGGTTGTAAACCTCGTTGTAAGGAGTGTCACTCGTAACCACTCCGGCAACGACCAGAATCGCATCGCAGCCAAAGATTTGTGCCGCCTCAATCTGCCGCTCTATGTGGCGAAACGCCGCCTGGCGCTTGGCCGGATCGCGCGAAGAGATGTTCTCTTCCCAATCCAGCGAATTCGCAATGTCTGAAACCTCGAGGCCGGCGTCCTGAATTTTTCTTTTGAGCTCGCGGAGCTGACTATCATTCGTACTCATCTGGAACCACGGCCGCTCGCCGAGCCACAGTTCCACGCCGTCAAAGCCGGCCCGCTTCAGCAGAATGAGCCCATCCTCGAAGCTCATCCCATCGGGAAAGATGTTGTCGCCGATTGACTTCTTCATCGAAACGTCGCTCGAACAAGATCATATCCGACGATTTCGACCGCCTGGCGCCGACTGCTCGCTGCGACGGCATACAATCTCAGGTGTCAGGAGCAAAATCGATGCTGGTGCAATTCCCTGCTGCGAACACCGAGGTTGATCTGAACGCGACATACGACGCCGTCATAGTCGGATCCGGAGCCGCCGGCGGCATGGCAGCGCATGTGCTGACCTCTCACGGCTTGAAGGTGCTGCTTCTCGAAGCCGGCAAATATCAGGACACCAGCAAAATTCTCCACTCCATGCAGTGGCCCTACGATCACCCGCGCCGGGGAAAAATGCCGCCCGATTATCATGCGCTCGGCTTGAACGAATACAACTTCCGGCAACCGCCCTATGCAAAAAGCTCGCCTTTCACAAAGGTCGAGTCCTACGTGCAGCGTTCCAGCTTCTCTGATTACAGCAAGACACTGGTCGTCGACGAGAAAGAGAACCCGTATTCAGGCACACCATACGCCTGGGTCCGGTCACGGGTAGTTGGAGGCAAGACCAACATCTGGGGCCGCCTAGCTCTCCGTCTCTCCGATTATGATTTCAAGGCGAAAGATCACGACGGCTACGGTGAAAACTGGCCTATCTCATACGCCGACCTAGCTCCGTACTACGACAAAGTCGACCTGCTCCTCGGGGTCTCTGGCTTTCCGGAAGGGCTGCCGCAACTTCCGGACGGGTTGTTTCAACGCCCAATCAGACTGACCTACGCTGAACTACACCTCCGCCAGACGATGAAAGGCATGAAGCGCACCCTAACGCCCTATCGCGCCGGCGTAGCTACTGACGGTGTTAAGAATAAGTACCGCAGCCGCTGTTACGGTCGGGGCGCCTGCCATCGTCACACGGGAGGTTGCGATATTCATGCGGCGTTTGACTCTCCCACCGGGCTTATTCGCCCCGCCATGGATACGGGTAATCTGACCATGCGCCCGAATTCGACGGTCTATGAGGTCACTGTCGACAAGAACACGGGCAAGGCAACGGGCGTTTCTTTCCTGGACAGTGAGACGAAAAAGAGCTATCAGGCGAAAGCGAAGACGGTTGTGCTAGCCGCCTCTACTCTTGAATCGGCCCGCCTGCTGTTGCTTTCAAAGTCCAGCCTGTATCCCAACGGTCTCGCAAACTCCAGCGGTCATGTGGGGCACAACTTCTGCGAGCACGTCATGGGGCCCTCTGTGGCGGGTTTCATGCCGGATCTCGTTGGTAAGCCCCGTACCTTGGACGACGGCAAGCCCGGCGGCTTCTATATTCCGCGGTTCCGCAATCTCGACACTCGTGAACCCGACTTCATCCGCGGGTACGGATTCGAAGGCGGCTCAGGGTGCGGCATGATTCCCGGGTCCGCCTACACCACGCCTGGTTTTGGTGAAGAGTACAAAAAGAACGTTCGGGCAATGGCAGGCGCCACGATCTCGATGGGCGGGTTCGGCGAGGTGCTCGCCCGCTACGAAAACGCGGTGGATATCGACCCTGAATTGAAGGATGTCTGGGGCATCCCCGTGCTGCGCTTCAGCTACCGCTTTGCGCAGAACGAATTCAACATGTGCAAGGACATGGCGAAGACCGCTAGGGAGATGTTTGAGGCCGCGAAGTTTGAAATCGTCTCCAGCTCTGAAAAACCGCTGACGGAAGGATGGTCTATCCACGAACTCGGCACAGTCCGCATGGGAAACGATCCGAAAACGTCGGTGCTCAATCAATTCGAGCAATCGCACGACGTCAAGAATCTCTTCGTAGTTGACGGAAGCAGTTTCACATCCGCTTCCGCCGAAAACCCGACCTGGACCATCATGGCGCTCTGCTGGAGATCCTGCGACTACCTGGCTGACAAGCTTAAGAAGGGCGAGCTCTCGTAACGCCGCCTTATTCAGGCTGTCGCGGCCAGTTTGCGCCGGGTCTGCTGCATCGGGAACACCAGATCCATCAGCCGGGCTGATCCGCGGCCGCAGGCGCACGGCTCTATCTCGAGACGGCCCAGCCAGCCCGTCTGCACCGGCGGGCATGAGCGAAAGGTACACATCAATTCGCCATCCACGAACGATACGTCGGCGCTAGGCCGCACATGCCAGCCCTCATGAGCCTCACATTCGGCTGCGATAAGAGTACGATTCGGCCCGACCAGCAACTCGTACACCGGCACGCCGAATGTCTGCCAAAGCAAAACCCGGAATATGTCGTCGAGCAATGGACTGCAGGAATAGGTCAGGACGGTGATACCGCGGTCCACGCAGGAGAGATCGAGCTTCTTGCGCTCGATTTCCTCGACCAGCAGCTTCAGTTCGGATGTTGTGCCGGCGAGCACACTGGGACGATACAGTGGCAATTCCGTCCACTGCTCATAGGAGAACCCTCTCGCCATCTCCACAGTGGGGATGGCAGAGATCTCCGCTATGCGCACTTTCGGCGTGACCCGGAACGGCAGCTTCATCCTTAAATTCCGTCTCATCACTGGAGGCATGTTGAGGGGAAACTGTTTCATGTTCTGGTTCTTTCGAGAAAGAGTGCTCGCAAGCGCTGGTTTGTCTCGTATATCCTGAACCCGAGGCGCAGTCCGGCGCCGGATCGGAGGTCAGCATGCTGAAAAACAGCAAGTTGATGGCATTTGTTGCGACTACGGACGCTGCGAAAGCCAAATCATTCTACGGCGGCAAGCTCGGGCTGGAACTCGTCAGCGAAGACGGATTTGCAGTAGTCTTCAACGCGCATGGAACGACGCTGCGTGTGGCGATCGCCAAAGAAATCACTCCGGCACGATATACCGTGCTTGGCTGGGAGGTCACCGACATTGAAGCCGCAGCCAGAGATTTACAGGCTGCGGGAATTCCCCTGGAACGCTACCCCTTCATTCAACAGGACGAGCTTGCAATCTGGCATGCGCCCGGAGGCGCCAGGGTCGCGTGGTTCAAAGATCCCGAGGGGAATATACTTTCCATTTCGCAACACTGATCACAATGGAGTGCGATTCTTACCGAATGGGTGAAAACTCCAGCGGAGCAAGAATCACGTTGCTGATGTTCGCCACGATCTGCGCATCCTTCAATTCGGGTTGTGAACTGAGCTTCTTCCAGTCTGGATCGCTGATGAACGAGTGCCAGAGCCGCTCGCGTGCGGCGAGATCGTCATAGGACAGCATATACATCAGGTTCGGCTGGCGGGGTCCGGCAATCGTTTCGCCAAAGAAGACGGGCCGGAATCCGAGCCGCTCAAAAATCTGCATCTCGCTGTTGTTGAACATGCCAACCTTTCGGGTAAGCGTCAGGAACGATTGCGATTCATAAGTACGAAGTTCGAAAACGCGCGGACGTTCGCCCGATTTCTGTACGACCGGTGAGGGCATGCCCGAGAAGCTCTGCAACAGGCTGCTCTCCACGCGCACGAAAGGCAGACCCGGTTCAGAACTCAGCTTTTCAAGCGCCCGCCGGTGATCTTCATCACTGCGCATCTTCGAGATTGTTTCCTGCATGGCGGCAAGCGACGGGAACTCGACGAGTGTGACGTAGTACGGTCCGTCCGGACCGATTATGTTGGAGAACGCTCCATCGAGCCTTGCGCCGGCTCTTGCGAGCGCCGGGCTAAGCCCGTTCTTCAGATATTCATGCACCCGTTCGCCCTGGTCCTCCGGCGTGTTGTGGAGGCGCCACGTTTTGATTTCGAGAAATGTGGGCGAGCTTTGTCCGGGAACGTCAGCGCTCATGAAGGCAGTTGCGGTCAGGCCGGCCAACACTTGGCGTCGATGCATGCACACGAATGTACAACACCCGCCAGAATTCTTTTGAAAACTTCGCCGTCAGCGTTCCCGCATCGCGTGGATCAACGCTTCCATATGATCGAGGTAGCGCTCAAACGCCGTGCGGCCCGCCGACGTCAGCTTGTATTCTGTGCGGGGCACACGTCCTTCAAAGCTCTTCATGCATTCGACATAATTTGCTTCCTCGAGACGGCGTGCGTGGACGCTCAAATTACCGTCCGTTGTCTGCAGGAGCTTCTTCAGGTCATTGAAGCTGAGCGATTCGTTGACGGCCAGGGCGCTGAGAATTCCCAAACGCATCCGTTCATGGATGATCCGGTCGAGATTCGGCAGAGCGTTTTCAAAAGCGCCGGCCTCCGTCACTTTTGTGAGCTTGCTGGCGCGCGGTCTCGCGGCCGCGTTCCCCGAGCCCAGCGATGCTGTCCTAGCCACCGTGCCTCCTTGCGATCACGATGCCGAAAGCAATGTGCAGAGCACCGAAACCAAACATCAAAAAACCATTCCCCCACATCGGCGGCGAAAGTAAGGCAGCCGCACCGGCAAACATGAAACACAGGCCCATCACCGGAACAATACGGACGGAAAACGCCCCCCCCGTTACTACCGCGGCTCCATACAGCAGCAGCCACATACCGGGAAGCACAGCCAGCATGTGAGCCTGATAGATCGCGTAGGAAAGCACGACCCCGGCCATCAACGGCGGCATGAAACTGAGCAGCGCCCGACGCGCGGCACGCGACTGCAGTGACAGCTTCAGGCGGTTCGACTTCACGCGCACCGAAACAAAAGCCACTGAGATGGCCACCGCCGCCTCTGCCAGCCAAATGAAGAATTGCTGGTTCGCGGCGCGCCCCGCTGAGAGGAGACCCGCCGCAAGAGCCGTGAGCCCAATCGCAACACCGCCCCAACCCGGAACAGCGGTAAACGAACTCGCCCGCTCCATCGTGTCCCGGATGAAGCGCAGATTGTCGGCTGCCCGCCGGTCGATGGGGACCGGCTCCCTCAACACCCGAGCTCGTTGCGCAAACGCCATGATGCCGAAATCCAGCTACCGGGTTATCAGACCCAGTCTGCGCCTCCTAGGGCGAGTATAGCGTGAACACAGGCAAGGTGCTTTGCAGGGCAAAGACGACACTCATTCAGAAGGAGAAGTGCACACCGCCAACCGCCCAGCGCCCCGGGGTGCGGAAGCCCTGTTCGTAGTATTCCTGATCGAGTGCGTTCGATACGCGTACATAGAACCGCGTGGATATCCGGTCGCTCATGCTCAACGTATAACCCGCTGAGAGGCCGAGTTGCTTCGGCCCCGCGAATTGATAGGGGTGCGGCTCGAAATCCGAAACGCCGTAGAGCGGCCAGAGATAATCGCTTCCACCCAGGAAATCGAGCGCAAGATCGATTTTCCTGCCAAGCTGTTGCGTGGCAATAATCGAAACTGTATTGGGCAGGATGCCGGGAATTTGCAGAGGGTCTATCGAGGTTCCCGTGTAGTATTGCGAAGTGGCGTCCTTTGAATTGACGTACGTGTACGAAGCGAAAATACTGGTGCGGCCCGTAGGACGAAACTCGCCGCTGACTTCCACACCGCGCGACATCCCGCCGCCGACATTCACGTATCCCGAGGTACGGCCGTACGGATCGATGTATTGAATCGGAAGATCCTCAAAGAAGATGATTTGCTGTAACCGCGTGTAGAAGTAAGTGCCGCTGATCTTCAAGTGGTCGTGGAATAGATATTGGTCGAAGCCAAAATCGCCTGACACCGCGCGCTCAGGCGCCAGGCGCGGATCACCGTAGGCGAAGTCATAGCCCTGGTATAAGAAACCACCGAACCGTTCGTAGAGCGAAGGCAAACGGAAGCTGTTCCCGACGTGGGCGCGCAGCTTCGTCGACGTACTGCGGAAGAAATAAGCGACGGAAGCGTCGCCTGTGTAAGCGGAAGGCGGCGGAGCCAGAGGCTGGCCGGCATAGGGCGAGGGGCCTCCATTGACAAACACCGGTTGATCCAGACTCGCTTGCGTGTACCGTCCGGAGAGCAGAATGTCGAGGCGGTTGCCGAGATAGCGAAGCTCATCCTGGAAATAGCCGGCATTGATCCGCTGGCGCGCGTCGGTGCTGTAATAAGCGCGCTGCGTAGGATCGGGATTCTGATCGGTGGATACGTCGCGATAGTGCTCTTGCTGGAATTCATAACCGGCCGTAACGACTTGATGCGACCCGAATAGATAATTCACGCGCCCTTGCACTGTATCGATGCGGCCCGAATAACGGTCCGAAGTATTGAATTGCGGCTGGTAACCGGGGCCGCCAGGGCCGTCAGTGTTGTTGCGGTTCGTCGAGACAATCCCGTACGCGAGCCGGTAAGAAAGACGTGAGTTCACCTCATGCTCGAACCGGAAGAGCGAGTTCACGAAGTCCGAGTAGCGCCCCGCATCCGGGTTGCCAAGTGACGGCACGAAAGTCGCGCTCCCGGGATCAAATGGAAGCTTTACCTCGGCAAGCTGCCTCTGCGCCGCGGTAAGCGGAATTGCGGGAATGATGCCGGTTACAGGAGCCGTAGTCGTCGTAGTCGGACTGACGTTCTCCTGCAGAAACCCGGTATTAGCGAACACGTCCGCGCCAATTCGCATATTTGATTTCAGGGCGTAGGTGATGCCGCCCTGCCCGCTCCAGTCGCGAACCGCTCCGGCGTCATCCACGCCCTGCGTCACATCCAGGCGCGATACGCCCGCCGAATAAGTAAGCCGGTTGTCGAATGCTCCGCCCGAGCCACGCGCTACGCCGCGGAACAGTCCGAGGCCACCGCCTTGTACGTCCACATCGCCATGAAACGGGCCGCCGCCTGCAGCGGTGATGATGTTCACTACCCCCGCCATCGCATTTGAGCCGTAAAGTGATGAACCGGAGCCCTGCAGCACTTCGATGTGCGAGGTATCCACCAGGAGCAGATCGCCTATATAGGCGCTCGCTTCATCCTGCGGACTAGTCGGGTCGCGAAAGGGAAAGCCGTTAATCAGAACCGCGGTGTCCGTGGTGCGGAGGCCGCGGATCTGGATCTCCGTCAAAGTACCGGGACCACCAACAGTGTTTACGCGAACACCGGGCAGATACCGAATCGCATCGCCAACGGAAAAGATGCCGCGCTGTTCCGCATCTCTCGCCTGTACCACATCGAGTTGCTTTGAAATCTGATCAACGGATTGCGGTTCGCTTGCGGCCGTGACACTTACCTGCGTCCGGACCGCGGAGACGACAAGGTTGAGAGAAATGTTTTTGCTCTCACCGGGAGAAACAGAAACGGATACGGGTTGAGCGACACCCAGCCCAGGTGCGGATGCGTCCAGCAGATATTGCCCGCCGGCGACATTGCCGAATTCGAAGTGACCGGTGTTATCAGAAGTTGTGATAACCAGCGCGGAACCGGCAACCTGATGCAGTTCTACTTTTGCATCGGTTACGGCGGCGCCCGAAGAATCCGTGACTGTCCCGGTAATGGATCCGTTCTCGGAGTTAGCGAAAGCTGCAACACCGCCTGCAAGCACTAGAACGGCAATGGAAAGAAACGATTGGCGAAAAGAATGGTTGTACACTGTCGGCCCCCCCTCGAGGCTGCATGAGATGCAGCGCCTATCGGCGCAGGCTGCGGCAGGTCTTCGGACTTGCAGGCGACACAGCGTAAAACGCTGCTTGTCTACTGGCCTGTCTTCCCATCGCTCTTAAGAGCGGACAGTGCTATTCAGGCTTTCGTTCCTGCTTACCGCTGCGGGGCAGTCCCGGATTTGCACCGGGTTCCCTTTTCACCACTACAGCTCAAATGAGCTTTCGTGGACCAGCAACGTTACTTAGCGTAACGGAACAGAGACTGTTTTGGCAACGCAAACTGCGAGGAGGAGGACTGGGATTGCGCCGGCCGACAGGGCCGGCGCGGTAGGACTACTCAGCTATTACTGAGACACCGTGAGGCTGCGATCCAGCGTGGTTCGGGCAGGGATTCCACGGGTTCCTTCACCGTCGATTTGAACGGCGACAAGATGACCGCCCTGGAACACGAGGCCCGTGTTGACTCCGGCCTTTGCAACTTGTGATGGAACGGTGAGCACCGCCGCTCCCTGGGCATGACTGACAATCAAAACTACGCCCGAATCAGTCTTCTCAACTGTATAGGTACCAGCGGGCAATTCCTCGGTCCCTACGGTGAAGGCAAACGGTACGGTGATTCGGAACGTTGTGGCCATGCCGGCAGCAGAAGCTACGCCGGCAAGCGCCAGGACACCAAGCAGACTGAACGCTTGAAACATTTTCTTCATAATGTGTTCTCTCCTGTAATTGTCGATTGACGACACGAAGGCGCGGACAGAGCACCGATGATGATTCAGAAACGAAATTCTAAATCGTATGTAGTGTCAGACTATGACGATATGACTTGCTGCGAAGGAAGAAAAACAGACTGCGGGGCTGTCAGATGAGCTGAACTTACCGTCGGGTAAAGGGAGCAACCTTGTCCCTCACCTGATCCAAGGGTAGCGGATTTTGAGATTTTTCTCAATACGAGGTATAGATTACACGAGAAGGGGCGGCCTTCACAGCCGCCCACGCGAAAAATCAAATTGAGAAGAATAGATTCTTACGCTACTTCGACGCCCATGCTGCGGCAGGCGCCTTTCACCTGCTCCATAGCGGCTTCGAGTGTGAAGCAGTTGAGGTCCGGCATTTTGATCTTCGCGATTTCCTCGATCTGCTTCTGGGTAATTTTTCCAACTTTGTTCTTGTTAGGTTCGGCCGAGCCCTTTGCGAGATTCAGCGCACGCTTCACCAGGATGGCCACGGGCGGCGTCTTGGTGATGAACGTGAACGAACGGTCGGAGTAAATCGTAATCACGACCGGAATGATCAAGCCTTCCTGATCCTTCGCGGACGTCTTTGCGTTGAATGCCTTGCAGAACTCCATGATGTTCACGCCCTGCGGACCCAACGCGGTTCCGACAGGCGGAGCCGGAGTCGCTTTCCCGGCGGGAATCTGCAACTTCACTTCTGCGGTAACTTTCTTTGCCATTTCTTTCTATCCTGCTTCTCTGCCTATCTCACCTAAAAAATGTCAGAGCTTCTCGACCTGCAAGAAATCGAGTTCCACCGGAGTGGAGCGCCCAAAAATCGTCACCATGACGCGCAGCGTATTGCGCTCGGTGTTGACGTCGTCCACCTTGCCGGAAAAGTTGGTGAACGGTCCGTCGATAATCTTCACGGTCTCGTTCTTCTCGAATGTCAGTTTCGGGCGCGGGCGCTCAGCGCTCGACGCCTGCCGATACAGAACTGCATTCACTTCATCGGCCGTCAGCGGCACCGGTTTGGTTCCTCCACCGACGAAACCGGTCACGCGCGGCGTGTCTTTCACCGCATGCCACAGCTCGTCATCCATCTCCATCTCGACCAGCACATAGCCGGGATACAGCAGGCGCTTGCTGGTGACCTTTTTGCCGTTGCGGAGTTCAACCACTTCCTCCGTTGGGATCAGGACTTGGCCAAGGCGGTCAGCAAAGCCAAAAGCCTGGGCACGGGTGCGTAGAGACTCCGCGACCTTGTTTTCAAAACCGGAGTAAGCGTGAATGATGTACCAGTGCTTGGCGTGCGCCGGATCGGCCGGCTCTTCGGGACCGGGAGCGTATTCAACCCCTTCGGGTGCGCCCGCGTACTCCGCGGCTTCCTCTTCCGGTTGGAGACCGGGGACTCGATCCTCCGCCTCAGCGTGGACTTCTTCCGCGCTGACGCCTTCGTCTTCTTCGAGCGGATCTACTTCGTCGCTCTGGGGTACGTAGGATGCCTCTGATGCAGCCGCATCATCGTGCAACTTGTACCCCTCTTCGTTTTCAAATTTCTCGTCTGCCATTACGTGTCCATTCACTCGGAGGGTCCGCTTTCCGGCGCCTTTAATGAATAGCAAAGTTAATGATTTTATTGATGACGGAATTGACCACCGTGTCGACGACGGCGAAGTAGGCAGCAAACAGGAACACTGCCGCGATCACAACGCCAGTGGTGGCGCGCACCTGCTTCCAGGACGGCCATGAGACGCGGCGCATCTCTGCCTTCACTTCATCGATGTAGGACTTTGTCCTTTGCGGCCAACCTACCGCGTTCGTCATTTCCATCTCAACTCACCAAAACAGAACTTATCAGGGAAAACCGAAGTGCCCGTTACCGGAACGATGTGGCGGAACAGCGGGGTGATGGCAGGGGCAGAGGGATTCGAACCCCCACTCGCGGTTTTGGAGACCGCTGGTCTAGCCGTTAAACCTATGCCCCTAACAGTTGGATATGCCCTGGCTTAATCGCCGCCATTATCCAAATCAAAACTTCATCTACAGCCTAACAGAAAACTTACGAACAGGCATCCCGATTTCACCGAAATGCCTGTTTTTTCAAAACCTTACTTCGTCTCGCGATGCGCCTGATGCTTCCGACAGTACGGGCAGAATTTCTTCAGCTCGAGACGCTCGGTCGTCGTGCGCTTGTTCTTCGTCTTGCTATAGTTCCGGTTCTTGCATTCGTTGCACTGGAACTGAATGATTTCACGCGGCATGCTGTGCCTATTCCCTTCTTATTCCAAAATCTCCGTCACCGTGCCGGCGCCGACTGTGCGGCCGCCTTCACGGATCGCGAAGCGCAGTCCCTTGTCCATGGCGACTGGCGTGATCAGCTCCACTTCCACCGACACGTTGTCGCCCGGCATGACCATCTCCATGCCTTCCGGCAGCTTCGCTACACCCGTCACGTCCGTCGTGCGGAAGTAGAACTGCGGCCGATAGCCATTGAAGAACGGCGTATGGCGTCCGCCTTCTTCCTTCGACAGCACGTACACTTCACCCTTG
>JAFAMD010000014.1 GCA_019233755.1 Acidobacteriaceae bacterium | reverse complement strand
CAAGGGTGAAGTGTACGTGCTGTCGAAGGAAGAAGGCGGACGCCATACGCCGTTCTTCAATGGCTATCGGCCGCAGTTCTACTTCCGCACGACGGACGTGACGGGTGTAGCGAAGCTGCCGGAAGGCATGGAGATGGTCATGCCGGGTGACAACGTGTCGGTGGAAGTGGAGCTGATCACGCCAGTCGCCATGGACAAGGGACTGCGCTTCGCGATCCGTGAAGGCGGCCGCACGGTCGGCGCCGGCACGGTGACGGAGATTTTGGAATAGGCCTTGTTAGGAACGGACGGGGCGCTCGCTGAAAAGGGGCGTCCCGCACAAGAGAGAACACAAAAGAAATGAAAGAACGCATCCGCATCCGACTGAAGGCGTACGACCACCGCATCCTGGACCAATCGACGGGCGACATCGTCGATACGGCCAAGCGCACGGGCGCCACTGTTGCCGGACCCATTCCGCTGCCGACGCTCAAGAATCGTTACACGGTTCTGCGCTCGCCGCACGTGGACAAGAAATCGCGCGAGCAGTTTGAGATTCGTACCCACAAGCGCCTGCTCGATATTCTCGAGCCGACGCAGGAAACAGTGGATGCTCTGATGAAGCTTGATCTTCCCGCCGGCGTGGATGTGGAGATCAAGGCGTTCGGCAAGAAGTAGGCGAGCCGGAATCGAAATCGATAGGTAGAGCCCAGGGAAGAGGCAGGAATAGGAAATATGAGTCCAGGAATTCTCGGCAAAAAGATCGGCATGACGCAGGTGTTCACCGCGGACGGGCAAGTGGTTCCGGTAACGCTGGTAAAGGCTGGTCCCTGCATCGTCACGCAGCGGAAGACTCCGGCGACGGACGGCTACGATGCTGTGCAGCTTGGACTGGTCGAGTACGCAAAGAAGCAGAACAAGCCGATGGCGAAGCATCTGGCGAAGTCGGGTGCCGAGGGTGTCAAGTTTACGCGTGAGTTTCACCTGTGGAGCGGATCGGACGATCTGAAGCTGGGCGATCGCGTGCTGGCCGAGGAGTTCAAGCCGAAGGAAAAAGTGGATGTCATCGGCACCAGCAAGGGCCGTGGGTTCGCTGGTTTAGTGAAGCGTCACCATTTCCGGGGCGGTCCGGCGACGCACGGTTCGATGTTCCATCGCGCGCCGGGATCGATTGGCGCGTCCAGCTTTCCGTCCCGTGTATTCCCCGGAATGAAGATGGCCGGCCGCATGGGAACCGACCAGGTGACGATTCGCAACCTGGAAATCGTGAGCGTCGATACGGAAGACAACGTGATCGCGGTGCGCGGCGCCGTCCCCGGGCCGAACGGCGGGTACGTAATGGTCCGCCGGGCGAAGCGTTAGTAAGAAGGCAAGGACAAGGACAATGCCGAGTGTAGATATTGTGGATCTGAACAACGCGAGGGTGGGCTCGATTGAGCTCTCGGACGCGGTGTTCGGCGCCGAAGTAAACGAAGCGCTGTTGTATGAGGCGGTCCGGCAGTATACGGCCGCGCAGCGCGCCGGGACGGCCAAGACCAAGACCCGCCACGACGTTTCCGGTTCCGGCAAGAAGCTGTGGAAGCAGAAGGGTACCGGCCGCGCCCGTATGGGATCCATCCGTTCGCCGCTATGGCGGCATGGCGGTACGGTGCATGGACCGCAACCGCGCAGCTACGAGTACAAGCTGCCGCGCAAGATGGTGCTCGGTGCGCTGCGCTCGGCTCTTTCGGCCAAGCTGCGGGACGGGGAACTGCGGGTCGTGCGTGCATTTGAGCTGGCCGATCACAAAACCAAGAACATGGCCGGCGTGCTCGGACGCCTCGAGGCCAAGAAGACGGTTTTGCTGGTCGAAGCGGGTGAAAACACGAAGCTGAGCCGCGCCTCGCGCAATCTGCCGGGTGTGAAACTGGTCCCGACCAAAGATGTGAACGTGTACGACCTGTTGCGGTATCAGGAAGTGCTGTTGAGTGAATCTGCCGCGAAAAAGCTTTCGGAGGCGTTGGCCTAATGAACGTTTACGATGTGATCCGCCGGCCGCTCATCACCGAGAAAGGCCATGCGAAGCGGGAAGCTGAAAATACGCTGTGCTTTGAAGTGCATCCCGAAGCCAACAAGATCGAGATCAAGCAGGCGGTGGAGACGGTGTTTCGCGTGAAGGTGGCGGAAGTCCGGACCAGCGTCTACACAGGCAAACTGCGGCGCCGCGGGCGATTTTCCGGCTATGCGTCGGATTGGAAGAAGGCCTACGTTCGACTACAGGCCGGGCAGAAGGTGCCCGAGTACGCGGACATTTAAGGAAGGAAGCAGCACGTCATGCCCATTAAAAGTTTTCGTCCAGTAACGCCGACGCGGCGCTTCCAGACGTACCTGACACGGGAAGAGATCACTAAGGATCGGCCGGAGAAGTCTCTGGTTGAAGGCAAGAAGCGCACCGGCGGCCGCGACGCCCGCGGTCTGATCTCGAGCCGTTTCCGCGGCGGCGGCGCCAAGAAGTCGTATCGGATGATCGATTTCAAGCGCGACAAGGTCGGCGTGAATGCCAAGGTGGCGGCGATCGAGTACGATCCCAACCGCTCGGCGCGTATTGCGCTGCTCCACTATGTGGATGGCGAGAAGCGTTATATCCTCTGCCCGGTGGGTCTCGAGGTCGGCCGTACGGTCACTTCGGGTCCGGAGGCCGACATTCTGGTCGGCAATGCGCTGCCGCTGAAGAACATCCCGGCTGGTACCGTGGTTCACAATATTGAACTCCGGCCTGGCAAGGGTGGACAGATGGCACGTTCGGCCGGGGCGCAGGCGCAATTGGTTTCAAAGGAAGGCGGCATTGCACTGCTGAAGCTGCCTTCGGGTGAAGTGCGCCGCGTGCCCGTGGAGTGCATGGCGACCGTCGGACAGGTAGGAAATGTCGAGCACGAGAACGTTTCGCTCGGCAAGGCGGGACGCAGCCGATGGCTGGGACGCCGCCCGCACAATCGCGGCGTTTCGATGAACCCGGTGGATCACCCGCACGGCGGCGGCGAGGGCAAAACTTCGGGTGGCCGCCACCCGGTAACGCCGTGGGGCCAACCGACGCGCGGCTATAAAACTCGTAACAACAAGCGGACCGATCGCTGGATCGTGACGCGCAAGGCAAAGAAGCGATAAGGGCGAGGTAAGGACTGAGGACATGAGTCGATCGCTAAAAAAGGGGCCGTTCACGGATGACCACCTGATCAAAAAGGTGGAGGGTCTGAACGCCAACAATCAGAAAACGGTAGTGAAGACGTGGTCGCGCCGCTCGACGATCATTCCCGACTTCATCGGACATACGCTCGCGGTGCACAACGGCAAGAAGTTCATTCCGGTGTACGTCACGGAAAACATGGTCGGGCACAAGCTCGGCGAATTCTCGCCCACCCGCACGTTCAAAGGGCACGCGGCGAAGGCAACGGAAAAGGCGGCGAAGTAGACATGGCGCACGACAAACCGAGTTTGGCGAAAGCAGAGGGCCGCTATCTCCGCGTTTCCCCGCAAAAGGCGCGCCTGGTGGTGGACATGATTCGCGGCCAGCAGGCCGGCGAGGCGATCAACATTCTTGGCGCGGTGAACAAGCGGATCGCGCCCGCAGTCGAAAAAGTTCTGCGCTCGGCGATCGCCAATGCCGAAAACCTGTCGCAGGACGTGGACGTAGACAAGCTGTTCGTGACGGAAGCGTACGTGAACGAAGGCCCGCGCCAGAAGCGCATTCGGCCGGCTCCCATGGGGCGCGCGTACCGCTATCAGCGGCGGACGGCGCACATTGTGGTGAAGGTCGGCGAGAGCGCCGAAGCCGAACAGGGAGAGGAATAGGTCTTAGCAATGGGTCAGAAAGTACATCCGTACGGCTTTCGCCTGGGCGTGACGAAGAGCTGGCGTTCGCGCTGGTTCGCCAAGCAGGACTACGCGAAGCTGCTGCACGAAGATCTCGAGCTGAAGGAGTCGCTGCAGGCGCGCCTGAAGGCTGCCGGCGTGAGCTCCATCGAAGTGGACCGGCCCGGCAACAAGCTGCGGATCACCATTCGCACCTCGCGCCCCGGTATCGTCATCGGCCGTAAAGGCGCGGAAATCGAGAAACTGAAGAGCGATCTCGCGAAGAAGACCAAGCGCGAAGTCTTTATCGATATTCAGGAAGTGCACCGGCCGGAGCTGGACGCACAGTTGGTCTCGGAGTCCATCGCGCTGCAGCTTGAGAAGCGTGTGGCGTTCCGCCGTGCGATGCGCAAGGCGGTCGATTCGGCTTTGCGTTTCGGCTGCAAGGGAATCAAGGTGCGCGTATCGGGCCGCTTGAACGGCGCCGAAATCGCACGCAGCGAGTGGTATCTGCAGGGGCAGCTTCCGCTGCACACGTTGCGCGCCGATATCGATTACGGTTTCAGCCAGGCCTACACGACCTACGGCGTGATCGGGGTCAAGGTGTGGGTTTACAAGGGTGAGGTGCTGGACGGCGCCAATCGCCGCAACTCGCTGCGCAACGAAGGTGAGCCGCGCCGCCGCCGCCGCGATGACCGCGAGCGCAGGCCTGCCGCTGCCGCGCATGCGCCTGAGGTATCGGGTCCGGTGGTACAGCAGGCGCCCGGTGACCTTCCGCGGCCCGCGCAATCGCCCATTATTCCGCCCATGGCTTCTCCGCAGGGTCCCTCCTGGAAGCAGCACGATCAGCATGCGAGCGCGACCGACACGACGGCAAGCACCCCGGCTCCGGCTGGAGAGGCAAACAAGGATTCAGAGTAAGCGCGCTGCTTGATATAGGAGAGAACCGCTATGTTGATGCCGAAAAAAGTTAAATTCCGAAAGCAGCAGCGCGGCCGCATGACGGGCAAAGCCTGGCGCGGATCGGCGCTCGCCTTCGGAGATTTCGGGCTGAAAGCGCTCGAATGCGGCTGGGTCACCAACCGTCAGATTGAAGCCGCCCGTATTGCCATGACGCGCTTCATCAAGCGCGGCGGCAAGGTTTGGATTCGCGTGTTCCCGGATAAGCCGATCACGAAGAAGCCACCGGAGACCCGTATGGGTAAGGGTAAAGGCGCGCCGGAGGCCTGGGTAGTGGTGATCAAGCCGGGCAAGGTGCTGTTTGAAATGGAAGGCGTGTCGCAGGAAGTCGCGATGGAAGCCATGCGCCTCGCTGCAATGAAACTGTCGGTGCCGACCAAGTTTGTGGCTCGCGTACAACCGACCGAACTCGAGAAGGTGGGCTAGAAGAATCATGAAGGCAGAGAAGATACGCGGAATTGACCTAGCCGACCTGCAGCGCCAGGTGCAGGATTCGCATGAGCAGTTGTTTCGCTTGCGGTTCCAGATGGGCATGGGCCAGCTTGAAGGGTTGAAGAAGTACCGCAACCTGAAGAAGGACCGCGCCCGGATGCTGACGGTGCTGAACGAGAAGGTTGCCGCCGGTGAGGTTCTCCCTCCGGCGCCGACCGCAAAAGCAGCGGACAAGAAGAAAAAGAAGTAAGTAGAGGATTGCGGAACTAGAGATGGCGGCAGCAGAACAAGCAACTGAGAAAGCAGCGCACAAGAACGAGAAGGTTGGCGAGGTGGTGTCCACCAAGATGGCCAAGACCATCGTTGTGGAAGTGACGCGCCGTGCGGCCCACCCGGTCTATAAGCGAATCGTCTCCAAGCGGAAGAAGTTCTACGCGCATGATGAGCAGCAGACCGCGAAGGTCGGTGATGTCGTGCGGATTGTGGAGTGCCGTCCGCTCAGCCGGCTGAAGCGCTGGGAACTGGGGGATGTGATTCGCCGCGCCGTACAGGTAGGTGTGGAGCATCCGGCACTCGCGGCCACAGCCGATACGCGCGAGAAGAAGACGGTCAAGAAGAAGAAGTAAGCGCTCGGGTTCGGGTCGGGGTATCAACCCGGTCACGCACCTTGTGCGGGCCACAGGTTTTTAGGAGAAAACGTCATGATTGGGATGCGAACCATTCTGGAGGTAGCCGACAACAGCGGCGCGCGCAAGCTGCAGTGCATCTTGCCCCGCGGCGGCGACCTCGGACTTCGCGCGGGACTGGGCGATGTGATCACGGCGAGCGTGAAGGAAGCGGCGCCGGATTCCAATATCAAGAAAGGTAAAGTGGTCCGTTGCGTGGTTGTGCGGATGCGCAAAGAGACCCGGCGCAAAGACGGCACCTATATCCGCTTCGATTCGAACGCGGCGGTGCTGATCAACGAAGTAGGCGAGCCGGTCGGCACCCGCGTGTTCGGTCCGGTTGCGCGTGAATTGCGCGATAAGCGTTTTATGAAAATCGTTTCGCTCGCGCCGGAGGTGATCTAACATGCCGAAGGTAGCCTATCAGCGTCGGCAGGAGCGTGGAGAACGCAAGCCGCTGCGCGTCAAGATCAAGAAAGACGATCTTGTTCGGGTGATCGCCGGCCGCGACAAAGGCAAGACGGGAAAGGTTCTGGAAGTGGATCGCCTGTCGCGCAAGGTCACGGTGGAAGGCGTGATGGTGGTCAAGCGCCACACCCGTCCGAACCCGTCCAAGCAGATCAAGGGCGGCATCGCAGAGAAGCCGATGCCGATCGACGTTTCGAACGTAATGGTCCTGACTGCCGGCGGTGTACCTACGCGTATCGGTTACAAGGCTGAGACGGTGGGCGGTAAAGTTCGCAGGACGCGCGTTGCGCGCAAGAACGGCGAGACGCTGGAGAACAAGTAACAAAGTTTTGAGGCCGTTTGGAATCGGCCAATGAAGGACATCCATGGCGAAGAATACAGAAAGTAAGCCAGCCCAGAAGCCGGCGGGCGAGAAGAAGCCGCGCGCAGCAAAAGGCGCTGAGGCTCCGGCAGCGGCAGCCGAGAAGGCTGCTGCACCCAAGGCCCAGAGCGGCGGCAAAGCACGGCTGCGGGATCACTACCAGAAGATGGTGGTGCCGGCTCTCAAGAAGGATTTCAGCTATACCAATCCCATGGCCGTACCGAAGGTCGAGAAAGTGTCGATCAATATCGGGCTCGGCGAAGCGACCGGTAACAGCAAGCTGATGGACGGCGCGGTGAATGAGCTCGCCGCGATTTCAGGACAGAAGCCGGTAGTGACGCGCGCCAAGAAATCCATCGCGGCATTCAAGCTGCGCGAGGGCATGGCGATCGGTTGCATGGTGACGCTGCGCGGCGATCGCATGTACGAGTTTCTGGATCGGCTGATGAACGTCGCTCTTCCTCGCGTTCGTGACTTTCGCGGGGTTTCGCCGAAGTCGTTTGACGGCCGCGGCAACTACACTCTCGGGCTGCGGGATCAATTGATCTTCCCCGAAATTGACTACAACAAGGTGGAGAAGACGAAAGGTATGAATATTTCGATTACCACCACCGCAAAGACAGACGCGGAAGGCCTGGCGCTGCTTCGTCATATGGGCATGCCGTTCCGCCAATAGGAAAGAGTACGAGCGCACAGGACAATTGATGACCGTTGTGCGCGACTAAGGAAAAGATGGCAACTACTGCGAAGATCGCCAAAGAAGAGAAGACGCCGAAATTTAAGGTTCGCCTGCGGAATCGCTGCAAGAACTGCGGCCGCCCGCGCGGTTTCATCGGTAAATTCAAGCTATGCCGGATTTGCTTCCGCAAGTTTGCGCTCGCGGGCGAGATCCCGGGCGTAACCAAGGCTAGCTGGTAGGCAACAAAGCTCCAGGTGAGCGCACCGGCTGTTGTGCGCGGTTAAGGAATGAGCGCACAGGCCGTTTGGCTGGCCATTGTGCGCGGTTAAGGAATGAGCGCACAGGCCGTTTGGCTGGCCGTTGTGCGCGTTAAAGGAATGAAAGGTGCTGAAAGGTAATTCTTAAATGACAGCAGACCCCATTGCCGACATGTTGACGCGGGTGCGGAACGCACTCATCGCGCGTCACGCGAAGGTAGACGTGCCCGCGTCACGGCTGAAAAACGAGGTTGCGCGCATCCTCAAAGAGGAAGGCTACATCCTCAACTACAAGCTGACGGAAGAAGGCGCGAAGAAGTATATCCGTCTCTACCTGAAGTACACTCCCGCGAACCTTCCGGTGATTTCGCGCATCGAGCGTGTTTCGCGTCCCGGTTGCCGCGTTTACGTAGGAAGCAAGGAAATTCCCCGCATTCTGGGCGGTTTGGGAATCAACATTCTGACTACGCCGAAGGGCGTCATGACCGGCACGGCTGCGCGCCGGGAAGGCGTCGGCGGCGAAGTCCTGTGTCAGATCTGGTAAGGAAATCGAGCCATGTCACGAGTAGGTAAAAAGCCCATCCCCCTGCCGCAAGGGGTAAAAATCAAGGTCGCTGACGAGCTGCAGGTCGAAGGGCCCAAGGGCAAGCTCACGGTGCCGATTCCCACCGGAATCCGGGTGGAACAGAAGACCAATCAGCTGGAGATCGTGCGCGAGAGCGACAAGTTCGCAGCGCTCCATGGCCTGACGCGCGCCCTTGCGGCGAACGCCGTACACGGCGTGTCCGCCGGTTTCACGCGCGAGCTCGATATCGTCGGTACCGGTTACCGTGCGGATGTGAAGGGCAAAGTCGCCACGTTCACGCTCGGATATTCGCATCCGATCGAATTCGTACTGCCGAAGGCCGTCGATCTGAAGATCGACAAGCAGACGCACCTGATCCTGACCAGTCACGACAAAGAGGAGCTGGGTCAGATTGCAGCGCAGATCCGGGCGCTTCGTCCGCCCGATCCATACAAGAACAAAGGTGTCCGTTATACCGGTGAAGTGCTGCGCAAGAAGGCCGGCAAGACTGGAGCGGGAGGTAAGTAATGGCGCAGGATTCTAGAAGAGACATTCGTCTTCGCATTCACAAGCGGATTCGCAGCCGCGTGTCCGGCACGCAGGAGCGCCCCCGTCTCGCGGTCTTCCGGAGCGTGAATCATATTTATGCTCAGGTGATCGATGATCAGCAGGGCCACACGCTGGCCGCTGCCGCGTCCACGGAAAAGGACCTGCGCGGCAAGGGCGGCAATGTCGACGGTGCCAAGCTGATCGGCAAGGCGGTTGCCGAGCGCGCCAAGGAAAAGGGAATTACCAAGGTCGTTTTTGACCGGGGCGGCTATCTCTATCACGGCCGTATCAAGGCACTTGCCGATGCAGCCCGCGAAGCGGGACTGGAGTTTTGATCGATGGCATTCAACGGATCTGCTAAGCGTATTGACACGCAGAACCTGAACCTGAAGGAACAGGTCGTCAGCATCAACCGCGTCACCAAGGTGGTGAAGGGCGGTAAGAACATGAGTTTCTCCGCGTTGGTTGTCGTGGGAGACCCCGGCGCGAAGGTCGTCGGCTATGGAACCGGGAAAGCGAAGGAAGTGCCTTCCGCAATCAAGAAGGGAATCGAGGCGGCCAAAAAGAACCTGCGCAAGGTGCACGTTCTTGAAACAACCATTCGCCATCCCGTTCTGGGGCGTTTCGGCAGTGGACTGGTGCTGTTGAAGCCGGCTCCCGAAGGTACCGGTGTGATCGCCGGCGGTCCGGTGCGAGCTGTTATCCAGGCGGTCGGAATCCCGAACGTGTTAACCAAGTCGATCGGTTCGCACAACGCCCACAACGTGGTCAAGGCGACCATCAATGCTCTCGAGCAGCTCTGTGATAAAAGTGCAATCGCGGAGATGCGCGGGCTGCCGGTGGAGAAGCTGTAGGAGCGGGTACGCTCCAGGAAATACTTTGAGGCAGATGCAAATGGCCGAGGGAAAAATCAAGATCAAGCTGGTGCGCAGCCCCATCTGCACGCCGCAGAAGCATAAGGACATCGTGAAATCGCTGGGACTTCACAAGATCAATCGAGTGGTGGAGCGGCCAGATACTCCTGCCTTCCGAGGCATGGTGAAGAAGGTTCCGCACCTGCTCGAAATCGTGAAAGACTAGCCGGGGAGCTGCGAAACAACCATGAATTTAAGTAATCTACGGCCTCCGAAGGGCCAGAAGCACAAAAAGCAGCGCATAGGACAGGGCATGGGCACCGGCCGCGGCAAATATTCGGGCCGCGGTGCGAAGGGTGCGAAGTCTATCTCGGGCTACAGCAAGATGCGCGGTTTCGAAGGCGGCCAGATGCCGCTGCACCGCCGTCTGCCGAAGCGGGGCTTCACCAACATCTTCAAAAAGGAATACGCCATCATCAATCTGGGCGCCCTCGATAAGTTGGAAGGCGACGCATTTACGCCGGAATCTCTTCTGGCAAGCGGCGTTATCAAAAAGCTGCACGATGGATTGAAGGTTCTTGGAAACGGCGAACTGACCCGAAAAATCAGCGTGCAAGCTCACGTATACTCGAAGTCAGCCCTCGACAAGATCCAGAAACTCGGTGGAACAGCCGAGGTTGTTGCCAAGCAGGCGCCGAGCTCGGAATCCCACCAGAAGTAGCCGGATTTACTCCTTGGGGCTGGGATGGGTCCGCTCTCAACGAGACGAAGACTCAGACAAGGACGTGGACTGAGAGAATCATGACAAAGTTTTTCGAAGCGCTCGCCAACGTGTTCCGCATTCCGGATCTCCGGAAGCGGGTGCTCTTCACGTTGGGTCTGCTTGCGGTCTACCGGATCGGGGCGTACATCCCGACGCCGGGCATTGCTACCGACCGGTTCCAGGAATTCTTCACGCGCAGTGCCGCGGGCGGATTCCTCGGATACTTCGACCTGTTCAGCGGCGGAATGCTGCGGCGCATGACGATTTTCGCGCTCGGCATCACACCGTATATTACGGCGTCGATTATTCTGCAGTTGCTGACGGTTGTGATCCCTACGCTCGATAAGCTGCAGAAAGAGGGAGAGCTCGGCCGCCGCAAGATTACGCAGTGGACGCGCTATCTGACAGTTGCCCTGGCGGTGATCCAGTCCATTGGTATTGCATTCGCCCTGCAGAACTCCGACGGCAATTTTGTTCTCAATCCCGGCTTCACGTTCCTCTTCATGACGATGCTGACCTTTACTGCGGGTTCGGCCTTCATCATGTGGCTTGGTGAGCAAATTACGGACCGGGGTATCGGCAACGGCATGTCGCTGATCATCTTTGTCGGCATCGTTGTCGGGTTGCCGCGCGCTATCTCGGAAATCTACACCAACACCTTTGTGACCCACCAATGGCCGGTCCTGCAGATGATCGCCATCCTGGCCGTCATGGTGGCGGTGGTGGCCTTCATCGTTCTGGTGGAGCGCGGCGAGCGGCGTATTCCTGTGCAGTATGCCAAGCGTATTATCGGACGCCGGATGATGGGCGGCCAATCGACTCACTTGCCATTGAAAGTCAACGCGGGTGGGGTGATTCCGATTATCTTCGCCTCGTCGCTGCTGGCTCTGCCGCAAACAGCCCTGCAGTTTCCGGTTGTCAAGAACAGCCCATGGCTGAGCAACATGTTCGGGGCGTTCAGCGGTTCCTCGCCGCTGTATTACCTGGCTTACATTGTCCTGATCATCTTCTTCTGCTTCTTCTATGTGTCGATCATCTTCAACCCGAATGAGGCGGCAGATAACATGCGGAAGTACGGCGGCTTTATTCCGGGGATTCGACCGGGGAAGAACACTGCCGAGTACATGGACAAGATCCTGTCGAAGATTACGGTTGTCGGTGGTCTGTACCTGGCGGTGCTGTCGATTATTCCGATGATCATGATTTCCGGCATCAAACTGCAGCGCCTGCCGGTGGTTGGAAACTTTATCGACGCGCATTTCCCACGCTTCCTGCTCGATGGCCTGGGGGTGAACTTCTACTTCGGCGGTACGTCGCTGCTGATTGTGGTGGGTGTGGCGATGGACACGGTCAACCAGATTGAAGCGCAGCTAATTATGCGTCACTACGAAGGCTTTACACCGCGCTCCGGCCGTATCCGGGGGCGCCGCAGCACCACTGCATAAACCATTGGCCGCTGACATTCGACATACGGGTGCGCCCGTCCTGATTCTTTTTGGCCCGCCCGGCTCCGGCAAGGGCACACAGGCCAAGTTGTTACGCCAGCGCCTGAAAGGCCCGCACATTTCGACTGGCGACATGCTTCGGCAACACATCAACGCCGGAGACGAGATCGGACGCCGGGCGGTGCAATTGATTAAGGCGGGCAAACTGGTTCCGGACGAGCTGGTAAATGAGCTGGTCCGCGAGCGGGTCTCGCAGGCGGATTGCTGCGCGGGGATGATTCTCGACGGTTATCCGCGCACGCTGAACCAGGCGGCAGTTTTATTGAAACTATTGGAGGAACACGGATTTCGCCCGGCTGTGATACACTTGGTGGTTGACTACGAGAGGATCGTAGCTCGCCTCAGCGGCCGTCGGCAGTGTCCGGTCTGTGGAACTCTCTACAGTTTGACAACAAACCCGCCCAAAGCTCCGGGAATCTGTGACTTGGACGGTGCTCATCTGGTGACGCGCGAGGATGATCGCGAGTCGGTTATACGGGAGCGCCTGCGGGAATACGATTCCCAGACGGTGCCGATCCTGAATTTCTTTCGCGAGGCGGGTGTTCCAATGCTCGAAGTTGGAGCAGGGGAGGCTAGTCCGGAACAGGTCCTGCAGAAGATCTGGGACGGGCTGACGAGCGCAGGATTGATAGCGGACGCGGCGCCGGAGGTTGGCGCGGCGCCGAGTGGCTTGAAGTGATTGTTCGTAGAAGTGCAGTAGAGATTGAGAAGCTCCGCCGAAGCGGCTTGCTGGTTTACCGGATCCTGCAGGAGCTCAAAGGCATGGTGGCCGAAGGCGTGAGCACGCACGATCTCGAGGTTGCTGCCGAGAAAATGATTTCGGATTCCGGTGCGAAGCCGGCGTTCAAAGGGTATTATTCGCATGCTGCGGGTACCAAGTATCCGTATGTGCTGTGTACCTCAGTGAATGAGGAAGTAGTCCATGGGATGCCCTCCGCCAGGCGGAAGCTGAAATCGGGCGATATCGTATCGATCGATACGGGCGTTCAATTGGATGGCTACTATGGCGATTCGGCCGTTACGGTCGCAATCGGGGAAGTAAACGATTCGGTGAAGCGGCTGTTAGCGGTCACCGAAGAGAGCCTGGAACTGGCGATTGACCGGGTACGAGCCGGCAACCGCTTGTTTGATATTTGCGGAGCGGTGGAGAAGCATGTGGTTTCAAACGGCTTCTCGATCGTTCGGGAATTTGTCGGCCACGGAATCGGCACCTCGCTTCACGAGGAGCCGCAAATTCCGAACTATGTGGACCGCCGCGGCGAGAACCCGAGGCTGAAGCCGGGAATGGTTCTGGCGATCGAGCCGATGGTGAATGCCGGGAAGCCGGATACTAAGGTTCTGTCGGACCGCTGGACGGCGGTTGCGAGAGACGGGTCGTACTCGGCCCATTTTGAGCACATGGTTGCGGTGACCGACAACGGACCGTGGGTTTTATCCCGCCCGTGAACGGAGCGGGTAATGCGATGGCGGGCGAAACGGCCCGGCCGGACGCGGAGAGAACCGCGGAAGGCGTGGTGGTTGAATTGCTGCCGAGCGCGCTCGTGCGTGTGAGGCTGGAGGGAGAGCATCTGCTGACGGCTCACCTGCCCAGTACACAACGCGCGAATTTTGTGCGTCTGCGAGTGGGAGACCGGGTGCGCGTCGCGCTTTCGGTGCAGGACCGGACGCGAGGACGGGTTTTAGAACTTTTGGAAGAATGAGGCCGCGTTTTTCAGCGAGCCGAAGTTTTTAACGATGAGGCCGCGTTTTTCAGCGAGCCGAAGTTTTGAGGATGAGGCCGCGTTTGGCGCGGTTTGGAAGGAATCATGAAGGTAAGGGCATCCGTAAAGAAACTGTGTGATAAGTGCAAAGTGATCCACCGCCACGGTGTGGTCCGCATTATCTGCACCAACCCTAAGCACAAGCAGCGGCAGGGATAGGAATAAGATCATATGGCGCGTATTGCAGGCGTTGATTTACCAGCGAGAAAGCGGGCAGTCATCGGACTGACCTATATCTACGGCATCGGACGGACTCGTTCGCTGTCGCTTCTTCACCGGGCGCAAGTGGATCCCGAGAAGAAGATCGGTGATCTCTCGGAAGAAGAGGTCAACCATCTCCGCAACCTGATTGAAGGCGAGGGTGCGATTGAAGGCGACCTCCGCAAGGAAGTCTCCATGAACATCAAGCGCCTCATGGAAATGGGTTCTTATCGCGGGTTGCGTCATCGCCGCGGCCTGCCGGCGCGCGGCCAGCGTACTCACACCAACGCACGTACGCGCAAGGGTCCCCGCAAGGGCACGGTTGCGAATAAGAAGAAGGCCACGGCTAAGACCTAGGGAGATCTAACGTAAATGGCGAAGGCACCCGCAAAGACAACAAAGAAGAAGTCTTTCAAGAAGAAGGAAAAAAAGAACGTACCGTTCGGGACGGTGCACATTCAGGCATCGTTCAACAACACCATTATTACGTTCACAGATCCGCTGGGAAACGTTCTGGCCTGGTCGAGCTCCGGCTCGCTCGGTTTCCGTGGTTCGCGCAAGGGCACCCCGTTTGCTGCGCAGCAGGCCTCTCTGACGGCCGCGAATAAGGCAAAGGAATCGGGTCTCCGCACGGTGGAAGTTCGCGTCGCCGGTCCCGGTTCGGGCCGCGAGTCGGCGGTCCGCGCGCTGGCAACAGCAGGTATTGAGGTACGTTCCATCAAGGACGTAACGCCGATTCCGCACAACGGCTGCCGTCCGCCGAAGAAGAGAAGAGTCTGAGATCTGTTGATTTTGGGGGCGGCTCCGGTCGCCTTTCGTTCGTTTACAACACAAGCGGGAAGAAGGCCTTGCCGGCTGTAAACCGCACCTACACCGGCGCGACAAGCGCTCAATTTGGGAGGTTATTGATTGGCACGTTATAGTGGCCCCGTATGCCGGCTCTGCCGCCGCGAGGGCATGAAGTTGTTTTTGAAGGGCGAGCGCTGCCATAGCGAGAAGTGCGCGATTGAAAAGCGCAATTTCGCTCCTGGCCAGCACGGCAAGGATAAGAAGGCGAAGGTGGTCGGTTACGGCCTCCAGCTTCGCGAGAAGCAGAAAGCCCGCCGTTACTACCGTATTCTCGAAGGGCAGTTCCGGAACCTTTATGAGAAGGCGGTGAATCAAAAAGGTATTACCGGCGAATTGATGCTGGCCATGCTGGAGCGCCGTTTGGATAACGTGGTGTACCGCATGGGACTTGGTACCAGCCGCGCGCAGGCGCGCCAGGTTGTCCGCCACGGGCATGTGAATGTCAACGGCCGCCGGGTGAATATTCCCTCTTTTACAACCAAGCCGGGGGATGTGGTGGAGGTCCGCGAAGGGAGCCGCAACAACGCCAGTATTCTCGCCGCACGTGACGCCACAGCCCACACCCCGAGCCCCGCGTGGCTCGAAGTAGATCGCGATGCGCTCAAAGCGCGTGTTTTGCAGCAACCGAAGCGTGAAGAGTTGGTGCAGATTCAACTAAACGAACAGCTCATCGTCGAGCTGTACTCGAAGTAAGCTCCTTCGACAATCGACGAAGAGGATAGATCAGAGAAATATGTTCAAAGGATTCCAGAAGCCCAAGCGTTTAGTCGCGAACACCGAGAGCCTCACCGAGCGTTTCGGCCAGTTCGCGGCACAGCCCTTCGAGCGTGGATTCGGATCCACCATCGGTACCGGCCTGCGCCGCGTGCTGCTGAGCTCCATCGAGGGCGCCGCCATCACCGGCGTGCGCATCGAAGGGGTGTCTCACGAATTTAGTCCCATTCCCGGCGTTGTCGAAGACGCAACCGACATCATCCTGAACCTCAAGCAGGTTCCGTTCAAGATGTCGGGTGAGGGCATGCGCATCGCCCGTCTGCATGTTGAAACACCCGGCGAAGTGATGAGCAGCCAGATCGAAACCGACGCCGATGTTGAAGTGCTCGACCGCAATTTGCACATCGCTACCGTGGGCGAGGGTGGGAAGCTCGACATCGAGATGCGGATCAAGTCCGGCCGCGGCTATGTCTCTGCTGACCGCAACTATGATGAAGACCTGCCGATCGGCTATATTCCGATCGACTCGGTTCACTCGCCTGTCCGCAAGGTGAACTACGCCGTCGAGGCGGCCCGACTCGGGCAGAACACGGATTACGACAAGCTCACCATCGAAGTTTGGACCAACGGCGCCATCTCGCCGCAAGACGCGATCGGCCAGGCCGCGAAGCTGCTGAAAGATCACATGACGATCTTCATCAACTTCGAGGAGACCCCGGAGGTCTCGGAAGAGCCGGCAGAGCGCGCTATCAACCAGATGAACGAAGTGCTGAACCGCTCGGTCGAAGAGTTGGAGCTCAGCGTTCGCTCTTACAACTGCCTGAAGAACGCGAACATCCAGACCATCGGCGACCTGGTTCAGAAGACCGAGTCCGAAATGCTTCGCACCAAGAATTTCGGCCGTAAGTCGCTCAACGAGATCAAGGAAATCCTTTCCGGTCTGGGCCTCTCGTTCGGCATGAAGTTCGACTCGCAAGGCCGCCTGGTCGGCGGTGCACCATCGGCTCCGCCCCCATCTGATTACGCTTCCGACAACTACGCCGGAGTAGAGGAATAACCATGCGCCATCGCAAAGCCGGAGTAAAGCTTAAGCGCGACATCAGTGCCCGCCGGGCGCTGCTTCGCGGTTTGGTGACCAACGTCATCGAAGAAGAGCGCATCACCACCACCGTTCCGAAGGCGAAAGCTGCCAAGCCGCTGGTGGAAAAGATGATCACGCTCGCCAAGGAAGACAATCCGCACGCGCGCCGTCAGGCGGCGGCGTTTCTTATGACGCCTGAATCGGTGGAGAAGCTGTTCGAGAAGATCGGCCCCCGCTTCCACCAGCGGAACGGCGGCTACACCCGCATCGTCAAGCTCGGCTGGCGCAAGGGCGACGGCGCCGAAACCGCCAAGCTCGAACTGGTCGGTTCGGAGCTCGTGAAGCGTGCAGCGGAGCGTGCTGCCCGCCGTGAAGAGCGCCTCAAGCAGCTGCGCGAAGGCAGCGAAGGCGAAGAGAGCAAATAAGCTCTTTTCACCAAGAAAATAAAAGGCCCGGGAGTTTCCGCTCCCGAGCCTTTTCTATTGTTATTTACGGTTTGCTACGCCTTGTGGCGTTTGTGGCGTTTATGCACCACGGGCTCTGCCGATGGGCTTGGAGTTGCCGCGGCGCTGCCACTCTCTTTATCGGCGTTCGGGCCGATCTTACTCAGAATGCGGTCGTGAATCCAGTGTTCATCCCACCATTCCTTGGGGTCGACCTGGTAGCCTGCAATGAGCATGCTGAAGTGAACGTGATCGCCGAAGGCCATGCCAGTGGATCCGCTGATGCCGATCTGCTGCTCCTTCTGCACCATGTCCCCGACCTTCACGGTGATCCTGCTTAGGTGGCCGTACAGGCTCTGGAGCGAGTAGCCGTGATCAATGATCACGCAGTTGCCATAGATCCCCAGGCGGTCCGCCCAGATCACCTTGCCGGAGTTCGCCGCCTTCACCGGCATATTGGTCGTGGCGGCGAGATCGTATCCGAGGTGCACCTGTTCATCGACTTTCTTCCCGTTGTAGTAGTAGCTGCGCCGGTCGGCAAAGAAGGATTCGCGGGCGCCCTTTACCGGAATGAAGGGCCCGTTCCAAAGAATCCGGTGCTCCGTGTTATTGCGCATCTCGTAGATCTGCTGCGCGTTTGCGCGGCGCGTCTCGCGATTGATCTTGACGAAGCGATCGATCAGACTGCCGCTGCCATCCGGATCTAACTCACCCACGACCTTCTGCAGTTCCCGGTCGTTCAACTGGATGTTGCTTGAGCGAAATTTCTTCGGGAAAACTTTCACCCAGAATGTTGTCGTGACTTCTGTGCCCGCACCGTTCTTTGCAAAGGCTAACGGAACGGTATCAGGTGATACGTCCCAAGGGAAGGGAAACAGCGAGAAGCGGTGATTACTGCTGTCCGGTTCACCGGGCATGGCGAACGTACCGGCTGAATAGTTCGCGACCCGCACACCGGCATCGGTCCAGTTACCGCCGAGATCCAGAATTACCAGTTCCGACCCGCCCTGATTGATATAGTGCTGCCGGCCATCGGCTACGACGGTGGGTGGCCGGAGCACAACCGGGATCTCGTGCTCAACCGTTGTGGTCGCGCCCCGGAAGTCGTTCGATTTCGCCTCGAAAATGAGCTTGGCCGTACCTTCTTTCAGGAATGCTGCCTGCTTCTTTCCGGCATCAAACGTGTAGACAACGCCTTTCTGCTTTGACTTGCTTGTGTCCTGATAAATCTTCTGCCGCTGCCCGTCTTGCTCCAGGATGGCGGAGAAACCTTTCACGCCATGCGGATCATCGACTTCGACCAGCACCGTGGTCGAGTTGCCCAGGGCCGCAACGGGCCGAGCCAGCTTGATCCCGGCTTTCTTGCCCGAGAGCCAAACAGCGCTGAAAAAAACCAGGATGATGGCGACGAATACGCCTAAAACGTACTTGAACATCAGTTAACTACTTTCAAACCTTGATCACTCGCCGCCCCTCGATGCGGTAGTTGCCTTTCAGCATCCAGGCGATGGCTTCCGAATAGATTATGTGCTCTTCTTTGAGAATTCGCTGCGACAGGCTTTCGACCGTATCGTCGTCCAGCACCGGCACGGGCACCTGCAGCACGATGGGTCCGCTGTCGAGGTTCTCGTCCACCAGGTGAACGGTGCACCCGGTGATCTTCACGCCGTGCGTCAGGGCCTGGTACTGCGCGTCCAAACCCGGAAATGCGGGCAGCAGCGAAGGATGAATGTTGAGAATGCGCTGCGGGAATTGCGAAACGAACTTTCCGCTCAGGAGACGCATATAGCCTGCCAGGCAAACCAGGTCGACACCGTGTTCTTGAAGCAAATGAGCCACTTGCGCATCAAAAACTTCGCGTTCTACGCCGGCGGAAGGAATGCATCCGGCAGCAAATCCGAGTTCGCGGGCAAGCGCAAGTCCGGCGGCGTCGGGCTTATTTGAAAAAACGAACCCAACCTCGCAGTCGAGCCGGCCGCTAAGGACATTTCGAGCTATAGCTTCAAAATTGGATCCACGACCGGAGAGGAGAATCCCGAGCCGCTTCGGCGATCCGGCACTCACAGGTAGTGAACCTTCGGCTGCCTGGCGCGTTGCGCGACGACGTGGCCGATCTCGTGGAACGGTTCGCGCAGCTTTTTCAAAATTTGCGAAACGAACCCAATTTTCCTCGCCGGTACAATCAAGACCATTCCGATGCCGAGGTTGAAGGTGCGCCGGAAGTCCTCGTCGGGTATCTCTCCAACGCGTTTCAACAGCGTAAAGATGGGCTGCTCGGGCCAGGACTTGGGATCGATTTCGACCGCGAGCCCGCGCGGCAGGACGCGCGGAATGTTGTCGGTGAGTCCGCCACCGGTGATGTGCGCCGCGCCTTTCAGCAGCTTGGCGTCGTGCACAGCCTGGATAGGCTTCAGGTACGATTTGTGGATTTTCAGCAGTTCGTCGGCAAGTGAAAGCCCGAGTTCGGGCAGCCTGGCATTCACGTCGTGGCGGGCGGTTTCGAACAGCAGTTTACGGGCGAGGGAATAACCGTTGGTGTGGAGACCCTGCGAGGGGAGGCCGAGGAGGAGATCGCCAGGCTCGATGTGGTCGCCCGTCAGCATATGCTTACGCTCGACGGCGCCGACAATGAAACCGGCCAGATCGTACTCACCGGGAGCATACATGCCGGGCATCTCGGCGGTTTCGCCTCCGATGAGTGCGCAGCCATTCTTCTTGCAGCCGCGTGCGATGCCCTCGACCACGCTGCCGCAGACCGCCGCATCCAGCCTGGCAATGGCGAAGTAATCAAGGAAGAAGAGCGGCTTGGCGCCCTGCACGGCGATGTCGTTTACACAGTGGTTGACGAGATCTTCGCCGATGGTGTCGTGGCGGCCGGTGGCAAAGGCAATTTTGAGTTTGGTCCCGACGCCGTCGGCGGAGCTGACCAAAACCGGATCGCGCCAGCCTTTCAGGGAGAAGCCGGCGCCGAAGCTGCCGATGGAAGTAAGAACGCTCGGGGTGAGAGTTTTGGAAGCGTGGCGCTTGATCAGCGAGACGGCGCGGTCCGCCTCATCAATGTTCACACCAGCATCGCGGTAAGTGGTTGTTGTGCTCACTGCTGAAGGAATCAGTGTAGCGAATGGCGCGGCACTTCAGAAGAATAATAGCGAATGGCCTGCAGCGGAGTGGGCGGGAAATCGAGGCAGGCCTGGTAGAGCCTGCCCCTCCTCTCATTCTTGAGGAAAAGTGAAATCGGGATTGTAGCCGCCGCCCGGATCCTGATACAGATCAGGAGGCGCGAGCGGTTTCGATCCCACGGTGACGTTTTGCAGTTCAACTTTGGAATCGGCCTTCTGGCGATCCAGCAGATCTCTGAGCAGAGGCTCAGTGATGGATCCCCTCCGGCGGTCTTTTGATTTCATGGCGGAACGGTAGCACGCCCGGTTGAGCGGCCGACAATGGATGGAGTGTTCCAGCAAAGCCTTTTGAATGGCCAAATAACTGAAGTGCAACGCATTCTGCGCGATTGTGACACAATAAGCACTTTTAGCTAAGCCCTGTGACTGAGCCTTAACACAATGAGATACGGTTCTATCAACGCCGCGGTCTTGACTATTGCCGCGACGTGCGCCGTCGCGATGCAAGCGGAGGTACCCTCCGCGATTGCGATCAAAGACGCGCACGTTGTCACAGTCAGCGGCGCAGATCTGCCCCGCGGCACGGTTCTGTTGCGAGACGGCCTGATAGAAGAGGTAGGTGTAAACATCGCGGTTCCGGCGGACGCGTGGGTGATAGATGGATCCGGGCTCACGGTCTATCCAGGATTCATCGATGCCCTGAGCACGTGGGGAATCCCGAGTGGCGCGCCGCAAGCAAGCGCAAATCGCCCCACCGGCGGAGCACCCACAACACCTGCTCCAGCCGCTCAGACTCAGCCGGAGCCGAGGGCACACGGGCCGGAGGACCGGCCGCAGACGTACTCGTTCGAGCGCGCGGCCGATCTGGTGAATCCGAGCGAGAGCCGGATCGAAGCGGCGCGCGCAGCAGGCTTCACGACCTCAGCGACGTTTCCGAACCGCGGCATATTCGAGGGGCTGGGAGCAATGATCGACCTGGCGGGCACGCGCGGGCGCGATATGGTCGTGGTGCAACCTGTCGGGCAGCAGATCGTTTTCCGTTTAGGCCCGAGCGGCTTTGGCCGGACGTTCCCAACATCGCTGATGGGAAATATCGCTTACGTCCGTCAACTGTTCCTCGATCTCAATCAATACCGTCAGGCCAAGCAGATCTATGATGCTCATCCGGGAGGCAACCGTCGACCTGAGTACGATCACGATCTCGAAGGGCTGGCGGAGTCTCCGCGAATCCTCTTGCCGGCCGATGAGGCGCAGCAGATCGATCGTATGTTGAGCTTCGGACAAGAACTGAAGGTGCCGTTCGTTGTTTACGGGATGCACGAAGCCTACCGGCGCATCGATGAATTGAAGCAGGCAGGCGTGCCGGTGCTGGTCAGCCTGAAGTGGCCGGAGAAGCCGAAGAATGCAGATCCGGCCGAACAACAGGATTACAGGCAACTGGAAATGCAAACGCAGGCGCCCGCGGTTCCCGGCATGCTGGCGAAGGCCGGGGTCAAATTCGCGTTCTATTCGGATGGCGTCGACAACGCCGCCGATCTGAAGAAGGCGGTAAAGAAAGCGATCGACGCCGGGATTTCGCGAGCGGATGCGATCAAAGCGCTCACCCTGAACGCGGCCGAGATTTACGGGGCAGGGGACCGGCTTGGCAGCATCGAGAAAGGGAAAATCGCCAACCTGGTGATGACAAAGGGCGAGGCCTTCGAAGACAAAACGACCGTAGAGTATGTTTTTATCGACGGCAAGGAATTTGAGCCATCGAAGGACCTGCAGAAGGAGCCCGCGAATCGCGGCGAACCGAAGCAACCGGCCATCTCAGGCGATCGAGGAGCGAATTAGATGCGGCGGTTAGCAGCGTTCAGCCTGATCGCGGTGGCGACTGCACTGGCCGCGTCCAGCCAATCGATCCTGATCCGGAACGCCACGGTGCTGACGGTAACAAAGGGCAGCATTCAGAACGGAAGCGTGCTGATTGAGAACGGCAAGATTGCCGCAATCGGAAAGAACGTGAGTGCCCCGGCGGATGCCACGGTGGTAGATGCGACCGGCAGGTACCTGATGCCGGGCATCATTGATTGCCACTCTCACACAGCCATCGAGGGCGGCATCAATGAAGGCTCGGTTTCGGATTCGTCCATGGTCAATATCAAGGACGTGATCAATCCATACGACATCAACATCTATCGCGCCCTCGCGGGTGGTTTGACCGTTTCGAACGTGCTGCACGGCAGCGCGAACGCGATCGGCGGACAGACGGTAGTGATCAAGCTCCGCTGGGGCAAGACGGCGCAGGAAATGCTTTTTGACGGCGCCAAGCCTGGGATTAAGTTTGCACTTGGCGAAAATCCAAAGCGTCAGGGGTATCCGCAAGAGAGCTTCTTTACCCAGGGACAGGTTGTGGAGCGCCGCTATCCGGGAACCAGGATGGGCGTGGAGGAAGTGATTCGCGAGAGCTTCACGGAAGCGAAGAATTATCAGGCCGAATGGAAGGACTACGAGAATCGCGTGGAGCGGGGTGAGCATCCGATTCCGCCCAGAAAGGACCTGCGCCTCGATCCGCTGGTTGAAGTTCTCGAAGGCAAGCGATACGTACATGCGCACTGCTATCGCGCGGATGAAATTCTGATGCTGCTGCGTGTGGCGAATGAAATGGGCTTTAAGATCCGCACGCTGCAGCATGTGCTGGAAGGCTACAAGGTGGCAAAGGAGATCGCGGCTCACGGAGCCGGAGCCTCCACGTTCAGCGACTGGTGGTCTTACAAAATTGAGGCATATGATGCGACGCCATACAACGCGGCGATCATGGCGCGCAAGGGCGTGGTGGTCTCGCTCAATTCGGATTCCGACGAACTCCAAC
Source organism: Acidobacteriaceae bacterium (assembly GCA_019233755.1). GTDB lineage: Bacteria > Acidobacteriota > Terriglobia > Bryobacterales > Bryobacteraceae > Bog-105. The sequence continues at coordinate 98,508 of JAFAMD010000014.1, read as the reverse complement.
GTCATTTGAATCTGGAAGCCGCCAAAGTAATGCGCTACGGCGGGCTTAGCGAGACCGAAGCGCTCGCGATGGTTACGATTAATCCCGCCAAGCAGCTTGGCATCGACGAAACGGTCGGTTCCATCGAAGTGGGGAAGTCGGCGGACCTGGTTCTGTTTGACAAGCATCCGCTCGACAACTTCTCGAAAGTCGAAAAGGTATGGATTGATGGCCACCAGTATTTCGATCGCGAGAAGGATCTCGAAACACGGCCGGCATTTGAGCAGAAAAAGAAAGCGCTGGAAGAAAAGTTGAAGCCGGCAGCGCAGCGGCCGGCGCGCGGGCAAGGCGGCTCAAATCCGACGGCGGAGGCGATTCAATAAATGAAGAGCGCACACTTACTCGCAATCAGCTTAATTTGCCTCGCGCCGGCATTACTCGCGGGAGGGGATGACAATTCCGTCCTGATCCGCAACGTGGTGATTCATCCGGTCACGTCGCCAGACATTCCTAACGGCTCTGTTCTGGTGATCGATGGAAAAATTGCGGAAGTTGGGATGAAGGTGAGCGCACGCGGCGGTGCTCGAGTGGTGGATGGACATGGGCTTCATTTGTATCCGGGGTTGATCAACGCGGCGACAAACGTCGGACTTGCTGAGATCGGGGCGTTGCGCGACACGGTGGATCTCGATGAGATCGGACCGTTTAACCCTGAACTGCGTGCCGAAATCGCCTTTAATCCTTCGAGTGAGCATATTGCCGTCACGCGTGCTTCGGGCATCACGAGCGTGATCACTCTTCCGGGCAGCGGCGCGCGCGGCGGACGCGGCGGCCCAGCCCCGGTGATCACGGGTCAAGGCGCATTGATGCACCTGGACGGCTGGACGTGGGAGCAGATGGCTGTAAAGCCCGGCGCGGTGATGGATATGCTGTTTCCGCAGATAGGTGGCGGCAGCTCGCGGTACGCGGCCGTTTCCGGCGGCCAGGCCCCGTCCTTCGAGGAGCAGGAGAAACAGTACCGCGAGCAACTGAAGAGGATCGGCGAGTTCTTCGAAGAAGCGCGGCGTTATGAACGAGCGAAAAACGCCGGGCTGGCGGATTTCCAGCGTGACGTGCGCCTGGAAGCGATGCTCCCCGTAATAGATGGCAAGCAGCCGCTATTCATGCGGGCGGAACGGGAACGCATGATCAAAGATTCGGTCGAGTTTGCGGAAAAGGAAAAGGTCAAAATCATCATCGCGGATCCGCATGAGATCGGCCGTACCGGGCCGCTCCTGAAGGAGCACAACATTCCTGTCGTTCTCGGCAAGACGTTCGAGCTTCCGATGCACGATGATGATCCCTACGATGCGCCCTATACACTGCCGAACGAGTTCTACAAGGCAGGCGTCGAAATCTGCTTCGGAACGTTTGACGTCGAGTTTGCGCGCAACGTGCCCTTTGAAGCGGCGCAGGCAGTCGCGTTCGGGCTGCCGCACGATATTGCGCTGAAGGCTCTGACGATCAACAGCGCGGAAGTCCTGGGTGCGGGCGACCGGATCGGTTCGATCGAAAAGGGAAAGTCAGCCGACCTGATCCTTACGGATGGCGATCCGATGCAGGCCAGGACCACCATCAAGCAGATGTTCATCGCGGGGCGCGAAGTCAGTCTGGAATCGCGCCATACGCGGGAGTACGAGAAGTGGCTGGCCAGGCCGTAAGGGTCAGGCGCGTCGTGCCAAGCCCCTCAACTTCTGCCGGCCGCTTCGACCGTATTGATGGGATCTGCCCCTTCCCACGTGACGTCCGCGGTTGGCAATATCTGGTCTGGCGCCGGCTCGGGAGTGCCGACGAACTCGCCGAAGAATCTTCTTTCGGAAAGCAATTGATGCTTGAGGATGTCTCCGACAGAGGTGGAGCGGAGATGCGGACGGAATACCAGATCCTCGTCGGAGAACCCGCCCATGTCGAGAAAACTTTATTTGTTTCGCTCGCGTAGGTGTCGAGCGCATGTTGCAGCAGGGGAACGACACCACGAGGGACGTCCGAGTCTTTGATGGGCGTGGATGCGTAGTTCATACTGACCTCCCGGCGGGTAATCACTTTAAATGACGGCTGCGGGCGGGCTGAAGTGTTGAAATCGGCCCTCTTCGCTATTATGTGAGCGTAAAGTTCGCATAGAGATTCAAAAACGTACAGATGGCATCGTCTGCATCACTTCCCGCGAAAGGCTCGTCCCGTCTGCTCAACCCGATGCTGTTGCTTCGGTTGAAAGAAGAAACTAGGGAGGAGCAAAAGCGCCTGGAGCGAGATCTTGGGCTCGACCGTCCGGACTTGCGGCTGGTTTCCTACATCCCAATCCTCGAACGGCTCTACGGCTTCTATTTGCCGTGGGAGGTGCAAATCGAAGAAGCGCTGAAGCCCCGCCTGGGCGGGTTTGCGCTCGCGCGGCGAAAGAGCTACAAGCTGGAGGCAGACCTGCGCTATGTGGGCCTTGACCCTGAATCAGTGCGCTTCTGCGCGAAGCTTCCGGAATACAAGAATGTGCCGGAAGCGCTCGGCGGCATGTGGGTTGCGGAGGACGCTGTTCTGCGAGGCCAGATCATCAGCCGCCACCTGGAACGCACGCTGGATTTCGCCGGCGGTGCCGGCTATTCCTTTTTCACCAGCTACGGCCCGGACGCCGGCCGTATGTGGCAGGGCTTCCAGCAGGCGCTGCTTGAAAACACACCGCCCGGCAGCGAATCCGCGGTGATCGAATCTGCCAGACAGACGCTTCGAGCGATGCACCAATGGCTGTGCCGACCAAAATAATGTGCGAGAGCAGCGGCGTGCGTCCATCCAGATGAAGCGAACGCCGGCCGACTATTTGCGCCAGGCGATCGGTCTGGCGGTGAAGAATACCGATTCCTGCTGCGGCGGTCCGTTTGGCGCCGTGATCGTGAAAAACGGTGACGTGATCGCAGCCGGAACCAATCTGGTGACGTCCGTCAACGACCCGACAGCGCATGCCGAAATTGTCGCGATTCGCGCCGCCTCGAAGGCGCTCGGGACGCACGATTTGAGGGGCTGCGAAATTTATGCGAGCTGCGAGCCTTGCCCGATGTGCGTGGGGGCAATTTACTGGTCGCGGCTCGACCGTTTGTATTTTGCCTGCACGCGTTATGACGCCGCGCAAGCCGGTTTCGACGATGTTCTGATTTATGAGCAGGTCCCGTTAGCGCCGGACTGCCGGATGATTCGGGGTGAGTGCATGCTGCGCGAGGAAGGCCGGGAGGCATTCACGCGCTGGCTGCGGAACTGTCGAAAAATCGAATATTAGTGTTGACCCAACATTCGTTCGGACGGAGCCTAGCTCACTTCGGCACAAACTCGGTCCTCGCGGGCCGATTCCAGATCCGTGCGAAGTGTGGCCTCAATTTGATATAAAATCACGAGAACTGCGGCACTCGGCGATTCCAGATCACCGCCGATTCTTACGCGAGCGGCGGGCGTGGTAGTGTTCTATGCTTCGTAACTGGTTGCTTAAACGCTCTCGTCCCTACCTTGACAAACACCCCTCCCTTAAGGAGGCCGCCGTTGAATTGGAAATGGGCGCAAACCTCCTCAAGCACAGCGTTGCAACCGTCCTGCCGATCGTAATCAGACCCCTCCCAAGAAAACTGACGGTTGCGATCACTGCCTCCTGCAACTATGGGTGTATTGGGTGCAGATACGGTCGCGATTTCATGCTCGGCCATCACCTAAAGCTAAATATGGTCCGCACGCTGCTCGATGACGCAGCGGCTGCCGGAATGACGACGGTACGCTTTTATGGCGGCGAGCCGTTGATTCATCCCGACCTTGCGGAGATGATACAGCACGCTGAACGTGTCGGCATTCTCCCATATATAACTACGAATGGCTTTCTATTAGATCGTAAGATTGACAAACTGTACGCCGCCGGCCTGCGCATTGCAACCCTGGGATATTACGGTTGGGGGTCTGCCTACGACGAATATACGTCCAGAGCTGGCGCGTTCGAGCACTTCTGTAAGGGGCTTACCGCGGTTCGGGCCTGCTGCGGCAGGGATTTCAAGTTGCAGCTGAACTTTTTGTTAATGCGTCGCAGCTGCTCACTCGACGAATTACATCGCGCATGGGAACTTGTCTGCACTCATGACATGACTTTGCAAGTGGATCTAGTGCACTACTCATTGCCATACTTTACCGAGGGCCCGAATCGCGTCCTACAGTTCACTCCCGGCGACGAGCCGGCCATTCGATGTTTTACAGAAGAGCTGCTGCGGTTGAAGTCCGCTCAGCCAGCGCGAATACCTGAATCGGAAACCTCCATCAGATCGATACCAGATTGGCTGCTAAAGGGACCGGCAATGCGCATTCCCTGTGATGCGTACGAGATGATCTGGGTTGGCGCCGATGGAACGGTCCAGCTCTGCTACGTCACGTTTCCGATGGGCAACCTATATCAAGCACGCTTACGCGAACTTCTGTATAACGAGGCCCACAAGGCGGCAGCACAGAGCTGCTTTCGTCTAGAGTGTCCGAACTGTCACTGCGAACGCAGCACTCGTATCGCTAAACATCTGCCCAGCCGAATTCACTATGCCGGTTGAGTTGGTGGTTAGACGCAAGCGAATGCATGAATTGCGTGCTGTGAGATGTCCATCCCTGTATTGTTGACCACTCGGGAACTCGACATCGGCGGGATAGCGCGCGACGTTACGAATATCGCCATTCACCTGGACCGATCGCGTTTCGAGCCGCACGTCGCTTGCTTTCGGGCGAGTGGAATGCGTCATGAAGAATTGTGCGCGGCGGGGATTCCATTGCTGCACCTGCCGATCGATTCGCTATGTTCGACTTCCGCGGTTACATCCGCGTTCCGCCTGCGCCGATACATCCGAGATCGGGGCATAGTGCTCTTACATTCGTACGATCCCAGTAGCGTGTTCGCGGTGCCGATCACACGGATGATGGGTTTGCCTGCCATCATCGGCAGCCAACTCACCCATCGGACGCTTCTCGACAAACGGACGCGGCAGTTGCTCAGGATGCAGGACCGCATTGCCGATACAATTATCGTCAACTGCGAGGCCCTGCGCCGTCACATGGTCGAGCAAGAACATGTGCCCCCTACGCGGATCGAGGTCTGCTCTGGCGGAGTGGATACAACAACATTCTGCCCGGCCGACTCTCCAAAACCGGAGGTCATCCGGAAGGCCTCACTCGTCGTCGGCACGGTCTGCGCTCTTCGGCCAGAGAAGGGCGTCCGCGTGCTCCAGGAGGCGTTCGCCAAATTAGGGCCGATCCGCGACTGTATGACACTGGTGATCGTCGGCAGCGGGCCTGAGTTGCCCAACCTGGAAGCCAATGCTGCAAGACTTCAAATTAGCGGTTCCTCGGTGTTCGTTCCCGCTACACCAGCGGTTGCTGCCTGGATGCAGGCAATGGACATTTTCGTGCTCCCTTCCTACTCGGAAGGTTTGTCGAACTCGCTATTGGAGGCGATGGCCTGCGGCTGCGCGGTGATCGGGTCCAGTGTCGGTGGCACCCCCGAACTCATCGATGATGGCCGGCACGGTCTGTTATTTCGTGTCAGTGATGCCGCTGACCTGTCGGAGAAAATGGCAATGCTGGCCGTCGATGTGAATCTGCGAATTCGACTCCGCGGTGCGGCGGCGCGGTTCGTGCGTGAGCAACGCACTATGGAAATCTGTGCCAGACGCATCGCCGCGATTTACGAAATGGTGCTTCGCCGAAACGACGCGGCTCATTTATTAAGCCATACGATCAACTAGAGTCGAGGCTCTGCCGCCGACGTTGTTTTGAGAATTCCTCGTGGCGCAGCAGATCGCATGAAAATCGTTGGGTTATGATTCGGACCGCACTGCTTTATCTAATTGCTCGGCTCGAAGTTTCGTGGGCTGTTCTCAGCCGGCCCCCACACAGGCTCCCGGGTAATACAGGAAGCCTCTTCATTCAAGGGCATCCATTTGGCGGCCTCGGCAGCTAACTAGCGCTGAAGAGCAAGCCGGCAGCCGAGCACTACCAGCATGAGAAGCAGCGCCACGCGCAAGGGGCGTTGATTGATGCGGCCGGCAATGGCAGAGCCAGTCAAGGCGCCGAATGCGCCGCCAATGCACAGGTGCAGCAGGAGCGCCGCATCGTAATTGCCGGCTCCGAAGTGGATCAGGCTGCCCACGCCGGATAAGCCTAATCCGAAGCAGAGATCTGTGCCTACCACCTCGGCTGCGCTCAACGGTGTGAAGCCGAGCAGAAGCAACGAGCCGAGAGCGCCAGCGCCCGCCGATGAGAAGCCAACTTCGGCGCCGATGGGCGCCGCGAACCAAGGCAGCAGCCGAGAGCGATCTTTTGACGACTCTATCTTGGGGCGAAAAACGCGATACAGGCGCGCCAGGGCAGTACCGATGATCAACACGCCCAGAACGACGTAGAGCCCATTTTCGTGAGCCGCCTGTTTCAAATGATCGAGCAGCAAAGCGCCGGCCAGGACACCAGGAACTCCGCCTGCCAGCAGGAGGCCAAGCACGCGCAGGTTCACTTGTCTGCGCACTGCATAAAAGGGAACAGAGACAATTTTGACGAGCGCGCCGAACATGAGTGCTGTTCCAACCGCTCTCGCAGGGGGTACACCGAGAAACAGAATCAGCAAGGGCGTGGTCACGCTCCCGGCTCCGACGCCGGTTAGTCCTATTGCGACTGCAATTGCAAATCCGAGTACGACGTCCATGTCGATGCCCTCGGCGTCAATGCCCTTCGGCGATATGGATTCCGCATTCCAGCTTTCGACCTGCCCAACGGCCGGAGCGGGCGTTGTTCGGGTCCTGCGGCCGGGCGGTGCAAGGCTCGCATCCGATGCTGGTGTATCCAGCGTCGTAAAGCGAAACAAGTGGAATTTGTTCCTGCCGTGAATAGGTCCAGACTTCCTTATCCGTCCAATCAGCGAGGGGACTGACCTTCAGCAGGTTCTTGCCGGAAGGCAATGGGAATTTATCGATCGGCTGCAGGTTGGCGCGCGTGGGCGATTGCACGCGGCGCAGGCCGGTAAACCACGTATCGAACTGTTCCAGGGCGGAAAACAGCGGGCCGACCTTGCGCAGCTTACAGCATTGATCGGGCTGCGATTGATAGAGCAACCCGAATTTCGATTCCTGCTGGGCTACGGTTTCCTGGGGGATAAGGTTGACCAGGTTGAGGCCGTATCGGGCGGCCATTTCATCGCGGAACGCATAGATTTCGGCAAAGTGATACCCGGTTTCGAGGAACAGAACAGGGATGTCAGGGATGTATCGCTGGACCAGGCGGACTACCACCATGTCCTCGGCCTGGAAGCTGCACGTCACGCACGGCTTTCCGCCTGAACGCAAGGCGGTCTCAATGGTTTCGAGGGCCGCTGCCGTTTTTGTGATCGGATTCAAAACTTCTGCAGTCATGGTGTAGGTCCCGTCAATCCTTGCGATTCGGCTTCCAGGCGATCCCGAGCCGCCGCAAGAGCGAATCGAGCGCCTTCAGAGTTTCGGGGTCGTGGATGGTTTGCGGCTCCCGGGGGTTTCCCAATGCATCCGCTCCACCGCCGAGTGACAGAATGAGCTTGCCTGCATCCATTTGCCACGCGACATCGGCGGGGTAGTCAAAGGCTGCCGATTCGAATGAAACCGCGCCCGCAATGAGTCCGGCCGCCACGGTGGCATTTGTCGCTTCATCAATCAGAATGAAGCTGCCCGTCGCACGATTCGTCGAGTAGCTGTCGAACATGAGAGCGCGAGCGCTTTCGATATCGACGACGCCGATCTCATTCATGGCGAGGGCATCGGCGGATTCGTGATCAAGCGTGTTGATATTGATGCGGTGGTCGATGCGGCGGATGCTGGCCCACTGCTGGCGAGTGGTGTGCTTCAGACGATAGCGTCCACCCAAGTTTGCGGGCTTCTCGCTCAGCCAGACCAGCGTCGCCTTGATGGAATCTGCCACGTGCGGCAGATCATCGGGGAGAGCGAGCATGTCGCCCCTGCTGATATCGATCTCCTCTTCCAACGTCAGGGTTATCGCCTGCCCGGCCTGTGCTGTTTCGAGATCGCCGTCGAAGGTGTGAATTCCCACGATGCGCGTCTGGCGTCCGGAGGGAAGGACAATGACTTCTTCGCCCTTGCTGACCGCGCCGGAAACGACGGTACCCGCATAGCCTCTGAACTCCTGGTCGGGACGTACGACGCGTTGCACGGGGAAGCGGAATGAGGCCGTGCGGGCGCGGTTGCCCACCGGAACGGTTTCCAGATACTCCAACAAGCTGGGCCCCGCGAACCAGCGCATGTTGCTGCTGCGCGTGACGACATTGTCGCCTCGAAGCGCGCTGATGGGCACGAAGTAGCTGTCAATCGAGTGAAAGCGGCCAAGAAAATGGCGGAAGTCCTGCTCGATGGCATGGAAAACGCGCGAGTCGTAGTCCACCAGGTCCATCTTGTTCACCGCGATCACGAGCTGCGACAGGCCGAGCAGTGAAGATATATAGGCATGGCGGCGCGACTGGGGCAGCAAGCCCTTGCGCGCATCTACCAGAATGATCGCGAGATCGGCGGTGGAGGCGCCGGTGACCATATTGCGCGTGTACTGCTCATGGCCCGGCGTGTCCGCGATGATGAACTTGCGCCGGGGCGTGGCGAAGTAGCGGTACGCCACGTCGATGGTAATGCCTTGCTCGCGCTCCGCGCGAAGGCCGTCCGTGAGCAGCGAAAAATCGATGGCTCCGGCGTTCCGGCCAACGGACGCCTTGGTGACGGATTCCAGTTGATCTTCGTAGACGCTGCGCGAATCGTATAATAAACGGCCAATCAACGTGGACTTGCCGTCATCGACACTGCCGGCAGTAGTGAAACGTAACAGTCCTTTTTCTTTTTCTTGCTCCAGGAATGCCTCGACTGGCTCCGCAGCGTTGAGTACTGTAGCCGCGCTCATTTAGAAGTAACCTTCCTGTTTCTTCAGTTCCATTGAGCCGTCCTGATCGTGATCAATCACGCGGTTCTGCCGTTCCGACCGGCGGAAGGTGATGAGCTCTTCGATAATGCGCGGAACCGTGTCCGCATCGGAGCGGATCGCGCCCGTACAGGGGCTGCAGCCGAGCGAACGCATGCGGCAGCGGACATATTGAGGTTCTTCGCCAGGAAGTCTCGGAACGAACGGCTGTTCGACCGGCAACAGAGAATCACCCCGGACCAGCATCGGGCGCCGCTTGGCGAAGTACAGCGGAACGATGGGAATGTTCTCGGCGTGAATGTAGTGCCAGATGTCCAGTTCCGTCCAGTTCGATAACGGAAACACGCGCAGGCTCTCACCTGCATGAATACGGCTGTTATAAAGGCTCCAGAGCTCCGGCCGCTGGTTGCGGGGATCCCATTGTCCCCTGGCGTCCCGGAAGGAAAAAACGCGTTCTTTGGCGCGGGAACGTTCTTCGTCTCGCCGAGCGCCGCCGATGGCCGCATCAAAGCCGCCTTCGCGGAGCCCATCGAGCAGCGCCGTGGTCTTCAAAGCGCCACAGCAGCGCTGCGTGCCCCAGGCGAACGGGTTTGCGCCTTCTGCGTGAGCCTTAGTATTCGTGTGAACGATGAGCTTAACTCCGAGCTCGGCTGTGTAGCGATCCCGGAACTCAATCATTTCCTTGAACTTATAGCCGGTATCGATGTGTAGTAAGGGGAAGGGAATCGGCGCGGGATGGAGTGCTTTCTGGGCCAGGCGCAGCAGGACGGACGAGTCCTTGCCGATGGAATATAGAAGTACGGGATGCGCGCATTCCGCCACGACTTCCCGGATAATATGGATGCTTTCGGCCTCCAACTGTTGGAGGTGACTGAGCGTGGGCACTTCTCGCAGGTTAGCATGAATGTCTATCAAGCCGATAGGCTAGTGGACTTTTCGGGCTTGTAGTCACCGAGAGAAAATTTGGCGTCGCGAGTTGTTACAAGTGTGTTACACGCAAAAAATCTGGTAGGCTAGCAAGCGCCCGTAGGAGGATGCATGTTCAGGGTGGAATTCTCGCGATTCGGCCTTGTACTGGCGGCCGCCTGCTGTGTTTTAGCGGCGCGCGCCCAGGTTGTTATTGGCCCGACAAACTTACCGGTAGCCATGTCGGGAATATACAACCCGTTGCTCTGGCAAGGGGATGATGCCCAGTTTGCGCTCGATATGCTCCACAGCGCGCACTGCACTTCCGAGATCAGCAAGACAGTAGCGGTTAAGACGTCGAACCAGGCAGTGCAAAACGTCGCCCTGACGATGGCCCGGGAGCAGGGAAAAATCTACCGGCAACTTCGCGGGATGGCGCGGACCTTCAACTTCCCGCTCCCTTCCAAAGACGATTTGAACGATTGCCCTTCGACGGCCCGCATTGCCGAGCTCACTGGAGTGCAAATGGATACGAGCTATGTTGAGCTCCTTCGGAAGAGCACCGTCGCTAACACCTCGCGCTTCGAGGCGGAAGTGGCTATGCCCAGGCGGCCCAGCAACTGGTCGCTGTGGAAGTTCGCGCAGCGAGATTTGCCGATGATGCGGAGCGAGGAAGCGGCGGTGCAGCACGTTCAAGTTCAGACGTTCAACGAGAAGAAGTGAGTCGCGTCAACGGCGCCGATTCTAAGGCGCGTTGATCAGCGACTACCAGCTTGTCTGAATGGGCTGCCGTTCACGCCTCGGGCGGAATCTCTACCGAACAAACTCATCTCGCGGACAAGCCTGCTGGCAGTTACCGGGGCAAGCAGAATGCCGTTACGAAAGTGTCCGTACGCGAGGTACAGTGGGAGGTCTTGCCATGATCCGATGTGGAGGGAATTGCCTCCGGGTCGGAATCCGATCCAATTTTGCGCAGGCGCCTCTTCAAGGAGGCACGGCAACACAAACCGGGCGCTTTCCTCAATGCGCCTTGTGATTTCAGGGCTAACTGTGCGGTCGTATCCTACCCTCTCCACTGACGTACCGGCAATCAGTGGTCCCTCGCTACGCTGCAGAATATATGTGTGGCCGTGCCGGAGGATGGTGGGACAACATCTTTTCTCCGTTCGGTAGCTTATGAGGTGACCCTTGATCGGTTCGCTGGTTGGTACCCGCTCAACACCGATCAAAGGTATCTGGCTACTCCAGGCGCCCGCGGCGAGGACAACCGCGTCTGCTCGAATTATGCCGCTGGAACTGTGCACGAGTGCGTGATGTGAAAAGATCTCCACGCGTTCCGCAGCTGTCTGTTGAAAAATTGAGACCTGGTTCGATTTCCGCTCCAATACTATCTGTAATGCGCGCATCAAGTCACGGGGATTGACAACTGCGTCGCCGGGGTAAAGCAGGGCGCCGAATACATCCTCGCGACGAACGAATGGCCAGAGGCTGCGAATCTTAGCGAGGCTGATGGGGTGGCTCTCGATTCCAAGCGTTCTTTGCTTCTCAGCGCGTGCTTGCAACTCCCGCCACTCTTTCTCGGAGTATGCAAGGTCGAGAGCGCCGCATTCCTGGTAATCGATTCGAATCTCCGACTCATCCTGCAATTCGTTCACGAACGCGGGGTAAAGCTTGCGGCTTTCCAGAATAAGGTCTGTAAGTAAGGACGGCGCATCGATTTCGCCTCCGGGAGCGAGCATTCCCGCACCGGCCCAACTGGCCTCTCCTCCAAACGATCCCTTTTCAAAGATACTGGGGTGCCATCCTTGCTGTGCCAATCGCCACGCGATTGTGGCTCCAACAATGCCTCCGCCAAGAATCGCGGCGGTGGGTGTATTTCTTGATTTAGGCAAGGTCATGCGGTAGCAGGTTTTGAGTATTGCTTTTCAGGCGCGGAAGCCTAGCTGACTCTGGGAAAGATCGTGCGAGCTGATCAGCGATTGCCGGCGTTCTGGCCGGTGGCGTCTTCGATCAGCGGCTTATAATCCAGGCCCACGCTATCCCCTTTAACGTTAGAGCCTGAATACAAAAAATATCACGCCTGCCGTTGACCACCTGTCGAAGCTGGGTCTTTACGAAAAATTAAGGTCCTCTTATTCCGGAATAGCGGCCGAGGAATTCGGATAGACGAGACTGAAAGGGCATCCGCCCCAGTCATCAGTTGCTCTGCAATTTGAGCTTGTTTGATCGCGTCAGGAGAAGAGCGATCCGACGACGTGCGCGAAAGTAGCGAGACTTAACGCAGTTGATTGAGACCTTCAGTTGATCAGCAGTTTCGGCAGTACTCAAGCCCCGCAGAGCAAGCAGCTCAATAACTATCCGGTACTTAGGGGGCAGCTTTTCAAGGGTTGAATGGATAAGCCGAGCCGATTCCTTGCGCTCCATTGCGCGGGATGGAGTGTCACTATGATCAAGAACCTGGAGCGAAGCCTCTTCGAGGTATGAGGGCGGCTGCATAGAGAAGCGCTGCCTTCGATATTGACGGACCTCATTGACAGCGATTGATATCAGCCAGGTGCGAAAGGTTGATGCAAAGCGAAACGTATGCAGATTTGTGTAAGCCTTCAGCAGGGTCTGTTGCATCACGTCCTCCACGTCGAAGGTGTTAAAGACCATTCTCGCGACCATAGAACGCAGCATGCCGATATGCGGCTGAATCAGGCACTCAAAGTTTTCAGCCTCACCCGCGCAGATCTGCCCAATGAGAGCAAGTTCCCGGGTCTCGAATGCGGAGTTGTTAACGCTCACTCAGTTGCTCCATATATTTGGGGTTATGTCGCGCTTCCTGCAATTAGCGAGCCGAAACGAAGAGGCTGCACCCGCAGTTGAACTGCTCGCACAGAAAACAGCTATCGGCGCGTGCACGTTGTATTTAGAGCAGCTACCGGCGTCTGCGTTCGCATGGAGCGACAGAATCCGCAATCGCCGCCGCTGTCGAAAGTCAGCAGGTCGACACCTCAAATCGGGCAATAGCATTTCGTGGATTCTTGAAGATCCTGGGAATGCAGGAAGGGCATGGATTCCGGACGTGAAGGCTGATTCTCGACGCGCCGACGCTGCTATTGCAGGGGCTTTACACTCAGGCAGGATGTATTTAGCGAGCACGCTTGCCACGGCCTTTCGCACAGCAACAGGGGAAAGCTTTCCCCATCGGGCATTGGAAGACTCGCGGTCCCAAGGCACACGTGGGGACCGGTGAGTCTGCAACCCTCGGAGTAGTTAGCTAAGGTATGCTCGCCTGTCTAAAGTAGGCGGCTGCCTCGGAATACATGGACGAAATGTCGATCCCCTTGCGTAAGATTCTTGCCATACCTGTTACTCCCAGCCCTTCCGCCTTTCTGGTGAATGACAAGCTTCGGGCGTCTTCGTTGAAGTCGACCTGGATCAAATCGCCGGATGACACCTGATCACTCGCAATCAAGTTTGAAAGAGGCCGGACGAGCAGACGTTCAATTGCCCGCTTTAGGTGCCTCGCTCCGTATCTACGGTCGGTACCCTGTGCGAGGAGGAAACTCTTGGCAGGATCCGTTACGTTGAAGACGAAAGGCTTTTCCAATGGAGAATGCAGGATTCGCTTTTGAACGTTAGTGAGCTCAATGTCGAGCACGCGACGCAGCTCCGGCTCGTCCAGCGGCTTGAACACTACAAGCTTGTCAATGCGGTTAATAAACTCAGGCGTGAACCTACGGCGAGCCGCATCTTCACCGGTCTTGGCGAGCTTCCGAGTCAGCTTCTCGTCGATTTTGTCCGATTTAACATTTGCGAGCCGTGCGTCGAAACCAAGTTTCGGTGTGGCGATCGCTTCCATTTCAGCCGCACCGATATTGCTGGTCATGAAAATCATGCAGCGGGAGAAATCGACCCTGCTGTTATCCCCGAGCGTCAGAACACCTTTGTCCAAGATTCCCAACAGCAGATTCCAGAGAGCGTCACTCGCTTTCTCGATCTCGTCAAAAAGGACGAAACTAACCTGAACGTTGTCGGTATGGTATTTGTCCAGCTCCCTCTGATTCAGCGCGGCATGTGTCTCGCGATGTCCCAGGTAGCCTGGAGGCGAACCGATCAGTTTGGCAATTTCGTGACTGTGCTGAAACTCGCCGCAGTCGATTTTGATCACGGCTTGCGGATTGTTGACCAGGGCTTCCGCCAGTGCCTCAACTGTACGGGTTTTTCCTGATCCCGTAGGACCCAGGAGCAGCAGATTTGCGATGGGCCTGCCCGGATCGCTCATTCCGGCCAAATGCATCTGGTAGACATCGACGATCTGGTCTACCGCTTCATCTTGCCCGACCACCATACCATGCAGGGCGTGATGTAAAGATGTGGCGTCGGCGCCTGTTCTGGTTGGATCTAGTGGTATTTGGAGTTGACTCATCGCCGTGCTCCCTTTCTTTTCGTTCCTGCAAGAGAACGAGCAAATGAGCTGCCACCTTGGCGATTTTGTGAAACACGCTGTAATAAGCGATTTAATCTGAATTTCGGCGGGTTGTGCGGCCTTTTTCCGGGGACGAATAATGACGAAATGCCGAGCAAATGCCGAGCGGTTGTCACTTTCCCGACGCGCGTGGCTTGTCCTGGTTCACGACACTAGGGACATCCGAAGGTGTTGCGTGCGGACTCAGGAGCTGCGTTCTGTTATCAGATCGATGATCGAATTCAACGCCCGTTGAGCGGCACTCTCAGGAAAGGCCGCCAGGATTGCGCGTGACTTGTCCGTGAAGCTGTGAGCCCGATCATAAGCGCGGCCGATCGCGCCGTGGCGCTCCAGAATCTGCAGAATATGCATGAAGGGCACCTGCTCGTAGCTGGATTCGCCGATGACCGTCTCCACCGCCCGGCGCTCCTCAGCGGAAGCCTTCTCGAGCGAATAGATCATCGGTAGCGTGACCTTGCCCTCGCGCAGGTCGTTGCCGGCAGGCTTGCCTAGAATCTTTTCGGTGGAGGTGAAGTCAAGAATGTCATCAACAAGCTGAAATGCCATCCCAAGGTTCCACGCGAACTCGCCCAGCTTTGATTCGGTGGATTCATCGGCACCTACAGCGACGGCGCCCAGGCACGCGCAGGCAGAGAACAGGCTGGCTGTTTTTCGATCGACCAGCTCCATGTAGTCGGCTTCGGTGATATCCACGCGATGCAGACGGTCCAGTTGGAGCAGCTCGCCCTCCACCATCATCTGGGTGAGCGAGATCAGCAGGTCGAGGATGTGGAAATTCCGCTCGCGCAGCGCCACCTGAAAGGCTTGCATGTAAAGCCAGTCGCCGGCCAGCACGGACGTATGGTTGCCCCACACAATGTTGGTTGACGGACGCCCGCGCCGTGTCTTTGCAACGTCGATGACATCATCGTGCACGAGGGTCGCGGTGTGAATCATCTCCACCACAGCCGCGAGCCGCCGCGCGCAATCGTTCGGAGGAGCAAACAGCCGTGCGCACAGCAGCAACAGGGCAGGGCGCAGCCGCTTGCCGCCGCCCGCCTGCAGATACTGGTTGATCGTCGTGATTGCCTCGACCGAAGCGACCGACTCGACGCTGATCTCGCGTTCTACATCCTGTAAATCCGACTTAACGAGATCGAAGGCTTCGCGAGCTGTGGTCGACTGCCGGATTTTGCTGAACATGTCGGGTGGCATCCTCAGTTTAACCGTTGCTGCTATCCAGCGTCTTGTGACCCGAGAACGTGAAAGATGCGCTCGAAATTGCGCATAGTCTGCGCGGCAAGCTCTTCCGCTGAGACACCCCGTACCTCCGCAATAGTCTTTGCGGTGTGTGCCACAAAAGCAGGTTCGTTGCGCTTGCCTCGATGCGGCACAGGAGCGAGATACGGAGCATCGGTTTCGAGCAGCAAACGGTCTGAAGGCGTGATGCGAGCCGCTTCTCGAATCTGAGACGCTTTCGGAAAAGTGGAGACGCCGCCAAACGCGAGATAGAAGCCAAGATCGAGGCACTCACGCGCCTGGCCGGCCGTACCCGTGAAACAATGCATCACGCAAGGCAGGCCGTTGCCCGCCCAATGCCGGCGCAGCACGTCCAGTGTATCTTCCCAGGCATCTCGCGTGTGGATCACAATCGGCATACGCGCCGCGGCTGCCATTTCGAGCTGCTGAATGAAGACCGGAAGTTGCGCTTCTCTCGGCACACCCCAGTGATAATCCAGGCCGATTTCGCCAACCGCCCTGACTTTCTGATGCGATAGCAGGCGCTCCAGGTTGGTGAAAGTGTTTGCGTCGATCTTCGGTGCGTCGTTCGGATGGACGCCAACGGTTGCGTAGATAAACGGATACAGCTCGGCTATGCGGACAGCCGCCTCCAGATCAGGCGGACCTTCTCCGGTACCAATAGAGAGAATGTACTTCACCCCGGCTTCGCGCGCGCGTTTGAGGACTGCATCACGGTCTTCCTGAAACTGCGCGTCATCGAGATGGCAGTGGGAATCGACCAGTTCCACCGAGTACGCCTCACTTCAGGCGGGCGCCGACGGGGATGTCTTCATGGAAGCCGGCGAGGACCGGGAGACCGCCCTCAGTGCTGGCCGCGACGATCATGCCCTGCGACGTAAGACCGCGGAGCTTGCGCGGCGCGAGGTTCGTGACGATCACGACTTTGCGCCCAATCAGTTGCTCGGGTTTGTAGGCGAGGGCAATGCCGGCCACAATCGTGCGAGGCTCCGCTTCGCCGATATCGACTTTCAAATGCAGCAGCTTGTCGGCACCCTTTACCGGCTCGGCCGACTTTACCTCGCCGACGCGCAAATCGACTTTGGAAAAGTCGTCGATGGAGATCAGGTCGGCGTTCGCTTCGGGCGTGGCAGGAGCCGCCGGAGCGGTATCCGAAGGCTTGCCTACTAAAGCGGCTTGCCGATTCTTTTCAACTTGTTCGAGTTCCTGCATTCGTTCAATCGTGGGTTTCGGGTCGAGTCTTGGAAACACTGGAGCAATTGTGCCGATTTTCTGTCCAGCCCGCAGCTGCCCCCAACGCAGTTCCTCGCCGTTTATCGCGCTTACCGGCTGCGTGAAGCCGAGCTGGTTCCAAGTCGTCTGCATTGACTGCGGGAGTACAGGACTCGCCAGTGCGCAGACGAGCCGCAGCCCTTCTGCAGCCGTGTACAAAGTCTCGTCGAGCCGCTGTTTTGCCTCGCCGGACGTATCTTTCGCCAGCTTCCAGGGCGCGCGCTCGACAATAAATTTGTCTACTGCCGAAATGATGCTCCAAATCTGCTCCAGCGCGCGGGAGAACTCGAACCGCTCGTATGCCTCGAGTGCGGCGGATGCGGCCTTTGTGGCGAAGTCCGCAATGACCTGATCGCCTGGCGGCGATGGAATCAGACCATCGCGGTACTGTTGAATCATGTTCAGCGTTCGGCTCGCGAGATTGCCGAGCCCGTTCGCCAGATCGGAATTATAGCGCCCTACGAGCGCGTCAAAGCTGAAGCTCCCGTCCTGCCCGAACACGATCTCGCGCAGCAGGAAATAGCGCAGCGCATCTACACCCATCACCTCTGCAATCGGCGTGGGGCGCACGATGTTACCGCGCGACTTACTCATCTTGTCGTTTTCAAACAACAGCCAGCCGTGCGCGAAGATCCGCTTGGGCAGCGGCCAGCCGGCGGCCATAAGAAACGCCGGCCAGTACACGGCGTGGAAGCGCAGAATCTCCTTGCCGATCAGATGAAGATCGGCAGGCCACAACTCGTCTTTTCGGTCCTCAATGGCGCTGATGTAAGTCGTAAGCGCGTCGAACCAGACGTAGAAGACATGCGACGGATCGGCTTCCACGGGGATGCCCCATTTGATGCTGGTGCGCGTGATCGAAAGGTCAGAAAGCCCTTGCTTTACGAACGCCAGTACTTCATTGCGGCGAATCTCAGGCTGGATGAAATCGGGATTCTGGTCGTAGAACTCGAGCAGCCGCTCGGTGAAGGCGGACAGCTTAAAGAAATAGTTTTCCTCCGTCACTTCCTCGTAAGGCTTGCCGGTTTCCGGATCGATGTCGCCCGGCTTCGCATCGGTAACGAACGATTCGCTGACGACAGCGTAAAGGCCGGTGTAAGTGCCTTTGTATATATAGCCGTTCTCGCAGCAGGCGTTGAAAAGAGCGTTGACGAGTTTGGCGTGATTCTGCGCGGTTGTGCGCTGAAAGCGATCGATCTCGAGGCCGAGTTTTTCCCACTGACTTCGAAATTCCTGCGAAATCAAGTCCACGAACTCGCGAGGCGTTTTTCCCTGAGCCGCAGCGGCGCGCTCCACTTTCGTACCGTGCTCGTCCGTGCCCGTGGTAAGCGTCACGTCGTAGCCTCGCATCCGCTTAAAGCGCGCAATCGTCTCCGCCGCGATAGTCGTATACGCGTGGCCGATGTGCGGCGCGGCGTTTACGTAATAGATGGGAGTAGTGAGGTAATACTTGCCTTTACTCATTTCGAATGGTTCGTCTGTCTGCGAAATGCTTCGCCAGCCTCTGCCATCACCGTGCGAAGCGCGACTTTATGTGCTTTGGCTGCCTGCAGGCAATCGTCGTACTCCGGCGCGAAGCTGTTGTTGTCCGTATATTTCACTCGTATTTTGCCGTATGGCGTTTCGACCTGTGCGATCTCGCGTGCCAGCACGCGACGCTCGGCCTGCAGCACACGAACGCCGAGCGTGCTCGTTTCCGCAAATAAGATAGCCGCGAGCTCGTCGACCAAGTCAGGCCGCGTCATCACAGAAATTAAAGTCGCAGGCCGATTTTTCTTCATAAAGATCGGCGTCAAGGTGACATCGAGCGCACCCGCTTCAAAAAGGCGTTCCATTGCATACCCGAGCACCTGTGGCGTCGAGTCATCAATGTTTGCTTCGACCATGCTGACGGCAGTCGATTCCGTCGCGTTGGTGCGTTCTCCGATCAGAACCCGCAGCACATTCGCCTGCATCGGGAAGTCTTTATCGCCGGCTCCGAATCCCTGGGCGAGAATACGCACCGGAGGAAGAGAGCCAAACCCGCTGGCGAGCGCTGCCATTAACGCCGCGCCCGTTGGCGTCGTGAGTTCAGTTTCGGGGCCCGACGCGTAAACCGGGCGATCTTTGAGAAGCTCCGCGGTTGCGGGTGTTGGCACTGGCAGAACGCCGTGTTCCGTGTTCACCGTTCCGCTACCCACGTTGATGCGCGAGCTGCGAACTTCTTCTATGCCCAGCAGGTCAAGTGCGACGCATGCGCCGACGATGTCGCAGATCGAATCCACGGCACCCACTTCATGGAAGTGAACCTTTTCGATCGGGACGTTATGCGACTTCGCCTCTGCCTCGCCCAGCCGCCGGAATACGGCTAAGGCGTTCTGCCGCGCGTGCTCCGACAAATCGCCTCCCAGGATGATTTTCTCGATATGCGGGAGGTGGCGATGTTTCTTCTGCTCCCCGAACTCGACGGAGAATTTGGACGCGGCGATGCCTTTGCGTTTCGTTTTCTCGATGCGGAACTTCGCCTCGAGGTTCAGGCTTTGCAAGGCCGATTCGAGCGCGTTCCAATCTGCGCCGGCGTCGATAAGCGCGCCGACAGTCATATCGCCGCTGATGCCCGAAAATGAGTCGAAATAACAGATTTTCATGTGGTTAGGCGAAGTTCCGATGTTGCCGGGTTTGGAACTTTCAGTTTACAGGGCGGGTTTGCTTTCCGGGTTCCGGACGAGCATTGCGCGTGCCCGCTGCACGTCTGCCAGCGCCTGCTCAGTGTCGCGCGCCAGCGCCGTCAAGTGGCCCATTTTGCGGCCCGGACGAGCGCTGAGCTTACCATACAAATGCAGCTTCACATCGGCGACGGAAGCGGCCGCAACCCAATCCGGTTCATGCTCGTTCCACAAGTCACCGAGAAGATTGGCCATGGCCGCCGGCGCCAGTTGAGTTACCGCGCCAAAAGGCAGAGCACAAACCGCGCGCAGTTGCTGCTCGAACTGGCTGGTGATATTCGCATCGAAAGTGAAATGACCGGAGTTGTGCGGCCGCGGCGCCAGCTCGTTGATCAGCAGCCGGCCGTCTTTGCAGACGAAAAATTCGACGCAGAGGACTCCGACCACATCCAGTTTTTCCAGCACCTCGCGAGCGATTTCGACGGCTTCGCTCCCAATCTTGTTGGAGACCCGCGCCGGAGCGATCGTGATATCCAGAATGCCGTTTCGATGTTGGTTCTCCACTGCGCCGAAATGGACGAACTCTCCATGCACGCTGCGGGCAGCAACAACGGAGATCTCGCAATCGAAATCGACGAAGGCTTCGAGTACGGCCTCGCTTTCGCCCACGGCCTTCCACGCAGCCGGTAGGTCCGCTTCGCCCAGAATCCGATACTGCCCCTTGCCGTCGTAGCCAAAACCGGCGGTTTTGAGGATCGCCGGAAGACCGAGTTCGCGTGCGGCCCGGATCAGTTCGTCAAGCGATGCCACCCGCCGAAAAGCCGTCACAGGCAGACCGGCATTTGAGAGAAACGTCTTTTCGCGCAGGCGGTGCTGGGTGGTGTGAAGAACGTGTCCGGCTGGCCGTACGGGCGCGCATCGTGCGGCAGCCGCAGCGGTTTCGGCCGGCACGTTCTCAAATTCGAACGTGACCACCGAAACTGCGCGCGCGAACTTGCACACCGCGTCCAGATCCTCGTAAGGAGCGTTCACTTCGACGTCCGCGACCTGCCCGGTGGGCGTATCTTCATCCGGGGAGAGCGTGTGGACGCGATACCCCATCCGCCGCGCAGCAATCGCAAACATGCGGCCCAGTTGGCCGCTTCCCAAAACGCCGATGGCGCTGCCGGGGAGGATCGGCATCGAATCGCAGCTCAAAGCACGCGATCCTTCAAAACGGACTCGGTCTGCTGTTGACGCCAAACGTGAAGACGCTCGCGGACCTCCGGATATTTGTTGCCCAAAATACTGGCGGCCAGCAGCGCAGCATTGCTTGCGCCCGCGTTTCCGATAGCCAGCGTTCCTACGGGTACACCGGCCGGCATCTGCACGATGGAAAGCAGGGAGTCCACTCCATTCAGAATGCTGCTCTTGATTGGTACGCCCAGCACCGGCAGTGTGGTGTGCGCGGCCACCATGCCTGGAAGATGTGCGGCGCCGCCTGCGGCCGCGATGATTACCTCGAGCCCACGTTGAGCGGCGCCCTTGGCGTACTCCGCCATCCAATCCGGTGTCCGGTGCGCGGAGACGATTCGGCACTCATGCGCGATGCCCAGATTCTTCAGCACCTCGCTTGTGCGATGCATCGTCTCCCAATCGGATTTGCTGCCCATGATCACGCCGACGAGCGGTTTCTCCGTCAGCGATGCGTCTTCCATCAAGTACTGTTCCTATTATTCCCAGGCACTCGGCTCGATGCCTGAGTTGATTCCGCGCAGGTACACCTTTTCGCCGATTTCAATCGTCTCGAGGGCGAGCCGCGCGCCAGCTTCCTTCATTATGTGGAGCGATGCGCCCATGATCTCCGGGCCGATGCCGTCGCCCTGCGCGACGGTGATTGGAACAAGGTTCGACGCCATAGCTACAGCATTATTAGATCAAAGAGGCTAAATCGAATCGGATACCGGGGCCTGGCGCGCGCATTAAATGAATCCGTAAATGAATCCGTCCGTCAAAGTTACGTCTGGCCGGAATTGCCGGGCCGGCGCCTTTGGCGCCCATTCGCACCGTATATTTTCTTGTCAAACAAGAAGGAGTACACTGTCAGTGTTGGCTGCGGTCTGCCGACTGTTGAGATACACTCAAGGCTCAAACCGATCGCTTGTTCTAAGTCACTCAGAGTGAAAGACTACATCGAGCTCACCAAACCTCGGATCACGTGGCTCATCGTCATGAGCACGGCGATCGGCTATTACTTCGGGCACGTTGGCGCCTGGCATTTGTGGGCTATCGTACACACCTTGCTTGGTACTGGGCTCGTCGCTTCGGGAACGGCCGCGTTGAATCAGTGGTACGAACGCGAAGCGGACCGGCAGATGCGGCGCACGCAGATGCGGCCGTTACCTTCGGGGCGCCTGAGACCGAAAGAAGCCCTCTGGTTTGGAATTGCGCTGGCAGTCGCAGGCGGTCTCGAGCTGGGATTTGGGGTCAATTGGCTGACCTCAGGACTCTGCATTCTGACATTGGCGTCGTATCTATTTCTCTACACGCCCCTAAAGCAGAGAACCTGGTGGTCGACAACAGTCGGCGCTTTTCCAGGTGCGATGCCGCCGTTGATTGGCTTTGCAGGCGCAGCGGGCAAGCTGAGCGCGGAGGCGTGGGTCCTTGGAGCGATCCTGTTTCTGTGGCAGTTTCCGCACTTCTACGCCATTGCGTGGATGTACCGTGAGGACTACTCGCGCGCAGGCATTCAGATGCTTCCCGTCGTGGAGCCTGACGGTGAATCGACGGCCCGCCAAATCCTGTTGTATTCCATTTTGCTTATTCCCATCAGTATTCTGCCGAAATGGATGGGTATGACCGGCAGCATCTACATGATTGGCGCCTTGGCTATGGGATTGCTGTTCCTTTACTCCGGTATCCGCGTTTCGCTCGATCGCACAAAAGTCCGCGCGCGTAAGGTTCTTTTGACCTCGGTGATCTATCTGCCTGTGTTGTACGCGCTGATGGTGCTGGATCCCGTTCGGTTGTGATTTTCCAGCCAAAGACATCTGTTTTCCTGCTCCTCACGGCGCTTCTCCTGGCAAGTTGCACGGACCCTGCGGCTAAGCTGCCCGATTACGGCACCGTACCTGACTTTCATATGACCGATTCGGACGGGAGGCCGTTCGACAGCAGTGCACTCGCCGGCAAGGTGTGGGTAGTGGACTTTATCTATACAAACTGCCCAGATGCCTGCCCGATGATGACGTCCAAGATGCATCGGGTGGCGAAAGCTGTCAGCGGGGAACAGGACGTGCGCCTGGTTTCCATTTCGGTAGATCCGGCGCGCGATACACCGCCCGTTCTGGACGCCTTTGCGCATCGGTATGAGGCGCCAACGCCGCAATGGGTTTTTCTAACGGGCTCGCCCGACACGGTGCACCTGCTTGCCTATGCAACTTTTCACGTCGGAGACGTGCTGGGCAAGATCGAGCACAGCACCAAATTCATGCTGGTAGATAAGAAAGGCAGAATACGGGGCTATTATTCGAGCTTCGACAACGACGGCATACCCGCTATGCTTCGCGACATTAACGCTTTGCGCAGGACAAAATCTTGACGCCATTTGCAATCCTCAGCGTGCATGATTTGCCGGTAGTGAATGCCACGCTCAACGGTATTGCGGGCATCCTGCTGATCATCGGCTTCGTATTAATCCGGCAACGGAAGATCAGCGCACACCAGAAGGTCATGTGGACGGCGTTTGCGGTCTCCTGTACGTTTCTGGTTTGCTACCTCGTGTATCACTACAACGTCGGAAGTGTGAAGTTCGACAAACCGGGGTGGGTGCGAACGCTCTATCTCTGGATTCTGGGCACCCACACCACGCTGGCGGCTGCGGTGCCGTTTCTTGCTGTAATCACGCTGACTCGCGGCCAGCGTCGAAACGTGCCGCGACACCGCGCCATCGCCAAGTGGACGCTGCCGATATGGCTGTATGTCAGCGTGACCGGGGTGGTGGTGTACCTGTTGCTCTATCAAGTGCGGCCGCTGCTGTAGCATCCTGATCTATATGGCTCCAGCAAGAACAGCTTGGGATGCCGAGCTGTACGAAGCACGGC
The DNA here is from genome assembly GCA_019233755.1 of Acidobacteriaceae bacterium. Lineage (GTDB taxonomy): Bacteria > Acidobacteriota > Terriglobia > Bryobacterales > Bryobacteraceae > Bog-105. The sequence continues at coordinate 74,938 of JAFAMD010000014.1, read as the reverse complement.
ATGCATTTGTTTGGCAGCTCGGACAAGGTCTGATCGATCTCCTTGATCCGAAGCCGGGCGAGCGCATTCTTGACCTGGGGTGCGGGACCGGGCAGTTAACGGACAAGATAGCGGAGCGGGGAGCGGAAGTTCTGGGGCTGGATGCCTCGCCCGAGATGATCGGCCAGGCCCGGCAGAACTTTCCTCACCTGCGCTTCGTTCTCAAAGACGCCGCACAGATGGATTTTGAGAAGAAATTCAACGCAATCTTCTCGAACGCAGCGCTTCACTGGATGCTGGACTGCTCTTCGGTCGCCGCGGCCATTGCACGAGCTCTGCGGACCGGCGGGCGTCTGGTTTTGGAGATGGGAGGCAAAGGGAACATCGCGCACATCGAAGCGGCCATCTCGAGGGTCCTCACCCGGTATGGCATCGATGCAGAAGAGGCCCGAAGAACCTTCTATCCCTCCGTGGGCCACTATGCAAGTGTGCTCGAATCGGCCGGCCTTGAAGTAAGGTTTGCAACTTTGTTTGATCGGCCTACGCCGCTCGAAGGCGATCAGGGTATGGAGATCTGGCTGCGGCAATTCAAGCCTTACGCCCTGGAACTTCTTCCTCCAGCGGAAAGACGAACGGCTTTGACAGAGATGGTCGAGCAACTGCGGCCGGTGCTGTACCGCGAAGGTGCGTGGGTGGCCGACTATAGACGGCTGCGGATTGTCGCTGTGAAGGTGTAGCGAGACCTGCGACCGTCACCGAATGCTCTCGCTGTCGGGCGGGTTTTTCTGCTGGCAGCCGCCATTTGATTGAGGGAAGTTTCCGCAGTCGTATTGTGGGGAAACCCTTTTCGCTTTCTGCCGATCTCATTTAGCAGTACGCTTGCTGATGGGACCGTTGCGAGACTAGGCGCAAGAAGGGAGAATCATGGCAAGTTCAACGAGAAGGACCAAGGACCACGATGAAATCAGGCGCTGGGCTGAAGAGCGCGGCGGAACGCCAGCACACGTCGTGGGCACTGGATCGGGTACCGATATCGGAATTTTACGGTTGAGTTTCGAGGGTTATGGGGGCGAGGGCCAACTGGAGCCAATCTCATGGGATCAGTTTTTCGATAAGTTCGACGAACGGAATCTCGTCCTGTTGTTCCAGGAGGAGACAGCGGGTGGCGCCAAGAGCAATTTCAATAAGATCATAGATGCCGATACCGCGGAAGTTGCCGAAGAAGCGGAGCAGGAGCGCGCGCGAAAATCAGCGCGAGCAACTGGCCGGCATACGCACCGCGCCGCCCGCCCCGACCGGCGTACGGTTGCAAAGGGCAGCGAGGCTCAAGCTGTAGCGGCTGGCAGCGATCGCATCCAGCCTGCCGCGAAGGCGGGTACCGCCGCCATCAAGAAGACTTCGGCCAAGAAGACTGCCGCAAAGAGCACGGCGGCGAAAAAGAAAGCCGGTGGGAAAAGGATTGCGGTGAAGAGGAGCGCCCCGGCGAATCGGAAGAGCGCCGTCAGACGAACATCTGCCGGTTCTGCAAAAAAGAGTGCGGCGGGCGCCGGCAAAAGGGCTGCCGGCGGCAAGAACGCCGCTGCCGCCAAACGTCGGACCTCCGCCACTGGACGTCGGACAACGGCTGTGAAGGCGAGCGGCAGAAGTAGTGCCGCAAGAAAAGGCAGCACGAGGAAAACTTCGCCCGCTGTGGGACGCAGAGGTGCGAAGAAAGCCGGAAGGCACCGGTAGAAGGCGCCCATAGTTCCCTGGAGCGGTCTGCCGCGGCGGTTCTGTTTTAGACTTGCTCTTAGACATGCCTTCGCAGGCGACGGCACGAACAAGCCGTAATACCGTACTCATCATCGTCTCCGTCATTCTGGTGACTGCGCTGATCGCAGCTGTGGTTTATCTGAGTCGGCCCGTATCCAGGCCTGCCGCCAGTGGTCCGGCTTCCACAGAGGCCAAGGCGTACCTACCGTATCTTGCCCTTAGTGATGTCACCATGCAGGCTACCGAGAATTTCATGAAGCAGCAGGTGGTCGAAGTGAAGGGCAAGATCAGCAATAAGGGGACGCGCGAACTCGATGGCATCGAGGTCTACTGCGTGTTTTACGGTGTCGACGGCCGCGAGGTGTACCGTGAACGCCAATTTATCGTGAGTTCCAAGGGAGCTCCGCTCAAACCGGGCCAGACCCGTACGTTTCGTTTACCGTTCGACAATCTGCCGGATACCTGGAATCAGGCCCTCCCTCGCCTTGTAATCGCGCAAATCATGTTCGGCCAGTGAAATGGTGTCCACGCGATGAAAGTTCTGCTCGCCGACGACGACGAAGACCAGCTTCTTCTTCGAAGCATGCTTCTTGCGGAGCGAGGCTTCGATACAGTGAAAGCGCCCGATTGTGAATCCGCCATACGCGTAGCCAGGGCCGAGCGCCCCGATTGCGCAGTTATCGACCTTCGTTTCCCGACCGAAGAGCTGGGATTACGAACAGTGCGCGAATTAAAGAGCCTCAACCCCGAGATCCGCGTGCTGGTGCTGACTGGCGGGAACTCGGAGCGGGTGGCGCGCCGGCCGGAAGCCGCGCTCATCGATCAAATCATCACAAAGGGACGCTCTTCCTCTGAACTGATTCAGAAGCTCCAATCCATACGGGATGACGCGCGGGACTGATCCTGACGGCGGACTGGAAAACCTCCGCGCCGCCCTGCTGCGCGAGCGCAGCCTGGTGTTTAAAGTCAAAGTGATCCCACGCGCTTCAACCAGCGCGATCATCGGATTTATGGACGATGGCACAATCCGGGCAAAGGTTGCCGCTGTACCGGAGAAGGGAAGAGCGAACGAGGAGCTGCGGCAGTTATTGGCGCGCTGCTTCGGCGTCCCGGCAGTGAAGGTCGAGATTCTGGCGGGTGAGAGCTCGCAGCACAAGCGAATTAGAGTTTCGCTTTAGTTGCGGCTGGTCAGAACTTTAAGGCGAACTTGCAAGCGCCGCCAACTTTCGCGATCTCTCAAAATCGGCGGTAAGCTGGCGGGCAACTTTGGCAGCCACATCGGCGCCTGCGCCGCGGAATTTTGCGCCGCTGCTCTCCTGCGTGGTGGACCACAGTACATCGCCGTCCTTGCTGCAGAGGCGAACCGTCGCGTACGCTTCGTGTTTGCGTTCTTTCGTATGGACCGATTCGTTGTCCCCAACCGATAACCCCAGGTATCCGCTGGATTTAAGCGAACTGCTGCCGGAACCATACCTGCCGCCATTTTGCCGCGTGTTCGCGTCGTTATTGATCTCATAGCTGTCGGTAAAGGCCTTGTCATCGGCGGCGCCCTTCAAAACGGCGTCGGCACGGTCCGGGTTGTCGGTGAGAACGAACAGCCTGGTGCCGTCGATGCTGGCGATAATAAGCTCGCGCAACACATCCGCCTGCACGCCGCCCGCAAGCTGTGCGACATAGATGCGCTTGACATCGAGAAGCGTCAGTACTCCCGTATCGGCTCCGGTTTTCTGGGCGCGCGCGGGCGGTGCGCAGGCAATCGCCCACGCAGCGGCGCAAGCAAGATACGGGTTCTTTGCGGCAGTCATCCCTTACCGGCCATTCTGGCTTCGTTGTCCTGATATTGCACTTCGCGGCCAGTCCGGGCTTCGAGAGAGACGAGCGTCAGGCGGATGTCCTCTTTGTCGATTCTGAAGATCATTGCCTGCTGCTCGCCATCATCATCCTGAAAGCCGATGGTTAGGAAATGCTGGCGCTTCTTGGCCAACATGAATAGCGGCGAAATAACGGCTGCGGCCAAATAGCGGCGATCGACCTTCTGCCCGTACTCGAGCAGATTGATTCGCTCGTACGGGATCTTCACACGTGTGCGTTTCGAGAGGAAGACAAAATAGAGCTTGTCTGAAGTCTGTATGTTCCCGGGCTGGTTCGCCGCGATGTCCGGGCGGGTGCCACCCATATACTCGGCCCGGCTGCCGGGCTGGCCTGCTGTTGCCAACAAGGCTGCACACAAGGAGAGAGCGGTGAGTCGAAGGAACGGTCGCATCGCGTTTTATCCGGAATTCAGAAAAAACGTGCGAGCAGGCTCCCGATCCTCTCTCGCCGGTTAGGCCGGCGGATGACAGCAAGAGGCCGCCTATACCAGGCTTTGTAGGACTAATCTGAAATTGCTACCGTGCAGCCTTAAATGTCGGCTCGCCAGACAATCTGTCCCGCGACAATCGTTGCGAGCGGTCCGCCACGGAATTCCCGCCCATCGAATGGGGTGTTGCGGCTTTTGGATGCAGACCGGTTCACATCGTAAGTCCATCGGTGATCCAGCCCGAAAATTGTGATATCGGCAACAACTCCCGGCCGGAGTGTCCCTTTATCAAGTGACAGTATCTTTGCGGGGCCGTCGGTGAAGAGCCGGACGAGATGGGTCAAGCTGACTTTTCCGGTGTGATACAGGCGCTCGAGTCCCAGCCCGATGGCGGTCTCCAATCCGATGATGCCGAAGGGGCAGCGTTCAAATTCCCGCATCTTTTCAGCCCCGGGGTGCGGGGCATGGTCAGTGGCAATCGCGTCAATCGCTCCGCTTACCACCCCTTGCGTGACTGCATCCACATCTTCCCGCGCCCTTAGCGGGGGCTTCATTTTGTAGTTGCTGTCGTACGGTCGCATATCCGCATCCGCCAGCACAAAATGATGCGGAGTCGTTTCGGAAGTGACTTTTAATCCGCGACGTTTTGCGATCGCCACCATCTCTACGGAATTCTTCGATGAGATATGTGCCACGTGATATCGCACGCCGGTCACTTCGGTAAGAATGATGTCGCGCGCGACCATCACGTCTTCTGAGCTGCGCGGAATGCCGCGCAACCCCAGCCGGGTGGATTCGAGACCTTCGTGCATGTCGCCGCCCGCGCTCAGATGCAGATCCTCGCAATGCTCGATCAACGGTAAATCCAGCGCTGCTGCGAACTCCATGGCACGGCGCACCACGCGGGCATTCATTACCGGCTTACCGTCGTCTGAGATGGCAACGATGCCGGCCTGCTTCATCGATGCGATTGCGGCCAATTCCTCACCGGCGCTGTTCTTGGTAATCGCGCCAATCGGATACACGTTTACCGTGGCGAACCGGCGCGCGCGATCGACAATGTAGCTGGTAACTGTAGCGCTGTCGTTGATCGGCTGCGTATTCGGCATGCAGCAGATGGAGGTGAAGCCACCCGCCGCGGCAGCGCGCGATCCGGTTTCGATCGTTTCGGAGTGCTCGAAGCCAGGCTCGCGGAGATGGACGTGCATGTCGATGAAGCCCGGCGCCACAATCATGCCGGACGCATCGAAAACTTCGCTTCCGGCCGTCTCCAAATTGTCAGCGATTTGAGCGATTGCCCCGTCTCGAATCGCCACATCCGTCACTCGATCGACATCCTGGGACGGATCGACCACCCGCCCGTTCTTGATGACGAGTCTGCTCATGCTGCGAGTACTTTCTCGAGTACAGCCATGCGCACCGCAATGCCGTTCTCCACCTGATTCAAAATGGCGGAGCGCTGCGAGTCCGCCACCTCGGACGAAATTTCCCGTCCGCGATTGATGGGGCCGGGATGCATTACCACGACATCCGGCTTCGCCAGTTCCACGTGCTCCGGCCGCAAGCCATAAAACTGAAAATATTCGCTTGCAGGGAACGCGGCTTCGTGCTGCCTCTCGAGCTGCACGCGCAGCATCATAATCACGTCTACGTCTCGGATTGCCGTCTCCATGTTGGTGGTCAGTGTCACGCCGGGCGCAATCTGTCCGATTTCGCGCGGCAGCAGGGAAGCTGGCCCGCAAAGAACCACCTGCACTCCGAACTTCGAAAGCAGGAAAATATTCGAACGCGCCACGCGGCTGTGAGCGATATCTCCGATAATCGCCACCCGCAACCCTTCCAAAGTTCCGCGCCTGTCGAGGATCGTGCGTGCATCGAGGAGTGCCTGAGTCGGATGCTCGTGCGTGCCATCGCCGGCATTCACAATGGGAATCGGCAAATACCGTGACAGGAAATGGGGCGCTCCCGAGGCCGCGTGCCGCATGACGATCGCGTCTGGGCGCATCGCTCCCAGCGTATTGAGCGTGTCCACCAGGGACTCGCCTTTCGATACGCTCGATCCCGCGGCGGTAATGGCAAGAACATCCGCGCCCAGCCGCTTTGCGGCGATTTCGAAACTGGTTCTGGTGCGTGTGGAGGACTCAAAGAAAAGGTTCACCACGGTGCGCCCGCGCAGCGTTTCGAACCTTTTGAATGTTTGTCCGGGCGCCGGCTGAAAATCCTTCGACCGCGTCAGAATTCCGTCAATCTCCGCACGTGTAAGCGATTCGATATCGAGTAGACCGCGTCGCATTCCGTCAGCTCGCTGCGACCGGTTCGTCCACACGCTCTACCAGCAGCACCTTCTCCTGGTGATCGATCTCGTGGAACTTCACTTCGATGATCTCGCGGTTGCTCGTCTGCACCATGCGTCCCACGTAACGCGCCTCAATCGGCAGCTCCCGGTGTCCGCGATCGATGAGCACGAGCAATTGCACGCGCGCGGGCCGGCCATGGTCGAAGAGCGCATCGAGCGCCGAGCGGATTGTCCGCCCGGTGTAGAGAACATCATCCATGAGCACGATGTCCTTGCCGGCAACGGGGAAATCGATCTGCTTGGAGTTCAGCACCGGCCTTTCCGATATCGTCGAAAGATCGTCTCGATACAGCGTGATGTCGAGGATGCCGACAGGAATTTTGAGGCCCTCAAGGCTCTCGATCTTCGCCGCCAGCCTCTGCGCCAGCGGTGCGCCACGCCGCTTGATGCCGACGAACGCGAGCCTTTCCAGGTCGTTCGTTTTCTCCAGGATTTCGTGGGCTAAACGGACCAGAGTGCGGTCGATTTCAGACGCGCTCATCAACTGTTTTTTTTCTCGAACGGTAGGCATGTATTTCGCGGGCCGCTGACACGTCAGGTTAGCACGTGCATGCGCTCAGGCTGTTGGCGCAAAGGCGCCGCTAGTCTTTCAACCGCCCACGGATCTTCCGCGCCAGCTTCTCAATCTCTTCCGTCTTTTTCACCGACCCGACCGGCACGACGAAATCGCCCGCGCGCTTGATTTCATCGCGCAACTGTTCCGCCATGGCAACCAGGTCGTCTGCGTCTTTCAGCGCTTTTTCGTGTTCATCCTTTGCTATAGCATCCTTCTGAGACTTGCCATTCGGCAGCTTCCGGTCTTCCTCTGGATTGGGCGGAAATGGCTGCCGGTCCCGCGGCTGCTGTTGGGGCTCCTCGACTTGCGCCGGCAGAGCGGCTGAGGCGAGAAGTGAAACGATTACAGTGCGCCTGCTCCATCGCAAAGCAGTCGCGGGAGAAGTACTTGAGCGCATCTGGTTGCTATCATAAGCCACTTATGATCACCTCTCGGAGCCGCATCCTATGGACGTAACGGTCGGAGTCATCGGGCTTGGAAACGTCGGGTTGGGTGCACTTCAAATTCTTAGTGAAAACGCCAAATCTATCCGGGAAAAGCTAGGGTTCCCGCTCAGAGTCAAGAGCATCTGCAGCCGGAACGTACACGCAAAAAACCTGCCGCTGGGTGGCGAACCTCCAGTGCGCACCACGAACTGGAAGGATGTTGTTTGCGACCCTGAGATTGACATTATCGTCGAAGCCGTCGGCGGCACGGCTACCGCCAGCCATATCATCGAGGAATCGCTTCGGGAGCGCAAATCCGTCGTTACAGCAAATAAAGAGCTGATGGCGCTTCGTGGCGCAGACCTTTGGACGATAGCCAATCAGAACGGCGTGAATCTCGCCATGGAAGCGAGCGTTGCCGGGGGCATTCCCATCCACACCGTCCTGCGGGAAGGAATCGCGGGTGATCGCGTTGTTGAACTCTACGGCATTCTGAACGGCACCAGCAACTTTATCCTGACGGAAATTGAGAAGAGCGCCGCGAACTTCCAATCCGTGCTCGCCGAGGCGCAGCAGTTGGGATACGCGGAAGCCGACCCCTCCGCCGACATCGACGGCCTGGATGCCGGTTCCAAGCTCGCGATTCTTGCTGCTTTGGCTTTCGGTGAGAAGCTGACGCCGGCTGATATTTACACAGAAGGTATCCGCCGTATCATGCCGGTGGATTTCGAGTACGCTCACCAGCTGAAACATACTATCCGGCTGCTCTGCCTGGCGCGGCAAACCGAACAAGGGCTGCTGCTCTCGGTGCGGCCCAGCCTGATCCCACAGGCAGCGATCCTCGCGCAAGTGAAAGGCGCCTATAACGCGATCTGGATTCGCGGTGTTTACGGCGAAGATACCTTCTACTATGGCCGGGGTGCGGGCCCCAAGCCGACCGGCGTTGCGGTGGTCAGCGACCTCATGCGTGTCGCCCGCGAGATCCGTTTCGGCAGCCCAGAACGCGTCAGCCCCTTCGCCCATGAGCGGCTGGGCGAATACAAACCGTTGCCGCTACCCACCCAAAAGCTACCGTACTATCTACGCTTCCGGGTAGAGGACAAAGCCGGCATCATTGCGATGCTTGCGACCATCCTGGCGAAGCACCGGATCGGTATCGACGCCGTTTTGCAACTACCTCGCGAAGACTGGCGCGATCTCCCATTCGTTATCACCACCGAGCCTGCCGGAGAACAAGCCATTCGCGACGCGCTCGTCGAAATTCGCGATGCTGACTTCCTTGTAGAGGCCCCGTTTGCCATGCCTATGGAACGCGGCTTCTAAGGGAAATGAGTAACGCCCGACCATTGGGCATAAGGGGCTCTGAGAATGGTAACGATCCATAAGGGGCTCTGAGAATGGTAACAATCAAGGTCGCGCCTCTATCTCCTTTCGTCGTTCGCGAGCGATTGCTCTGGACAATTCAGAGAGATGCATCGTTAAGAAGTCGAGAAGATCATCTACGGTGATCATGCCGACCAACAAGCCCTGTCTATCCACGACCGGGAGCCGCCGGATTCCGTGACGCTGCATCTGTTCCGCGGTCTCGAAGATACCCTGGTCTTCGGGGATGGTAATCAGGTCGCCGCCCATAAGCTCCCCGACGGTGAGTCCTGAGGCTGCGACGCCTACTGCAACGACGCCAACGGCGATATCGCGATCGGTAACAATGCCGACAGGGGTCCGCCCTCTTGCACCGTTCTCCACGACGAGAACATTGCCCACGTGATGCGAGCGCATCAAGCGAGCGGCTTCCTGAACTGGGGTATCCCGATCGGCACACACCACATCACGAATACAGATTTCGCCTACCCGCATATTCCTTCTCCTCCGGAAGAACACTCGCACGCGCTCAACCAAAACGGCTACCTCGAAATCGCATCGCCCAGCATGGGTGCTGCGGCGATGACGTCCGGCCGCTCGCCTTAAGTCTGAGCGGATTGACTCATCCCCACGAGGAGTCCACGCCATCCGACGCAGAAGGCCGCGCAAACCCTTTGGAAATGGCCGGACCGTGCGTGGGGGGGACCACTGGTACGGAAGTTGCTCGTAGCCGAGCAGTTGCGCCAACGAGAGGACGGTCGGGCTCGTATGGAATTCAAGCACATTCTCTTTCCAGTCGGTTTTGTCCGATCACAGCCAGCAACTCAATCCCGAAGTGGAATGGCTCGCGTCACGCTTTGGGTCACGGGTGACAGTCCTGCACGTGTTTGAAATACCGGCTAGCTGGTATGGAACGAGCGAAGCGCCGCTGATCAACCCGGATGGCCTCCAAGCGTTCGTTGCAGCGGAGCAGCAGCGATTGAAAGACTACAGACTGGAGCTGCCAGAAGATCGGATTCAGCGCATTATCGCGGAAGGCTCACCTGTTTGGCATATCACCAATTGGGTTAAGAACCATGGTGTAGATGTGATTATGATGGGTACCCGTGGATTGGGCAAATTCCGCGCGTTATTGATGGGCTCCGTCGCCGCCAAGGTGATTCATGACATCGATTGTCCGGTCTGGACTGATTGCATGAGGCATTTCAGAGTGGACGGGCCGCAGCGTGATTACAAGAAGCTCGTATGCGCCATCGATACGACAGAGGAAGCAGTTCCCGTTTTGCGGTTCGCTGATACGTTGGCGAGGGAATTCGACGGCAAGGTGCATCTAATCCACAGCGTGCCGGAAGCCGAAACACGGCCCAACAAATATTTCGATTTCGACCTACATTCCTATCTCATGGAGTCGGCACGAGTGGCCATTTCCAAGCTGCAAAGAGAAGCTGGGACCCAGTTCCCCGTCAACATTAAGGCGTCTGTAATACCACGGGCGGTATCCGATATCGTTTCGGAACAGAAGGCCGACTTGGTTATCATCGGTCGCGGGAAGATTCGGGAGTCCCTTGGGTACTTGCGCACGAATGCGTACCAAATCATCCGGGATGCTCCCTGTCCCGTGCTCAGTTGCCCGCCGCCACCCAAAGGTTAGTCTTCAACTCGCACCGTACAGGAGGCGATGGCAGCTCTTACGTACGGTTGGGTCATCTCACGCAGCCGGTTCAGCGGAAGGTTGCGAATTAACGCAGAATGCCGCTGAACTAAGCGGCTGTCTGCCATAAATTCCACGTCTTCCACAATCAACTTTTGGCGGGGCGTGTGCACGGCTTTTAAGAGTAACCGTCTGAAGCCTTGGTGAGTTGCATTATGACGGACTCAGTAGGGTGGATCGGGGCTCTCGATGAAGTTCGATCATATTCTCTTCCCAATAGATTTTTCCGAGCGCAGCCGTGCGCTCAATCAACAAGTGGAGTGGTTAGCGGCTCGCTTTGGCTCGCGGGTGACGCTGCTGCATGTCTTCGAAATACCTGCGGCTTGGTATGGAGCCTGTGAGGCGTCTTTCGTCAACATGGACTGCTGCGACGGGCTGAGAGCTTCGGCCGAGCAGCGCCTGAAGGAGTACGCGATCCGGATACCGGAAGTCTGCGTCGAGCGGATTCTTTGCGGGGGCGATGCTGCGGCGCAGATCGTAAACTGGGCCGGCGGACATGCGGTCGATCTGATTGTGATGGGGACCCACGGCTACGGCGCATTTCAGGGCTGGATTTTGGGCTCAGTGACCGCGAAGGTCCTTCATCGCGCTGTGTGTCCGATCTGGACCGACTCGCTGTCGCACGCTCAACCGAGCGATCCCGCCATCACAAAGATCCTGTGCGCAGTCGAAATGACGGAGGAAGCGATCCCGCTGTTGCGCTTTACAAAGCAATTGGCCGAGGAATTCGGCACGACCGTACGATTGATTCACAGTGTGCCCGAGCTTGAGACGCGGCCGAACCGGTATTTCGATTTCGACCTGCATCGCTACCTGATGGAGTCGGCGCGAGTGGAGATCACGAGAATGCAAAGGCAAGCCGGAACGGAATTCCCACTCACCATCAGTGAAACAGGAATATCCAAGGCTCTCGCGGAAGCGGCAAATGAGTACGGGGCGAATTTGGTCGTGATAGGGCGTGGCAGAGCGCAGAAGACCTTCGGAAGATTCCAGACGCACGCACACGAAGTGATTCAGTATGCGCCGTGCCCGGTGCTCAGCTACTCATCGACCCCGCAAGACCGTATTTCTTCATCTTGTACCGCAGAGCATCTCTCCCAATCCGCAGGAGACGAGCGGCTTCTGACTGATTCCCGAAAGCTTTAGCCAAGGCATCGGCGATCAGGCGCCGCTCGGTGTCTTCCAGCATCGACGCGGAAGACGATACGGCTTCGGAGGCGGGCGTGATGCCAGCAGTCGAGGCGAGCGGGGGAGCCGCATGGGGAAGAGAGTCGGGGCTTCGAAGGTATTCGGGCAGCTCACCGATGTCGATCGTATCGCTCAAAGCCATCATGCAGGCGTGGCCGATTGCATTTTCGAGCTCTCGCACATTTCCCGGCCAGTCATACCGGCTCAATACAATGCTGGCGCGCGGGGTTAATCCCCGCACCGGCTTGTCGAATTGTTTCGAAAACTTGTCGATGAAGTGCCTGGCGAGCAACGGCAGATCCTCCTTTCGTTCCGCAAGCGGGGGGACACGCAATTCGACCATGCCGAGCCTATAATAGAGATCTTCGCGGAATTTGCCTTGTTGAATCATCGCGCGAAGATCCCGGTGCGTTGCTGCGATCACCCGCACGTTCACCTTGCGGGCCTGCAAGGAGCCCACGCGCTGCACTTCCTGATTCTGGATCGTGCGCAGGAGTTTGGCCTGTGTTCCGAGAGGCATGTCGCCGATTTCATCCAAAAAGAGCGTTCCGCCGCTTGCGTGTTCCACCAATCCCACCTTGTCGTGCGTGGCGCCTGTGAAAGATCCCTTGATATGTCCGAACAATTCACTCTCAAACAGCGTCTCGACGACGGCCGAACAATTCACCACTACGAGATTGCCCGAGGAGACCGGGCTGAGCCGGTGCAGCGCTTGTGCGACCAGTTCTTTTCCGGAGCCGGTCGGCCCAACGATCAAAACCGTCCGGAAGTGCGGAGCAATGCGGCGAATCCGTGAAAACAGATCCCACATCGCCGAGCTGTTGCCGATGATGCGCTCAAACTGAGCGCTGCCGCGCAGTTCCTCCTGAAGTTCCAAGGCGCGCTGCCGGCGGCGCACGTCCTCGATCATGGTGCGGAACCGCTCACGAAGGGCCGGGATGGAAATCGGTTTGTTCAGGTAATCGCTGGCCCCTTTCCGGATCGCCTCCACGGCAGATTCGGTCGAATAATGCGCCGTCATGAGGAGCACCTCGATCGCGGGATCGAAGCTGGCAATCCGTTCGAGCAGCTCAAGGCCGTTCATTTTCGGCATCACCAAATCAGTCAGGACGATTTGAGGATGTCTTTGGAAGATGAGATCTAAGGCCTCTTCGGGATCGGTTGCGGTCCAAATGTTCAGGCCCGGCTGCTCGAGGGCCGTGGCCAGGAGTTCAAGGCTCCCCGGATGATCATCCACAATGACGAGCGACACATTTGGTCGGTCTGCCGGTTTCTCCTTCATCTTCTTCAGTTCCAGGCTGCCGGGCCGGTCATCCGCAACAAGAGTTCGTTCATGCTTTTGTGACTTGTTGGAGGAGCTCATAAACCTTGGTTAGAAAACCCTCCTTCCACGGAGAAGCCTTCAAAAACACGGCGTTAGCCTGGCCGCTCAATATCTGTGCATCCTCTTGATCCATTTCCTTCGCCGTCAGAACGATAATCGGAAGCTGCGCAAAACCGGGATTCTGGCGGATGCGGAAGATGAGCTCAAAACCGCTCATTTCCGGCATTAGAAGGTCAACGACGACAGCAGCGATGGGGCTTCGAGCCAGCGTCTCGAGGGCCTGCTTACCACTCGAAGCAAGCACCGGCAAGACGCCCGCCGACCGGAGCGTCTCCTCCAGAAGCTCGCAGGCTTCCGGGTTATCATCGACGACCAGGATGCGAGCCGGCTCGCCTGGCTGGCGCAGCACTTGTTCCTCCAGCGTCCGAAGAACCAGAGCAGGCTCAATGGGCTTCGGTAGAGCGGCGTTTGCCCCCAAACACGAGGCAGTGCTCTGATCCTCTCCAGCAGTCAGCACAACAACCGGGGTTTGCGCCGTATGCTTGCCGGCGCGGAGATCCTGAAAGGTTCGCCAGGTCTCCGGCCCCGCTGCCCCCAAATCCAACACCACCGCAGCGGGTTTCAGATCGCGACTCATCTGAAGAGCTTGCTCAGCATTTTGTGCAGCGGCCACATCGCAGCCCCTTTGTCCAAGAAAATCAGCGAGCTGCCGATCATTTTGATCCATTCCCACCAGAAGGATCGGCCCTCGCTGGCCGCTCTTTTCGTCTGCGAGCTGCCTCAACGGCGTCTCCGATCCGGATCGCGGAAGGACGATTTGAAATCGGCTCCCCACACCTGGTGTGCTCTCGACCCAAATCCTTCCGCCGTGCATTTCCACCAGGCTCTTGGTGATGGTCAGCCCGAGGCCGGTGCCCTCGCGGACACCGCGAGTCGTTGACCCGAGCTGATAAAACTTGTCGAAAATAGCCTGTTGTTCCGAAGGATCGATGCCAATGCCCGTATCGGTCACCGCGAAGAAGATGCCGTCGGGCCGTTCGCGGCATTCGACCGTGATTTGGCCATTTTCCGGCGTGAACTTGATGGCATTGCCGATCAGATTGTAGAGAACCTCTTTGAAGCGCAGCCGATCTGCCTGGATCGTCGGGTTGTGCTCGACGATTTCGCTGATCCGGATCTGCTTGTTCTCGGCAAGAGCGCGGAGACCTGCCACGGCCTCAACGATGGCATCGGCGGCATTAAACAGCTCAGGATGCAGTTCGAGACGCCCGGACTCGATTTTGCTCAGATCGAGAATGTCGTTGATCAGTTCCAGCAGATGGCGGGAATCGCGCTGGATATGCGCGACGAAGCGTTTTTGATCGTCATTCAACCCGCCTTTCAGCTCTTCCCCAAGGAGGTCGGCGAATCCAATGATCGTGTGCAGGGGCGTCCGGAGTTCATGACTCATGCTGGCCAGGAACTCGCTCTTGAGCCGGTTCGCCCGCTCCACTTCCTGGTTCCGGATTTCGAGCTGCCGATTCTTGGCCCCGAGCTCCGCGGTAAATTCCTGATGCATGGCGTTGATCTTGGCTTCAGCCTGCTTACGGTTCGTAATGTCGCGCACCATCGCGATTACGCGGGACCCCTGCGGGGATCGGATGGGACTGAGGCTGATTTCAACGGGAAACTGGGTGGCGTCTTTCCGCCGGGCAAAAAGCTCCAGGCCGATGCCCATTGGACGCGTGACCGGGTGTTCGGCATAGTGATCCCGATGGACCTGATGCTGCTGCCGGAGGGATTCCGGAATCAAGATCTCGATTAACTGACCCAGCAACTCCTCGCGCTGGTAGCCGAACATGCGCTCCGCAGCGGCGTTCAGAAGTACGATCGTACCGTCCAGTTCTACTTCGAAGATACCGTCCGGAGCAGCCTCGAGGAGATCTCGAAAACGCCAATGGGACTGGATATGGACCTGAGCTTGGGCCAGTGTAGGGCTGTCGGAGGCCGCTTGTTCACCATCTCCGTCAGTGCCGGGATTCGGGTTACGTTGTTCCAGCGTTCACCTCTTTGCCAAATTACGGAAACAATTCAGCTTCTACTCGCAAGGGCGAGCACAAGGCACATCTTTGCATCTGACTCACCAGTCGTATAATCGAGTTCCTTTGTTCCAGAGTGTCGCGGCTGGAGCGATCCTTGTACGGCTAGCTTACAAGATAGAGTAACTGGATTCTTATCACTTGCGCGAAGTAGCGCAGGTGGACTGTGCCGTTTGGCGCAGGCAAACGGCGCCTGCTTTCAAAGGCATATCCATGTTTCCGTGGCGATCGCGTACCTTATCGAGATCTTCGGCGGCGGAGGTGGCAGAGTACATGCACTCTGCACTCGAAATGCTGAACTTTAGCCGGATCCTGTTGCCCTTTGATTTTTCGGAGCGTTCGAAACAAGCGGCGGCTTATGCTGCCGGCATTACGCGCAAGTTCGGCGGCCAGGTAATCGTGCTGCACGCGTTGGATATATGTTTGACGGCTCCCTCCGGGCCGCTGCTTCGTCATGAGATGACGAAGTCTCATGAGGAGGCGATCCGGCAGCAGCGAGAGTCGGACCTTGCGTCATTTGCGCCGGACACCTTCGAAGGCTTGAACCTAACAAAGGTCCTGGAACTCGGAGATCCGGCGGATGCCATCACGCGCTACGCTGGCCGAAATGAAATCGATCTCATCGTCATGCCGACGCGAGGACTGGGTAGCTTTCGTTGGCTTTTGCTGGGATCGGTGACCGCAAAGGTTCTGTATGACGCAGCCTGCCCCGTCTGGACATGGTGCATTCTGAGACGCTTTCCTCAAAGGCGGCTAACGAGATTCGGAGTATCGTTTGCGGCGTCGACCTCGATTCCGATCCCATTCGTGTCATCCAGGCGGCTCGTGATATGGGCGAAAAATACGGATCGGTAGTCCGCTTGGTACACGCTATTGCTGCACCGGAAGGCAAGCCGGGAAGCGACATCGATCCTGGCCTCAGACGTTTTCTGTTCGATACCGCGAGAGAACGGATCGACCGATACCGCGAGCAGACGGGCACCAAACTGGGAAGTGTGCATCCAAGGCGGGGGGAGTTTCGTCGGTTTTGCGCCACGCGGCGATGCACCTTGGAGCAGATCTGGTTGTAATCGGCCCGCGGTCATCTTCCAAATCACCTAGGGCGTTTTCGGACGAATGTTGGCGCTATCATTCGTGAATCGCCCTGCCCGGTTTTGAGCGTATAAAGGTGGCTAAGGCGAAGAGAATGCCTAGTGCTACGAACTCAAACATCCATCCCATGACGACCATCCCGGGACGGCCCAGGAATCAGCTCGATATTTTCTTCAGACCGAAATCGGTAGCCGTTATCGGCGCCACGGAGAAGCCCGGACATGTGGGCCGTGCGATTCTATGGAACCTGATCAGCAGTCCCTTTGGCGGGACCGTTTATCCCGTGAATCCGAAGCGAGCCGCTGTACTGGGAATCCGGGCTTATCCGGCGATCTCCGCGATTCCTGAGCCTGTCGATCTGGCCGTTATCGTGACGCCCGCGGAATCGGTCCCGCAGGTGATGCGCGAGTGTGCCAATGGCGGCGTCGCGGGCGCGGTGATCATTTCGGCGGGTTTCCGCGAAACGGGCCCTCGCGGGTTGGAATTGGAACGGGAAACGTTGGAGGCCGCTCGGTCAGCAGGCACACGGCTGCTCGGCCCGAACTGTCTCGGCGTGATGTGCCCGGTCAGCGGCTTGAATGCGACGTTCGCTCCGGCCATCGCGCAGCCCGGCAGCGTGGCTCTCATTAGCCAGAGTGGAGCAATCTGTACCGCTTTGCTCGATTGGAGTCTACGGGAACGGGTTGGCTTCAGCGCAGTGGTCTCCGTCGGATCGATGCTCGATATTGGATGGGGTGCCTTGATTGATTACCTGGGCAGTGATCCGCATACCCGAAGCATCGTGATCTATATGGAGTCCATAGGCGACGCCAGAACCTTTCTCTCGGCTACTCGCGAAGTCGCGCTGAATAAGCCCATCCTGGTGATCAAAGCCGGCAGAACAGAATTTGCGGCGAAGGCAGCGGCATCTCACACCGGCACGCTGGCGGGGAGCGATGCAGTCCTAGATGCTGCCTTTCGCCGGGTTGGGGTCCTTCGAATTGACGAAATCGGGGACATCTTTCAGATGACGCAGGTTCTCGCCCGTCAGCCGCGCCCTCCGGGTCCCCGCCTCACGATCGTTACCAATGCCGGCGGCCCTGGCGTTCTGGCAACCGATGCACTCGCCGGCCTTGGCGCACAACCATCCAGCTTAGCCCCGGAAACAGTCGACGCGTTGAACAAAGTACTGCCGCCGCATTGGAGTTGTGGCAATCCCATCGATATTATCGGCGACGCTGATCCGGATCGCTATGCGGAATCCCTCAAGATTGCTGCGGACGACCCCAACACGGACGGCTTGCTGGTCATCATGACTCCACAAGCCATGAGCGATCCCGTCGCGATCGCGAAGAAACTGACTCCGTTCGCGAAGTTGAAGAATAAACCCATCCTTGCCAGTTGGATGGGCGGCGAGCGGGCGAGCGAAGGCGAAGCCGTTTTGAATAGCGCCGGCATCCCGACTTTTCCTTTCCCGGACGCAGCCGTGCGTGCTTTCCACTACATGTGGCGCTATAGCTACAATCTGCGAGCGCTTTATGAAACACCCGCCATCGCCGATGGCAACGCGCACGCGGCTGGCTCTGCAGCGCAACTTATCGAAAGGGTGCGCCAGAACGGGCGGACACTTCTGACCGAATTCGAATCGAAACAACTGCTTGCGTGCTATGGCATCCCGACGGTTGAAACGCGTCTTGCTGCCACGGAAGACGAAGCAGTGAATGCTGCAAACTCACTTGGCTACCCGGTGGTGGTCAAGCTAAATTCAATTACCGTTACCCACAAAACGGATGTTGGCGGCGTTAGGCTCTCGCTCCACGATGCACAGGCCGTTCGGGCCGCTTACCGTGAGATTCAAGACGCGGTTACGGGCAAATTGGGTGCGGAGCACTTCAACGGGGTCACGGTCCAGCGCATGGCTTCCACGGAAGGCTACGAACTGATCCTCGGCTCGAGCATGGATGAGCAGTTCGGACCGGTGCTCCTATTTGGCACGGGCGGGCAGCTTGTCGAACTCTTTGAGGACCGGGCTCTAGCATTGCCACCTCTCAACACTACGCTCGCACGGCGATTCATGGAACAAACCCGCATTTTCACCGCATTGAGAGGGGTGCGGGGCCGCAAGGCAGTCGATATTCAAGCGCTCGAGCTGCTTCTTGTCCGGTTCAGCCGGCTTGTGCTGGAGCAGAGTTGGATTCGAGAGATCGACATCAACCCGTTGCTCGTTTCTTCTGAGACATTACTGGCTCTCGACGCGCGAGTGGTCCTTTATGCGTCCGGGACGGATCCTTTGGAGATTCCCAAACCGGCGATCCGTCCATATCCTTCGCAATACGCAGAACAAATCGTCTTGAAAGACGGGACCGTGCTTGATATCCGCCCCATTCGCCCCGAAGACGAACCGGAGTTCGTTCGGTTCCACGCAACGCTATCGGATCAGAGCGTCTACCGGCGCTACTTTTTCCTTATGAATTTGGAGAGCCGCGTCCGCCACGAGCGGCTTGCCCGAATGTGCTTTATTGATTACGATCGGCAAATGGCGATAGTGGCGGAGCGCCCGAACGCCGCCGGCGGGTCCGCCGAAATTATCGGCGTCGGCAGGCTGATCAAGCTTCCAGGGAAGAACGAAGCGGAGGTCGCGATACTGGTGGGCGACACTTTTCAGAAGCGTGGAATCGGAACCGTGTTGGTTCAGCGCTTGATTGAGTTCGCCCGGGACGAGAAACTCGAACTATTGACGGCATCTTTCCTTGCGGACAATCAACCGATTGAGAGACTGTTCAGAGCTCTTGGTTTCACGGTTAGAGACGGAACTGAGCCGGACGTCCGGGAAGCCGAATTGCGGTTATAGCGGGCTGCGCGAAATCGCGCAAGTGGCCTGCACAGCAGTCTGCGAGCCCGGACTGGACCAGCAAGCCTCCCGGTCAAACTTCATTCAATACGGAAGCGTTTTGGGCGGCCAATGGCCTTTCCATCGCCTCCATCAGAAGTGGCCGATTACCTGCTCAAAACAGAGTTAGTATGGCCCAGAAACCGGCTTTTCAATCGATCCTGTTCCCCGTCGATTTCTCAGAAATGAGCAAGATGACGGCGCCGCACGTGCGAGGGTTAGCACAACTCACCGGCGCTACCGTTACATTGCTCCACGTCATACCCTGGTTATCCGCATGGTATGGCGGTGCGACGGAAATCCGTGCCGCTGTTCCAGGCGATGAAGGCTTGCGCGGTCTCGAGGCCGACCAGGCGGCCCGGCTTGAGAAATTCAGACAGGAACACTTTGGCGGTGTGGTCTGCCGGACGTCTATCGTATCGGGAGCAGTCGCGGAATCGATCACTGACACTGCCAAGGACGCCGAAGCAGATCTGATCATGATGCCAACTCGTGGAATCGGACCAAGCCGCCGTTTTCTCATCGGTTCCACAACCGCCAAGGTGTTGCATGACGCTTCGTGTGCCGTCTGGACAACTCCTCACCTTTACGAATTACACCCTTTTGCCGGCTTTCACCACCTGCTATGTACGATCGACCGGGGAGAAGTGCTGCCCGATTTTCTGAGAGAGGCGGTGCGGCTGGCGTCGTGTTTCGGGAGCAAGCTGAGCTTTGTCACAGCGGTGTCCAGCACGGTCGGCGGCACAGGGGAAGCAAGGAGAATTGGGACGCTCGACAAAGAGTATCCTCAAGCAGACTTGCACGACGAACTTGGCCGAGGCCTCGATTGTACGGTCTATCTTGAGACCGGTCCGGTCGGTGCAGTGGTAAAGCATCTGGTTGAGGAACACAAGATCGATCTCGTCGTCACCAATCGCGGCCATCTGCAACACCCGTTTGGAAAGCTGAGAACGCACGCTTACGAGATCGTGCTGGAGTCTCCGTGCCCTGTCTTGAATCTCTCGATCGCAGCAAAGCAACCCCCTCACTTACGAGAACACGTGGCCGTGCAAACTGCATAACCGTATCCACCTCAGCAGCTGGAGTATGTGAGGGAAGCAGAAGTCGCCGGCTCAGGGGAGCCGCGGGAGTTCTATTTCTGGATACTCTCGAGATATTTGGTCAGGTTGTAGATGCGAACCTTTCCATAGTCCCGGTCAGTAGTCACTTGCGAAAAGATCGGGCCCCAGATCGGCATCGTTCTGGTTCCGTGGCCGGGGCCGGTTGAGTCGGTTCTGTCGATGATTCTCTGAACCCGTGCAAATGGAAAAACGCCACCGTTTCTCTTCGCAATTTCCGCCAGGTCCGGAACCCGAACCTTGAGAACGGGCGCCATCGGCCCATGCCCGTCCGCGGCCTTGCCGTGACAAACGGCACAATACGTCACGTAGAGTGTTGGGCCATCGAGAGACGGAATCAAATGTTCCGTCTCTGGCTTGTAACTGGAATTCTGCGCTCGATCAGCCGACCAGCCGGAAGTTCCGAGCATACCTGCCAGGACGACGGTTACTGCCGCGGTGAACCAACTTGCAGAGCTCATGGTTTCCTCCCTGCATGCTGCGCTACTTCAATCGAAGCAATAGGCTCGCCTTTTGAAACCGTAAGTTCAAGTTGCTTTATGTTGGATCTCCCGCTTCAGGATGTGTGGCGATGGCCTCTGGGCCGTCATTTGGCGCAATTGCCGCGACATTACCCAATCTGCGCATAGCTCTTGATGCGTGAGCCTGTGCCAAGAGGGATCATTATCAATGGCTGTTCGCTTGCACGCACGACAAATTCATGTATGACCGAATTGACGCCTGAAACGGTCCAACGCTATCTCAGCTCGCTCAAGGGGCAACCCGTCCGTGTGCTCAATCTGGCTTCCTTAGGGCAGGACGGCCAAGCCGACACAATCAAGTTTGGCGGATACGGGAGTCCTATTCGTGTCGATTACCAATCAGCAGATCAAAAGAATCACAGTCTGGTGTTGCACACGATGCGGCCAGGGCCGTTTGGGCACGAACATATGGCTGATCGAGCGCAGATATTGCTTTGGTCCAACGAGACGTTCGGCCGTCTCTCTCGCCATGTCCGCTCGCTCGATGTGGGGGGATTCCACTCCGATGGAACCCTGATTTCGATCGGACAAGTCGAGGAATTCTTCTTGCTCACCGAATACGCGGTGGGGCAGGGGTATTTTCGCGATCTGGAGCAGCTTCGCGACAACGGCAGACTCCGAGAACTCGACCTGGATCGGGTCGATGTGCTCTGCGATTACTTGGTAGAAATTCACAGCAAGCGCAGCAAGGACGCGGAGCTCTATATCCGGCGCGTCCGCGAACTAGTCGGACACGGAGAATGCATCATGGGAATTGCCGACAGCTATCCGCCGCATTCGTTGATTACTAGCGAAAAACTTGAACAGATGGAGCATCGATGCGTCGTCTGGCGTTGGCGGTTGAAGCGATTCACGCACCGTCTGCGCCAGGTTCACGGAGACTTCCATCCATGGAACATCCTGTTTCGGTCCGGAACTGACTTCACGGTGCTTGATCGCTCGCGTGGAGAATATGGCGACCCGGCAGATGACGTCGCCTGCCTGAGTTTGAATTACGCTTTCTTCTCTCTCCAGCGTAGCGGGCGTCTGGAGGGGGTCTTCGAGACTCTATTCCTACGCTTCTGGGATCGATATCTGAAAAAGACCGGAGACCCGGAAATGCTGCAGGTCGTGGCTCCGTTTCTTGCTTTTCGTGCTCTGGTCATGGCGAGCCCAGTCTGGTATCCGAGCCTCCCGGAAGTGGTGCGTTCGAAGCTCGTTTCTTTTATATTTGGAGTGCTGGATGAGGAAACGTTCGATCCCGCTCAGGTGAACAGGTATTTTGACGCCTAGAACCAGCCCGGCGTTTGCTGTTTGGATTACAGGACTCCCTGCTTCCGGCAAATCCACTCTCGCAGCCGCAGTCAGAGCGCAGCTTTCGGCACGAGGAGTCGATTTGGCTGTGTTGGAATCCGATGCACTGCGGAAGGTATTTACTCCGGATCCACGTTATAGCGAAAGAGAACGAGATGCTTTCTATCGGCAGATGGTGTGGGTCGGTGCGCTGCTTGTAGGCCATGGAGTGCCGGTTCTCTTCGATGCGACCGGCAATCGCCGAGCGTATCGTGAAATGGCCCGGCAGCAAATCCCGCGGTTCATGGAAGTGTATGTAGACACGCCCTCCGGAACGTGCGTAGCCCGAGACCCGAAGGGAATCTATCGTCAGGCACGACAGGGTAGAGCAAGCACAGTGCCGGGGATTCAAAGCGAATATGAACCTCCCGAACACGCAGATTTAACGATTCATGGAGATCGCGAAAGCCCCGAAGCCGCAGCCGCGCGCCTAATTGCAAAGCTGATCGAAAAGGAATATTTGTAGATTGACAGCACAGCTTTTCCAGCTCGTTGAATGCGCCGAAATGGAGTTGGAATTGCTGCACAGGCTCAAGAGAGAGATCAATTATGAGCACCCTTCAAAATTGCTTCAATTACCTCAATGGACACGGCATTCGATATGCTCACACCACGCACTCGCCCGCCTACACCGCTGAAGAAGTCGCCGCTGCGGAACATATCCCGCCGCATCGGATGGCGAAAACCGTCGTGTGCCGGGATAAAGACGGCTACGTAATGGTCGTTGTTCCCGCGGATTCTTATGTCGATTTGGAACAGGTACGAACAGCGATCGGGGTCCCGAGTCTTTACGTCGCCGAGGAAAGCGACTTGTACCTGCTCTTTCCGGGAGCTGAACTCGGTGCGATGCCGGCTTTAGGGACTTTATTTGGACTTCCGGTCTATTTAGATCGGGAGGTGGCCAATCAGGAGTTCATCGCCTTTAACGCCGGTACCCACCGGGACGTGATTCACATGCGGGTTGCCGATTTTCAGCACCTGGTTTCGCCGGTAATTGGCGATTTCTGCCAACCCAATTATCGGTTGAGCATGTCGGTTGGACGGTAGCTTGGTTCGAGCAGCGAAGGTGGCGCGGCGGGTACGGACATGCGCGGAGCGGTGAGAACCGCGCATTATTCCTTCGCGCCGCTCAGCCGACCTTGTTTCACGTTTGATCAGATGCTCACCACAGGACAGAGCGATTCCCGGATGAGCGCATAAGCGTGCGGATTCAACCGGCCCGCAAGTCCCTTTGCTTCGTGGCGGCCAATGATGAGAAGGTCGGCAGCGAATCGGGCCGCATAGTTGTAAGTCTCTTCGATAACCGAGCCGCTTCCTACCACAATTTCAGCTTGAACTTTCAGCTTCTTTACTAGATCTGTGAGTTGTTCTGTCGCACAACGGACCAACTCAACTTGTCGATCCGGCATCGAGGCTTCCGCCACAATGGGCTCGACTGACCTGGTGACATGGATCACTAAGAGTCTTGCATCAAACGCCGATGCCAGGCCCGAAGCCCACAACAAGACCGGTTCGGTATGTGATCCAAGATCAACCGCGGAAGCGATTTTGCGATAAGACACCGATTCAGTAGGAAGGGTTTCGTCAGCATGCACGCTCGTCCAGATCGGGCAATCGGAGTCGTGCAGCACTTTGGCGGTTTGGGATCCCAGGAGGAAGCGCCGATAAGGCCCGCAACCGCGGGTAGGCATCATGATTAAGTCGACCTGTTCGGCACGCGCGTACTCTACGATTTTGGTGGCTGGATCGCCCTCTACAAGTTCAGAGATTGCTGATAGTCCTTGAAATTCTTTACTAGAGAACGATTCCAACTGAGCTTTGATCTGATGCGTCTGTTCAGCTCGCAGCGCCCGGTGGGAATCCTCGACATGGAACAACACGAGCTGGGACCGAAATGGCGAAGCGAACGCTTTGGCATACGGCGCCATCCCTCGAGACCGATCAGAAAAATCTACCGGCAAGAGAATCTTTCTCAAAGTGAACATGGAGCCACCCCCTCGCCCACAGACGTTGCATTTTTCGAGCCACGCGTTTCACAGCAAGGTTCATCCGCCTAAGTGGTCCAAAGCCGGTCCGGAAACGATATCTGGCCAGCCATAAGTTTGTGGACGCCTGGCGCGATTTCGCGCAACTGCTGTGCGAAATCGCCTAGACATTAACTACTCTCCGCCTTGCAATCAGGTCCGCTGCCGCGGAACAGTGGATTGGCCGGGGTTCCACTGCAGAGTCAGATAGAGGCAAAAGGTCGTTATCTTGCTTATAGAAATGCATATGAGTGCCGTTATGTCGTTGCCTGTGTCGGATGCCCAGTTCCCGACCAAGTCCTCCAAACTCCCCAAGAACATCGCGGTCATCCGCCTTGTCGGGAATGAAGAAAGGGGCCTGCACTTTGGAGGCGTTTCCGAACTGCCCGAAGGGGCCGAAGTGGACCTATGCGGTGAGGGCTTCAACGAACGAACCGTCAAGGTGCAGTGGCATGGCGAGTTCTTCTTCGTGTTCCTGCAGGATCTGGAATGCCCCGTCATGAGCGGATTTATTGACTAGCCCGGCGCGAGATCAGGTGCGTGTGCCAGCCCTCGTACTCACGGAGAGTCCGCCAGCTACGATCCTCTCAATCTCCACCGTCACCCGCTTGGCCGCGGAGACAACCTCTTCAGATGGCTCTATGCCGGTCTCGAATCGGTTGGCTTCGATTCCATAGATTCTTATCCATGTAGGGAGCCGATTCAGGACGCGTGCGAGTTCTATGGTGTCCGCCAGGCTGAATTCATGAGTGGAAGCGCGAAAAAGGGTGCGTTTCAACGGCACTTTCCATGGATCCCAGACTTGTATCGATCCAGGCGCAGCCCCTGAAACGACTGCATCGATGACGATTACGCGCTCGCTCACAGCCCAACGGTCAAGCAGGGCGAGCATGGCGCCTGCATGTTCGACGGCCTTGATACCGTGCTCTCGGAGGTTCCGGGCCACCAGAATTCCGGCTGCATCGTCGCCCCGATCCGGATTCCCGAGCCCGATGATGAGCATCCTACTCCCGCTCGACGTTCACACGAAGGAAATGCGTGGCGCAGGAAATGCACGGATCGTAACTGCGAACCAATTGCTCGCATCGCTTGGTCAATTCGCTGACCCGCAGCGAGGTGAACGGTGGGAGAAATTTCCATAGATCTTCCTCAATCCGTCTTTGGTTTTGCGAAGTGGGTGGAACAATCAGCGCATTGTGCAAGATGCCATTTTCATCGAAGCCATAGCGGTTGTAGAGGGTGCCGCGTGGGGCTTCGGTGATGGCGCATCCCGTTGCCGAATGCACCGGAATTGCAACCCTCGGGGAGGCCGGAGGGTCGTACACGGAAATGATACGCCGCGCCTCCTCCAGCGCGAAGACCATTTCCACAGCCCTGGCAATAATACTCTTGAACGGATTGCGGCAGGGGACATGCAGTCCTGCGCTTTCGGCGGCTTGCTTTGCCACATCGGGCAATTTCGCATAATTCAGATTTACGCGAGCCAGGGCACCTACTTGGTAAGAGCCGCGCTCCTTAATTTGAGAATGCAGAGCGTTCGAATGCTTGACCTGCTGCTCGGCAAAGGTTTCTTCGTATTCGCTCACATCAATATCGAGACCCTTGCTTGAGACTAATCGGCCTTCATTGAACGGATATTCACTCGGGTGAGACAGAGCGACGAACTCGTAGTCTTCTTCGAAATCCGGAAATTCGAATTGTCCGATGCGGTGCGTGTTAGCCACGGCTCGGTCCAGGCCCCATTTCAACTCTTCGACTAAGGTTTGCAGTTCCGCTTTAGTAGGGACCTTGTAAAAACCGCCCACGGTCACCGAAACCGGATGGATTTCACGGCCGCCGAGGAGCGCCATGATGGCGTTGCCGATTTTCTTAATGCGCAACGCGTTCTCGATTTCGGCGCGATCGGCTCGCGCCATCTCGATCGCGTCCGGGTAGCCCAGGAAATCCGGTATATGCAAGAGATAGACATGCAGGGCATGGCTTTCCAGCCATTCGCCTGCGTACAAAAGACGCCGCAACAACCGGACCATCGGATCGACGGTGATGCCCAAAGCCCGTTCGATTGCGTGTACGGATGTCATTTGATAGGCGACCGGGCAGATCCCACAGATGCGGGCCGTGATATCCGGCACTTCGCTGAAATGACGGCCCTTCAGGAGCGCCTCAAACAGCCGGGGCGGCTCGAAGATCTTGAGCTTTATGTCTCGTACCTGATTGTCTTTCAGCCGGATGACTAACGACGCTTCCCCCTCGACCCGGCTCATATAATTCACCCGAATCGTCCGGCTCTCTTTTTCAGGTGAAGATGCTCCGCTCATTCCGTTCCTTTTCCTTCACTCATCTCGCGGAATGGCTCCGACCAGGCATTGAATGTTCGAAATGACCGTTGGACTGCCTCTGTTGCGTTGCCTTGTGCCAACAGGTGAACCGCCAATATTTTTGGACTTGAGCTCTCCATGGGGCCAAAGCAGCCATAGCAGCCACGCCCGTAAGCAGGACAGATGGCGCCGCATCCAGCTTGCGTTGCCGGACCCAGACAGGGGACTCCTTGAGCCACGGCGATGCAGACGTTACCGCGTCTCTTGCATTCCATACAGACGCTGTAAGTCGGGATGTTCGGTTTTCGTTCCACAGCCACGGCGGCGAGAAGCTCAAGGAGTTGATGCTTGTTGATCGGGCAGCCGCGCAGCTCGACATCCACCGGGACGTGTTCCGCAATGGGGGTAGATGTGCTCAGTATGTGAATGAATTTGGGCTTGGCATAGACTTGCCCGACCCACTGATTCAAATTGTGCCAGTTCCGTAATGCCTGAATGCCACCCGCGGTCGCACATGCTCCGATCGTCACCAGCATCTTGCATTGCCGGCGGATCTGTTGGATGCGCTTCGCATCGTGCGGGGTTGTGATCGACCCTTCCACCAGACCAATGTCGTAGGGCCCCTTTTTCATCTTGCTGGACGCTTCGGGAAAGAACGCGATCTCCACTGCATCGGCGAGCGATAAAAGATCGTCTTCCAAATCGAGCAAACTGAGCTGGCAGCCATCACAGGATGCAAATTTGAAAACGCCGAGTTTCAGCTTGCGCTTCGCCTTAGAGCTCATGGTGCCCTTCCAGCCAGCGCTCTACCTGTAGATACGCGAAGATGGGTCCGTCCTTGCAGAGGAAGAGCGGCCCCATCTGGCAATGACCACAAAAGCCGATGCCGCACTCCATGTTGCGTTCCATCGAAAGGTAGATCTGGCCGGCTTCGAGCTTCCTGGCCCGCAGTGCCCGTATGACAAAGCGCATCATGATTTCGGGCCCGCACGTCATCGCGATGGTGCGTTCCGGCCGCAGGTTGACGAAGTCGAAAAGCTTCGTGACAATCCCGACGTGGCCCCGCCATCTTGAATCAGCACAGTCAACGGTTACGAGGACCTGACTTTCCGGCAGCGCGCTCCAGGCGTGGAGTTGTTTTCGGAACAGTAGATCTTTCGGAGTGCGTGCGCCGTACAGGAGCAGGAACCGGCCGAAGTCGCTTCGATGCCGTGCTACGTGGGAGATCACGGGGCGCAGCGGCGCCAAACCAATCCCACCTGCCACCAATAGAACGTCTTGACCGCGAGCCGCTTCAAGCGGCCAAGCCGTTCCAAACGAACCGCGGACTCCGAGGTAGTCTCCCGGTTTGTGTCCGACGAGCGCCGCCGTTACCGCGCCGACCGAACGAATCGTGAAGACAAGCTGGCCGGGAATTTCCGCGTCACCGCTGATGGAGATGGGTACTTCTCCCACACCGAACTCGAAAACCATGCTGAACTGGCCAGGCAGGAACGGAGGTAGCCCGGATCCGTTCGCAGCCGTCGTTGTGAGCGTGTAAGTATCGTGCGTCTCGCGGACGACTTCGGAGATCCGCACCGGCAGCGGGCACATGGGGTCCGGCAATGGAATAGCTGCGATGCTCATGAACGCGCTGCCGCCCGCTTCCCGTACATGTCGACGACTTGCATGCGAGTGTGATCCAGGCGTTCGGTGACTAACGCCAGTAATCGTTTCATGATTTCGTAGCCGAGGACAGGGTCGTACTCGCACGCAACGGCGAGCTTCGCCCCCTCGAACGCGATGGTCTGAACGTGCGACAATGCACGCGCCTGAAAGTGGGTCTTTGCTGAATGGGTTAATGCGGACCAGCCCATTGCGTCTCCTGCGCTAAGCGTCTGTATGACGATTCTCTTGCCGCCCGCGATCGTTTCCAGCGCAATTTTGCCCGACGCGATCAGAAAGAGACATTCCGAAGTGGCGCCTTCACCGAAAATGATCTCGTCTTGCTCGAAGCTCCGCTCTTCCGCGATCTCCACCAGCTTTGCCAGGTGTTCGGGTCGAAGATCGGCCAGTAGCGGATACGCTTCTGCGGCGCGCGCCAGTTCCTCTATGCGGTTCACTCTCATGAGTCCTCTTTCCTGGCGGCTGAGTTCGCTTTTTCGATCGCCGCCACTTCTTCCGTCAGATCAATACCAACGGGACACCAGGTGATACAGCGCCCGCAACCTACACAACCCGAGCTCCCGAATTGATCGACCCAGGAGGAGAGCTTGTGGGTGAGCCACTGGCGATAGCGGGACTTGGTCGAAGACCTTACGCTGCCGCCGTGAATATAAGAGAAGGCCAGGCTATAGCACGAATCCCACTTGCGCCATCGCTCCGCTCGCTGGCCGCTGATGTCGGTCGAATCTTCAAACGTCACGCAGAAGCACGTGGGACAGACCATTGTGCAATTGCCACAGGCGAGACATCGCTCGGCAACACGATCCCACTGCGGGCTGTCGAAGTTCTCACGAAGCAGACTGACAGCCCGATCTTTATCCAGATGGCGTGTCATGGCCTGGCCGGCACGGTCGGTGAGCGCACGCGACCGGCTGGTCATTTCGGTCGACGCTATTGTGACGGGTATTCGCTCGAGAATCTCGGCCCCGGCCTCGCTTCCTATCTCGACAAGAAATTCGTGAAGATCCGAATCGGCGAACTCGGTTAGCGCCAGGTCGAAATTCCGGGCACGGGGTCCGGTGCCCATTGAAACACAGAAGCACGTGCTGGCCGGTTCGGTGCAGTGGACCGCGATAATGAGACAGTTCCGCCGGCGAGCTTCATAGAACGGATCCGCCGCTTGGCCGCCGATGAGGACCCGGTCCTGCACGAGCATGGCTGCAATGTCGCACCCGCGAACACCAAGAAAGGCGTACCGCGGCGGCGGTTCCGAGGCTGGAAGAATCCAGAACAGGCCATCGGTTTTTTCGGCAGCGAACGTCCGGATCTCGGAGACATGCAGGAAATCCTTCATGCTCTTCGGACCCGTCGCGTAGCCGAACAGCGCATTATCGGGCCGCCGCTTCAGCCGATAGGACGCCGGATTCTGTTCCGAGGTCCAACCGGCCGGAAGGTCGCCCACTTTGTTAACCGGCCCATAAGCAATTGCACCGTCCCGGAGAACCGGTCCGACCACTCGATATCCGCGTTCCCGAAGTGCCTCGATTAAGAGCTCCAACGCCGGCACATCCATTCGCACTTCCGCGCCCTTTGGAAGCTGTTCGGGCCTCGAGCTGATTTCAGGCTGCATCTCTCCAGCGGTTGTTGTGCGGGCGGGCTTCAAGAGGGTTCCGGAATCATGTCAATAGCCCCACATGGGCATTCGGCCGCGCAGAGCCCACATCCCTTGCAATACTCGTAGTTGAACTCAAAACGCTTCCCGGCTCCAAGTTTGATCACGGCGTTGTCCGGGCAGACGCCGTAGCAATTGTCACACTCAAAACAATTTCCGCATGAGAGACAGCGGCGCGCTTCAAAAAGTGCGCTTTTCTCATCCAAGCCGTGGACGACTTCGGCAAACGTGGATTCACGGCGCGCACGATCCAACGTGGATTGGACGACTTGCGGGGCGTCGCTGTAGTACCAGGTATTCAGCCTGTTGAAATCGGCGACTGGATTCTTCGGAGCGGCAACGTATGATGTGCCTCGCAGGAACGCGTCCACACAGCGCGCCGCCTTTTTGCCGTGGCCAACTGCAGTTGTCACCGTGCGCTCAGCCGGAACCATGTCTCCTCCGGCGAAAATGCCTGGGTGGCCCGTCATCATCTGCGAATCGACCTTTACTACACCATCGACCACTTCGATTCCGGCAGTCCTGTCGAGGAAACTCAAATCGACATCCTGGCCAAGAGCGAGGACAACGCAATCGGCCTTGATGGACTCAAATTCGCCGGTTGGCTGGGGAAATCCGGATTCATCGAGCCGCATCTTTTCAATCAGGATATGACTTTTGCCGCTTGCCTTGATGGTCGAGAGCCATTTGATTTTGATGCCTTCTTCTAGGGCTTCCTGCAGCTCGGATTCATGAGCGGGCATCTTTTCACGAGTGCGGCGGTACACTACTAATGCTTCGGTCGCGCCCAAGCGTTTCGCAGTCCGCGCAAGGTCGAGCGCCGTGTTTCCTCCGCCGTAAACAATGACACGACGTCCAAGCTGCACCGGTTCACCGGTTTCAACACCATGGAGCAGATCGAGAGCGTCGAGAATTTTGCTTGCATCGCCAGCCGGAATGTAGGCTCGTTTGGCCAAATGGGCGCCGACTGCGAGGAATGCGGCATCGAACCGGCCTTCGGCCATAGTGGAAGCTAAATTGTCCACTTTTTTGTTGAGCTCGATGGTCACGCCCATATTCTCAATGCGCTGAATTTCGGCGTCCAAGATCGCGCGGGGCAGCCGGTACTGCGGAATCCCGTAACGCATCATCCCGCCCGGCTTCGACTCCGCCTCGTAGATCGTGACTTGATGGCCTAGCCGAGCGAGGTGGTAGGCCGAAGACAAACCTGATGGTCCTGAGCCCACTACCAATACATGTTTTCCAGACTTCGTGGCGGGAGGCTCGAATTGCAAGTTGCGCTCAATTGCCAGATCTCCCAGGAAGCGCTCTACCGCATGAATATTGACCGCCTTGTCGAGTTGGCCGCGGTTACAAGCGGTCTCGCAGGGATGGTAGCAGGCTCGGCCCATGATGGCGGATAAGGGATTATTCTCGACCAGCTTCCGCCAGGCCTTTTCGTACTCTCCTGCTTCCGCGTAATAGAGCCATCCCTGGATATCTTCACCCGCCGGGCAGGCATGATTGCAAGGTGGGAGAAAATCCCGATAAACCGGACGCTCTGTCCGCCACGAGCCGGTGTGGTTGTCGAGGCTCGACCCCACTTCCAGAGTGATCGCGAAAGGTTTATGCATGGCTTACCTCGGCTAGCAATCCGAATTCCCGGATGTTCCTGTTCGCAATCTCTTGAATAGCTATGATCCACTGCTGGTCTGCGCCGGAATGGAACAAATGCGCGAAACGCTTCTGTAGCCGCAAATACTCCTCGACCGGTTTCAAATGGCGAATGGAAGTTTTGTCGGTGATGTTGCCGAATTCCGCTTCAAAAAGAGGAAACAGCCCGGTTTCGATTGCGAGGCGCGCCACGCGAACGGTATCGCGCGGGTCTGCGCCCCATCCGAGCGGACAAGGCACGTGGACATGAACATAGCGGGCGCCATGTATGCGCATTGCCTTATTGATCTTGTACTCGAGATCGCGAAGGTCCGCGACGGATGCTGTCGCAGCGTAAGGTATGCGGTGTGCCATCGCAATAAGCGGAATACTCTTACCGTGGCCAAACGAATTGCCCGGCTGCGAGCCGACGGCCGGAGTGGTTGCGGTGCGCGCGGCGGGGGGCGTGGCGCTCGACCGCTGAACGCCTGTGTTCATGTAGGCTTCGTTGTCGTAGCAAATGTAGAGCACATCGTCATTACGCTCGAACATCCCGGACAGGCAGCCTAACCCGATATCCGTGGTGCCTCCGTCGCCGCCCTGAGCAATAACGCGCACGTTCGGACGGCCCTTCACTTTCATGGCTGCGGCGATGCCGGTAGCGACCGCGGCGGCGTTTCCGAACAGAGAGTGCATCCACGCCACGCGCCAGGAGGATTCCGGATAAGGCGTTGAAAACACCTCCAGGCACCCGGTGGCATTGGCAACGATGATCTGATCGCCGGCGGCGCGCATGGCCGCGTCCAGTGCGTATCGTGCGCCCAGGGCCTCGCCGCATCCCTGGCAGGCGCGATGGCCGGAGGTGAGAACGTTCGGGCGTAACTCGTCGGCTTGTACCGAGAGTGCTTCCTCGTCGAGCAGCCGGTTGCCAATGGTAAACGTTCCAGTTTGATAAAACTTGATGAGCGGTGCAGGCATAGTCTGTCCCTCTTACGGATGCGGCTATCCGATCTGCGCAGCCAGCAGGCGGATATCTGCAAGCAAATTTTCGGCCGGAGGGCCGCTTCGCCTTCGCTTGCTTTCGCGCTCCAGATGCCGCTGGATCAATTCGGTGTGGAGATCCAGAAAAGTAAGCGCGTCCAACACGCCGGCTTCAGCTCCTTTAAACAGCCCGCGAAGCGACGCCTTGGTGATCGCTCGTCCACCAAGACCGGCAATGGCCGTGAAAAGAGGGATGCTCGTGTGGGACAAAGCGGTCCGCACATCGGTCGAAAGGATTCCTCCGATGCCGGGCGCCAGGCTCTTCTCAACGACGATGACCCGCTTAGCTTCTCCAATAGCAGCGCGCAAAGCTGCCAGCGGGAATGGCCGGTAACAACAGACGCTGACGGAGCCAATCGCGGAACCCTCCCGCCGCA
The DNA here is from genome assembly GCA_019233755.1 of Acidobacteriaceae bacterium. GTDB lineage: Bacteria > Acidobacteriota > Terriglobia > Bryobacterales > Bryobacteraceae > Bog-105. The sequence continues at coordinate 42,268 of JAFAMD010000014.1, read as the reverse complement.
AGTCGTCGACCACCTCTTGAATCGTCCCGTTCACAGATCCCAACGCAACGACAATGGTCTCCGCGCCTTCAGTCCGATAGGTTCGCAGCAATCCTCCCGAAGCATGCCCGAATCGCTCGCGAAATTCCTGGCTCAGTTCGGGAATGCACTCGAGGGCTCGGAGTTGCTTGTGGTGCGCCAGGTAGCGAACCTCCAGGAATGCCTCCGGCCCGACCATCGCCCCGATCGAGACCGGGTCGGCCGGGTCAAGCACTTGTCGTGGCTCAAATGCTGGCAAATAGGCGTCGACGTCACCTTGCGTGACGAGATCCACCGGTTCGTAGGAATGGGTCAGGACGAATCCATCGACGCACACCATCACCGGGCAGGAAAGCTCCTCGGCCACGCGAAACGCCAGGATGTGAAGATCGGCAGACTCTTGCGGGGTTTCGGCGTAGAGCTGAATCCAACCGGCGTCGCGCATGGACATGGAGTCCGAGTGATCGTTCCAGATGTTAATGGGAGCGCCAATGGCACGGTTCCCGATGGTCATGACGATCGGAAGACCGAGACCAGCGGCATTGTAAACGGCTTCTGCCATGAAGAGAAGTCCCTGGCTGGCCGTGGCCGTGTAGGCGCGCGCTCCCGCTGCAGATGCTCCGATGGCGACGGACAGCGCTGCGAATTCCGATTCGACGTTGATAAATTCGCAGTGTTGGAGCTGCCCGGCTCCGACCATCTCGGCCAGGGCCTCGACAATGTGGGTTTGAGGCGTGATGGGATAGGCACAGATAACCTCGGGCCGGCAGAGCGCAACCGTTTCCGCTATCGCCCTCGAAGTCTCAACTTGCTTCAGCATGTGCCACATTCCTTTCCATGACCAAGCCGTAAGCGGCCCGGGCGGCGGCCACGTTCTTTTCCCCAACTGAGCCAGAGAATTTGTTCATGATTGCTGACGCCACAGAATCGATAGAGAGGACTCCTGTCATTGCGGCAAAACCGCCCAAAAGCGCTGCGTTCGGGATTGGGCGTCCCACGTGCTCCAGGCCGAGTTTGGTAGCCGGCAGGGTCCAGCAGCGCTCAGGCAATAACGGTTTGGCGATTTCGTTTAAGGCAAGTTCCGGAAAGGATCTTGTGCTGTTGATCAACACATAAGCGGAATCCGCCAGGCCATCAAATAGCGGGACGCGATGGAGTAGTGTTGCATCTTGGATGATCAAGGCATCGGGCTCGACAATTGGCTCACGCAGCCGGATTCGGCGATCATCGATCCTGCAGAATGCGGTCACCGGTGCCCCCATTCGTTCAGAACCAAATGCTGGAAACGCTTGGGCATACTTTCCTTTGAGAAAGGCTGCGATGGAAAGGATTTCCGCTGCGGTCACCACTCCCTGTCCGCCACGGCCGTGAATCCGAATCTGAAACATCCCTGATGAACCTTTCTCAAGACCAGCTCAGCATTTGGGCATCCATTCACAGTGGAGGTGCCAGCGCCGATCCAGCTAAAGGTGATGGTCTGCGTTGCGCAATTTCACCCAACCAGGACGCCAGTTGCGCCGAATGACGCGCATTAGCAGCGTGATTTCGGTCGTGATCGGAATGCGTTCCCGCATCTGCTCAGCCTCAATACGGTACAACTCGGGATCGTTCTTAGCGGCTCATTGCCGAAGAAATAGTGATAAATTCAACGTAATCAGAGGAAGGAAACAGGCCTTCCGCGCTGGGTCAATATAACGAACCGCTTTCAGCAACTCGTTAACGGAAGGCGTCAGTGGTGGTCGTATGGGTGTGGACAAGCCATGGTTATCAATCGTCTCGATTTTCGGTCTCGCAGTCGCACTTCTTGCCGCCACACTGCCTGCCGGTACTGAGATCCAACTGCGTCTCACGTCCGAAGTCAGCAGTGACAAACCATCCGGACAGCCGGTCACTGCGGTTGTCATAGCCCCCGTGCCGCTGAACGGCACGGGTGTCATCGGGTTCGGGACGCAGTTGACCGGCGTCACGGCCGATGCGCATGCCAATCAACCGGCAGCAAACGGCAGCAATGAAGTGCCCGCGACGTTGCGTTTACAGATAACCACAATCCGCGATGATCACGGTCAGTCGAAGCCGATTGCTTGCGTTCTCGAAGGCGTCGATAATGCGCGAGAGTCCGTGGACCAGGCCGGCCTTATCACGGGGATCACGGCTTCTCACACCTTTACTTCACTGGCCGATGTAGGCGTTAACAAAGTCGAATCGAAATCCGAATCGCTGGGTCAACTCCTTTCGAGCATCAAGAGTGCGACGGTGAAGCCTGCGGATCCTGCGATCGACTACAAGCCAGGCGTGGAGTTCACGGTGAAACTCACCAAGCCTCTCGATTGGACACCATCCGGCGACATGGGCATTGTGCCTTCCATCACTCCTGCGGATACGCTTGCTGGTATTGTGGCTCAGGTTCCTTTTCGCACGGAGGCCCTCGAACTGCATAACCCTTCTGATCTGACGAACCTCATGTTTATCGGCACCAAGGAACAGATCGAAGCTGCACTCAAAGGGGCCGGATGGTTCGCTGCTGATCCGCTGGGCCGCGCTTCTAAAATGCGCACTGCCCAGGCAATCATCGAAGATCGCGGTTATGACGAAGCCCCTATGTCGGTCCTGACTCTGGATGGACAGCCACCGGTCATGGCGTTCGAAAAGCAGAACAATACGTTTGCCTCGCGGCATCACATTCGCATCTGGCAGGTCCAACAGACTTTCCAGGGACAGTCTGTCTTTGTTGCCGCCGCGACCCACGACATCAAAATCTACTACTCGAAGACCAGCCGATCCATCACGCACGGCATCGACCCGAACATCGACAAGGAACGTGCCAAGGTGGTCAACGATCTTCTTTTCACAGGACAGATCGAAGCCTTGTCTATTGTGGACCGCCCCAATATTCCAAAGGACATCTCCAATGCGACAGGCGACCATTTGCAAACAGACGATAAGATCGCCGCGTTAGAGTTCAAGAAGAACTAACCAGCCTAGCAGCGATTGCAACCATTGGTGATCGGCCGCCGGGTCTTACGTGCAGTCAGTTTATTTAGATCCTGCAGCGAAGTGAGCGGGAGTTGGTTTCACTCGAATAAAGAGCTTGTCCCATTTGATGTGGTCGCCTGAGGAGGTAGATCTTCCTCCCGGAAAGGTTTGCTCCAGCAGGGTGAGGGCAGTGATCTCGTCCGTCTTCATGAGGAGCCAATTGGGAAGTGGGCGACTACTGGCGCCTGCGAGTTGATAGCCGAGTAGCTGGACGGAGCCGTTGAGGATTCCGTGATCGTGCGGCTCAAGAATGCGGAGTTTCTGGTGATAGATCAGCCGAACCAGACGCGCTTCTTCGATAGCTTTCCAGATCAGTGGAACAGGTTGCAACAGCGGCATTCATTATTATTTTGGCGCCCTTTCGGCGAGCGTTTCACGATACATCCAGGGCAATGCGAGCAACTCGCAGTGATGCGATGGGAGCTTTGTCAATACGGTCCTTCAAGATCTGGCGGAACCCATACACGTCTTGCCTCCTCGTTTCGCACGATATCGAAGCTGTAATACAGGTAATGTAGGTCTCGATCCTCGCCCAGTTTCTCAACTGCATTGCATGCGGCGTCCCACGGATCCGAGAATGCGTGCGATACCTTTGCCAGCACGATCGACCACAGGCGCGTAAGCGTCTCGTGGTAGCCCGTGTGGCCAGTGTTCGACGTTCCAACAGCTTCGTTGTGTCGAAGAATGCCATTCCTGGTTCTTTCAAAAGCGGTGGCGCGGAATCGAACCGCATAAGATGCACCAATTGCGACGTGCCCCGCATGAGTCCACTTGGACTTGGGCAAGGTGCCAGCCTCCCATGCTGCGACGAATTCCTGGAAAGCTTCCCGTGAAGCTAGAAAACTATAGCGCGGCTGAAACGGATGTAGCCCCCGCCGCCAGTAAATTAGCGGGTACCCGTGTGATATCGATGTCTGGCCAACTCTGGCGAGCACGAGATTGTGGTCGCCCGCTCGGTAGATTGCTGCGACGGTGCAATCCATTTCCACCATACCTTTCCCAACAGGCAGAGCTTCGTCTTTGGCTACGCTCTCCTCTCCAAGAGAAAGCAGGCGGATATGAAAAAAGCCGTTGCCGATAATCGCGGCCCCCTTAAGCGAGTCTCGAGCAAGAGCCACGCTGACCATCGGCGGATCAGAAGAAACAAAATGCAGTGAGCTTACAGTAATGCATGCATCGGCGGTGGTTAGAATGGCCACACCACTGGGAATGAAGCTCGCCGCACGCCGAAATAACCGGGCCGTGGCCGCACTAAAGCCAGAATCCGCATTGCTGATACGAGAGCGAGCGTTCATACAAGACACGGTAATCCGACCCTGGCTTTTCCGTAAAGGACCAATCGACGGAAATATGAGATTCTCTGATACGATTCGAAAGTGATGAGGTCTCAATTAGGCGCAATCGCAGGGAAATTGGACGATAGAGATTGGATTCTGATAGAACTGGTCCAGGCGAACGCACGCCTGTCTTTCGCCGAACTCGGCCGGCGCGCCGGGCTGTCTCCTCCCGCTACGGCGGAGCGCTTGCGGCGGTTGGAAGACGCGGGAGTTCTTCTCGGTTATCACGCGCGGATTAGCCCCGCGCATCTCGGCTTGACTTTGCTTGTTTTTATTGAGATTCAGGTCAAGCGGTCGGACTACTTGCGATTCCAGAAAGCGGTCCAAAAGCTCGTTTGGATCTTAGAGTGCCATCACACCGCTGGTAGGGCTTCATTTGTCCTGAAAGCGGCCGTGCCGGATTCCCAGGGATTGGAATTGTTGATCGGGCATCTGAGTCAATTCGGAGACACTACGACGACGCTGGTCCTATCAACGGTTGTGGAGCGCCGCGAGTTTTCGCGCGAGGCATCGAGCTAGATCTATCCCTAGCCGGAGGCCACTCTGATTAGTTAATAATGCGATCGTTGTCCCTCGTATCCTGACGTTTCTCGGAACACGTGACGCGCCTTCATGGCTGGGCATTGCGTGTCGGATACGTTCTGCTGAGAGCTCGGCATTTTGCTGAAAATGCAGCTTGGCTCCGGCAATCAACTTCTCTTCTTCCAGCCGCTTAGAAATGGACAGCCATCTGCGTATCTAGCGAGTGTATTCGCTTCAGAAAGAATCCACGATGACCCAAGTCGCGATACCTCCACCATCCAGCCTGGTATCCGTACCAACGCCGGGCGCAGCTATCTTCCCGCATTGGCGTTTTACTGTACGTTCTAATATTTTCCACTTGTCAGTTTCGTGCTCGTCGCTCCTAGCTGCACGCAGACGGGTCCCGCCACCGCGAAGACCTCTGCACGCGAGACAAACCTGCAGAACTGTTGAATTATTCGCGAAAATCGCCCTTAGATTTGGGATGAAGCCGAAAAAGTTCTGAATGTTTTCAAGACTCCGCCTAGAAGTTTCCTGTGCGGCTGCAGTGGTCAACGGTGCGAAGAGTGTATCGGTCGTGTGTTCATACCTGAAGACCGGAGAGCAATTTTGTACAAGACATGCGAGGGGCAGTCGATAGAGCCTGGTATTGAGGATGTCGTCTGGGCGCTTAAAGCAAATCCGAAAGCCGGGTAGGCCTTTGCGTTTGCTAATTTTTCCGTGTGTCTTATATTTTTCGGGTATCTCACCGGCCGCGTGGTGCCAGCACGCGTCGGTGTCTCCAGATACTCCTTGGTTACCCAAGGGTACTCTCTTGAACAAGAACATCGCGGTGGTTGATCAACACGACGCAGACGTTAACGAGAATCATGTCTACACGCTAGGGGAGTTGATCGACATAGCCGAATCAAACAATCCCACGACGCGTGCAGCTTGGAATCGTGCGAAGAGCAGCGCGGCGTCCGTCGGCATAGCCAAAAGCGAACTCTACCCGACCGTTATAGCAACCGCCGCTGGAACCACATTCCTCAATCCGCCACTCCTGTATCGATCCTTCGCTGTGCAGGACATTGGCGCCTTCGAGACGGCGGTCCATCTCGATTACACGCTCATTGATTTTGGCGCCCGTCGCTCTGAGATTACGGCGACACAGGCCCGACTGATTGCCGCAAATCTCAATTTCAATAACACACACTTGGTGCTGATTCAGCAAGTTTGCCTGGCCTACTACAGCTTGCTCAATGCAACTGGGTTGAGAAGGGCGGCCGAGGTTTCTCTTAAGGACGCGAAGACTGTTGAAGCGGCTGCCCAGGACCGACGCGATAACGGTCTCGCCACTGTGCCTGAAGTGCTCGAAGCCCGCGCCGCTACAGCAAAGGCGAACTACGATCTCCAGATCGCAATCGGCGCGGAGCGCGTCGCATTTGGCAATCTTGCAACGGCTATTACGGCAACGCCCGTCCGTCCGTTCAATGTTGAACCACTAGAAGACCTTCATATTCCCGAAGCACTGGATGTGTCAGTTGAAAAGGCCATAGCTCGCGCGTTTGAACTAAGGCCAGACTTGCAGGCGGACGAAGCCAGAGTTCGCGCCTCTGAACAGGAAGTCAAACATGCCTACACCGCTTATTATCCGACGCTTGAATTCAACGGCGGGAAAGGCTGGGTACGAGCATGGGGCCAGCAGGGACCTTTCGCGGCGACTTACGCTGAGACCCCTACGTATATGGCGACTCTCAGTCTGCGCTGGACCTTATTCGATGGCTTCCGACGCGAAAGCGCAATAGCTCAAGCGAAAGCAGAAGAGGCCGCGGCGAAGGACGAGGTTCGTGACCAGCAAGATCAGATTTCGAACCAAGTATGGAGTGAATACACGAATGCCGAGACCGCTCTCGCACAGCGTCAGGCCGCAATATCGTTGCTCGCTGCGGCAAGCGAGTCGTACTCTGCTGCTATTGAGTCGTACAAGGACGGTGTCCGTAACTTTCTGGACGTCTTGTCAGCGGAAAACGATCTGGCGCGAGCACGAGCGGTAGACGTTACGGCAGGCACACAAGTCCTTCAGTCGTTTACGGACCTTGCATTCAGGACGGGCGAGCTTTTAGGCAACCATCCGAAAGGAAACACTCCATGAAGAATGAGCGATCGCTCCGTAATCTCGATTCACGACTGACGAAGGCAGCGCGCATGAGGGCGGTCACGACATTCTTGACCCTGGTGTGTACGACTGGCTGCTCGCGTTCTCCCGAATTGAACATCTTGGGATCCTATTTCCCATCGTGGATTGTGTGTTTGGCAGTTGCTACGGTCCTGACCTTTGTCGCGCACACGCTGTTCACGAAATGGAAGATCGTAGAGGAACTCTGGCCACTGCCACTCCTCTATTCGTCCCTGATTTGCTTTCTGAGCTGCACTCTTTGGCTCATCCTTTTTGAATAGAGAGACAACGCTCTTGAGTGATTTCAATCAGCAGTCAGGTCGTCATCGGAGAGGCACCGTGATCAGCGCCTTTATTGTCTTGGGCGCAGCGGTATCAGGAGCATTTGTCATCCGCGACACTACCGTATACCCGCGGACCGACGATGCAGAAGTGACCGCAAACTTTATCGGTATGGCTCCCTTGGTCGAAGGACCGGTGATGCAACTCCCGGTTCATGACAATGAACTTGTGAAGAAGGGCAGTCTGCTCTATAAACTGGACGACCGCCCCTATCTCTATGCGCTGCAGAGTGCTCTTGCCGCTCAAGCTCAACTTGAGGGGGAGATCGAGAACGAATCGCGCCGTATATCGTCCCAGGTCAGCCGCGTCGCTGTTGCGAACGCGGGGACACAGAATGCTTTGGCTAATGAGACCAGAGCAGACGACGAAATAAAAGTAGCTGAAGCCGCCACTACGCAAGCAGACGCCGCACTGCAGCAGGCGCAAGCAGATGCAAACTATGCTTTAGGAAACTACCATCGCGTCGAGCCTCTACTGTCAAAGGGATTTGTGACCACCGATGAAGTGCACCGGGCGAAGACGCTTGCAGACGCCAAAACAGCGGCTGTGCAACAGGCACAATCACAAGTTGCCTTGGCGAAAGCAAGCCTATTGGCTGCGACGGCACAAAAGCAGCAGGCCATCGCCCAGATGTCACAGAGTCAAGCCCAACTCAAGGAATCGTCACGATCAGTATTGGTCTTATCGCCCTTGCTGGCACAACGAGAGACCCGAGCCGCCGCGGTCCGCCTGGCTAAATATAACTATGAACAGTGCAGTGTTGTTGCTCCTTTTGATGCAAGAGTGACAAACCTGACGATCTCGGAGGGGCAGTACGCGAAGATAGGCCAACAGTTGTTTACCCTAATCGACAACCGGCGGTGGTGGGTGTTGGCGAACTTTCGCGAATCGCAGATTGCCCGCATGCCGCCGGGTACGCCAGTGGACGTCTATCTCATGGCGGGTGCGCGTACAAAGCTTCGCGGCACTGTAGAAAGTGTCGGGTATGGCGTTACCCCCGATCCCGATGTTGTGGGAAAACTTTCTCCCGGATTACCTGATGTGCAGCGAACACTCAATTGGGTTCGCCTTGCTTCACGATATCCTGTCCGGATTCGCATAGTCGATCCTCCGCCAGGCTTACTGCGTATAGGGCAGGTTGCCGTTGTTGTGATGCGTCCTCGTGACCGCGATGCGGGCCACTGAGGATGCTTACATGAGCGCAATCAACTCATCCATTTCTCCAATTCGGCACTTGGCATATATCATTCGCGCCGAGCTCGCTGTCTACCCCGGCCGGGTTTCGCTGGTAACACGAATTGTCTTAGCTTGTGCATCGGTCATGGTGGCGGTCAACGTCTTCCGCATACCGGGAGCCGCAATCGGAGCGTACTATCCGTTGCTCTTGTCTCGCGATAATCCTCAGGTTACCCGTGACTCAGCACTGCGTATTGCTTTCGCCTGCATTCTCGGAGCGGCTGAGGTGATTGTGGGAGGAGTGCTGTCCGCTGGGTCGCCTTTCCTGCATTTCATCTGGGTCGCAGGAACCCTTTTTGTGGTGTTCTACCTGATTAGCAGCTTGAAGTTCTTAGATGCTGCGACGGCAATGGCAGTTCTGATAGGGATTGAAATCGGGCTTTGGGATGAACCAATGTCGGCGGAAATGCGTGTGACGCAGACGCTCTACACTCTGCTCTCTATTCTGATAGCCTGTGGCCTCTCGGTTGTTATCGAGATACTTTTTGCGAAGAAGCCTTCACTGGATGCCGTGCTTGACGGCTTGCGTCAGCGCCTAGCTCTAGTCGAAGACCTGCTGGAGAATCATGCGAGTTTAGGACGTAGACCTTCGCCCCTCGGCATTCAATTGAGTCGCTATGCCGCTAAAGGTGTTGGGGATCTTCAGGATCAACTGGCGAATTCCAACTATGAATCAACATACAAAGAACAGCTTGCCACTGTCCTCGCATTATCGGGGCAGCTTGTCGAATTGGCAGCCAATCTGGCCGAATCAAGAGTGACACTGTCAAGTGACGATATCAACCGTTGCTTTACCATTGCCCACAATATCGCTACAATCCGGACTTGTCTTTTATGCGAAGAAGCGCCCGAATGGCTGGACCTTCCGGAAGACTCCGCGGCAGCAGGAAGCCCGATTCTGATTGAGATCGAACGAACAGTCGATCTTATAGCTCAAAGTTTTGCAGACGAAAACCTGCCATTCATCATCATCTCCCAGGCCCCATTAAGAAGAAAGGGACAGGCATCTTCGTCAGCGATGCTTTCAGAAGCAACGAACACCTCAGGTTCACGGTACGCGGCGCCTTAAGCGCGATGGCGTGCTACCTCTTCTATATGAGTACTGGCTGGATAGCGCTGGGCGGTTCGATTCTCACCTGCTTCCTCACCGCGCTTCCAAGCACAGGCGCAAGCAGGCACAAGCAGACACTGCGCTTTGCAGGTTTTATTCTTGGGGCGTGCGTGTTAGGACTCGGCGCAGAGATAACGATCCTGCCGCAGATCGACACGCTGCTTGAATTTACGTTATTGTTTGCGTTCGTGAGCTCCATTGGTGCTTGGGTCGCTATGTCCGGACCACGCATCGCTTATAGCGGCTTTCAAATTGTCCTAGCCTACGATTTGGTCAATTTGAATAAATTTACAATCAATACTTCTCTTGTCCCGGCGCGAGACGCGATACTCGGAGTTATCCTGGGTATCTTTGCGATGTGGCTGGTTTTTGACCACCTATGGGCCAAGTCGTCGACTACCGACATGCGTTCCTTGCTTCTTTCGACCCTCAGAGAAGCCGCGCGACTGGATCATCCGGAGGACGCTTCATCGGTGGTGCGAACCCATCGTCTCAGCGCTGAAAGTACCAGAATCAGCCGAAATTTTGATAAGTTGCGTAGCCTCTCGGATCTTTACGCTTTCGAATCCTTTCCCAAGACAAGAGAAGAGATTTTCTTAAACGGGTTTGTCAGCGCGCTCCTCCCGCAATTGCGAGCGTTTGTTCTGGTCAAAACGGGCCTTATCCAACACCGGCTCTTAGTGGGGCCCGAGGAGGAAAACGGACTTATACGAGAAGTGCTACGACGCTCTTCTGCGATTCTACTCAGCCTGGCGCACTCAGTTGAGCGATATTCATTGGAACCGATAAACGCGTTTCTTGTCGATGACGACGAGGAGCTCTACTCTCTTGTCAAGGCCGAGTTGGTGCAAAAACAGGCTATCGGCCAGCGAGAGTCAATTACGGAAATGCGCCTGTGCCGGTCGCTTCTCGATCTGGCTCTCCACGTGCGCGCAGGAGTTCGTTCGCAACTGGAATCGGCATAACGCCTCCTGTACATCTGTCTGCTCCTCTAGGGCAGCACTACGGTGAACAGAAGCGCGATGAATAGAAGACGCTATACCTTAATGATACATCCCTGGCATTCTCGTAGCGCGAATCGCAGAGGTTCATTCCACAGTGGAGTTGTTTCTAGAATAAGAAAGGGTGCTTTGTGTGACGCAAGCTTGTCAGCGATGCGTTGAGTCTGTCACACCAAGGAACCCGCAGTGGACCGCAGGAGAATATTTCCGACGAAATGGCAAAACGCCTTACAAGCATGCTTCCGCACGTGCCGGAGATTGTCGATGAGAAGCGGCAAAAAGTCAAACAATACCAGCGCGAAAGGCCGTCTAATTTTCGGGAGTACGCGCACATCTGGAGCCATACTGCGTTGCAGGGCGTCGATGTCTTACTAGGATCGTACAGGACGTACCAAGCCGCGCGTCATTTCCATGCAGAGCCCACGATAGGCATTGTGGCTCAAGGCGCTATGAGCTTTTATTGCCGAGGCGCATCACACATCCTGCCCCCAGGAGCAGTATTTCTCTTAAATCCGGAGGAGGTGCATGCGCAGGGACCAGCAATCCCCGATGGATGGATGCTCCGCGCTCTCCATTTTGAGGATTCGTTGTTTCGGATTCTCTCCGCTAATTTGGCCGTCAGACGCTTCGGTTTTCAAAATTGTTTGTACGGGACCGCATTCTTACCAGCAGGCTGCTTTCCTTGCACCGTGAACTGGGAAGGTGACGGCGCCGCTCTGGAACTGGAATCATCCCTGCTCACGATTCTTGCCCGGTTGGCAGCGGGGTATGTGTACGAGCCGGTTCATATTCCTGCTACAACGAGAGATACGGTTTTGGTCAAGAGCGCGAAAGAGTACATTAATGCCTATCACAATCGGAATATTACGCTTAGTGAGTTAGCATGTATTGCTCAAGTCAGTCCTTATCACCTGTTGCGAACATTCCGAAGTTCGGTAGGACTCACTCCACACTCCTATTTGATACAGACCCGTATCGAGGCGGCAAAACGTTTACTTTGTATGGGGAAGCCAATTGCGGAGGTTTCCGGCGAAACCGGATTCACAGATCAAAGCCACTTCACGAGGCATTTCAGACGGATCACAGGCGTCACGCCTGCGCGTTACCTGCCGCGGCATAGTTATCGTAGGAACTTAAAACAGTTTCCTGCCTCGATGGTTCGCGACACAAGTCAAGAAACTGCGGTAATGGATGTGCGCAGCGCATGACGTCGCGATACTGACGGGGATTTGATTCGCCGTTCTCGAACCAAACGAAAGGCTGTTGGTATTCGACATGTTGGTGTTCGACACGCCGCAAGGCCGCCTGAACGGGACTATAATCAATTTCTCTGGATGCAGCGCGTTGGCCGAGTGCCCCGTCCCGTGCTCTGGGCGATTGCAGTGGTGTTTTCGCTCGCAACCGCCGCTTACAGCATCATCTGGATCATAGGGGTGCAACGCCCCCGAGTCCATCTCGGGATTAACGAGGAAATGCAGCCCGGGTGTTGCTTGGTTATCCATAGCATCGAACCGCGCAGTCCCGCTGAGCGTGCCGGGCTGCAACCGCGTGACCGGATAATGGCCGTCAATGGCCAATCGATGGCCGACTCTCTACCGTTTTCCGGGTATCCCTTCTACCGTTTGGTCACGCTCGGCCGGAACGGAGTCGCTGTCCGCCTTACCATTCGCCGCCCCGGCGCTACGCGGGATTTTGTCACCACTGCTGTTCTCGCGCCGGCCCCACAAAACGCGGCTGCGTTGTCGATTCCGCAGCGCGCCGTCTTGCGGCTGATAACTTACTATCCGCTGCTCTTTCTCATTGTGGGAGTCCTGCTCCTCCTTTTGCGTTTGGAGGACCCGAACGCATGGCTACTCACCGCGCTGTTTGCCGCTTTCATTGCTTTCGCGCCCTTCGACGAAGCGAGAGCGAATCCGCCTTGGCGCGGGTTCGCCATCTTCTACCGTGAGCTGTTCAATATCAGTGGAGCAGCCTTGTTTTATTTTTTCTTCGCCGTGTTTCCGGTTTCATCACCCGTAGATCGCACGCTTCCGAAGCTGAAATGGATTTGCCTGGCTATTTCCGGCGCCCTGAGCCTGGTCTTCGGGACTCTCTGCTTCATCGCCGGAAATTATACTCCCGAATTTCGCTTCTTTGGTTGGGGACATCGGGCGCCGCTTTCCTGGACCATATTTGTATATTCGTTGGTGCTGTTCTTTCTGGGCTTCGCGTCGTTGATCGGTAACAGCGTCTGGCCGCACAGCTCTGAGGCTCGCCGCAAAACACGCGTTATTCTCTGGGGCACACTGGCTGGCTTCGGCCCCGCATTTCTGATCATTCTGATCGCGCCCGTTCGCGGAGAGGAATTCACAGACCTCCCATTCTGGATTTGGGCTCCGGCAGCCCTCGTGCTTGCCCTGATGCCCGCTTCCTACGTATACGCAGTTGTCAAAGACCGGGTGCTTGAGATCCCTGTGCTATTGAAGCGCAGCGTCCGATATTTGATTGTTCAGCGCGGGTTTGTTGTCGTAACCCTGCTGGTTGAAGCCTATGTTGTCTTCTGGGTCTTCACACGCTTCAGCAATGGATTCATTCGGGGTTTCACGGCTGGCCGCGGTACTGCACCCGCGCCGCGCTCCCTTGACTTTGCGTCTTACTGCATCGGTCTTATTGCCGGTCTGATTTTTCTTCTTGCCTATCTGCAAATCGTTCCGCGAGTCACGAAGCGCATCGATCGTGCCTTCTTCCGTGGAAAGTATGATGCCCGTCGCATCCTCGAAGACCTTGCGCGGGAAACCAGGGCAATGACTCACCCTGACTCCCTCGCTACGCTTCTTGAAACAGAAATAAGCCAGGCGCTCCACCCTACTGCGGTTGGGGTGTACCTCGAGGGCAAGGATCGTCGTCTCTGGTTGCGGCGCAACGGCAATCCGTCTCTCTCCCTTTCACCTGATTCTCCGGTACTCGCCGATCTTACCCGGCGTGCCGAGCCCGTGACGCTGCCGGAGCCGCTAATGGCAACGTCCCCTGATCTTGCGGGACTCCAGCTCATCCGGCCGGAATGTCTCGTACCTGTGTTGGGCAGAGCGGGTCAGCTCCGCGGAGTTGTCGCACTCGGTCCCCGCCTGTCGGAAGAGCCTTACTCAAGCGAGGATCGGCGTCTGCTTACGTCCGTCGCAAGCCAGGCCGGCGTCGCACTCGAAAATATCCGCCTCGCTGAGGAAATGGCCGGCCGTCTGGAGGCCGAGCGTCGCGCCAATCAGGAAATCGAATTTGCCCGTGAAGTACAGGCCAGGCTCTTTCCGCAGAAGTGGCCATCGCTAAACACCCTGGAATACGTGGGGGCTTGTATCCCAGCGCGCCAGGTTGGCGGCGATTACTACGATTTCCTGGAGCTGCAGCCCGGGCGCGTCGCTTTTGTTCTGGCCGACATTGCGGGAAAGGGAATCTCCGGTGCGCTGCTGATGGCAAACCTGCAGGCGAATTTGCGAAGTCAATACGCCCTCGCGCTGACTGACTTTGGAGGACTCCTTTGCTCTGTCAATCGCCTCTTCTACGAGACGACCGGGGAAAACAGCTACGCCACCATGTTCTTCGGCGACTATAATGACGCAACACGCACGCTGCGCTACGCAAACTGCGGCCACCTTCCGCCGTTGGTCCTGCGGCCAGAAATGGAACGCGTGGACCGGCTGGAGCCGACTACGACTGTTGTCGGTCTTTTTCGTGATTGGAAATGTTCCGTTGCGGAAGCGCAGCTTCAGCCTGGCGATATACTCGCGCTTTATACAGACGGCGTAACCGAGGCCTGCGACGCCGCAGACGAAGAGTTTGGCGCCGGTCGCCTTACCGATGTGCTTCGAGCGCACCGCGGCTTGCCCGTATCCGAACTTGCGCCGGTGGTTGTAAGCGCCGTGAAGCAATTCAGTCGCGGCGAACAACAGGACGATATCACCATTCTGCTGGCCCGCTGCACAGCGTAAGCTTCGCGGGAAGCGCTGCCTCGGTTGCGCAAGGAGTTGAGGGCGAGTCTCCCTCCTTACCCCGCAATCGAAGGCGACCGGTAAGACCCACCCCTCAGAATCTCAGCGATCGCCGTCGGAAGCTCCGTTACCAGTGCGCGCTTAACGACAAATCCCTGTGCGCCCAGACGGAATGCCTCTGCGACGTACGCCTGATCCGAATGTACCGTCACGAAAATAATCCGCACGCCGGGCCGGCTTTTCCTCAAACGCTGAGCTACCTCCAACCCGTTCATGCCGGGCATGGCGATATCCAGCACGATACCATCGGGCTCGTACTGCTCAGCCGCTTCCAGCGCGGCGCGTCCGTCAGCAACAACCGCTACAACGTCGTAAGCAGGCTCCAGCAGGTCGCGCAATGCCGCGCTCATTTGCGGATGATTATCGGCAACCACCAATCGCGGCCGACTCATTCTTCCGTCGTCGATAGAGGAACGTAAACCTCAACTGTCGTTCCCTGGTTTGGCTGTGACGTAACAACGAAGGTTCCGCCAACGAGCTTCGCTCGTTCTTGCATGCTGATAAACCCGAGGCATGTTTTCGACACCAGAGTGCGGGCGTCAATGCCAGGGCCGGTGTCCTCAACTCTCAAGCGAATCCCAGAGAATTCGGCTTGTAGAGTTACCGTCACGGTCGCCTGAGCGGCATACTTTGAAGCGTTGCGAAGCGCCTCCTGCGCTATGCGGTAGAGAACGGTTGCGACCGGCATGGCCACCGGCGCCAATGATCCGTGGACTGAGAAATGCACCGCCATTCCGTGTGCTCGCTCGAAGTCCCCGCACAGGTTCCGCAATGCGGGCACCAGTCCCAGATCCTCCAGAATGCTTGGGTGCAGCCGGTGCGATAAGCTCCTGACTTCGTCGGAGATTGCCGCGACATCGCCGATCAGCCTATCAAAATCGGCCCGCACTGGAACATCTTCGTCGTAAAACTTCTGCTGCAGGAGGGTGAGAGTCATTTCGAGCACTGCCAGCCGCTGTGAGACATCGTCGTGCAATTCGCGCGCTATGCGACGCCGCTCCGCCTCCTGAACAGTGAGGAGATTTGCAGTCAGCGCCCGCAGATCTCCGCTCAAACGGTTCAGTTTTTCGTTGGCTGATGGCGCGGACGTCTCGGACTCGCGACGGGACAGTAGCGGCTCGGCTGTATCGACCATGACTATTCCGAATCCGAGGAGCGTTCCTGCTTCGTCCCGCAACGCAACGACTGTACATGCCACAAACAACCGGCGGCCGTCTTTACATACTCGCCAGCAGGTACCTTCCGAGCGACCCACGGTGACAGCCTCGTCGAACAGACCGGTTGTCCGGTCCTCTGGGGCGAGGAGCAGCGAGCCGGTCTGGCCAACAACTTCCGCCTCATGCCAGCCAAAGACCCTTTCGGCGCCGGCGTTCCAACTTGCGATACGTCCCTCCGGGTCGCACAGAACGATAGCCGGAAATGACACTTGCCGGAGGAGCAGGTGGTACAGCACAGGAAAGTCGTTCAGGTGCGGGTTGTCCGCACGTATCGGGACCATTCCAAATAGACCCGGGGCGGACATCGGCAAGTAACACCCAAACCACTTGCCTTTCGTACCACGGGTACTCCCATGACCGGCGCCCAAGGCAGATCGTGCAGGCCGTGGCCCATCCGCGCATCCGTACTTTCGCGCTGAGATTGGATATCGCACGTTTCTTCCTATTGATCACACACTGAGGGCTAACTACCGCGTCAGATCAAAACTTACTCGAGCGTTCAGTCTCGGGTGGCAGAGGAGGGGTCCTCGAAGCCGAAGTCGAGATCTCTTGGCGCGTCCCCACTTCGAATGGGATTCGAAAACCACAATTTTCGTAACGCACCAGGTTCAGCGCTGTCGAAGGCGTTCGATCAGAATTTCCCCGGCGTCTGCCAGGCCGCCACTGGGCTGCGCTTGTGTCGCCAATACAGCACTTTGCGCGGATATTCAGGCCTCTTGAATGCCCTAAAGCTGAGGCGTATACTGCTAGTCGAGTAGCGTGTGTACTCAATTGCCGGTACCTCCGGCATGGGAGATGAAACGCTTATTTGAACGCCAATTGACCGCTACCGCTGTCATAGAGAATAGCTCTCACCCGTGGATGTGACTCCGGTCGGCCGCTGAGACGTATTTTGAGGCTACCTGGAGGTGTCATGAAAGTTCTCGATCACGTTTCGATGCTGCTTCGGAAAAAGGGCACTGAAACTTTCTCCGTTCCCTCCGACGCATCGGTGTTCTCCGCCCTCGAACTGATGGCTGAGAAACGTATAGGTGCTTTACTTGTGGTGGATGAAGGCCGCCTGGTCGGCATAGTTTCCGAGAGAGACTACGCGCGCAAGGTTATTCTGTCGGGAAAAACATCGAAGGAAACCTTCGTCCATGAGATTATGAGTTCGAACCCGAGAACGATCTCATGTGATACATCGGTTGATGAAGCAATGCGAATCATGACGGACAGCCGCTTTCGGCATTTGCCGGTGATCGACTCGGAGGGACGCATTGCCGGAGTTCTGTCGATTGGCGATGTCGTCAACTGGATCGTTTCTTCGCAGGACGAAGCCATCGCGCATTTAGAGCACTACATCGCGGGCGACCTCAGCCATTAATCTGATCGCTTTGCGAACATTCGGAACCGTGATCTTATCCTAATGCCGCCGCCGCGGCCCTGATGCCATTCCATAACGGGCCGGGGTAGACTCCAAGAACGACAAGACCCAAAGTAAGCAGCGCGAGAACAAGGCTGGGACCAATACCCAGCCTTGACGCTTTCACCTCCTCTGCCGTACCCTCCGAATCGGCAAACATCGCGACAATAATGCGCAAGTAGTACACTAGCCCGATGGTACTGCTAATAATCAGCACAACCACAAGCAGCCACGCTGTGGCTGAGGCACCCGCTGCAAGGACGTAAAACTTTCCGAGAAAGCCGGCGGTTAACGGTATTCCCGCCAGAGACAGTATCATCGCGGTAAACACGGACGCCAAAACGGGTCGGCGCCACAAGAGCCCGCGAACGTCGTCAAAGGTTTCCGTTTCGACCGCGCCGTTGCCGAGCGCGAGTAAACAACCGAACGCACCCAGAATTGTCGTGATGTAGGCTACCAGATAATATGTAGCGGCCGCCTTCCCCAGGGCCCCTCCAGCAACCACCGCTACCAGGAAATAACCCATGTGCGCAATCGAGGAATAGGCCAGTAATCGTTTGATATTTGTTTGACGCAGCGCCAGAAGGTTGCCCACCAGCATGGAAGCGATGGCAATAATTCCGAGGATCAGCGTAACTGGCTCGCTCGGCGCCCCACCTGCCCGAAGCCAGCGCAACAAAAAAGCAAATACGCCGCCTTTCGATACCGTGGCCACAAACGCCGTCACGGGTACGGGCGCGCCCTGATACACATCGGGCGTCCAGAGATGAAACGGGACCACTGCCAACTTGAATCCGATTCCCGTCACCACGAGCACGAGACCAGCCAGGTAGGCAAACCCTCCGGCTGAATCCATCGAGAATCCGGCCATCCGGCGGAACTCCATCGTTCCCTGAGCTATGTAGATGAGGGCCAGTCCGAACAATAGAAACGCCGAAGAGGAAGCTGCGAGAACCAGATACTTTATACCGGCTTCGAGCGGAAGATCTTGCGTGCGCGGATACGAGATGAGTGCATAAAGCGAGATGCTCAAGAGTTCCAGGCCGAGGAAGAACGAAGCCATGTGGCTGCTGGCCGCGAGCACCATCGAGCCCACTGTGGCAAGAATCGCTAAAAGATAAAACTCTTCTTTGTGCTCCGAGCGGTTCTCGAGATAAGGAAACGCAAGGAGAACGACAGCGCTGCTCGCTGCGAGCAGAAAACCCATGTAGAGAAGGGCGTATTGATCAATCACCAGAAGCGAAGTGATCTGGGCCGGTGCCTCGGAGTAAGCAGTCCACAAGCTGAAAAACGAAAGAGCAAGACCCGCTAGCGAAATGACGACGGTTGCCCGGTGATTGCGTTGTATGGCGATTCCAATCATCACCGCGACCGAGGTAACGGCCAGTATGAGCAGCGGCAGACATGCACGTATTGCGGAAACGGTCATCGCTTCATCTCCTCTCTATTTGAAGAGCCGCAACACTTTGTGGTCTTTCGGAAAGTTGCTGAAACATGTTAATGAACGGTTGCGGATGAAGGCCCAGCCACAGAAGCCCGAGCATCATCGGAGCGACAATTACCCACTCGCGAGCGGCAAGATCGGGAAGCCTCCAGTTGTGACGGTTCGGCCCCTGGAAAACCTGCCTGGTAATCTTCAAGCCATAGAGCGTGGCGGCGATGATTCCTAACGTTGCCAGGACCGTAACACCGACATGCGCGCGATAAGCGCCCAGAAGAACTAAGAATTCGCCGACAAAATCGCCCAGTGCCGGCAATCCCACCGAAGCCATAACGAAAAACATTCCGGCGCCGCTCAAGGCGGGCATGGTGCTCCACAGGCCGCCCATTTGACCGATCTCTCGAGTGTGCATGCGTTGCTGCAGGGCGCCGGCAAGTATAAACAGAGCGCCTGTGCTGATGCCATGGCTGATCATCTGTAGAAAGGCCCCTGTCAAAGCCGTCTGATTTCCGGCGAACACACCGATCAGGACAAAACCCATGTGGCTCACGCTGGTGTATGCCACCAGCCGTTTCAGATCATGCTGTGCTGTAGCCATGAACGCGCCGTAAAGAACGCCGATTACGCCCAGCGTCATCATCAGCGGAGCAAACTCATAAGCAGGTCCGGGGAAAAGCGGCAAAACGAAGCGAATGAACCCGTACGCTCCTGTTTTTAATAGCAGGCCGGCCAGGATCACGCTGCCGGCGGTGGGTGCTTCCGAGTGAGCATCGGGAAGCCATGTATGAAAAGGAAAGGCGGGAAGCTTAACCGCAAAAGCCGCAAAGAATCCGAGCATCAGAAGCCGGGCTGTTCCCTGCGAGAGAGGTGTGTTGAGCAGCGACTCGTAATCGAAGCTGTACGCGCCCCGGCTTTGCTGATGAATAATGGCCAGCGTGACGATGGCCGCCAGCATCAGAAGCCCGCTGAGCTGCGTGAAGATGAAGAACTTGATCGCGGCGTAAATTTTTCTCCCGTGCCCCCAGATGCCGATCAGAAAGTACATCGGAACCAGCATCAACTCCCAGAAAAGATAAAACAGGAAAAGGTCTACCGCCAGGAACACGCCTATTATGCCCGCCAATATCCAAAGCAGGTTGAAATGGAAGAACCCGACTCGCTCCTGAATCTCCGTCCATGAAGCGAGAACAGCCATTAATCCGAGGAAAAATGTCAGCAGCACCAGAGCGAGGCTGAGGCCGTCCATCGCTAAATGAAAGCGAATGCCGAACTGAGGAATCCAGTTATAATCCAGTTCGTATAGCCAGCGCGATTGCCGCACGGGAGCACCAATCCACAGCGCCACAGTCAGCAGCAAGTCGATGCACGTGGCGGCCATGGCAATCCAGCGGCAAGCCTGGGGACGTCTATCCGACAACAGCGACAGGATGCCGCCTATCAATGGAACGAGAACGAGCCACAGCAGGACCATATCGGCTTCCTTTTCAGCGGACAAAAAGCACAATGGCAAACAACACTACAAATCCGGCCGCTATTCCGGTTGCATACCAGCGGACGCGGCCGTTTTCACTACGGCGAAGCAGAGTAGAGGTACGGTCCGCTAGGTTCGCGACCCAACTGAAGATATCGTCGACGAAGTCAGACTTGCTTGCGTGGAGGATAAAGTGCACAGGCGCCACAAAGAGCCTGTCGTACAACCAATCGACGCCCCAGCCGGAATACCAGAGCCGGAGCAGAGGATCCTCCCTCGGCGTTCTAACGCGCCAGGGTCCATAAATGAAATAAGCGAAGCCGAACCCTATCGCGAAGGCAGCACTGGCACACAAGGCTGTGATGACCTCCGTGACCGGACCAATATGTACCTCCTTGAGCGGCGGTAACACCTGGTTCAGGAAATTAGAGAGCGCCGGCACACCGCCGAAATCCGGAGGTGTATCTGCGTAACCTCCAATTAATGAAAGCACACACAGCGTAATGAGGGGGATCGCGATAAGGGCACCTGGCTTATGGGGGACTTCCAGCTTTTCCGGCCCGTAAAAGACGAGCAGAATGAGCCTGAACGTATAGAAGGATGTCAGCGCGGCGCCCAATAAGCCGAGAATCCAGAACCAGCCATTGCCGTTCGGTCCGGCCCACGCCTGCCAGAGAATCAGGTCCTTGCTGAAGAAACCCGCGGTGATAAGCGGCAAGCCTGCCAGAGCTGACCCGCCAATCACGAATGACCAGAAGGCAAGCGGCAACTCGAATCGCAAGCCACCCATACGAAACATATCCTGCTCATGGTGCATGGCTTGAATGACCACGCCGGCAGCGAGAAAGAGAAGTGCCTTGAAGAAGGCGTGCGTCATGAAATGAAAAATCGCAGCCGACCACGCTCCCAACCCGAGTGCTAGAAACATGTAGCCGATCTGGCTCATGGTCGAATAAGCCAGAACGCGTTTCAGATCGCGTTGGGCGATTGCGCTGAAGGCCGATAGCAGCATGGTAGCGGCGCCAATCAGTGCCACCACGAACTGTACAGGCGGCGCGAGAATGAACAACGCGTTGGTGCGTGCGATCAAATACACGCCTGCCGTGACCATGGTTGCCGCATGGATGAGAGCACTGGTTGGCGTCGGACCGGCCATTGCATCCGGCAGCCATGTCTGTAACGGCAGTTGGGCCGACTTACCGACCGCTCCGCCAAGCAACAGCGCAGCGGCTGCGATCGCGATGCCGCTTCCCACGGGCCACTGGGCTGTCGCCCGCCGCATCAACTCCTGAATGTCGAGGGTGTGAAGCTGAGTCGCGATCAGGAACAATCCAATCGCCATCGCGGTATCGCCCACTCGCGTGACGAGAAATGCTTTATTCGCCGCTCGGACATTGGAGGGATCCTTATACCAGAAGCCGATGAGCAGAAAACTGCACAACCCCACTCCTTCCCAGCCAAGATAGAGAAGCAACAGGTTGTTCGCAAGCACCAGGGTGAGCATGGCCGCGACAAAAAGATTCATATATGCGAAAAACCTGGAGAACCCTTCGTCCCCGCGCATGTATTCGACTGAATAAAGATGAATCAGAAACCCGACAAAAGTGACCACGAGCACCATGACCAGCGCTACCGGATCAAAGTACAGTGCCACCTCTGGCCGGAAATCCCCGATCTCCATCCAGCTCCCGAGGCGCTGAACCCATGCGCCGCCGGCCGGTGGAGAAACCAGAAACGCCGCCGCGACAAGAATGGCTGCCAGTGCTGATAATCCAACAAACGCCGTGCCGAGCACGGAATTAATCCGGCGGGGAAGCCGCGATCCGAAAAGGGCAAGCACAGCCGCGCTTGCGAACGGAAGGGCTGGAATCAACCAAAGGAGAGATTGCATCTCATCCTCTCATTTCGCTCGCGGTGTCTGAATCTAGTGCTGGGTGTCGCCGATGGAATTGCAGGAACAGTGCAAGCCCCACGGAGACTTCAGCAGCCGCCATCGCCAGGATGAACAGGAACATGATTTGCCCGTCCGGTCGTCCCCATTGATAGCTGCCGGCGACAAACGCCAGACCGCTTGCGTTCAACATGACTTCCACCGACATCAACGTGAAAATGAGATTACGCCGCGTGAGAAGTCCGATCAGACCCAGCGTGAACAGCATCACGGCCAAAGACAGCACGTCTTGCATCGGTACCGGTCCCAAATTGCTCCTCCTCTCTAACAGCTCGCCTTCCAAGGTGATACGCGCCTACCAGTCCGGCCATTAAAAGCAGGGACACGAGCTCCACTGCAATTGCATAAGGCCCGAACAACGAAACACCAATCTCTTTCGGTGTGACCACATGCATCGGTGCGGCTGAGGAACCCGACGTGACGGCCACAAGGATCAGTTCTGCGATCAGCACAGTCGCGAGGGCCGAGGGCCCGGCCCACACGGCCGGTTTGAGCCATGTCGTTTCCACCTCGGTTGCGCGTTCGCCGATGTTCAGCATCATGATGACGAACAGAAACAGCACCATAATGGCGCCGGCGTCGATGATCAGTTCGAGCGCGGCCAGGAAAGGCGCACCAATAATGTAGAACACAACTGCAACAGCCAGCAGCGAAACAATCAGATAGAGCAGCGCATGCACAGCATGGCGGCGTGTGATTGCAATAGCTGTTGTGAGAACGGCAATTAATGCGGCGAAATAAAAAGCGATCAGCATCGTATTCCCTTCAAGGCAGTAAGCTGTGAAGATCTACCGGAGCGGCCTCATTCTCCGCCTGGCCCTTCTCCTTGCCGCCAATCGCGACGCCCGCAACGCGCCAAAAGTTGTAATCAGGATATTTGCCGGGTCCGTCTATGAGAAGATCCTTCTTTTCGTAGACAAGATTTTGCCGGTTGTATTCTGCCATTTCAAAATCCGGAGTAAGTTGAATGGCGTACGTGGGACACGCCTCTTCACAGAAACCGCAAAAGATGCAGCGTGAGAAATTGATGCGGAAGAACTCCGGATAGCGGCGCCCATGCTCATCCTCGGTGGCCTGCAAGGCAATGCAATCCACCGGGCAAGCCACGGCACACAGATTGCACGCGACACAACGCTCGCCGCCATCGGGGTCGCGGGTGAGAATAATTCGGCCGCGATATCGCGGGGCCAGGTATGGTTTTTGCTCCGGATATTGGATTGTCACCCGCGGGTGAAAGGCATGCTTAAAGACTTCCCATAGTGAACGCAAGAGACTGAACACGTCCATTCCTCCGCTTCACGACAGCGCGAGTACGACAGCGCCGGTAACGAGCAAATTCAGCAACGAAAGGGGAAGCAGATACTTCCATCCCCACAACATGAGCTGGTCAAAGCGTGGCCTCGGCAATCCGGCCCGCAGCAAAATGAACAAACAGATAAAAGCCAGAGTCTTAATCGCGAACCAAAGTGCCGAGGGTAGAATCGGCCCCAGCCAGCCGCCGAAATAGAGTAAGGCGATAGCCGCGGAAATCAAGGTGACTCCGATGTATTCACCGACGAAAAACATTCCGAACTTCATACCGGAATACTCGGAATGGAAACCGGCAATGAGTTCGCTTTCCGCCTCGGCGAGATCGAATGGCAACCGGCGTGTTTCCGCGACGCCGGCAATGAGAAAGAGCACAAACCCGGCGAATTGCGGAATCACGAACCAGACCTTGCGCTGCGCTTCGACTATATCTGTCAACCGAAACGAACCGGCAAGAATGACAACACCAAGCAACGAAAGTCCCATAAAGACTTCGTAGCTGAGCATCTGTGCCGACGCGCGAATGCCGCCAAGCAGCGAGTATTTGTTGTTAGACGCCCAGCCTGCCAGGACAACGCTGTAGACGCCGAGAGAAGACATTGCCAGTAAGAAAAGAAGACCGATATTGAGGTCGGCTACCACGAATCCCGGTGCGAACGGCACCACCGCAAACGACAGCAGAGCGGTAGCAACGATGATTCCCGGTGCGAGGACGAAAACGGCTCTGTCCGCGAAAGGGGGAATCCAATCTTCCTTGGTGAAGAGCTTCACGGAATCGGCCAGCACTTGGCCCAGCCCGAAGGGGCCAACGCGATTGGGGCCATAGCGGTCCTGCCAGAGAGCGAGCAGGCGGCGCTCCACCCATATGAGCCCAGCGGCTAGATTCAAGATGACAAACAGGACTACCGCGATGATCAGCAATGGATAAAGGCTCATCATTTTGCAAATCCATAAACCGCAGCGCGTAAGGGCGAGAGCCGGCCTCGCGCAGGTAGAGAGAGGTTATCGACGGGTGGGATGCCGGCAGGCAGCAGCGCCACGCCCCGCGGCACGTCGGTGCGAAGAGAGGCTTCCAATTCGTGTACCGAGTCGCCGATTGTGACTTTAATCAGTTCGCCGGATTTGACGCCAAGGAGAGCAGCGTCGGTAGCGTTCAGTCCGACGTATGCTCGCGGCACCAGCTCGGAAATGGCCGGAGCCTGCCGGCTTAATTCCTCCGATCCGAAGATGTGAAAGTGCGGCAGAAGTAACCATTCATCTGAGTTAGGCTGGAAGGCCGGCGGAGTCGCAGAGAAGTATTGCCACGCGATTTCAGCTTTTTGGTCGATTAAACGCACACCTGGGTCGCCGCCTCTCAATGGGCCGCCAACTTCACCCTGGAACTTGTTGACGGACTGAATGGAATTCCATCCCGGTGACCAAAAGAAAGGAATCAGCGCGGAAGGCGGCGGCTGCGGCCCCGATTCCATGGAGAACGCCAACGCTGAATCCAGGTCTTCGGGAGGCTTGGGCTCGTGAACTGAAATGTTAGCCAATATGGAAGTACGCCCGCTATAGCGGTTGGGCTCGCGCGCAACTTTCCCCAGCTCTTTTCGCGAGGGGGCAGCGTGCTCGATGGGCGCGAGATCGGGCATCTCGTTCGCAATGGCGGAAACGATATCGTCGAGCGTGCGCCAACTGCATGTCCCCGCTGGAAGCTCCGGAATGAGACTGTTGCTCAGCCAATGCCAGCTTGCCCGCACCTCGCCCTGAGGCGGAAAAGCCTGGAAGAAACGCTGTGCGCGTAACTCGTTGTTCACCAGAGTGCCGTCCGTTTCGGCGAAGGCGCCTGCGGGCAAAACGAGTTCGGCTTTGCCGGTTGTGCGATTTTTCAAATGATCAAGCACGACGACGTGCCGTGCGGTATCGAGAAGTGTACTGACTTCGGCAACGCTGCCTCGCCGGTAGAGATCGTTCTCGAGAATGATGACAGTATCGG
Organism: Acidobacteriaceae bacterium; assembly: GCA_019233755.1. Classification (GTDB taxonomy): domain Bacteria; phylum Acidobacteriota; class Terriglobia; order Bryobacterales; family Bryobacteraceae; genus Bog-105. Next base: position 16,717 of record JAFAMD010000014.1, on the reverse strand, counting down.
CACTTCCTCGCTGCATCGCCTGGAATGCCGCCGACAACGGGCGAGGTCTCATGAGTGCCAGGCCGGCACTATTGCACTCAGGAAAACAAAAGCTCAGTCTCGCCGGTTTCCCGGTTTTGCAAAGTGCCCACGCGACCTGCGCGGCTGCTTCGACCAGCTCTCTGCTGCCACAGCTTGTTCCGGAGATAACCAGCGGAGATCTGGCGGACCGCAGCGCCGCCGCAATTCTGCCTGCCACAGCTTCTACTTCGCTCGAAAGATCCGGCGCGGCGGGAGCATCCGGGTCCAAGGCATGTGCCACGGCGAATCCAAGCCGAGCCAAGCCGGATGGCGCTGCGCGCAGGACCTCAGTCGCAACGTCGTCGAGCCTGGTGACGGACGGCGATGCTATGAAGAGCGGTCCTCTTTCGTCTTGGACCAGCTCTCTAACAGCGTGATCCAGCCACAGCGGGATGTGGAGATCGGTTGCCTTCCTCACCGGCTGCTGGCGCACCGATTGGCGCAGCCGCAATGCCATCAACGGCAACACATTCGTGACATCTTCGCCAAGTACCAGCACGGCATCGCAGTGTTCAATCTCATCTAAAGAAGGAGACGGTGCCGGGCCGTGCTTGAGTACCTCGAGCGCCGCCAGTGTGACGGACCATTCTTCATCCGCGACGCCGGCATAGAAATGATCCGGTCCTACAAGCTGGCGGAGAGCAAAATTGCTTTCAAGCGATGCCCGCGGCGACCCGATGCCGATGCAGTTTCCGTCGCGCAACAGTGTGCCGAGGCGAAACATCGCGCGTGTCAGTTCAGTGGGTTCTCCACCCAGCAGGCACTCACGAATGCGCTGATCGCTATTCACAAACTCATACCCGAAACGGCCCCGGTCGCAGAGAAAGTAGCCGTTCACTGCATGGTTGTACCGGTTCACCACCCGGCGCAGCGTGCCGTAGCGCTCGCCGACGCTGATATTGCAGCCGGCAGCGCAATGAACGCAAACCGACGGCGCCATCTGCAGGTCCCACTTTCTGGTGTAATGGCGCTTCAGCGTTGCGTCGGTGAACACTCCCGTCGGACAGACTTCGGCGAGGTTTCCGCTGAACTCGTTTTCAAGCACTCCGTCCTCAAACCGGCCGAAATAGACGGTGTCGCGCAGGCGGAATGCATTGAGGTCGTGGCCCCCTGCGTAATCGCGGTAGAACCGCACGCAGCGCTGGCATTGGATGCAGCGGTTCATCTCATGGTTCAGAAGAGGTCCCAGGTATTGATTCCGAAATGTGCGTTTTGTGAACCTGTAATGGCGTGAACAGTGACCGGTCATCACGGTCATGTCCTGCAGGTGGCACTCGCCCCCTTCGTCGCAAACCGGGCAGTCATGCGGATGGTTCTGCATGAGGCCTTGAATCACCGCGGCTCGAAACTCAGCCGCTTCCGGGTCTTTGATCGAGACACGCGTGCCATCGGCTGCCGGAGTCATGCACGCAATGACGATCTTGCCGGCTGTATCCTGCTCATTACGGAACTGCTTTACCGCGCATTGCCGGCATGCTCCTACCGACCCCAGCGCGGGGTGCCAGCAGAAGTACGGCAAATCATAACCGAGCGACAGAAGCACGTGCAGCAGGTTTTGATTGCTGTCGGCCTGCCGTGGTTCATTTTCGATATAGATAGTCGCCACCCTTACCTCCACGGACAGCGTTTTTCTTCTATATGCCGGTGAAAATCGCCGGAGAAGTATTTCAGCGCGCTCTGCAATGGCTCGACAGCCCCAGGAGCAAATGCACAGAATGTATTCCCGGGTGCGAGAAATTTGGTCTGAAAGCGTAAAGTATCCAGGTCGCTCTCTTCAGCCTTTCCATATTCCATAGCCAAGAGAATTTTCTCTGTCCATGCAAGCCCGCTCCAACATGGCGTGCACCAGCCGCACGATTCCTGCGCGAAGAAGTGTTCGAGATTCCAAACCATTCCTACCGGGCACGTTCCTTCATCCAGGATCACCATGGTTCCGGTTCCTAAACGGCTGCCCGCTTTTTGCACTTCCGTGTAGTCCATTGGAGTGTCGAGGTGTTGTTCTACAAGAAAATCGGTCGAGGCTCCGCCCGGCAGCACCCCGCGGAAGCGAAGTCCATCGCGCATGCCGCCGGCGTGCTCTTCAAGGATTTCCCGCAGAGTTGTGCCCAGCGGGAGCTCCCAGAGCCCGGGCCTATTTACCTTGCCGCTGACCCCATATAGTTTTGTGCCTCCATCGCCGGAGCGACTCAGGGTCCGAAACCATTCAGGGCCCTTGTTGACGATGTGATGCACGTTGCACAGGGTTTCGACGTTCTGCACGATGGTCGGTTTTCCCCACAAGCCGGAGACCTGGGGGAATGGCGGCTTGGTGCGCGGATGAGCGCGCTTGCCCTCGAGGGCATTTAACAGAGCGGTCTCTTCGCCACAGATATAACGGCCGGCGCTGATGTGCAAATGAAGTTCGAAGCCAAAGCCCGACCCGAGGATGTTATGCCCCAGGAATCCGCGCTCCTTCGCTTCCGCGACGGCAGCGCGCAGCCGCTGCGCCGAGCAACGATATTCTCCGCGCAGAAAAATATAGCCCACCTCCGCTTGAATGGCGTACGCGGCAACCGTCATCCCTTCTATGAGCTGATGAGGGTCGCCCTCCATCAGCACGCGATCTTTGAAGGTGCCCGGCTCCATCTCATCCGCATTTGCGACGAGATACTTCGGCTTCGGCGCGTTCGCTCCCATGGGAACGAAGCTCCACTTCATTCCCGTAGGGAACCCAGCTCCTCCGCGCCCCTTGAGGCTCGATCGCTTCACCAGTTCCGTAACATCCTGCGGCTGCATTGTGAGCGCCTTGCGCAGACCCTCATATCCACCCGCCCGTTCGTAAGCGGCGATGTCAACGGCGTTTCCGTCCGGACGAAGATTACTCGTGAGCGGTCGCTCCATCGGGCTCATTTGTATCTGTCCAGAATCGGATCAATCTGGCGCTCGTCTAAATTGGTATAGAGATCGCCATCGATCATCATTACGGGTGCGTGATCGCAGGCACCCAGACACACATTGGGCAACAGTGTGAACCGCCCGTCGGCCGTGGATCCGCCGAGCGTCGTGCCCAGTCTGGCACACAATTGATCACGCACCCGTTCACAGCCCATGATCCAGCAGCTAACGCTGTCGCAGATCAGGGCCACATGCCGCCCCACCGGTTTGCGGCGAATGAGGTTATAAAAGGTAGCGACTCCATCCAGGTCGGCCGTCGACATGCCGAGAAATTCAGCGATATCATGAATATCCTCATCGGACACCCATCCGCGCCGCCGCTGCACAATCAACATCGCATCAATGCAGACGGCCTGTTTGTTGGGATAGTGCGCCAGTTCCTCGTTGATTTCCTTTTGCTCTTCGGCCGTTAGCAAGAGTTTTCTCCTCGATTCCTTTCTTAGCGGTCAATGTCCGCCAGCACGTAATCAAGACTTCCTAAAATTGCGAGAAGATCCGGAATCATCAGACCGCGGCACAACAGCGGCAACATCTGCATGTGCGCGAAAGATGGTGTCCGAATTCTGGTTCGATAGGAGCCGTTGCCGCCGTCGCTAATGAGGTAATAACCGTTATTTCCCTTAGTTGCTTCGATCGCGCCCAGGGCCTCGCCTGGAGGCGTAACAGGCCCCCAGCTTACGCCGAGAAAATGGTTAATCAGCGTCTCGATGTCATGCATCGTTCGCGCTTTCGGCGGTGGAGTCGTCAGCGGATGCTCTGCATTGCATGGGCCTCCCGGCATGTTATCGATGCACTGCCGGATAATACGAAGACTTTGGCGCATTTCCTCGACATGTACGACTGCGCGATCGAAACAGTCGCCGCACTTACCTGTCGGTATGTCGAAGTCGAGCTGTTCGTAACAGGCGTATGACTGCTTTTTCCGAAAATCCCATGCGAATCCGCAAGCTCGCAGGTTCGGCCCCGTCATTCCCCAATCGATTGCTTCTTCGATGGTGCATTGGCCCACGCCTTTCGTCCGCGCTTGGAATAACTTGTTGCGGATCACCGTGCGGTCGTATTCATCCAGGCGCGAAGGAAGATAGTCTACGAAATCGCGAAGCATCCTGTCCCATCCTGCAGGCAGATCTTGCGCTACGCCGCCGATGCGGAACCAGTTCGGATGCATGCGTGCGCCGCAGACGGCTTCGACGATTCCGAATGCTTTCTCGCGATCGTTGAAGGTGTAGAAGACAGGCGACATCTGGCCGACGTCCTGTGCGAAGGTACCGTACCAGACCAGGTGACTGATAATCCGGAATAGTTCGGCCAGCATCACGCGGATCATCTGCCCGCGCGGCGGCACTGTAATACCGGCGATTTTTTCGAACGCCGTTAAATAGGCGAGATTGTTCATCACGCCGCCGAGGTAGTCGACGCGATCGGTGTACGGGATATAGGTATGCCAGGTCTGCCGTTCACCCATCTTCTCCGCGCCGCGATGATGAAAGCCGATGTCGGGCACGGCGTTCACAATTTCCTCGCCATCCAACTCGAGAACAATGCGGAGCACGCCGTGCGTTCCGGGATGCTGCGGCCCTACATTCAGGAAGAGGAAGTCCGAGTCCTCGCGGCCGCGCGACATGCCCCATTCTTCAGGCCGGAAGCGTAGCGCCTCCTGCTCGGCGTCCAGCTTTTCATCCGGCAACCGGTACGGGCCCATTTCAGTGGCGCGCGCAGGATGGTCCTTGCGCAGCGGATGTCCCTGCCAGGAACGCGGCATCAGGATCCGGGCTAAGTGTGGATGTCCTTCGAAAGAGATCCCGAACATGTCCCATACTTCACGCTCGTACCAGTTGGCCACAGGATAGATATCAACAACGGAGGGGACTTTGAGGTTGTCGCTTTCCAACGCGACCTTCAGGCGCACGTAAGCGTTGCGTTCATAAGAGAACAGGTGATAAACAACCGTGAAGTCCCGGGACGGTTGGCCGTCTCTGAATCTGCGCCCTCGCTCGTCGATAGCAGTGAGGTCGTAAAGCATTCTGAACGGCTGTGGGACGGCGTTGCGGAGCAGTCGCACAGCATTGCGAATTTCGCCCGCTGGTAACCAGAACGTGGGAATGCCGTCGCAGGTTGTCTGCGGGACCGCTTCGGGACCGAGTTCCTGCCGGAGTTCCTGGTCAGCAACGAGTGCAGTTGCCATCATGCCTCTAACTCTGATCCGGCGTCCTGAGCACAGTAAGCGATTGACGGTGCTCCCACTTTTGATCACGCATCGCGGGCATGTGCGGCTTCTCTACGCCCTGCGGGCCCATCACCCAACTGAGCGGGCGCTTCTCCTTTCCGACGGCCTCGCGTAACAATAGAATCCCTTCGAGAAAGGCATCGGGCCGTGGCGGGCAACCCGGCACGTAAACATCTACCGGAAGAAACTTGTCCACGCCTTGAACAACGCTGTAGATGTCGTACATTCCTCCGGAGTTCGCACACGAACCCATCGAGATCACCCACCGCGGCTCCATCATCTGCTCGTAGAGGCGCCGGATAACGGGAGCCATCTTGATAAATACTGTGCCGGCGATGACCATCAGGTCAGCCTCTCTCGGGGTGCCGCGAATGACCTCCGCTCCGAATCGCGAAATGTCGTACTTACTCGTAATGCTCGTGGCCATCTCCACGAAGCAACAGGACAGACCGAAATGGAAGGGCCAGATGGAGTTCTTGCGGCTCCAGGCGATGAGATCGTCCAACTTCGAGAGAATCATGGTGCGGCGAACGGCGGTTTCGAGATGCTCCTGGCCAGGCCCGCCGTTTTGCGGGGGAGCATTCACCTGGCTCAGCGACCAACGCATATAATCCCGACTGACTATTTCGGTCTCTTAGTAAACCGCCCTGAACCCCACTCCAGTGCTCCTGCGCGCCAAAGATAACCGAGCGCGGCAAGCAGCACAGATATAAATATGAACACCTCGGCGTACCCTGCCCATCCTGTCTCGCGAACGGCTACCGCCCAGGCGAATATGAAAATTGCCTCCAGGTCAAAGATCACGAAAAACATAGCGATCAGGTAAAATTTTGCGGAAAGGCGCACGCGCGCCGAGCCTTCGGAAGAGATGCCGGATTCGTACGGAAAATCGGTTGAACGATCGCGATGGTGCTGACCCAGCACGTAGGATAGTCCTAACATGGCTCCTACGAGCGACAGCACAATTGCGATGTAGATTCCCAGCGGCCAGAGGTCCACGGTCCTTGACCCTCCGGTGCAGCGCGACAAACGCTGCATCTCGGAAGAGAGTATGCACCCGTTTGACTGAGATTACAAGAGAAATATCGTGAAAGTTCTAGCTACCATCAACAGCGAGGATGGAATGTAAACATGCGGTCCAAATTTGATTTCGCGCGTACCGTTGCAGGTTTGGTGTTGTTCAGCATCGCCTTCGGTTATGTGGAAGGCGCGGTGGTCGTCTATTTACGCTCAGTTTATTTGCCTTTGCGCATGCACTTCTATCCCGGTGCGCTCACCAGCGAAGTGTTTCCGTTGCTGTCGCTCGACCAATTGCGCGCTCTGGGACCGGAGAACACGTTGCTTTTGAGCATAGAATACGCCCGTGAATTGGCGACGCTTCTTATGCTGGCGGGGGTGGCAACGGTGGCGGCACGCAACGTCCGGCACGGTGTAGCCGCATTCCTTTTCTGTTTCGGTATCTGGGATGTTGTCTTTTACTTCTCGCTGAAACTGCTGCTCGATTGGCCTGCGTCACTGTTCGCGTGGGACATCCTCTTTTTGGTACCGGTACCCTGGGTCGGGCCGGTCTTAGCACCCATGCTCGTTTCGATTTCGATGATCGCCGCCGGACTCCTGGTGCTTTGGCGCGAGCACAACAACGATCCGGTTCACATCAATGCAATGCGTTGGAGTCTGATCATCCTGGGGGGTACAGTCATTGTCGCCGCATTTGTATGGGACTTCCATAACACCTTGAAGGGAGCGGCACCGGCTACGTTTCACTGGGAGGTGTTTGCGCTTGGAGAAGCAATCGGACTTCTCGCTTTCACTGCTGCGTTGCGGCGCAGCGCAGCAGCTTAAGTCTGAGGGAGCCCTCCGCGGAAGAACGCAGTTCGGCCAAAGGGCAGTTCGGCAAAGGAAAGAACTCAGGCTGCGTCGATCTGGTAGGCGTGCGGATCGCGATCGGCGTCTGAAATCGTATCGGCTTTGGTTGATTTGCCGCCTGTAATCAATTGGTCAAGCGTGACATTTCCAGGCCGATTTTGAGACAAAACAGTCCGAAGTAAATCCCGAAGGTTCTTCCCATATTCGGAGCCGGCGTAGAACTTGCTGACTTCAGCCTCGTAACCTAACTCCAAATTAATAAACTCCGGGTGCTGAATTAATTGCTCGAGCGCATCCAGAAGCTCTGTATCTGAGAGATCGTTTACGTCTCTGGTACCGGCGTGCGACATCGTGCGGACCTCATTGAGAGAAATGGAAGATGACCCGGATGTCAGGATTGTAGTTGAGGCGCTATTCGAATGCAAGCGCCCGGCATCGAGCAGCCGCAAATGTCTCCATGTATCTGGGCTCGCTCAAATCCAAATCCTGCTGGAACACGAAAAAAAGCTCGTTTCGCCAGCGTACGGTTAAAGAACGATCGTTGAATCCTTCTCCACAAACCTCTACATTCGCATTTGCTGGAAGCTGTGCAATGAAACTTGAATGCAGACCGAGATTGAGGGCGGCGATCGGCTTTTTCAAGGTCATATGGTGCGCGAAAGCTGGAATTGCGAAGAATTTGGGTTTGTTCATGCTTCTTATCGAGGTATAGTTCATGGCGCTGCGCGGGCGTAACTAGTAACCTCCCTAATTCGCTGAAACGATTTCTGTTTACGAAATTGTAAATCCAGTCTATGTCATTGGAGACGTGCGAGCATTGCTGGATGTTGAGGCGCATTCGCGTGAAGCGCCTGACCCTTCTGTTTCTAGTAGATTCACCAGAGATGCCACGTCGTTTTCTTAGGCTGTCTTCGCTGAGGAGGTGCAAGACAGCCTATCTCCGGTGCTGAGCTTGTTCCTGAACGACAGACACCGCCGGTAGCTGTTCGCGAGGGAACGTGTTCGATACACTCGTACGAAGCAATCGCCACGACGCGACTTCGAGATGCTTTCCATGATTAATGCGCGGCGGTCGAGAAACTTCGCCCTGGCCTGCGCACTATCCCTTCCGGCCGTTGCCGCCGCGCAATCAAAAACTCCGGATGGGTATCAAGCCCCCGACGTCTATAAGGAAAAGATAGCCTCGATCTTCCAGGCTTCCTGTGTAAAGTGCCATGGCCCCAGTATGGCGATGGGTAAACTGCGCCTCGATTCGGAAGGTGCAGTTTTGCAGGGAGGCATTTCGGGCCCGGCTGTTATGCGAGGAGACAGCTCTAAGAGCTTGCTCGTAAAACGCATCTTGGGTCTGACGGATGCGCCCCGAATGCCGATGGGCGGTGACCCGCTTTCGTCAGAGAAGATAGCCGTGATCCGGGCCTGGATCGATCAAGGGTCCTTCACTGCTTCCGGCGCAACTGCACCTGCGGTCAATGAGGCAGCGCGTGCTGCTCCGGCCGGAGGCGTTGAGCAATCGCCGCTCTTTGCAACGGGCGTACGGCCCATTCTTGCAGCCCGTTGCTATGGCTGCCACGGTCCCGAGGTGCAGCAAAATGGCTTGCGACTGGATTCTCTGCCGGCTGTTTTAAAGGGGAACGATTCCGGAGGAGTAATCGTTCCGGGGCACAGCGACCAGAGCCGGCTGGTGCGACGGTTGCTAGCAGAAGAACGGCCTCAAATGCCGTATGGAGGTCCGCCGCTTTCAAATGATGAGATCGCGGTGATCCGGCGATGGATCGATGCCGGCGCTCCGGGGCCGGACGCGACGACCCCCGCTGCAGTCACGAAACCGCTAAAGCATTGGGCCTATGTAAAGCCGGTTATGTTGGCGATTCCTCCTGTAAAGGATGCCACCTGGTGCCGCAATCCGATTGATTACTTCGTCCTCGCGAAACTGGAAAAAGAGGGGTTGAAGCCTTCAGCCGAAGCGGATCGGGCAATTTTGCTTCGACGTGTGTATCTCGATCTGACTGGCTTGCCGCCATCCCCTCAAGAGGTGAATGTCTTCCTGTCGGACAAGAGCCCAGACGCATATGAAAAGGTTGTGGACCGGCTGCTGGCATCTCCCCATTACGGCGAACGGTGGGCGCGACCCTGGCTCGACCTTGCCCGCTATGCCGATAGCAATGGTTACGAGAAGGACCGGCGGCGCACCGCCTGGGAGTATCGCGACTGGGTTATACGTGCTCTGAACGAAGACATGTCTTTCCGCGATTTCACGATCGACCAGATTGCGGGGGATATGCTGCCGAATCCCACTCCCGATCAGCTTATTGCGACCGGTTTCAATCGCAACTCGATGCTGAACCAGGAGGGTGGGATCGATATCGAGGAATATTACTGGTACAGCCTGGTAGACCGGGTGAATACGACAGCTTCTGTCTGGCTCGGCACAACCCTTGGTTGTGCGCAGTGCCACAATCACAAATTCGATCCATTTACCCAGAAAGACTATTATCGATTTCTGGCTTTTTATGGTAATGCCGAATATAAAGACGCCGGCAACGGAGATCATTGGACACAGGAGCCCGAACTCGAACTTCCAACGCCTGAGCAGAAGCAGCGGAGTGCCGAACTGCGGGCGGAGATCGGGCGTCTGCAAACAGTGCTCGACACGCAAACACCCGAATTGGATGCAGCGGAGAAAGTGTGGGAGAACGATCTGCGGGGAGCCGAGAAACATTTGCGCACGCTTCAGCCGATTCGCTCCGAATCCGCGGGCGGGGCCACGCTAAAGCTCCTACCGGATGACTCGATACTCGCGACGGGCAAGAACCCGCAGGCTGACACATACAGCATCGAAGCAAGAACAGACCTCACTTCGATCACAGCGCTGCGTCTGGAGGTGCTGCCCGATGCGAGCCTGCCGAACGGGGGGCCGGGCCGCGATGCGGAAGGCAATTTCTTCCTAAGCGATTTCGAGCTGGAGGCCGCGCCTGCGAGCCACCCGCAAGCGAAGCAGTTTATCGCCTGGAGAACCGTTGCAGCGGACGAGTCGCAGGGCGGATATGAGGCAATGAATCTGCTGCACAAGGAGCCAGGACTGCGAGGTTGGGCCATTGATGCGAGTGCGGCTGTACCTCTCCGGCGCCAGGCGATTTTCGTTTCGGACAAACCATTCGGTTTTTCCGGTGACACCATTCTCAGCATCACCATGAAGCACCAGATGCGCCACGCAACGCGCAATGTAGGCCGCTTCCGGCTTTCAATTACTTCGACGCAGGACCCGCAATTCATTATCGAAGCGCCGGCCCGTCTCCGGCCCGTGCTCGAAACGCCTGTTTCTCAACGAACGCCGGAACAGCAGGAAAAAGTAGCGGCTGCTTATCGGGAAGTGTCTCCGCTGCTCGAGCCGACACGAAGGCAGATCGCGGACCTTCAGACTCAATTGCAAAAGCTGGGAATCGTGACGGCGATGGTGATGCGCGAGAAGAGCGGGTATTCGCGCCCGGCGACCTACATTCGCGAACGGGGCAGCTTCATGAGCAAAGGAGAACGGGTGTACGCCGATGTTCCGGCGACTCTGAATCCGCTGCCGAAGGATGCTATGCCGAACCGCCTCGGGCTTGCCGAATGGCTGGTCAGCGACGACAATCCGCTGACGGCGCGCGTGGCGGTGAATCACTTCTGGGAAACGATCTTCGGACATGGCATTGTTGAGACCAGCGAAGATTTCGGAACTCAGGGAGAGGCGCCGTCTCACCCGGAACTGCTCGATTGGCTCGCCACTGAGTTCATGCGCGACGGCTGGAGCATGAAGAAGATACAGCGGCTGATGGTGACCTCTGCAACTTATCGCCAATCCTCGCAAGTGACGCCGGACTTGCTTGCGCGCGACCCGTACAACAAGCTCTATGCACGTGGGCCTAGATTTCGGGTTGAAGCGGAAATGGTCCACGACATCGCGCTTTCCGCCAGCGGCCTGCTGAGCGGCAAGATGTATGGGCCAAGCGTGTTTCCGTATCAACCCGAAGGTATCTGGGATATCCCATATAGCGACGATAAATGGATACAAAGTGAAGGCGAGGACCGATACCGGCGCGCCATCTACACCTTCATCCGGCGGAGTGCGCCTTACCCGAGCCTGGTGACATATGATGCGCCAAGCCGCGAGTTCTGCACGGTTCGGCGTGTTCGAACGAACACACCGTTGCAAGCGCTGACCGGACTGAATGATCCATATTTCTTTGAAGCTGCGCGTGCCATGGCGAAACGCATCATGCAGGAGGGCGGCGCCTCCCCGCCGGATCGTGCGACATACGCCTTCCGGCTGGTGGCTTCGCGCCCTCCGACAAAAGCAGAACTGGACCCTATCTTGAGCTTCTATGAACAGCAGTTGCAGGAGTACAACCGCGATACGCAAGCCGCTTATCGCGTCATTGCGTTGAAACCAGACTCCGCGACGAACGCACCAGAATTAGCCGCCTGGACCATGGTCGCCAATGTGTTGCTGAACATGGACGAGACGATCAGCAAGGAGTAATGCGTGAACAAAGATTCTTTGGGACCCATGATAGAACTGCTTCGCGCATCCACCCGGCGGCACTTCTTCAAGCAATCGGGATTCGGCATAGGCGCCGCTGCGTTGACAAACCTCCTCAGCGGCTCGTTGTTCGCGGCTGACACGGCGACTAGCGCGGTAAATCCCCTGGCAGCGAAACCGCCGATGTTTCCTGCGAAAGCGAAAAGCGTCATCTACCTATTTATGGCGGGTGCGCCCTCGCAGGTCGATCTGCTCGATGCAAAGCCGACACTCCAAAAGTACGATGGGCAAAACGTGCCGCAGGAGTTGATGAAAGGCGAGCGGTTCGCTTTCATCAAAGGTACGCCGAAACTCCTCGGCTCACCGTACGAGTTTAAGCGCTGCGGCGAGTCAGGCGCCGAGATCTCGGAGTTGTTGCCCCACTTGCGGCAGATATCGGACGACATTGCCATTGTCAAGTCGGTGCATACCACTCAGTTCAATCACGCGCCAGCACAGATCTTTATGAACACGGGCTTCCAGATCATAGGCCGGCCGAGCATGGGTTCGTGGATGACGTATGGGCTGGGAAGCGAGTGTAGAGACCTGCCTGGATTCGTAGTGCTGATTTCTGGCGAGAACCAGCCTGACGGCGGAAAGGCGTGCTGGGGCAGCGGATTCTTGCCGACGCTCTATCAGGGAGTTGAATTCCGTTCCCAAGGAGACCCGGTCCTTTTTCTGACGAATCCTGAAGGTGTGTCGGGGAAGACACGCCGCGATTCTCTGAATCTGCTAAAGGACCTCAATGAGATGGATCTGGCCAGCAACGGCGATCCCGAAATCCTCACCCGCATCGCTTCGTATGAGATGGCGTACCGGATGCAGTCGAGCGTGCCGGAACTTGTCGACATTTCTAAAGAGCCTGCCTCCATTCACGAACTGTACGGCACAGAACCGGGCAAGAAATCATTCGCCAACAACTGCCTGCTTGCGCGCCGGCTGGTAGAGCGTGGTGTTCGATTTGTGCAACTGTATCACCGCGGATGGGACAATCACGGCACATCCAGCCATGACGACATCGTCAACCGGTTACCCAGTCTCTGTCAGGAAACCGATCGCGCGGCCGCCGCGCTTGTGCAGGACCTGAAGCAGCGGGGGTTGCTGGAGAACACCATCGTGGTGTGGGGCGGAGAATTTGGTCGAACCCCGATGAATGAAGCGCGGAACAATTCGAAGTTTCTGGGCCGCGACCACCATCCGCGCGCTTTCACGATGTGGCTGGCGGGCGGAGGCATTAAGCCCGGAATCACGTTTGGCAAAACTGACGAACTCGGCTATAACATCGCTGAAAATCCGGTAGACGTGCACGACTTGCACGCAACAATTCTCAACCAGATGGGGATTGACCATACTAAGTTGACGTATCGTTTTCAGGGCCGCGATTTTCGATTGACTGATGTCGCGGGAAATGTTGTGAAAGAGCTGATTGCGTAAAGTTACCTGATCCACTGATGAAACAAGTAACATGAATCTGGCACACCGTTGGCTATGCAACTCCGGGCATTGGCGATCCACCGTCGAGAAGCGCATTCTTCCTTGGACCCTGGAGGGAGTAGAACTCGGGAAAGATGTTCTTGAAATAGGACCGGGGCCGGGAGTTACAACAGAATCCCTCCGCAGGCGCGTTCCTGATCTGACCTGTATCGAGATTGATGGAATGTACGCGTCTTCCCTAGCGCGGCGAATAGGGGGTAACAGCGTTCGAGTTCTCTGTGGCGATGCGACGGCGATGCCGCTGCCTGATGCGAACTTCGACGCTGTCGTATGCTTTTCGATGTTGCATCATGTGAGCTCTATCGCACTGCAAGATCGACTGCTGGCCGAGGCTGCGCGTGTTCTGCGACCCGGCGGGATCTTTGCCGGCGTTGATAGCCTATCCAGCCGTTTATTCCGGCTTTTTCATCTTTTCGACACGATGGTCGTCATTGATCCCGGTACGTTTCCAAACCGGCTGGAAGCGGCTGGATTCGAGAATATCCAGGTGGATGTAATCCCGCGCACTTTCCGATTCAGAGCGCGAAAACCGGCGTAGGGGGCACGGGTACGGGAAGCTTCAGCTGAAGAGGCTCGAGATCCTTCTATCCAAGTGGTGAGCGGTATTCAACGACCGCTCCCGTTATAAGCAAAGCGGCTTTTATTGCCTCGATGACCGCGCACAAGCGGTGATGGATCGAGAACGACGGTGTGCCGCCAGCCAAGATCTGAGAAACGCGGTCGTCCAGAACCGGCAGTAACCAATAGCGTTGCAGGGCACATTCAACAATAACCAAGGCAAGGACGACGGTTGTGATCCATCGTGGTTGTGCAACACTGGCTGCGACGATGGAAGCGATGAGCAAACAGAGCTCAACGCGAGCAAGCAAGCGAAATGTATAGCGGCCTATCTCTACTCCCACCGGCATTGTGAGCGAGGGCGCCTGGAATTTGACTGGTGTCGCAATGAGCGAGACACCGATGATGATTCCAGCCCAGACGGTAATCAGGATGAGAAAAACAAGGCGAGCGGTCACTCTCATGCGGCCGATTGTGTGGGGACCTGCTCCGATACCGTTACCAGCAACAAAGTGTCTTGCTGAGCAATTACACTGTGCGCTATGGAGGGTGCCAGGCTGATCAGCGACGCCGGCCTTAGCTCAACACGTTCCTGGCCGCTCAAGAAAGTAGCTTCGCCCTTCAGGCAATGGACTGTTATCGCACCACGGGTTTGATGTTCTGGTATCTGTTCGCCGGCTTTCAGGTGCAATAACAACGTTCGCAAGCCGGTTTCACGAAACAGCGTCGTTGTTCGTGCCAGTCCGGCCGTATCGCTTATAAAGGGCTGCAGATCTGCATAGCTCATATTGCTTCTCGCGCCGCTCCGGTCGCCTCTGACGATTCATGGTAGTTCGAGATAGCGTGCAGCAAGCGCTCGCCAATCATTTGCGCCTTTCGCACAAATAGGGAAGCGACGTTGTCGGAACATAACCCGGCAGCGGTTTCATGCCACAAGTACAACCAGCGTTCGAAGTGATGCTGTGTCAGGCGCGGCAATTGCAGATGGGCGACCATCGGGTTTCCTTTGTACGTGCCGGAGGCCAACAGCACCGATGACCAAAACGCATTCATCTTGGCAAGATGCGGCTTCCAGTCAGCGCCAATGGCCTGAGCGAAAATCGGACCCAGAACGTGATCGTTGCGAATCTTGCCGCAAAACCTGTCAACAAGATCGACAATAGCGTCTTCAGTTATGGTGTGGTACATGCAGCAATAAATATGCATTCATAATACATCTTTAGACTTGATCGGTCTGTTACGATGGCTCACCGCCTTCCGAGCGGGTTAGTAATTTCGAAACGGAAGGTGCCTCAGATTTGTCTCGCGCCCCTATGGGAAGAGCGCGCGTGCCCGCTTTTCTGTTAGAGTATTACCTCGGCTCGCTTAAGTTCTACCCTCAGCCGAAAGGCTGGCTATCGTTCAGAGGCGCCACGTGTGTAGCTTCCAAGGAGAGGTGACGGATGGGTATGATCATGCGACGGAACGTCGTTCGAAATCTCTTCCCTGTACTCGTTGCCGCAGCTTGGGTAACATCGTGCGGGAATACACCGGATTCAGGGGGGAAAGTGCAGGCCACCGACCCTGGCGTGCGCAAAGGGGCAGCGGGTGCTGGCAATCCTCTGAAAGGTCTTACCACCGACGAAACTGCGTTCTTCCAAGATGGGCTCGCTAGGTTCGCTCAGATCGAGGTAGTGACGGGCGGCCAGAACAATGGGCTTGGGCCGCGCTTCAACTCAAACCAATGCTTATCCTGCCACGCGCAGCCGGCCGCCGGCGGATCGAGCCCTGCACGGAACCCCTTAATTGAAATCGTCACGCTCAATGGCGCAAAAAACGCAGTGCCATGGTTCATCACGCAAAATGGTCCTATTCGGGAAGCACGCTTTCAGCGGGATTCCACCGGAGCCAGCGATGGCGAAGTGCATGACTTCTTCGTCATCACCGGACGTAGTGACGCCGCGGGTTGCAACATTGCCCAACCCAACTTCCTGCCTGCTGGCAACCCGCTCACTGGCCAGGGCGGAAATGCGAACATCATCTTCCGCATCCCGACGCCTCTCTTTGGCGGTGGACTGATCGAAGCTATCCCCGACTCGGCGATCCTCGCCAACATGCGGGCTGGCGCATCCGTGAAGTCCGGCTTAGGTATCTCCGGCCACCCGAACGCACACCTGAGCGGCAATGTGAACCGCAGCGCAAACGACGGGACAATTACCCGGTTCGGATGGAAGGCGCAGAACAAGAGCCTGCTCGTTTTCGCAGGCGAGGCATACAACGTTGAAATGGGAATCACCAACCAGATGTTTCCCCAAGAGCGCGACGAGACTCCCGGCTGCCTGTTCAACGCTACTCCCGAGGATACAGTCAACTTCACTCCTGCCCCTGCGGCCGGCTCTAACCCCAATGCAGCCGTCCTCTCGGATATCGAAGCGTTTGCCGACTTCATGCGGATGCTCGCTCCGCCCACCGCCGCGCCCGACACGCCGTCCACCGTGAATGGAAGGACCGCTTTCACAAAGGTCGGCTGTACCCAATGCCACACACCTTCGTTTACGACTGGCAAGATGATTGCCAGCGGCTCCTCCACGAGTCCGAGCGCCGCGCTTTCGAACCAGACAGTCAATCTCTTTTCCGATCTTCTGGTCCACCACATGGGGAGGGGGCTTGCGGATGGCATCACCCAAGGCGGTGCAGGCCCGGATGAGTTCCGAACAGCTCCGCTCTGGGGTGTCGGACAGCGCGTATTCTTCCTTCATGACGGACGGACTAGCAATCTGGTGGAAGCTATCGAGGCCCACTCGAGCCCCAACAGCGAAGCTAATAAAGTCATCGAAGCCTTCAATAGACTGAGCACCCAGCAGCAGCAAGACATCATTAACTTCCTGCGATCGCTCTAGGAGTGTGTCCGAGAATTCTGCAAGACGGTCGCAACTAATGGAACAGAATCGGCACATAATGATTTATGCCGAAGGGTTACCGCCCTTATCTTCCTGAGCAGGACCTTCTTCTGCCGCCGAGGCTGCACGAGTGGCTGCCGG